>JBBIIG010000066.1:0-20802 GCA_037446635.1 bacterium
ATTTGCAGGTGACCTATTCCACCAGTTCGAAGACGGTGTATTTTCTGAAGGATCATCTGGGCAGTGTTCGGGCAACGGTGGACAATACGGGCGCAGTGGTGGGCTATGATGATTACGACCCGTGGGGATACATTCTGGCCGGCCGAAGCTTGGCCACGCCGTGGAGTTCGGTGCAGGGGACGGCAAAGAATAAGTTTACGAGCAAGGAGTGGGATGATGAGTTTGGGGTGAATTGGAACTACTTTGGGGTGAGGCATCCGGATTTTTCGCTGTATAATTATGTGCGGTAGTTCAGGGAACGGCGAAGAACAAGTTTACCACCAAAGTAGTAGTTAAACTTATTTGCTATTCCCCGCACCCGTTTCTTCCCCCGGCGCCTTGAATCCGATCTTCTGATTCACCTGCGGCGGGCCGCCGTGAATTTTGATTTCGCCGAATTGCTTCTCATATTTTCCGACGTTTTCCTCCAGCGCTTTCAGAAATGATTTCGCGTGCTGCGGGGTCATCACCACCCGCGCGTAAACTTTGGTTTTCGGCACGCCGGGCAGAATGCGGGTGAAGTCAATCACAAATTCGCCGGGCGAGTGGGAAATCAGCGCCAGATTCGAATAAATTCCCTCGGCTTCTTTTTCGCCTAATTCGACATTGATTTGCTGCGGTGGATTGGGCTGGTTCATAGCTGCGCTCCTTTGGTCAAACTTGTTTCAGAGATTATATTGAATTTTTACTTAACAAGCAATTGTTTGACATTTTATTTCTATTGTTATAAATTTGCGCCATGATCGACATCGACAAAAACCTTCCCGTCCTCGTCGCCAATCTTATCAAAAGAATGAGTCCGCAGGAAAAAGAAATATTGGTTTCAAATTTGGATACACTAACGTTGCGCGATTTGCAGAAAGGTGTTTTGGAAGGGCGACCTTATCTCGAACCGGATGCATTTGTGCGGGTTGCAGTTGATTACGTTAGTTTCGAGATTCCAGAACCGAAAATTACCGAATTTCTGATTCGTCTGTCGCGACTGTTACGAGCACCTGAAATCATGCTTCGGTGGAATAACAATGGCGCCGCCTTTGCGAAAACAGCATCCAATGCTGAGTTTCGGAAGGCGCTGCAAAATATTCAAAATATCATCGCTGACGGCGTGGTGACATTTGAGTTTGGCCCACACTCGCTTTATTCCACCGGCGGCGGATGTATGCTTTTGGAAACGCCGCTTTCCAATAGAATGAAAAAAAAGATTGCATTAGAGTTTTTGAAACTGTGCGGTTACTTGGTCAAAATAAATGCAACGTATTTTTCGGCTGCTGTTATCAAGGAAAGGGTTGAAGTAAAGAAGGAATGAAGCATTTTGTGAAAGAGGCGGTCGGGCACTTCAAGGTTTTGATGGATCACAGTTTGAGAGATTATGAACCTTATCCAGTTCATGTTTTGAAGCGAATGGTTGTCCCGCTTGGTCAGGATTTTGAGCGAATCCTCGATCAGGGAACAAAAAATGATGCTTGGCAAATGTTGGAGTCGATTGTTCACGAATGCCATAAATTTAAATCAGAGAAACCCTGATCGTTTCGCAAAATGATGCCTTCCAAAAAACTTTTTCTCGTCGACGGCTCCGCTCTGGCCTACCGTTCCTTTTTTGCTTTTATCAAAAATCCACTCACCAATTCGAAAGGTGAAAACACCAGCGCAGTGTTCGGATTCTGCCGTTTTTTGTTTAAAATTATTGACGAGGAAAATCCCGACTACCTGGCGGTGGTGTTTGATCCGCCCGGACCGACGTTCCGCCATCAACAATTCAAAGAGTACAAAGCCACCCGTCAGAAGATGCCCATTGACATGCGCGATCAAATCCCCAAAATTCATCAGGTGATTTCCGCGCTGAACATTCCCATCATCGAGTTTCCCGGTTACGAAGCCGACGACGTCATCGGCACGCTTTCGAAACGGGCCGCCCGTGAAAATTACCAAACCTATCTCGTCAGCGGCGACAAAGATTTTATGCAGCTGGTGGGCGACGGCGTCATCATGTACAACCCCAAACGCACCGGCGATGACATCGAAATTTTGGACGCCAAAGCGGTGGAGGAAAAAATCGGTTTGCCGCCGGCCAAAGTTGTGGATTACCTCGGCCTCATGGGCGACACCTCCGACAACATTCCGGGCGTCCCCGGCGTGGGCGAAAAGACCGCGGTGCAGCTCATTCAGGAGTTTGGCAGTTTGGAAGCCGTGCTGGAAAACGCTGAGAAAGTGAGCCGCGCCAATGTCCGTGAAAATTTGAAAGCGCACCGCGATGCGGCGCTGCTTTCCAAAAAGCTGGTGATCATCGATACTGCCGTGCCCATCGATCTCGATTTGGAAGCGCTGCGCCGAAAAGAGCCGGACAACGAAACGGTCATTCGTCTGTTTCAGGAACTGGAATTCAACAGCCTTCTCAGCCGTTTCACAATCCCAAAAAAATCCAAACAGCTCAATTACACCATCATCGATACCAGAGAGCAATTGCAAAAATTGTTGAAGATGATGGGCGCCGCCGGCCAATTTGTTTTCCATCTCGAAATCAGTGAAGCGGATCCTGTACGCGCCGAAATCACGGGACTGGCGGTTGCCCTGAAACCCGAAGAAGCATTTTATCTTCCCATCAAAGTTGAAAAGTCAGGAACGAAACGCGAGTTGTTGTTTCAGGAGGCCGGCGACCTTTTTGGCGCGATGGCAATTTCTGAAATGCTGCGAGCGGTTTTCGAGAATGAAGCGATTGCAAAGTGCAGCCACAACCTCAAGCGCGATCTGCTGGTCTGGGCGCGGCACGGTATCGATGTGCAGGGAGCCAATTTTGATACCATGGTCGCGGCGTACCTGCTCAATCCCACCCAGCGGCAGTACAATTTGGAGTCGCTGGCGCTGGAACATTTGAACCACACCATGCAGCCGCCGCCAGATGCGAAAAATAAAGATCGCAGCCAAACCAGTCTCGAGGTAGCGCCGGAGAACGCGGCGACGCAGTACGCCTGTGAGAACGCGGAGGTGACGCTGCGGCTGCAGCGCTTTTTCGCGACGAAACTAAAAGAGGTACAATTAGAGAGCTTGTTTGAACATGTTGAACTGCCCCTGATTTATGTTTTGGCGGACATGGAAAAAACTGGTGTAGCGCTCGACCTGCCGTTTTTGCAAAACATGTCGCAGGAGATGGGCGCAAAATTGGATCAACTCATCGCGCGCGTTTATGAAATGGCAGGGGAGGAATTCAACATTAATTCCACTCAGCAATTGGGGGAAATTCTTTTTGAGAAATTAAAGCTGCCGCGGAAACGGCGCACCAAAACCGGCTATTCCACGGATATCAATGTTTTGGAAGAGTTGGCGAAGGTGCACGAGCTGCCGCGCTCGCTGATCGAATATCGTGAGCTGATGAAGCTCAAATCCACTTATGTTGATGCACTGCCGAAATTGGTGAATCCGGAAACCGGCCGACTGCACACCTCCTACAATCAAACGGTGACGGCTACCGGGCGGCTGTCTTCCAGCGATCCCAATTTGCAGAACATCCCCATTCGCACCGAGATTGGCCGCAAAATTCGGCAGGCGTTTATTCCGGGAGATGCGGATCATGTGATCCTCGACGCCGACTATTCGCAGATCGAGCTGCGCATCATGGCGCATCTTTCCGGCGATCCCGTGCTTCTGGAATCGTTTCAAAACGATGAGGACATTCACACCAAAACCGCGGCGCTGGTGTTTGAAATCCCGCCGGAAGCGGTCACGGCCGATCACCGCCGCCGCGCCAAAGAAATCAACTTTGGCATCATGTACGGCATGGGAGAATATGGGCTGGCGTCGCGGCTGGAAATTTCGCGGGAGGAGGCGCGGGATTTCATCACCAACTATTTCATCAAGTATCCGAAGGTGAATGACTTCATCATCAAAACTATTTCCGATGCCCGCGAAAAGGGATTCGTGACCACCATGCTCAATCGCCGCCGCTACTTGCCGGACATCCTCAGCAGCAACCGCGGCCGCCGGGAATTTGCGGAGCGCACCGCCATCAACACGCCAATTCAGGGCACGGCCGCGGACTTGATCAAAGTGGCGATGATCAACATCTGGCGGCGATTGAAAGAGAAGAAGCTGCAAACTAAAATGATCATGCAGGTGCACGACGAGCTGGTGTTCGAGGCGGCTAAATCGGAACTGGAGGAAGTAAAGAAATTGGTGCAGGAGGAAATGGAGAGCGCCATTCAATTAAGCGTGCCGGTGAAAGTGGAGATTGGCGTTGGGCCGAACTGGCTGGCGGCGCATTGAGCAGTTGGCAGTTATTGCCAACCGACGGAGAGGAAATTTACATTTACTTCAAAGCCTCCAGCAGCCGTTTTGAAGTGGTTTCTTTTGAGGTGGGGATGAGTTTTTTAAGCTCAGCGGAAAACTCCTGAATGGTGTTGTGGCGGTGGTTGGGCGCTTTGGCCAAGGCTTTGGCTAAAATGTCGTCGAGCGCCTGCGGGATGTCGGCGCGGAATTGCGAGGCGCGCACTGCTTCGTCCGCGAGGATTTTGACGCGCACCTCGCGGGCGTTTTTGCCGCGGAAGGGGTGCACGCCCGTGAGGCTTTCGTATAACATCACTCCTAATTGAAAAATGTCGCACGCGGGCGTGAGCGTCAGCCCTTGAATTTGTTCCGGCGCGCTGTAAGCCTGCGAGTTGATATCGTCGTTCCAGACTTTCTCGGTGTGCCGCACTTGCAGCAAACCGCTGTCCGCCAACTTGATCTCCCCCTGGCCGGAAATGAAAATGTTGTCCGGTTTCAAATTTTTATGCCAGAGGTGACCTTCATGATGGATCGCGAGGATTTTGCAAATTTCGCGGTAGTACTCAATGGTTTTGATGATATCTGGCAAGCCGTCTCGCAACAAATATTTGTTGAGCGTCTCCCCCTCGATGAACTCACGCACTAGATATAAAATATCGCCTTCTTCGCCGGCGTCGTAAATCACCGTAATGTTCGGGTGGTTGATGCGGTTGAGTTTTCGCACCTCCTCATAAAACTGTTTGCGCAGCGACGAGAAATCTTTGAAGCCGGCAAACGCCTGCGCGCGGTAGGCTTTGATCACCACCACCCGCTCCAACTGCGGATCGTAACCCTTGAAGGTCGAGTAGAGCTGGATTTCTTTGATGGGCTTCACCACCTCATATTTGCCGAACTTTTGCGGCCGCGGCGCGCTCAGACGCTCACCGATTTCTTTCACTTCATTTTTCGCTTCTTTCAACGAAATGGTAAAGATTTTATGGAGGTGTGGAAATTGCCGTAAACGGTATTCGCCTAACCGCTGGGCGCGATAACTGGTGATCGCGCTGGCGACGGATTCGGTGAGCAGCAGCGGCAGGGCGTCAGGTTGGGAAATCCATTCGCCCGCGAGCTGCGCCGGCAACCCATGCACCTTGAAGGCTTTGCGCAGCTCCTTGAGGCTGGTCTTTTCGAGGTTGACGAACGGCACCAGGCTGCAATGCAGGGTGACGCGGAGCTGGATTTTTTCCGAGTTCTCCACGACCCGGTTGTAGCGTTCCAGGCGCTGCAGGATGGCCACCGCGGCGCGCAGCAACTTATCGGGATCGCAGTTGAACGTTAAGACGCCGTTTTGCGCGCGGCAGGCGAAAATATCATTGACGCGGTTGAATTCCGCCGCAATGAAATTTAAAAACGACGCAAACGGCAGCTTCGATGATTCGGCGTCCTCATCGAAATTGGCGATTTCAAAAATCCCCAGCGTGTTGCTGCGATTCAAAATTTGCGCGAGCGCCGGCGCGGCGTCGAGTTTTGCGCCGCTATCGACTTTCTGAATGAAGTCGCGGTAGAAGTCAAACGTTGAGTCGATGTCCACCGCCGCGGCGTGGTTATCGGAGTCTTTGTCCCTTTTGACCGGCGATTTTTCTAAAATGAAGAATTCATACTCGTCGTTGCCCGGAAGTTTTGGACGGGCAGGCGGTTTAAAATTCAAAAACAGATTTTTGAGATCGAGATACGTTTCGATGTCGGCGATTCGTTGAATCGGCTCGTCGAAATTTTTGTACTGCAAGATCAGGCGGATGTCGTTGGCGCTGTTTTCAAAGGCGGCGCCGTTTTCTTCGCACCAGGCTTTTTTTTCAAGCTGGGTTTCGTAAAACGCCCTCAAGTAAATCGGGTTCTCCCGCGAGTGCTTGTACAAATCTTTCACCACCTGCAGCGCGTCGTCGAATTTGCCGCTGCGCCAGGCGGTGTTGAGATAGAGCGCCAGCAGCTCCGGATTTTCGCCGCACTCCAAAAGAGTTTGCCGCAGTTCGGAAAGCGAGAGCGTGTCGGTTGATTCGCGAAAGATTTTTTCCAGCGCCGTACGAATTTGATCTTCGAATGGCGGAGCAAATTTCAGGGCGCGGCGAAAAATTTGCAGAGCCGGATCGGCGAAAAGATTTTTTTTCAAAAACAGCGTCGCCAGGGTGAGGATGAGGCTTTGGTTGTTTTCATTGGCGTCGGCCGCCATTTTATAAATGGTAAATGCCTCTTCCGAGCTGGCTTCGCTGCGCGCCAGCGCCAAAGCAAAATAAGTGATCACCTCCGTATCCTCAACGCCGTTTTGCAACAGTTGCCGGAATTTTTCCGCGGCGCGCTGATTCTCGCCGTTTTCTAAATAGGCGCGCCCTAGCGCTTTTAACAAATCGATCACTTCCGCATCATAGCGTTGTTCTGCAGCGGCGGTCATGACGACACCCTCATTTTTCTCATCTTCGTGTCCAGTTCTTTTTCGAGGATGTGAATCGCGCTCATATCGGTGCGCCCCTGGTTCAAGTAGTGAGTAGCGAGGATGGAGTTGATGGCTTCGCGCTTGTTCGTCAGAATGTTCAACCGCAGAATGGTTTCATACACTTTCAGCGCCCGCTCATCGCGGCGATTTTGAAGCAAATAAATGTTGGCCAGCACCGGGTAGAGTTTAATTTTTCCGGGATGTTTCTCCAGCATTTTTTCGTAGAGCGCCGCCGCGCGATCGTATTTGCCCTGCAGCAGAAAAATCCGCGCGCGCGTTATCGGTGAAAAAACCATGACGCCAACGAGCGGCAGGATCAGCAGGGCTGCCGCGGCGCCGGCTAACGTCGTCATGCTCAGCGGCAGCGCCGGCGAAGCCGGCGCCACCGGCGCGCGGCTGGTCTTGTTCAAATTGAAGTGGGCGTCTGCCAGTTTGTTTTTGAGATCGCGATAATCCGGCGCGACGGCAGCGATTTTTTCAAACGCCTGCGCCGCCCGCCGCCACTCGCCGTTTTGCAGCGCCAGCTCGCCCTCGGTGTACAGAGCGGCGATCTCCTGCTGCGTTTGCTGTGCGAGTGAATCGCGCGCGCTTTTCAGCAAGGCCTGCGCGTCGCGATAATTGGGAGCGATGCTGGTCAAGCGATCGAAACTGGCCAGCGCCAGCGACCAGTTTCCCTCCTGCAAATAAGATAAGCCCTCCTGATAGAGCGGTTCATGAAGATCCGGCTCCGCCCTCGGCGTTGGAGTTGGAGGGTCGTTTGCCGGCGGAGTTTCCTCGCGCACGCGCCGGCCGTTCGTTGCATTTGGAGTGTTCGTTGTTTCGACTCGGCGGGCCTGGCGCTGCGCTTGCAGTTCCTGCAACTGCAGTTGCGCGTCTTTGAAATTGGGATCGACGCGCACGATTTCATCGAAGAGGTTGATGGCTTCGGCGGTTTCGCCGCTTTGCGCTTTGGCGACGGCCTGCGAGTAGAGCGCGGCCAGACGTTTCGTTTGCTTGCTGCGCTGCGCCAGACGGATTGCCTCTTCCAATTGGCTGGCCGAATCTTTAAAATGGCGATCGCTTTGCACCACTTCCTTCAGCAGCGCCGCGGCGTCGTCGTAGCGTTCGGCGCGCATCATGCGCAGGCTTTCGTTGTACTTGTCGTCGAGAATTTTTTTGCTTTCGGCGAGCGCGAGGGCGTCGTCAAAAAGTTTGGCGTTTTGCGGCAGCAGCGCCTTGCCTTCGCGGAACTCGGCCAGGGCGCCAGTGATGTTGCCCTCCTTCAGATAAAGCTGGCCGAGGTCATAACAAATTCGGCCTTTGGCGCTGGCGGCGGTGGCGAGCCCCTTGGCGCCGGAGAGCGCTTCTTTGGCCTTATCGTTTTTGTCTAATTGTTGATAGATGGCGCCCAACTCGTACAGGATGCGAGTTTTGATGTCGTTGTTCAGAGCATAAGGATTTTTGAAGTAGGCTTTGTTCAGCGTAATTTCCGCTTCCTGAAAGCGTCCGGCCGCCTTATACGCTAGGCCGAGATAATAGTAGGCCTCGGTGTAGTTGGGGTCTAATTGAATCGCCTGTTCGAACGCGCGGATTTTGGCGTCTACCGGTGCGGCGTCGAGACCGGCTTTGACCCAATCGGCGGCGCGGGTTTGGCTTTGGGATTCGTGGGGGGCAACCAATAGCAGGGACAAAGTCAGAATAGTCCATCTAATTTTGCGTCGTAAGCTCATCATTCCTGAACGAGTTTTATCTGGCTGGTCATTCTACGATCTTTGATTTGCTTTAATGATTCGCTCGCGCCTTTTTCGGCTGATTGAAATTACTGCGATCGCGCCCAAAAAAAGCACGCTGGATATAGATAAAGTAACGTCATAAACCTTTGATTGCGGTTGCACGAATTCGTAACGGCACGAATTGCGTTCGTTGCCAAACGCCTGCCCCCAAATGACGCTGTTTTTGGCGATGCTGGAATTGGTTTGAATTTTATAAACGTTTAGATCGCGGCGAATGAGAAAAACGTTGAGATAACCGTCGCTGCCGACGTCGCCGGCCAGCGCCGCGGAGACAGCAGGATTATCCGGTTTTTTGATTTCATAAAGAATTTTGCCGTCGCGGCCGTTGACGATGGCCGCGACGCCGTTGCTGAGCGAGACGACGAGATCGTGGACGCCGTCTTTGTTGAAATCGACCGGAGTCAGCGGCGCTGCGATCTCATTCAAACCAAAATCGGTTTGCCACAAGGCGATTTTGCGGTTTTGCGGATCCGCGGAGCCTTTGATGACTTTCACGAAGTGGCGGGAAGCGAGCGCCACGTCTTCCAGTTCGTCGTCGTCAAATTTCCCGGCCGCCGGCGCCGCCCAGGCGCCCGCGCCTTCCGGCTCGATTTGCTCGTGCCAGAGCCGGCTGAAGCTGCCGCCTTCCAGCGCCAGGTACCAGCCATTGGCGCCGCCCACTACTAAATCCAGAGCGCCGTTGCCGTTCAAGTCGGCGATCGCCGCTGGTTGGCGAATTTCAAAATTGCTGATGGGCGAGCCGGTGGCTTTGCTCAATTCTTCTTTTAGATCCAAAACTTTGGTGACGCCGCTGCCCTCGAGCACGATGAGCTGGCCTTCTTCGCTGCCGATGAAAACTTCGCTGCGGCCGTCGCCGTTGCCGTCCACTGCCGACGGCGCGCTCAGAATTTTCACGCCGCTGTCGATGGTTTTCCAATCCATCTCGTTGACGTAGGCGATGCCAATATGGATTTGGCCGGCCGCGGTGCACACCACCACGTCTCGCAAGCCGTCGCCGTTCAAGTCCGCGGCGACCGGTGCTCCGGAGATGGTTTCGCCTAAAATTGGGCTGAGCCAAATTTCGGCGCCGTTGACGCCATCGAGAGCGCGCAGCCGGGAATCGCGGCCAACCACCAGCACATCCAACTGGCCGTTGGCGTTGAGATCGACCAAAACGATGGGGATGGCGTTTTGAACCCCAATCTGTTCATTCATCCAGAGAATTTTTTTGGAGACGCCATCGATCGCGATCAGATTTTGCTGGTGATCGGTGAAGATCACGTCTGGCTTGCCGTCGCCGTTCAAATCGCCTAACGCGAGGCTGGAGCGCAGGCCTGCGCCGGCAGGCAGGTTGGCGTTTGCACTTGGCGCTGGGCTGCCTGCCTGTGACTTGCGGTCGCCCTGGTACCAGGTTTCTTCGATGAATTTCAGCTCGCCCGGTTTTTTGTTGGCGGCCAGGCGATTCATGCTGCCAAGCCCGAGCGCGCCGACGGCGAGCAGTCCGGTCGCAATCGTGAGCAGAGTTCCCAGGCGATGGGCGTTGCGCATCCACCACACGCCGGCTTTACGCGGCGGCGAGAAGTCCGGATTGGCTGCGGAGGTAAGCCGGAAGATTGTGCTCTTCTGGTCGCTGACAATTTCGATTTCATCTCCTTCTTCGATGGGGATTTCATCGTCCGTGCTTAATTTGATTTGGTTGACGTACGTGCGGGTTTTGCTGCGTTTGTCGGTGATGTAAAAGCGGCCGTTTTTGCAGGAGATGGTGGCGTGCCGGCGCGAGATGCTGGGATCCAGCGCGCCTTTGTCGTTCACGCGGATGACGATATCGTTCAGCGAATTGTCGCGGCCGATGCGGGTGTCGCCCTCATTCAACGAAAAAGTTTTTCCGGTGTAGGGGCCGTAGATGGCAGTCAGCTGATATGAGGTCGCGGCGCTGTTTTTCCCAACCAGCGAGGGTTTGGGTTCCGCTTGCGGCGGCGTTTGCAGATCGTCCGGCGTTGGCTCGGTCTCAAAATATTCCTCCGCGTCAGGGCCGTCAACCTTGGCGGCGGGCGGCCCGTCATTCACGGCGACCTCGCCGGCAGAGGAAAGGGAGAACGCGCTGTTGATAAATTTTTTATCTAAATAATCCTCGTCGATGACTTCGATTTCGTCGCCGGCAGAGCTCAGGCTCGCCGGTTCGCGGGTGTGATTCACGAACAACATGCTGAGCTCGCCGACGGCGATTTCGTCGCCCTGCACCATTTGCACGCGCTTCAAAAGCGGGCGGCCGTTAATGATAGCGCCGAGTTCGTTTTCAAGCGTTTCCAGGTAGTAGTTGCCATTGGAGTACTCTATTTTTAGATGGCGAGCGGAGACCGATTTTTCCGCGAGCACGAGGTCGTTTTCGGGATGCGAGCCCAGGGTAAATTGCGCCCGCCCGGGTTCCAGCTCGAAAACGTTCACCAGTTCGGCTTTTCTTTTTACAATCAATTTTGCCATGGCTGTTTCCGTTATTGTTTAGTAAGATTGAATTCGATCATGTTTAAGCCTGCCGCCTGAATCATCGCCGACTGCTCCTGATAACGATAGCCGCTTTTGCTGGTGCGGAAAACATAGAGTCCCGGCGGCAGGTTGCCGCTGCAGGTGCCGTCGCTGTCCGTGATGTTAAACAACATTTCTCCGGCGCGCGGTTTATCGAGGGATTTATAACGAATCTCGACGTTGCCCAACGGCCGCTTCGTTTGCGCGTCGAGAATTACCACCGTCACCTCCCCGTCCAGCGGCTCCATGAGTGCCGTCACTTCGCGATCGTTGGGGGAAATCTTTATTCTGGCGTCGCGGTAGCCTTTTTTTGAAAAGAACGCTTCGTATTCCACCGGCTGCAGGTTGATTGCGGTGGGCGTCGTGCGCCGGCGAACCACCACGCGATCGTTGCGCACGATCTTGGTGATGCTGGCGCCGAGGTCTTTGGTTTTGCCGTTGGTGGCGTCGAAGGCCGCGAATTTCACCGGCCGGCTGAGGGCCGCAAAGATTTGCAGCGGCGTGGTCTCGCCGACGGTCAGGTTGATCATCTCCGGGATGAAGCCCTCTTTGCGCAGGGTGATTTTATGCGGCTGGGCGGTCAAAAAGATTTTTGTTTGGTCGCCGGTTTTGCCAATCGGCTCAGCGCTGTTGTTCAAATAAATCAGCGCCTCCGGCGGGTTGGATTGGAAGGTAAAAAACTTGCCAAACAATCCGGTCGCTTTATAGGCCGTGGCCGGCTCGCGCTTCATTTCGAAGCGCCACAAGCGGCGGTCTTCGATTTCTTCCACTCCTTTTTCAGTATTCAAGCTGAAGCCGCTTAAGTTTGCGAAGCCGGCTTTGCGCAATTCGAGCCGGCACGCTTCGCCCACTTCCAGCGTCACCGAGCACGGCGTGTTCAGGCCGTATTTGACGCCGTTGATATAGACTTCGGCATCGGGCGGCGAGGATTCGATTTCGAGCGTGGTTTTGAAGCGGAAGAGGTAGGGCTGGTTGCCGCGGCGCGCCGGCTCGCCCTGGATTTCCGCCGCGCCTTTGCTGGGCACGTGAATAGATTTGAGAATAGGCTTGTAGCCCTCGGCGACTAATTTTAATTCATAGACGCCGGGCTTGATTTTGTCGATCGCCAGCGGCGTTTTTCCAGGCAGCGCCTCGTTGTTCAAATAGACGGCTGCGCCGGCTGGCGCCGATTCGATTTTGATGGCCGGCGGAAAGAGCGCGTCGTAGGCCTGCGTTCCCAGCGCCGTCCACTGCAGGAACACATCCAAAACGAAGAAAGCGGCGGCGGCAGCGAGCGCGATGATCCCGCCTTTGACGAACATTTTCTTGTGGCCGCGTTCGGAGAGCCGCACCACGTCGATCACGGTTTTGATCTCGTCCCCGACTTCGGTGAGGGTTTGAGTAAATTCCGTTTCTTTATTTGTCGCCGTCGGCCCCGCGACGGCGGCGTTTTCCAACTCGATGGTTTCGGGGTAGCTCGCCGCGGGTTCGTCCAACTCAAGCGGTTCGCTCTCCGCCTCGTTGTCGAATTCTGCGACGGCTTTCAAATCTTCCTCAAAAAAGGCCTCCGTTTCTTTTCCGTAAAACGGATCGGTATCCGCAATCTCCAACATATCCGCCCATTCATCGGGCTGCTGACGCTCGTCGTTGGTGAAACGCGCTACCCATTCCGCTATTTCCTGATCGATGTTCGTGGTGTCGGCGTTCAGCACCAGAAACGTCATGAGGTCGATGTAGAGCTGGTTGGCGTTTTGATAGCGCCGCTCCGGCGATTTTTCCAGCGTGCGCGCGAGAACGTTTTGCAGGGGTTTGGGCGTATTCTTGAAATCCTTCAGCTTCAATTTGCCGTTTTTGAGGATGTCAATAATTTTCTGGCTCTCCTCGGTCAGGAAGAAGCGCTTGCCTTCGAGGATTTCGTACAGCACCAATCCCAGCGAGAAAAGATCGGAGCGTTTGTCAATTTCCAAATTCATATCCACGTGTTCCGGGGACATGTATTGCACCTTGCCCTGCAGGGTGACAGAGTTTTCTTCCTGCAGCGCTTTTTTCTGCACGCCGGCGATGCCGAAGTCGATGAGCTTGATGACGCCGTGTTTGGAGATCATGATGTTGCTGGGGGAGATGTCCTGGTGCACCAAGTTCAGCGGCTCGCGGCGATCGCGGCCGATGCAGTTGTGGGCGTAATCCAGCGCCTTGCACACTTCCGCCGCGATGTGCACGCCGAGGTGCGGCGGCAGTGGCTGGCCGCGCTTCAGGCATTCCAACAGCAAACGCCCCAAATCGATGCCATCGATGTATTCCATGATGATGTAAAACTGGCGATCATCGTGCTGCACCAGATCGAAAATATGCACGATGTTGTGGTGGTTCATCTTCGCGACGTTGCGCGCCTCTTTCTGAAATTGCTCGACGTACCAATCGTCTTTCAATAGCTCCGGCTTGATTTCCTTGACGGCGATGTCTTTGCCGAGCACGCTGTCGTAGCCTTTGTAGATGATGCCGAACCCTCCTTTTTTAATAATCGAGAGGAGTTGGTAGCGGTTGTTCAGAACCTTGAGAGCTTCCATGATTTTACCTTATTTGCTTCGATACAAAAGTTCTACGCGCGGCCGTCCGTCCGTGGCGCGGAACAGTCGTGGAAAATAGGGTGGAGTTTGAGCGCGCAGCCGATCATCGTAAACATGAGTTAAGTTGTAACCCAAGCCCAATACACTAAATTCCTCGCCGTTCCTCTGCCCGATAGATCCCAAAATGGTCAACGTTTTGATGGGCAGCGAGCTTCTATATGGTACGCGCACATATTCTCTGGCTAAGAGCGCGCCGTGAATCTCCAAATCGGTATTTTTGTTGATGATGATATCGTTCTGCGCAACCAGGCCCAGCAAATCGGTAGAAGTGGGATCGACGCGGGGATCGGTGAGATAGCGAATGTCGCCTTCGATGTACAGGTTTTCGTCGCTTAAGACGGTGAACTGGCCGGTGAAGGTTCCTTCTACGTGAAGATGTTTGTCATTGGTGGTTCGAACCCCCTGGTAATCCGCCACATTGTTGGTGTGTTCAATTGTTGCGGTTGAGCAGGCAAAGGTGCCGTCGCCGTTGAACATAACCCACAATTCCTGGTTATGCACGTGGCCAAAGGCAGACAGCGAATCTTCCAGGCCAGTTAGGGAAGGATAAGGGACGAAGGAACAGCCGAATTCTGCTCCGCCAAAAAATTGCGGCGAGGCGCTGACCACGACAGTGTAAGATGAATTAGTGGAAGATACTTTTCCGAGGAACACCGGGCTGCCGCTGATCCGAATGCTTTGATTAGAATGAATGGGCGCGGGAATGGTGTCGCCGGTTACAAAGGTCTTCCAAGTCGGCCAGTCGCGGGAGAGATAGTAGTAGTATGAATACGCCGGCTGCATCAACTCGACGATGGTGGTGTCGCTTTCCTTGCCAAATGTGGAGACTGCCGTAACTCTTATCCGCTTGGCCTGGGTAGCGGAATCGGCGGTGACCTTGGCCACACTCGTGGAGTAGGTTGCGCCGTTGAAGCTGCCGCTGAGCGTTCCTAAATTATTGAAATCCTGAATTAGTCGTGAAGCCGCCACGTTGGCGACGCTCTCGGCAGCGTTTTGCGCCATCCACTTTTCGTACTGAATCGCAATCGCATCCGTGGAGCGCGATTGGTTGGCGGAGAGGTTAAACATCACCACGCTAAAAATGGTCGAGAAACCAACGACGATAATCATCAATGCTTTTCCCATTTTCAAACGCCCTAAAGATTGGTGTTCGGAATACGATACAGGCTTTTGGGAGTCATCCGTTTTTCCCAGATGGCGCGGGCGTAGCTGCCATCATATTGAATGGTACTTTCAACCGTGAGCAAAACGTGTGTCATATGCACGTTCATTACGTTTGTGGTTGTGCCGCCGGTGCGATTGAGCAATGTTAGTCGAAATCTCCGCACCCCCGCCGGCTCGCCGATGGTGGTATCGGAGTTGACGATGCGATATAAAATGCGGTCGTTGGGATTTTCCGTGGCGGCAGCCGCAGCGGTGTTGCTGAGGGCATAACGTACGGTTTCAGCAACCCCGTCGTCATCGATGTCGCCCAAAAAGGTAATAGACGAGGTATCGGCCGCCAGAATCGCCAGCGCCGGCGAGCTCACGCCGCTGCCGATTCGTTGGAAATCATGCGTGATGATTTCCATGAACGACGCCGCCGTCTCCTGGGCCAGCAATTCAAACATTCTGTTGTGGGAGTAATCCACCACGCCGCCGTGAAACGACAATAGCCCCAACAGAAAAATGCCGCCAATGACGATGCTGCCAATGAGAGTAAGGTTCGAGTCCATAGTTTCTAAAGATTCTTTTGAAAAGCAAACACGTAGCGCGCCACCACCGGGTTCGTTAAGTAGGGCGTGGTTACCGTTACCTGCATTCTTTTGTAGAATGTCCTAGTGCCAGCGCTGACATCGAGATTGGTGTCAGCCACGTAAGTGAAGGCAATGTTGACAGTCATATTGCCCAGGTCCGAGACGAACGTAGTTGGCGCCTCCACGAAGTCATCCACGTCATCAAAGTTTGGGTAGGCTTCAGTTCCATCCGCTTTCAAAGGATTAATAAAAGCCGTTGGGCTGGTTACCAGCGTGTTAATGGCCTTTTCGTCAAATTCTTTGGTTTTGGCTTCCTCAATGAATCGCTGCGCCATGCTCAAGGCATAAAACTCCGCCTGCCGCTGATATACCGCCTCCGTGTTGCGCACGGTGTTCTGGTTAATTGCCAGCGAGGTCATCGCAAACGCTACAATAGCGCCGAGAGTTAGTAGTAGTTCCTGGTGTCCCATGGCATTACTGTTATGTGCCAGGCACTTTTAAAGTGCCTGGCACGTTTTAGGGTTTTCAGTTTTTTTTTAAGACCCCACCCTTCCGCGAAGCGGATCCGGTTTGGCGGAAACCCTCTTCTGCAAGAGAGAGATTTTTTTTACCGCCGCCGGGTCGCTGCGCCGCTCGGCGCCCGGCCGTTGGCGCTGTTAGCGGTTTTGAGCTGACGCAGTTTGCGCATGAATTCCAACCGCTTCTGCTCGATGAGATTTCTTTGTCCCTGGCGCATGGCCACGCGCTCGGCAATCGTCGGCACCACGGAGGCCTGCAAAATGATGATCAACTCCTTTTTCTTGGCCTGCTTGAAGTTGTATCCAAACAGGTAGCGCAGCCCGAAAAACCACGGCGGCAAATCTTTCAAAACCGGGATGCCGCGGCGGCCCTCGACCATTTCGTTCGAGAACAGGCCAGCGATCACGGTTTCTTCGCCGTTCAGCAGCAGCACTTGGGTGCGGCTTTCGGTGATGTTTTTGGTGGTATTCACAGCGTCCGGAAAGACCGTGCTGCGTTCGGCCAAAATATCTAAATGAACAAACAGCGAGTCGCCAGCGCCAATCACCTGCGGCGTGACCGTCAGGATGACCCCGGCCTCGTATTCGGTGAATCGCAAGTTGCCGGCGAAATCCTGGGTGGTGAGAAAAAAGTTGGTGCCGACTTTAATTTTTCCTTCCTGGCCGTCCAAGACTTTGATTTGCGGATTGGCGAGCACCTCGCCTTTGTCCATGGTTTCGAAAGTTCGCAGCAGACCGAAGATGTCCCACATGCGGAAGCGATCGTTGATGCGCACCGAAAATAGATCGCGCGTCACCTGGCTGCCGAAATTTCCTAACACTCTTACCCGCCCATTATCGATGCGCCAATCGACGCCGGCCTCGAGCAGCGTGCCGTAATCGGCGTCGAAGAACACGGCGTTGATTTCGACTTCCCTGCTGCCGGTGGTGATGAGCTCGGCGGGGCTGCTGCTCTCCGAAGATTTGGTGAGCGGCACCACCTCGTAATATTTTTCACGCTCCTCGAATTTCATGAGATTGGAACGCAGAATGTATTCCAGCGCCCGCCGCCAGTGCATGTTGTTGACCATGACGTTGATGTTGCCCTTGGCCACGCCCGCCGGATCGATAATGAGCTTGTTTTCGTGCCGCATGCTGTATTGGCTTAAAATATCAAGCGCTGTTTTCATGGACAAGCTGCGATCGAGACTGATCAACTCATCTGGTTTAACCTCGCGCGGATAGTCTTCCTGGCCAAACGATTCGCGTCCTATGCCCATGAAACATGCCACAGTCCAAAAAATTGCAAATGCTTTCAATTGGTACGTCATTGAATTTTCCTTTATTTGCTCTCATCGATTCTGAGAGTGATTCTCTGGCTGACTCCGAATTTGGTGATGATGAATTCTGCCTCGTTGCGATCCTGATTGATGCTCACCAAACGCCCCAAATAGACCGGCTCGCCGATTTTGAGCTGCACCGGCGGCCCGCCGGCTTCGGAAATGAAGATCGAGTTGCTGGCCACCGCTTTCAACGTGGCGCGCTCGACATCGATTTGGCCGGGGAGTTTTGCCGGCAGCTTCGGCGCTTCCGGCTTCGGCGCCGCCACGACCACCGGCCGCGGCTTCACCAACGGCTCAAAGAAATTTCGCGTAAACCCATAATTGTAGTTGCGGGTGGGCCGCAGCGAAGTAAAATCGTCCAAAATTTCCGTTTGGCTGTCCACGGTGTAACCTTCAAGTGTCATAACAAATTTAAGATAGTTGTTATCCGCCGAACTTGGCGACAAAGTCAGCGAATTTATTTTGTACAGAATCGGTTCGTAGGTCAAATGCCAAATCATTTTGTAGATGTCGGCGTACGGGCCTTCGCCGGTGAGGCTGTAGGTGAAAAGCGTATGATCGCCGCTTTTTTTCTTGTTGTTGAGCACGAAGTCGAAATCGATGGCCAAATTGTTGGACGACATGATCCAGTTGAGGTACGACAGCGTGAACGACGGCTCATCGGCGGAGATGATCATTTTCGGCGCCTCCTGCCATTTGCGCCGCATCTGTTCGTGAACGGTTTCCACTTGCGTCAGCCGTTTGATCTCTTCCTGTGATTTGGACAACAGCTCCCGTAGGGTCTTTTCTTCGCCGGCGGCTTTCACCAGGTTGCGGGCATCTTTGACGTACCAAAAAATGCCGACGACCAGCAGCACCATCCAGAAGCCGAAAAGCGTAAGACTGTTTCGTTTCGCAAACATGATTTTTATCTCGCTTTAAGGGGCTGTCCAAAAAAAGGGTGAAAAATGTCATTGCCTGCCTGCTGCAGGCAGGCGAAGCGCTCTTTGCCGAAGCAGTCCCACGTTGAAAAGCGGCAGATCGCTTCGCAAAAAGCGCTCGCGATGACAGAATTTTGCTGCCTTTTGGACAGCCCCGGGGTTAAGTTTCCTTTTACCGGCTTAACCGCACCACTTTGTTGGGTTCGCCACCAGCGGCCGGCAGCGCGCCGGCCAGCCGGTTGGCTTCCTGCTCGTTTTCATACGATCCCACAATCACCGCAAACTGCTTGGCATTGAGCGGCGACACTTTTACCGCGTAGCCTTTTTGAAAATATTTTTGCGCCTCGCGATCGGCTGCAGCCTGCGTTCCAAAGACGCCCACCTGCACGCCGTAGAGCGCCCGCGTGTGAGCGCCGTTGCCGTTGGAGCCATTGCCCGCCAGCAGCGACTGAATGCTCACACCCTTAGATTTTTCCGTGGTATCGATGGTCTTTTCCAATTGAAATTCAAAAACCCGGGTGTCGTGCAAATCCGAGCGCGTAACTTTTTTTAAATTTGCGCCGCCTAACGCGCTGGCCAAGATCGGGATGCGCTCGCGCTCGCGCGCTATGCCGGTGATGGTTACCACGTTGCCCTGTTTGCGGAAGTCGGTCAGCCACATTCCTCCGCTGCTGGCGATGGCTTGATTGAGCAAATTCAAGAACTCGATGGTCTCGTCGAAGCCCTTACTGTAGTTATCCACCAGACTGAGCTTTTTTTCGAGATCGACGATTTGGTTGTCGAATGATTGGATGCGCTCGGTCAGCGACTTGTTGTTTTCGATTTGAGCCTTCATCGTCGCGATCTTGCGTTTGACGTGCCGCAAGTCGAGATTTTTTGAAACCAGCACCATCGTGAAGCCAAACGCCGTCAGCCCCAACAGCGCCAGCAGCAAGTAACCGTGCAGCGCCAGCTTGGGCATTTTGTGGCGCTCCAACAAATATTCCGGCAGCAAGTTGCTTTTGGATTTGACGACGTTTTTCTGCAGCGCTTTCCACGCCAGCGCAATGGCGATGGCGTAGCGCGAAAACAGCAGCCCGCGATCCTTGAAACGCAGGTTGGATTGGATTTTCCGCGAGTTGAGATAGCCGGTGATGGCGTACGGAAATTTCTGACGAAAATAGTATTTCGCCTTCAATTTCGACGAATGCCCGGCCACCAAAATTTTGTTGATCTCAGGAATGAAATAATGATCCTGCGCGAAAATGATGCGGCTGTAAATTACTTCCAGAACGTCTTTGGACATGCTGCCTTTGTGGATGATGGGCGTGATGTGATAAATGTTTTTGCCTTTGAGAAAAATCACCCGCGAGAAATCCTGCTCCACGTAAACGATGGCGGTGATTTCGTCCTTCTTGAATTTGTAAATCTCCCGCACCAAATCCACCAACGCCAGCTCGTTGGTGTCCATCAACACCAGGCTCATGTTGCCGGCGCGAAATTGGTTGACCTCCTCCACCAGCTCGATGATGGGAGGGTGGTGCTCGTAATCGATCTGCAAAATCTTGCCGTCGCTCACCTCGAGATAGTTGCTGCGGCGGGCGCCGTCATCGTCGTCTTTGCCCCAGATGTTGATGCGTTCTTTGATTTTCTTTTTGAGATTTTTATCCTGGGCAACCGCGGCCCCGTCTAAAAAATCGTATTTGACCGTCAGCACCGGCGTGTTCACCGCCACTGAGGTTTTGAGATGCTGGAAGCGATCGACCAGGGAATAGATCAATCCGATGTTGTTGTCTTTCGGCGATTTTTCCGACGAGACCGTTTGTTCTTCATCGTGCAGCTTGGGCTCGGGGATGTCGAAAGCCTTTTCGAGATCGTTCAACGACTCGTGCTTGCTTTCCGGCTGTTGAATGTTTTCCAGCGGCGTGTCTAACTTGGTGGACTCCAGCGCTTCGATGCAGGATTTCCCCCGAACAAGACTCAAAAACGCGGCGCGAATTTCGTTGCCGTTAACGGCCAGTCCAATGGCGTATTTGGTTTTCATTCCGATGTTGCAGCTCAGTAGTTGTATTTAACCAGTTCTTCAAATCGTTTTTTGTTATTGGCGTTGATATAGGCTTCGAAATAGGAGATGACGTTTTGCGAATACAAGCGCGCCAAATCCTGCTCCATAGTATTCATGCCTTGATCGCCAGACTGTTGGATGATCTGATAAATTTCGTTGGTGTTGTTGTTGCGAATCGCGGTGCGCACCGACGGGTTGGAGATCAGTACTTCTTTGGCCAGCACGCGTTTGCCGTCGGTGCTGGGAATTAATTTTTGTGAAATGACGCAGCTCAGCACGTCCGCCAGCCGCGAACGAATGCGATTTTGCTCGTTGGGGGGAATCTCCCCCAAAATGCGGTCGATGCTCTCCACCGCCGACGAGGTGTGCAGGGTCGAAAAAACTTTGTGGCCGCTGTCCACCACTTCCAACACCGTGAGGATGGTGTCGGCGTCGCGCATCTCGCCGATGATGATGATATCCGGGTCCTGCCGTAGCGCTTGAATGGTGCCCTCTTTGAAAGAATGGACGTCGCGGCCCACTTCGCGATGTTTGACGATCGATTTGATCGGCCTGTGAACGTACTCAATGGGGTCGGCGATGGTGACGATGGGCGGCTCCGTGGGGCGGTTGTTGGCGG
>JBBIIG010000067.1:0-20379 GCA_037446635.1 bacterium
TGTTAGAATTCTTGCTCGGCCCGTTTATCGCATGTTTGATTTTGACCGGCATCCACGCCTACTTGGGCATTCACGTCATCGAGCGCAAAGTGATTTTCGTCGATCTCTCGCTGGCGCAGATTGCCGCGCTGGGCACGGCGCTGGGGTTCATTTTTGGATTTGAATACGGCGGGACGGATTCCTATTTCGTAAGTCTCGCTTTCACGTTTTTAGGCGCCACCATTTTTGCGTTGACGCGCATGCGCAACGAGCGCGTGCCGCAGGAGGCCATCATCGGCATTGTTTACGCGGTGTCCGCGGCGGCGTTTGTTTTGATCATGGACCGCGCCCCCGAAGGCGCCGAGCAGATCAAAGGCATGCTGGTGGGAAACATTCTCTTTGTTACCTGGCCAACTATCGTCAAAACCGGGGTTCTGTATAGTCTAATTGGTCTCTTCCATTTCGTGCTGCGCGATAAATTCATCACCATCTCTTTGCATCCGGAGGTGGCGTATGAACAGGGTCTGTGGGTTCGACTCTGGGATTTTTTGTTCTATGCTTCCTTTGGATTTGTGGTCACCAGCTCGGTGCTCATCGCTGGCGTGCTGCTGGTGTTTTCGTACTTGGTGGTGCCGTCGGTTTGCGCGGTGCTGTTCTCCGACAACTTTCGCACGCGGCTGCTCATCGGCTGGGGCCTCGGCTTTCTCGCCAGTTTGTTGGGCATTATTGCCTCAGTCACGTTTGATGCGCCCACCGGCGCCGCCATCGTTTGCACGTTTGGTGTGATTTTGCTTGTTTCGTGGATTGTGCATCATTACGTTTCGGATGTCCGGAATGCAAAACTTTAGTTTTGTTGTTTCGCAGGTTGGCGCAAAGCTGAAGTTTTGACTCCTGAAATGTAAGAGGAGGAAAATTTATGAAACGCCATTTTCAAATTTCACTTCTATTCATCTCGCTCTACTTCCTTTCCTTTCACCCGCAAGCAGCTTTTTCCCAAAAGCTTTTTGATCGCGCCAGCAATCCGTGGCCAAAAATCCGCAAAGAGCGCATTCAAAAACTTTTGCCGCAGGCGATGCAGCGCGCCGGCGCCGATGCCTGGATGGTGATTTGCCGGGAAAATGACAACGACCCGCTGGCCATGCACGTCGGCGGAGAAAACGCCGGCGGCACCGCTGCTTTTCTATTTTTCCGAGAGGGTGAATCCGTGACGTCGGTGGCGATTTCTCCGATCGGCGAAGCCACGGCGCTCAAAGATGTCGGCCTGCATGATGAAGTGATCGTGATCGAACGCGGCGGAAATGTTTGGGCTGCAGTAGCGGAACAAGTTCGAAAACGCGCTCCGAAAGTGATCGCCGTCAATTCCTCCGAGCGCGCGGCCGCCGACGGTCTCTCCTTCACTCAACGCAAACATTTGGAAGACGCGCTGGGTGCGGAGTTGACGCCGCGTCTCGTTTCCTCTGAGGAGTTGGTCATCGAGTGGCTGTCGGTGAAGCTTCCCGAAGAAGTGGAGATCATGCGCCGCGCCGCCGAAGTGACGGCGCTGTGGGAGATTGAAGCGTACAAAACTGTGGTGCCGGGCCGAACCCGCGACTCCGACGTGGCGCGTTTTCTCAAAAACAAAATGGCCGAAGCCGGCGTGGAAGACGCCTGGGCGCCGGATCAAAATCCCAACGTCAATTCCGGAATGGATCGCGGCCATTCCCATGCCACCGATAAAATCATCCAGCCGGGCGATTTCATCCAAACGGATTTTGGCATTAAAGTCTATGGCATCTGGTGCACGGACATCCAGCGTTTTGCTTACGTGCTGAAACCCGGCGAAACCGCGCCGCCAGCCGACGCCCTCGAAAAATGGGAGAACGCTCGCCGCGGCAGCCGCATCGCGCTCGCAGCAATGAAGCCCGGCGTGCGCGGCTACGACGTGGACAAGGCGCAACGCGATTGGATGCAGCAAGCCGGCTCGCTGCCGGTAATGTGGAGCACCGGTCATCCGGTGGGATACTGGGCGCATGATATGGGGCCGAGCCTCGGCGGCGCACAAAGCGGCCGCGCGCCCTCCGGCGCCGCTCTGCGTTTGCTGCAGCCAGGCCAGACGTTCGCGTTTGACGGCTTCTTCTCTTGGGAATTAGATGGTTCCGAAGCGAGGGCCACAAAAACCATTTCGGTGGAAGAGATGGCGGTGGTGACGGAAACCGGCGCGGAATATTTGATCCCGCCGCAGGAGGAGTTGATTCTGATTCCCTCGATAAAATAAAAAGGCGTCTTTTTGAGACGCCTTGAATTAAGTTTTTTAGTAACTTAATTTAGTAGCGGGGGCGGGATTCGAACCCGCGACCTTTGGGTTATGAGCCCAACGAGCTACCGAGCTGCTCCACCCCGCGATGACGGTTACAAATATAGCAAAATATCCGCGAAAGTCAAGGTTTTTCCTGTCGCCCTAAATCATAAAATCAAATTGCTATTGGCTTCAAGTATTATTTTTTGTTGTCGATAATCAGATCAACTTAAAGACCACGTACTTTTTTTTATCTCAAGTGGGGCAGATTATGGCGAACATACTGGTTGTGGACGACGAAGAAGACATCGTTCAGCTCATGTCCGAAACCTTGAGTCTTTGGGGGCACCAGGCTGTCACCGCAAAGGATGGCGAAGAGGCGATGGCTAAATTTCAGGAAACGCCCGTGGATCTGGTCATCAGCGATATTCGTTTGCCGAAACTGAACGGCGTACGATTGTTGGAGCAGTTGCGGGAGGTGGACAAAAATATTGAAGTAATTCTCGTCACTGGTTTTCCTGAGGTAAGCTCCGCCATCGATGCCATGAAAAACGGCGCCTATGATTACCTCATTAAGCCAGTGGATCTGAATGAGCTGCGTTTGAAAATCGAGCGAGCGCTGGAGAAAAAGGAAATCGGCAAGTCCATCACCACTCTGCGCGGCGTCAACTGGGCGATGATCATTTCAATTCCAATTTGGCTGGCGCTGGGTATTTGGATCTCCTACTTAATCAATTAATCGCTCAAAATTTCTGCGCCGCCGTTTGAGGCCAAATAAATTGATCAAGGCCAAACCGGCAACAAACCCACCCACGTGCGCCCAAAATGCGATCCCGCCGCCTTCCGTCGGCATCGATGTGAGCCCCCAAAAAAGTTGGATGAAGAACCAGAAGCCCAGCACGAACAGCGCCGGTATTTTTTGAACGATGAGAAAAAAATAGGGAATCAAAACCAGAATGCGCGCCCGGGGGTATTTCACCAAATACGCGCCGAGCACGCCAGAGATGGCGCCGCTTGCCCCTACCATCGGCGTTTCGGAAACGCCCGCCAAAAAAATGTGCGCGAACGCAGCGCACAGGCCGCAAATCACATAGAAAAAAATATAGCGAACGTGGCCGAGATAATTTTCGATGTTATCCCCAAAAATCCACAAATAGAGCATGTTTCCCAACAAGTGCATAAACCCGCCGTGCAGGAACATCGAGGTCACCAGCGTCGCGAGGTTTTCGCCCTGGATGATGTTCACCGAATTCAACGCATAGCGTTCGAACATGTAGTTGAAGCCGAGGGTGATTTCGTAATAAAACACCACGATGTTGCTGGCGATCAGCGCGATGTTCACGAAGGGCCGGCGGGAGCGGGGGTTATCGTCTTTGAGTGGAATCATGCGTTTTTAATCGATCCAAAATAGCGCGGTTTGGGAGGCGGAATTTTTCGCGCGGTCCTGCGCCCAAACGGTGATTTCATGGCGTCCTTTCGGCAGCGGTTGTTTGATTTGATAAAAAATGCGGTGCCGTTCCGGATCGTATTCGGCGATCAGCTTCACGCCGTTCAAGCGCAGCTCGATGTCGTTCTCGCTGCGAAAGCCCGATTTGCGATCCTGCACGTTGGCGGAAATTTGCGGCAGGGGGTTGGTGAGACGCGCGTGGTAGCCCGGACGAATGGCGGTAATTTCCGGCGGCTCCGCGTCTGCTATCAACGCAAATTTTTCGAAGCTCAACACGCGCGCCCAGATGCTGCCGTGGCTGACATCGTGGTTGTTGTCGATAAAAACCCAGCGCCCGCTGTTGGATTGGTAATACACCCCTAATTTTTCGGGAGGATATTCTCCCGCCGGATATCGCAGGTGAACCATGGCGCCCTCCTTCAATAGCGCATCCATCGGCTCCACGTGATAGATTCTGCCAATCACCTCGGGCTCGCGCGCTGAGTTGAGGCTGTCGATTTCGATGCGAGCGTAAATCGGATCGTACAGCGAGCCGCTCCAGAAACTCACCCAACAATTTTGATCGTCAGACACGAGACGCGCACTGGCCGGCGGATCGATTTTCGTCGCAAAAAATTGAAACCAGTTCGCTTTCTCGTTATCTTCAAAAGTTTTTGTCGCGATCTTCAGGAGATGAAAATCGCCGGCGAGTTTCGCGAAGGGGATGCGGCCAACATAATTGCGCAAATCGCTTTGATGCAAATCGATCACTAAAGAATCGCGGCGGCCCGGATAGAGGATCGCCTTCGGAATATCGCCCAACAAATTTTTGGAAGTGATTTCCAGCCGCAGGTAGTCGTCGTAATAATCGTACTCCAGATTTAGTTGCGGCGCCGGCGCGCGCTCGTAACGGCGCGTTGGAAAATAAAAAAACGGGTGCGAGCGAATATTGAATTGATCGTAGCCAACAAATTTAAGAATCGCCGCCGAAGGCAAGGGCTGCGGCTGCACCAGCGGACTCATTGGCGCGGTCGATTCCATCTCTTCGCCTTCGCCGCCTATTTCTTGAAGATAACTTGAACCTGCCACAGCGCGGCTCAGCAGTTGCCAGCGGTTGCTGGTCTGTGACCGGACCGCCTGCGCCGGCAAGTTATTGAGTACAAATTGCTCCAGGCGCTCGATGCGCCGCAAATCGAACGTTAGCACGTCTTGCAGCACGCTTTGGCCAGTTTCATCTTCGGCGATCACCGGTTGAATTTTATAGGCCGCGCCCACATCAAACTTTCCGGAGACCACGCTGGTGTTGCCAACAAAATCCGCCACCTCGATGCGAAAGTCATGGGCGCCGGGAAACAGCCCACCTTCGTAGCCGGACTCAGTTGGTTTTGTTGCAGCGATTTTTGAACGCAGCCGCGGCGTGGCCGTGAGCGATTCGGTTTTCAAAATTCCCGCGCCCGCGCGATTCGGTTGATAGCCGGCGCGGGTGTTGCGCGGGTCTTTGTACAGCTTATAAAAACTCCCCTGTTTGCGGCGCGCCAAACGATAGTCGCGCTCGAGATCGATCATCGGGTTATCGTTGAACGACAGCTCATCGAACTGGTAGCTGAAGCGCAGGGCGCCATCGACAAACAGCTTCAAGCTGTAAACTCCGAAAAGATTGGCCGAGTTGGAATCTTTATCGTACGCCGAAACCGCCAAACCCACGGCGCCCCAGATCGACACGCGCTCGTTTAATTCATATTCGCCGGGGCGCAGCCACTGCGGCGTGAGAATAAGGGGACGAAAATCGCCATTCACTTCGGAATGGGCGTCCAGCGGACTGAAACTTATTTTAGTGATGACCGGGCTGATGCGATCGCTCAGCTCATATTTCTTTATCAGCGGGTTGACGGTGCGGTTGCCGGCGTCGCGAATTTCGAAATGCAGATGCGGCGCGCCGATGCCGGTTTGTCCGGTAAACGCGACAATCTCGCCGGCGCGCACCGGTATCTCGCCGGGCTGCAAATAGATATCCACGCGATAGCGGCCGCGGCGCTGCTGCTCCGCTTCCACCAGCGCTTCAATTTTGTCCGCAAACCCGGATAGATGAGCATAGACCGCAGTTTCGCCAGTGTCAAGTTTCAGGTAAAGTGCTTTACCGTAGCCAAACGGCGAGACATTGATGCGCCACACGTAGCCGTCGCGGACGGCAAATACATTGTAGCCAACGCGGCCCCAGGTTTTGACGTCGATACCGGTGTGATAGCGCCGCGCGCGCGATTCGCCGAACACCGACGTCAAAAAACGGCTGGCGTCGGTGGGCCACAGATAGCCGGCTTGGGGCAACGCGATTTCCTGCGCCGCGGCCGCGGCCGCCCAAATCAACAAACTAATTTGTGTGACTCGAAACATTATCCTCCCCGGTTATTTTTTTCAACACCTCCGGACGATCACTGATGATGGCGTTGACGCCCATCGCCAAAAATCGCCGCATCAGTTCCGGGTCATTAACGGTCCACACCGCAGAGTAAACGCCCAGCCGCTTAATTTTGTCCAGCAATTTTTGAGTGACTAAACTTTTTTCGAAATGAATGGCCTTCGCGCCTGCCAGCCGGCTCAGTGGAATTTCGGATTTCCGAACCGTGAAGTTTTTGTCTAACAAATAGCCGGTCATAATTTGATCGTCCAACTTGCGAATTCGCCGCAGCACGATGGGATTGAACGACGAGATGATGGTTTGATATTCCAGGCCGTAGCTTCGCAAAATTTCCACAACTTTGTTTTCGATATGATCTTTGGGCAGGCCTTTGGTTTTGATTTCAACGTTCAGCAGCAAACGCCCCCGCACCGTTTCCACCAACTCTTCGAGGGTCGGGATGCGCTCATCGAGCTCGGGGTTATCGCTGCGAAGGCGCAGGCGTTTCAATTCCGCCAGGGTTTTGTTTTTGACGAAACCGCGGCCGTCGGTCATGCGCGCCAGGGTGGGATCATGGAACACCACCACCTCGCCGCTTTTGCAGGTGCGCACGTCAAACTCGATGCCATCGACTCCCAATTCCATCGCCGCTTTAAACGCCGCCAGGCTGTTCTCCGGTGCGGCGCGAGTGAAGCCGCGGTGGGCAAAATTCAACGTTCGGTTGGGGAGGAATGGGCCATCGTTTTTCATGATAATCCAAACTTAAAATTTCTCAAGTAAGATTCAACTTAATTCATCTAAAATCTGCGCCAGCCGTTGCGCGAGAGTTTTTCTTTCAAATTGCTGCAAGCCGCGGGTTGATTTTGTCTGCAGCAATCCTCGCTGCTGAAGATCAAAATATTTTGAGATGACCTGCGCAATCGCCGCGGCGTCGTGGTGGGCGCAGCGCTCCAGCGTGCCGTGCCGCTGCAAAATCGCAACGCCTTCCACGGCCGGCCCGAGCGCCAGCACCGGCGCGCCGGCGGCAAGATACTCGAAGGTTTTGCCGGGAATGAAATCGGCGCTGGCCCAGTCGGCAATAGGATAAAGCAGCAGATGCGCCCGCCGCAATTCTCGCAACGCCTCGAGGTGCGAAAGGTAGCCAACGCATTCGACCACCTCCATTAAATTTAATTCTCGGAGGCGCGCTTCCAAATTTTCCAGCAAAATCTGGCCAATCAACTTGACTGATATTTTCTCCCGGGCTGCGGGATGGCTTTGTAAAAATCGGGACAATCCAAACCAAAACCCCTCCAAAGGGGCGATGGCGCTTACCGCGCCGCAATAGGCGATGGTGAATTTTTTGTTGAAGTTCTCGGCCGGCGTCGGGAAATCTTCGGCGTCGAAGCCGTTGGTGATGGTGTAAAATTTTTCCGCCGCCTGGCCGTTTTTTTTACGCAGCGATTCCGTGAGCCGCTCGGAAACCGCGATGACCGCGTCCGCAGATTTCAAAACGTATTTTTCCAAAACGCCATTAAGCCAGCGATGAATTGGCGTGGGTTCGTTTTGAAAATTGCCGCCGCTCCAGCCGTCGCGAAAATCGGCCGCCAGCGGCCGGCCGCTAATTTTTTTGAGGAAGATTCCCGCCAGATGCACGGAATGCGGCGGCGAGGTGGTGAGCACGCAATCGATTTTTTGCTGGCGAATCAAACTCAGCGCTTTCAAGATCGCGAACGGCAGCCACAGCAGCTTGGAGTCGGGGATGAAACACCACGCGGCCAGGGCGTTGAGCGCGCGCAGAAAGCGGCCGGGCGATTTTGGCGCGCGCGCGGGTTGCCGTTTCGGAAAAAAAATCGCCAGCAGCCGCTGCGGGTCGAGGGAGCCGGCGCGGTGCAGCGGTGCGCCAGCGATCTCCTTCAACAGTTCGGAATCGTGGGCGTGATACGCGACATCTTTCACGGTAACCACGATCGGCTGCCATCCGAATTGCGGCAAGTATTTCACAAATTTGGCGGGACGCTGAGCGCCGCCCATTCCCAGCGGCGGAAAATAGTAAGCTAAAATTAGAACCTTTTTCAAAGTCGCAGCCGAATTTTCTCAACGGTTTTTCCGAGCAGCCAGCGCGCGCGGCAGAGCGGGTCGTCGAGGTAGCCCTGCCATTTGGCGGCGTAGTTTTGAAAAAACGGATCGCCGGTCAACTCCGCGAGAATGTTGAGGAGCTGCACGTGCACGCGCACGTACATCGGTGAGGCTAAGCGGTTCGTGGGGTGCAGATCGTAGCGATTCCAGAAGCCGGTGTCGTAGCGCCGCAGATTGCGTTTTAAACCGCTCACCGTTTCTTCAAACAATTGTTTGGCGATTTGGTCGCCGAAAAATTGGGCGTAGTCATACACTCCCAACAACGCAAAGACGTGTCCGTTCAAAACCAGCGACGGCGGAGTGGTGGGGAATTCTTCAAAGGCGGCGGTGCCGTCCGGAAAGTTGGCGCACACGCCACCTTCGGCCACCGGCTGGAGAAACGCCCGAAACGCGCGGCGGCAAATCTCGAGCACCTGTTCGTCGGGACGCAATTGGTGAACCCGCAGCAGCAGCGAAATGCCCTGTCCCTGCGCCATGCCGGAAATCCACGGCGCTTTGGGGCCGTAAAAGTCGAGATCGAAATCGTAAACCCAGGCGCCGACGCCGTTGCGCCACTCGCGAAAATTTTCCATCAGCCAGCGGGCGGCGTCCAGGCTGCGGCGCAAGGTCATTTCTTTGCGGTTGACCGCGTACTTTTGCAGATGAAAAAGTCCGAATTGCGCGATGGTGATGGGATTGTAGCGCAGTTCGGCTTTCTTGTCCGCGAAAGCGGATCGGCTTAGCCGACTAATCCAAACCTGCGGAACGCCTAAATCGTCCAGCGGGTAGTCGAAATTCTCCAAGCCGTTCCAATCGAATGGATAACACAGCGGCAGCGGCTGGCCTTTGTTGGCGCGGGTTTTTCTTCTTCGAAATTTGAACACGGTTAGTTCTTGAATTGGTAAATCCGGATAAGCGGCCCTAAACTCCAAAAGTTCGGCCGAAACTCGTTCAACAAAATCAAATCCGGAGAATGGAACACGCTTTCGTAAAAGCGCCGGCCGTTCAAATAACTGAACCACAGCGGGGTATTTTCCTGCGGTTTCGTTCCGCTAAAATAGCGGTCATAATTGTCGCTGGAGGTTAAAATATATTCCGCGCCGGCCGTTTTCACCTTTTCCAATTTGGGAAGACGGGTTTCCCACAACTGGCGCAAATAGGCGCCCTGCCCGGGATTCTGGATCAGGTTTGCGTTGAGTTCGCGAAAATCTTTGCGGAGATTCAACAGGTTGAAATAGGGCCGCAGTTGCCGCTCGTGCAGCAGCCGCTCGCGCAGCTCCACCGGCAGCAGCGCGCTTTCCGAAGTATTTTTTAAAAACCGCGCCGGGTCGAACAGGTTGGGGCCGTAAACGTAATTTTCGTAGGCGATGACGCTGCCGGCGGGAAGGCTGGTTTCGATCCACTCCTGCGCCAGCGCGCGCGAATCTTTTTGCGTCAAGCGAATGTCCTGATAGATGATTTTGACCGCCGCTGGAAAAAGTACGAGGGCCAGCAGCGCCGCGCGCAGAGTTCTACTTTTAATGATCGCTAAAATGTCGTTTAAAAAAATCGCCGCCAAAATTGCCAGCGCCGGGAAGATGGGAGCGAGGTAGTGAACGCCGGTGCGGTTCCAGGCGCCCACCGCCAGCAGCGTCGGCAGCGCAAACGCCAGCAGCAGCCACGATTTGCGCTCGCGCTGAAACAAACCGTAGATCACGCCCGCCACCCAAGCCAGCCCGACGCTCCAATCGCGAAACATTAACTCCCACAGCGGCCAGACGATCGGCGCCGCGCTGACGTGGCCGATCATCCCCTCGCGCACGTGGCCGAGGGTGTAGCAGAACGTCTCCCAAAATTTTGAAAACAGCGGCACGAAGTAGGGCGTGCCGATCAGAAATCCGAGGACAAATGCTGCGGCGCTCATTCCAAAGTGAATGAAAAAACGCGTGGGCTCGGATTTATATTTTAAGAAGATCGAAACCAGCAGCGGCAGCAGCGCCAGCGCGGCGTTATACTTGGTGGAAAGCGCCAGCCCGGCAAGTACGCCGGCGATGGCATTCAAACGCGGAGTTGGGTTCTCGTTAAATCGTAAAATAAAAAACAGCGCTGCGGCGCACAACAACACTACCAGCGGCTCAAGCAAAATCCAATGGGAAAGATCGGTGTGGGTGAAGCTCAGCGCCAGCAGTGCGGCGGCCAGCACGCCGGTTGTTTTCGAAAAAAATCGTGCGCCGATTTTGTAAACAATGGCGACCGCGGCGGTTCCCAAAATTACACTGGCAAAGCGCCCAACCCAATAAAGTCCAGTGGGGTTCAAAAAATACGCGGCGCCAAAATCGACGGCGCTTTGCCAAAGGCCGGCAACTTTGCCGGCGACAAAATATAAGCCGTAAATGAAAAATAGAAAATAGGAGTAGAGGCTGGGATAAACGAAGTAGGTGGGCTGCAAGCTTTTTTTGGCGCCGTAGCTTAGGGCGCTGACGAGATTGGCGGGCTCGTCGGAGTGGTACTGCGCCGGCAGCCCGTACCAGATGCCCACGAATTGCAGCACGAACGCGCTGGCCAAAATGATCGGCAGCCAATTGCAGTCGGCGTTGCGTTGGGTGGTCATCCGGCGGACTCGCTTCTTACTGGCCCCAGCCGGCTGGCAACCATGCGCTTCAACGCCGCCAGCTCACGGCGATCAAAAAATCCCGCTGCATAAAGCGCCAGCGGGAAGGCCACCAGCAGCAGCGCTTTTACGAAATTCATCCAGAAACCGTGCAGATAGTAACCGCTGTAAAAGATCACCACCGCGACCACGGCTAATTTGAAAATGCGGGAAAACTCATACGAAATGGGGTAGTACTTTTGCGCGAAGGCATAAAGTAAAATGGCCATGACCGCGTAACCCAGCAGGGTGGCGTAGGCCGATCCCATCATACCGAAAATTGGGATGAGCAAAATGTTGGCAAAGATGTTTGCTGCCGCGCCCACCCCGGTGATGATGGGCAGGTAGCTGGTTTTCTTTTCAAGATAAATGCCCACCATGAAGTTGACGTAGATACCGTAAATCAAGTACGACAGCAGAACCACCGGCACCACCACCGTGCCCTTCCAATAGTCTTCGCCAAAAATCGTCCAGCCAAAAATTTTCAGGCGCACCAGCTCATCTACAAAAAAAGAAATCGCCAAAAAGATGACGGCGGCGACGAACACAAAATAGGTCAGCACTTTTGCGAAAACGTCTTTGGCGTTTTCCTGTTTGGAGGTGGAAAGAAAAAACGGCGGCCAGGCGAAGCGAAACGCCGCCACCACCAGACTCATGAAAATGCCTAATTTGTAGCCGGCCGAAAAGATGCCAGTGATTTCGAGGCCGGCCATTTTTTCCAGAATGAAGCGGTTGCCGAGATCCAAAACTACCACCGCCAGCGCCGCCGGCACGTAGGGCAGCCCGAATTTGAGAAGCTCGTTGAAATCTGTCCACGAGAACAGTCGGCCAATGTTGCGAAACAAAATCGGCAGCGTCAAAACAAAGGTGACGGCCGAAGCCCAGAGGTTCGCCCAAAAAATTCCTTCCACGCCTTTGCGCAGATAGACGAGAAACAGGACGTTCATGGCGACGTTGATCAACACGTTGATGAATTTCATCAGCACGAATTGGCGCGAGCGTTCTTCGGCGCGCAAATAGAGCAGCGGCAAAAACGCCAGGGCATCGAACAACAGAATCAGGCTGGTCAATCGAAAGAGCCGGGAGTAGTCGCCTTCGGAGATCACCCACCGCGAGACGGTGCCAGCGAAGCCGTACATCAAAACGGTGAAAAGGGCGGCAAAGGCACACACCGCCCAAAACGCGGTGCTGAACACCTGCTTGCGTTTTTTGGGATCATCGCTCAAAATGAAATAGCGCAGAAAGGCGGCGTCGAGGCCGAAGGTGTAAACGATGGTCATGATCGCCAGCACCGAAAACACCAGCGTGGAGACGCCGAAGTCCGCTGGCGTCAGCCAATTGGTGTGCAGCGGCAGCAGCACGAAATTCACCAGCCGCGAAACAATGTGCCCGAAACCGTAAACCGCGGAATGCCGAGTGAGGCGTTTGATGCTGGTCAACATTTTTGATTTTCATCCTCGAGGTGGAGAAGAGGCCGCCAACGAAAACGGCATAATATATTCACGCTGCGCAGAAAAGTCAACGGCAGAAATCCGGCTTTTGCATTTGTTCCCACGCTGCGGGGACAAGTGTGCCTGCGTCGGAACAAGCGCCGGTCTCGCTCCCACGCGGAGCTTGGGAGCGAGAGAGGGGAGAGTGGGTCGAGAGAAGGTGGAACTAAGAAACTATTTCAAATTCAAATAGACGCCGATGTTGTTGTGCACCACGAAACCGTACAGCACATTGAGCGCGCCCAGCGCAATATACGCCGCCGGTTTGTTTTGCTTTTTCACATAGGATAGCCCCAGCAGCACGCCCGCCGTCATGCCGCCTTTGAAAATCACCGCGGCCGGCCGATTTTTGATGACCAGGCGCGCCACGGGGTTGGCCTCCTCGGCGCCTTTATCCAGGCCGTAAAACGTGGTGATCAAATCCGCGGCGTTGAGCGCAATGTAATTGATTTCGAGACCGGTATAGAGCCAATCGCTGCCGCTGCTGCCGCCGGGTTGTACCGTTTTATCCGAATAATAGATAGACGGGCGATGAAATTTTCTTAGAGAATCTGGTTCTTGCGCCAACGTTGATTTACCAAACACCAACACCAGCAAACCCGCGGTTGCCCAAACATAACGAAGTCCTTTTCTCATCATCAAAGCTTCCTTTTGTTAATCATCGCATCAAAACGTGCCAGGCGCTTTAAAAGTGCCTGGCACGTCCGCTCAATCAGCGGAAATGACATTTATAGTTTCGGAAGCAATTGGGAGGAGTTTAACGCAAATCGCGGAATGATTTTTTAATCAGGGGAAATTTCTCCGTCAGACTCGCTCCCACGCTCTGCGTGGGAGCGAGTGCTACGAGTTTAACGCGATAGCAAAAGATTTTTATCAGCCGGAAATTCGAAAGACGGCTTTGCGGGTTTTCTTTTGTTTGGTGGCTTTGTTGGTTACGGTGAGCACCAGCTCGTAATCTCCCGGGACGAGCTTGTGAATATCGATCTGCAGGGTGCGCTTCATACTGCGATCGGTGGTGTCGAAGCTGAACAATTTTTCGGTGACTTCTTCAACTTTGTCGCTTTTGCTTTTTTCTTTGAAGCGTTTGATTTCGCAGAAAAGGTTTAGGGTCGGGCGGTTTTTTAAATGATAGATTTCCAGATAGACCTGCATGGTTGGCAGCCGTTTGAAAATGTAGCGTGGGATGACCGGCAAAGGATAATTCAAGGCCTTACGCAGCGACTCGGTGGTTTCGATGCCAAGAATCAAGTCGCTCACCTCGAACTCAGTGGAATCGGACGCCAGGGGGGTAATTTTCCCCAAAAATGTTGCGCCGATGCCGATGACTTTGGCGGTGTCGGGTATATCTTCCGCCTTGAGCTCGGCTCTGCGCACATCGAATAAAACTTTTTCGGAGACCAGAGTGTAGTGGCTGGCGAAGCCGGGTTGCGGCAAATTGAACAGAGAGGTGTTGACGTTTTTCAACGCCGGGTAGTCCACTAATTTTTGCTGCAGGTTCCAATCCTCGTCATAGGCCAGCAGAATGTGCCGATATTTGAATTTTGATGATTTTTCTTCTGCGAAGAAGGTGGTGAAATCGAGATCGTCGTAGGCCGCAGTGGTGGAAACCGCCATCAAACACAAGCGTGAGGTGTGAGACTCCTCAAGATAACGGAATGAATAATATTTCATGGCCAGCGGCTCCAGCCCCTCGAGGGCGTCGGTGCGGTCACTGGGTAAATATTTGAACTGGATAGTGGCCTGATCGAGGTTGCGATAATGGTTAATCAAGCTCTGCACCACGTCGTAGTCGGGGCTCAGGCGGCCGCTGGCGCGGGCGTTGGACCACAGCGCTTCCAACTCGCGATAGCGATCGAGGTAAAAACGATCGACCAGCACCAACTGACTGTAGTACATCAACTGCAGCAGGGCGCCCGGTAAAATGCCGCGCGTGGTTTGGGTGCTGCTGCGGCGAAAGGCGCGCTCCGGGATGAGGTCTTCGGGGCCGGTGCGCAAACCGTATTTGGAGAAGCCCTCATTTTTGCCAAACATAAAAATAGTAGATTCATTTTTGCGGAGATTTTTGTAAATCCAGATTTCGAAATCCGGGTTGTTGTTGAAGCGCTGAATTTCCTGGCGTAAAAGGAAGTCGTCGAGCCAGCGCATGATCTCCAGTTGGTCTGAGCCAAAGTTGCCGCTGTATTTCTGCTCCGGCGCGCCGTATTTCACGAACACCAATCCGCGGTCGTCGCTTCCGTAAACCGTGGTGTTTTCGCTTTGGAATTTTTCTCGGGCGTGGGCAATGCGCTCCCAGTGTTCGATGAGGCGTTCGTTGAAGCTGGTGGTGGGGATGGGGTCTTTGCTGATCCAATATCCGCGAATATTTTTGCCCAGAGAAGGATCGGCATTTTTTAAAAGTTTGCGCCAGACGGAATATTCGTCTTCGCTTAGAATGGGCGCAATACGTTCAACCTCGTTTTCGAATTCTTCTTTGAAGAAATTGACGTCGCCGGCAAGCCCCCAGAAATAAATCTGGTTGGCTCTGTCGTAATAATCGGTGGCTTGTTTTTGGGTGGTGAGCTCGATGAACGCGAAGCCGATGCGCGGATCGGGCTGGGTGTTTCGACCGGAGGTGGAATCAAACGCGGCCCACCAGGTATCGAGAGCGGCCTGCCAGTCGCCGCTGTCGCGTTGTTCGATTCCTTGCTGATATAAGTCTGAAGCACTGGATGAGGAGGCTTGCAATAGTAGAAGTACAATGAGAAGGAGAAATTTTAAACAGAAATGTGACAGCATGATTGAAAGCAGCTACCTTTCCGAAGAAGATTTTTTAGGGTGATCCTCTCGGTATGAAATTATGAAAGCAAACATCAACTCATTTCAACTTTTCTCTGATGAGGTAGATTTTTTCTTAGGGTGATCTTCCTTATATGATATAATAAATCCCCACAAAGCCACTAATACCAATGCAATTAATATAAAGTGATATCCTTCCATGTTATGCTCCTTTTTTGGGTGGAATAATATAAAAAGCCAATAACAACAAAAGACCAACTATTGCAGCAAGATAGAACCCACCAATTAGTGATAAGCTGTCCGTCAGAATACCTCCTATCAAACCGACAGTAGCCAGATACTTCGCCACATCCATCAACATCCGTCCCAATTCTTTCCTGCGTTCATCATGCCGCATGCTTCCTCCATCCCAAATACTCTCAAAAAAGATAGCAAAAATAAAATTTAACGCAAGCCTAAAATAAGAAGTCCATCGCGGGGGAGTGGACGCCCCTGCGATGGACTTAGATTTTTTCAAGGAAGTTGGAAATTATCTCTCCGGGAACTCGTCCTCGGGGATTTCCATGCGCGCGATGTGCTTGTCGCCGCGGGCGGGACGGTCAATGGGCAAGGTGTTCAACAGGCCGTAGCGCCGCAGATCCACCCAGCGGTGGCCTTCGCCGAACAGCGAGTAGCGTTTTTCGTGCAGCAAACGGCTGAGCCCGTTGCTGGCGTCGGTGCCGGAATAGGGCGCCAAACCAGCCGCGGCGCGCACGATGTTCATATCGGCTTCAGCCGCTGCAAAGTTGCCCAAGCCGATGTTGGCTTCGGCGCGCAGCAAAATCAACTCTTCGTTGCGAATGATCGGATAGGGGGAGGTGGGGTTTTGCGCCAATACCGCCACCAAATCCGTGCTCAAACCATCGAACACTTCGACATTGGCCCGCTTGAAGGTCTTGGACGAAAACCGCAAGTCGCCCGGCTCAGCGTCGGTTTGAAAAGTTTGATGCGCGCGCAGCTTGACAAACGCAGCCGTCGGGTCCTCAAACACCGGGCTCAACACGTCGCCGGCGCCGGTGCCGTAAATGTGATAAACCCCAGCCGCTAAACTGCCGCCCGGATTCAGGAATGAGCCCTGCAACGCCGTCAACGCTTCCGCAAACTTGCCGCTGTAAACCAACACTCGCGCAGCTAACGCGCGGTTAAAGCGGGAGAACGTGGCGGGGGTGTCAAAGTTAGCAAAGCCCGACGACAATTGGAACGAAAACGCGCTGCCGGCCCCTGCCAGTGCCGTGTTGGCGGCATTGAGCTCGCTTTCAATGAATGCGAGGGCAGCCGCGCGGTTTACGAACGGCGCGTTGAGGGCGTCCTCGGTATCAAAATCGATTAGTTTGATGCTGCGGCCCTGCGCGTCCTGATCCACATAATTTAAAGCCAGCAAAAGCTGGTAGGCGCGAATGGTTCTGGCAAACGCCTCGACGCCGGCTCTGGTTTCCGGAGTCGAGATATTCTGCGCCCGTCTCAAAAGTTCGTTACAAATCTCAACCACACGATAGCGAGCCGACCACGGCCGCTCCGAGAGGAAGCCGCCCGGATCGATATCGCCAAACAGCAGCTCGCCGGTGAAGCGGGGGTCGGCGGGCTCCCAGAAATAACCTTCCCGACCCAGGGTCATGGTAGCTTGAATATAAATGTCCAACTCCTCTCTCATCTCCGATTCCGCACCGGTGACGAGAGTTTGAATCGAAGCGCTGTTGATGTCAGCCGCATTCGGGTTGGTGAAATTGAGCGTCTCGCACCCAACCAAAAGCAGAAACGCTAACAGCAGACCCATGCTGGCGAGGAGGCCGGCCAGCTTCGTCCTGCGTGATTTATATGTCGTTTTCATTTTTTGAGTCTCCATTTCCGGTTAATTACAGACCGAACGCCAGGTTAAAATAGAACTGCCGCGACGACGGGAACGGCAGGGTATCCACGCTGCGACCCACCGCAACGTTGCCGAACTGGCTCACTTCGGGGTCGTAGCCGTCGTAACCGGTGAACATGAGCAGGTTGCGCCCGGCCACGCCAATTCGCATATACGACAATTGGCCGCCGCTCAACCGGCTGACCACCGAACGCGGGAGGGAATAGGATAGGCTCAGTTCTCTTAATTTTAAGTACGTGCCGTCTTCAACATAAGGAGCGGTTTGGCTTCCCAGGACGGTTAAACGGCCCACGCCATTCGTAAGCGGATTTCCGTCTTCATCAACAAAGCCCTCGCTGAAACTATCAAAATCAGGCGAAGTGCCGCCTAAGTCCATAATCAACTTGCCAAGATTGATGACGTCGCCGCCTTGCTGCCAATCCCACAGGAAGCTGATTTCAAAGTTGCCGATGTTGAAATTATTATTAAAAGCAAGATTGAAATCGGGCGTGCCATTTCCAAGAATATTGTCGATGGTGCCGTCGGCATTAAACACCGTTTCCGCGCCAACGATCGTGGTGGGAGAAAACCCCTCTTGAATACGCATGGTGCCGAGGAAGAGCGCGAAGCCGCCGAGGTTGAAGGGATCGACGTCCAACTGGGTAATTTTAGAATCGGTGGTGAAGAAATTGACGCGCGAAGTCCAGTTGAAATTGCGCTTACGAATGGGCGTCAAACCCAGCGAGGCCTCAAAGCCGGTGGTGCGCATTTTACCAGCGTTGGTCTCGATGGTGGAGAAACCACTGGAGGGCGGCAGGTTGGCTTCCAGAATCAGATCGCTGATGTTCTGGCGATAGTAGGTGAGCTCCAGGGTGCCGTTGCCGTTCAAGATGGTGGCGTCCACGCCGAGTTCAATTTCTTTGGTGCGCTCGGGTTTGATATTGGGGTCGCCACGGCGCGCCGCCGGGACTAATCCGGTGCGGCCGCCAATGTTTTCGGCGAGCAGGTTGGTGAATTTCGCATTCGGCCGCGGCAGGTTGCCGGTTTCGCCGTAGGCCGCGCGCAGCTTGAATTCGCTGGCAAGCCCGGAGAGGCCTTTCCAGAAACCATATTGCGACAAACGAATCGATCCCGAAACTTTCGGGAACAGGTAGTACTTGTCCACATCGCCGTTGGCACTGCTGGCGTCGCCGCGCAACGCGCCCGTGACGTAGATTTTTTCATTCAGATCGATTTCTTCCTGAATGAAAAAGCCGCGTTCCCGCTGCTTTTCAATGGTTTGAAAAACTTCCACGCTGGCGGCCTGATCCACGTTGGACTGAGTTTGAATTAGGCCGTTGGAGTTAACCAACACATTGTTGATGTGACGATTTTCGAATTGCACGCCGCCGGTGGTGCGGAAAATAATGTTGCCGCTGGTGTTGAAAGTGTGCGTGAGGTTCAGGTACAAGTTGGAGAAAATGTTTTCGGTCTCACCGTTAACCGTTTCGCCGGGCAAAGGCGCGTTGCGCTCAAATTGCAGCTCGTTGGGGCTGAACACGAAATGCTCCGCCGAGAAGAAATCCGCGCCGGCCTGCAGGATGAAATCCAGCGCGTGCGCCTGACTGCGGATCATATTAAAATCAATACGGGCTGAACCAATAGTGCGAAACACGGTTTCCTCGTTTCTAAAAAAATCGCGCGTTTCCACCGGGTTGGAGGGGTTGAATGGATGGATGGGATAGCCCGTTGGTCCTGCCGGCAAATTACCGCCCTGACCCAGCGGCCGTTCAAGATCGATAAAACTCGGGGTGAAGCCCAAGGAGAAGCCCAGGGTGGTATTGGTGTTATCGTTACCGGTTATCGAGCGTTGAGACTCGGAACGCGCAAACGTGGTAAAGGCGCTGACTTTAAGACGTTCGCTGATTTTGTGATTGACATTGACTTTGCAGGAAAACTTTTGGTAATCGGTGTTTTTCACAATGCCGTCCTCATCCTGCACCAAGCCGCTTACATAAAACTGGGTATTTTCGGAACCGCCGCGCACACTCAGCGAGGTTTCGGAAATGAAGCCTTCGTTTCCAAACAGCACTTCTTCCTGATCGATAAAACGGCCGCCAAGGGCGTTAAACAGCGCCAAGCCTTGTGAACCGTATTGCGCCTCGGCCGTTTCAGCCGTAAAACGTCGCGTACCAATCTTGTTAAGAATGGAGCTGAAGCCTAACTGCTGAGTTACATCGACGCGGGTTTTGCCGGCCGTGCCGCCCTTGGTGGTAATGATCACCACGCCGTTGGTAGCCTTCGAGCCGTAAATGGCCGCGGCGCTGGCGCCTTTCAACACTTCAATATTTTCAATATCATTGGGATTGAGATCCGCAATGCGGTTGGTGGGTTGGCCCTGCGGCCGCGCGCTGCCAGCGACCGTAGCTTCGGAAACCAAATCGAGACCCGATTGAATGGCGACGTTGCTAACGATCACGCCATCCACCACATAAAGCGGCTGCGTTTCGCCGGTGATGGTGGAGAGCCCGCGCAAGTTAACGTTGATTCCTCCGCCCGGGGCCCCGGTATTTTGGCTGACGTTGATGCCCGCAATTTTGCCGTTCAGGGCGCGCTCTAACGTCTGCGCCGGTGCCGGCACCAGTTCCTTGGATGACACCGTACCCACTGAGTTCGCCAGATTTCTTTTCTTCACCGAAGTTGCCAGACCAGTCACCACCACTTCGGAAACCTTGAGAACGTCTTCTTCCATCGCAATGGTTAAATCATTCGTGCTGGCTTCCACGGTGACTTCCACCGTCTTGTAGCCGATGAAGCTGACAACCAAAGTTGCCCGAGTGAAATTTGGCAACCGCATGTGGAACTTGCCATCGCGGTCGGTGGCCGTACCCAAGTTCGTTCCCTTCACCGCCACGTTCGCGCCCGGCAGCGCTTCCCCCGTTTGATTCTCCGTTACTTTTCCAGCAATCTCCAGCGCCTGCGCCAGCAGCGCCGATGCGCTGAAGGCAAGGAGCAGGAGCGTCAGGATAATTAGATTTAGTCGTTTCATTACTGTTCCCTCTCTTTAATTTGAAACTCATTTGAAACGTTTTTTGAATGAATCAATTTTTTGTGGTTGCTATTTGGGTTTCATAGCGCATCCTCCTTTCCCCCGCTAGAAACTCAATGAAATGATTGAATTACATCCAACGCCTGAATCTGAAATCAAGTAATTTGAAAAAAAATAGCAAGAGATTTTTTTGATGTTGAGCAACATCTATTCCACGACCTGTTTTTATATGAGTTATGCTAAATAAAAACAGCAATGCAAAACCATAGGGCGCTGCTACAGAAGCGCTATGAAAGTGCAACTATTTGCACCCTTGCTTCAATGGATTGCATAATGCCAGAAATTTGTTAGCTGTAGAAAGCACGTGCTCGTAATTCAAGAATAAGTGTGAGGCGGGGAA
>JBBIIG010000068.1:0-19960 GCA_037446635.1 bacterium
CGCCCTGGCCTGTCGCTACCTGGGCCTCACCCCGGCTCGCGTGGACACGAAGGAGGGAGAATTTACGGAGTTTATTGTTGTTTTGCCGCGGTCTTAGGGCAAAAAGTCCCTTTGCAAAAGGGGGATTTAGGGGGATTCGTCCTTTGAGACAGACATTGGTACAAGAGCATCGACCCCAAAGTCGGAACCACGTTTAATAGAAGTCTAAGCTTAGGAGTGCTTGATGAAAGTCCTCGTAGTTGATGACGAACAAGACGTTCAGATTCTGTTTGAACAAAAATTTCGCAAAGAGCTGAGGGCCGGCTCGTTAAATTTTGATTTTGCCTTTTCCGGCGAGGATGCGATCACCTACCTGGAGAATCAAGACACCAGCAAGCTGATGCTGATCCTCTCAGACATCAATATGCCCGGCATCAATGGCATCGAACTTCTCAAAATCGTCAAACAAAAATATCCGGACCAGCGAGTTTTTATGATCACTGCTTATGGCGACGAACACAACTTCAAATCTGCCATGGAACACGGCGCGGACGACTATTTTACCAAACCCATTGAATTCGATGTGCTGAAAACTAAAATCAGCCAATTTCTAAATTCCTGACTCGACTATTGCAAAATCAATTTTATATAATTCAATTCTTAGCTGAGAATTATGCCAGTAAAAATTTTAGTGGTTGACGACGAACCGGATTTAGAGCAGCTCATCCGCCAGAAATTCCGCAAACAAATTCGCGACGGCGAGTATGAGTTTTTATTCGCTCAAAACGGCGCGGACGCGCTCGACGCCCTTCAAAAAGATAGCGAGATCGCGCTGGTGCTCACCGACATCAATATGCCCAAAATGGACGGGCTGACGCTGCTATCTAAATTGCAAGAAATGGACGGCCGCATTCTGAAATCAGTGATCGTCTCGGCTTACGGCGACATGGAGAACATCCGCAGCGCCATGAACCGCGGCGCGTTCGATTTTCTCACCAAACCCATCGACTTACAGGATCTGGAAACCACCGTCAGCAAAACCTTGAAAGAGTGGCGCACGCTGCAGGAAGCCATCAAAATCCGCGAAACGTTGGTGACCCTGCAGTATGAGCTCAACATCGCTACCGAAATCCAAACTTCCATTCTTCCCAAAATTTTTCCGCCCTTTCCCGATCGCAAGGAATTCGATATTTACGCCAGGATGATCCCCGCCAAAAACGTCGGCGGCGATTTTTACGATTTCTTTCTCATCGATAAATACCGCGTCGGCTTTGTCATCGGAGACGTTTCCGGCAAGGGCGTGCCAGCGGCTCTGCTGATGTCGGTCAGCAAAACTCTGATCAAAGCGCACGCATTGAAGGGCGTGCCGCCGGACACGTGCTTAGAAACGGTCAATAACATTCTAGTCGAAGAAAGTCCCTCCAATATGTTTGTGACCGCGCTGTACGGCGTTCTCGATTCCCGCAGCGGCGCGCTGGAATTTTGCAACGGCGGACACAACGCTCCATGTTTGATTTCAAAAAATGGCTCGACGCAGCTCGTCAAAAGCGAGCCAAGTCTCGTGCTGGGCTTCGTACCTAACTCGGCGTATCAATCGCAGCTCGTCAACTTGCGACCGGGTGATACGTTCTTCTTGTACACGGATGGCGTTACCGAGGCAACGGACATCAATGACGAGGACTTTGAGACCGTGCGGCTGTTGGAGTGTCTACAAAAATTGGACGGAGCCTCGCTACCCGAAACGGTGCAAGGAGTGGTTGATGCTGTGCAGGCGTTCGCAAGCGGTGCGCCGCAAGCGGATGACATTACGTGCCTGGCGCTGAGGTACCTGGGATAAAGCGGAAATTCGGCAGAAACTTTCTCGCTCCCACGCTCAGCGTGGGAGCGAGACGGTGCAACATCGGACTGACTGCGGAAGGCGAAATACATGTGAGATGCCACGCATTTTCAAAATGCGTGGCATCTTTAATTTTCGGTTACTTCGGAAGCTCTCCCACCATCTTTTCCGGCGCCACGTATTTGTCAAAATCTTCGGCGGTGAGATAGCCCAGCGCCAGCGCGGCTTCCTTCAACGTCGTTCCTTCTTTGTGAGCTTTTTTCGCGACCTCCGCGGCTTTATCGTAGCCAATCACCGGATTGAGCGCCGTCACCAGCATCAGCGAGTTTTCCAGGTTCTGTTTGATGCGCGGCAGATTCGGCTCGATGCCCACCGCACAATTTTTGTTGAACGAATCGCAGGCGTCGCCCAACAGTCGGGCGGACATCAGCAGATTATAAATCATCACTGGCTTGAAGACGTTCAGCTCGAAATGTCCGTTCATGCCGCCGATGTTGATGGCCACGTCGTTGCCGAAAACCTGCGCGCACACCATCGTCATCGCTTCGCATTGGGTGGGATTGACTTTGCCCGGCATGATGGACGAGCCGGGTTCGTTCTCCGGAATCAGAATCTCGCCGATGCCGCAGCGCGGTCCGGAGGCCAGCAGCCGGATATCATTGGCGATTTTCATCAAACCGGCGGCGACGGTTTTGAGCGCGCCGGAAGCCTCGACGATGGCGTCGTGGCAAGCGAGTCCCTCAAATTTGTTTTCACCAGTGACGAACGGCAGTCCGCTCAGCTCGGCAATTTTCTTTGCGACTTTTTCGGCGAACCCTTTGGGCGTGTTGATGCCGGTACCGACCGCGGTACCGCCCAGCGCCAATTCTGAAAGATGCGGCAGCGTGTGTTGGATGGCGCGCATGCCGTGATCGATTTGCGAAGCGTAGCCGGAGAATTCCTGCCCGAGGGTGAGCGGCGTGGCGTCCATCAAATGGGTGCGGCCAATTTTCACAATTTTCATGAACGCTTTGGATTTGGCGGCGAGGGTGCGGTGCAGCTCCTGTAGCTTCGGCAACGTGTGCTCGCTGATGAGCTTGTACGCCGCAATGTGCATCGCCGCCGGGAAGGTGTCATTCGAGGACTGGGACTTGTTGACGTCATCGTTGGGGTGAATTGGTTTTTTCGAGCCCATCTCTCCGCCTAACAATTCGATGGCGCGGTTGGAGATGACTTCGTTGACGTTCATGTTGCTCTGCGTGCCGGAGCCGGTTTGCCACACCACCAGCGGAAAGTGATCGTCCAATTTGCCGGCGAGAATTTCGTCGCACACTTTGGCGATGATCTCGGCTTTGTCTTTGGGCAGCACGCCGCACTCGAGATTGGTGAGCGCGGCGGCTTTCTTCAAAATGGCAAAGGCGTGGATCACTTCGATGGGCATCTTCTGCCCGCCAATTTTGAAATTCTCCAACGAGCGCTGGGTTTGCGCCCCCCAGTAGCGGTCGGCCGGAACCTCGATGGTTCCCATCGTGTCTTTCTCAATGCGGTTCTTCATGGTCTTCGCTCCTTTCAATTTGTATCTTTTATGTGAGACGTGAAACGTGAAAAGTGAGACGTCAAAATTGAATAGTGGAATTCGGAATGACATCCTTCATTAATGGTGTTTCTCATTGATCCATTAATCCATTAATCCATTGATCCATTAATCCATTGATCCAGTAATCCATCACTCCATCACCCCGCATCTAATGAGCTTCCCACAGCTCTCGAACCTTCTCCACCCGCCGGCGATTCACCCCCAAATCCCAGTAGCCCACTCGCGACGCGGATCGGACGTGAATCACTTTGTTCGTGTCATCAAAATAAAATTCCACGTCGTCCACAAATCCCATCACCGCGATGGTGAACGTTGCGTGAATATAAAATTCGGTCTCCGCCACCACTTTTGTTCGCGGCATCTTTTTAATGAGAGAAACCAAATTTCTCCGCGCCGAGTCCGCCGCGCCGGAAAAGAGCAGCGGCGCCACGAAGTGTTTTTCACTTGCTGACTGACTGGAGACACAATTGGGCGAGTCCGGGCAATCAGCGAGCTTGCCGTTTTGCGCGCCAATGCGATCCAATGTTTTGCTTTCGCAGCTGTTGAAAGTCATCAGCAGAATTAAAATGAAGATTCGTCTCATTCCACTACGGCCAGCGGCTCCGATGATTTCTGTTTTTCGGCCCCCTCCTGATCTCCCTCGTTTTCGCTTTCTGAAAATGGGGGAGGGGTAACCGCCTTCAGCCATGAAAATTCGTCGCCGCGCGCTTTGAATTTGAGGTAGTTTTTTGGGATTTCCCAGAATTTTGCGCGGGCGCTGGATTTGAGGCTGTTATAAAGAAAACAGATGTGCGTGCAGTCGCAGTGGTCGCGGCGCATCTGTTCCACTTCGTCGCGCATGAGTTTGGATTGCCAGAGTTGGTTGAAGTCGCAATCGTAGTCGCGGAGGTTGCCGACGGGTTCCCGCAGTTCGCAGATGCGCAGCTTGCCGTCGAAATCGAGGGCGGCGGACGTGGTGCCAGCGAGGCAGGGCATTTTCCAGAGGGCGTTGTGGTCGGCGTTGTTGAATTGGGTTTCGTAGGTGAATAAGTAGCTCCCAAGATAAAACATCTCGAAAAGACTTTGCGGCAGACGCTCGGGTTTTTCCCGTGATTTTTGGAGATAGTGCTGATGCAGCTTCATCGCGTGCCGGTAAATGGCTTGCAAATTTTTCATGGGCACGTCCAGAAGATGGGCGTCGAGGGCGTTGCCGCGGATGATCTGAAAATAGTGGCCATCGACCTCAAAATGGTCGCGAATGAAATTGCCCAACTCGATGAGCTGATCATAATTTTCTTTGCAAATCACTGAGTTCACAAACAGCTGAAATTTCGGATAAGCGGTTCGTCGCGGCGACAATGCCCGCAGCGTGTCCAGCGCTTTTTTGAAATTTCCCGGCACGCCGCGAATGGCGTCGTGAGTTTCATCAAATCCGTCGAGTGCTACGTTGATATGAAGTGTCAAATTGGGATGAGACGAGCAGACGCGATCCACGATGTTTTCAATGCGGCTGGTGAGCAGCGCGTTAGTGGGAAGCCGCACCGTGGCAACGCGATTGTTTTGGCGGAAGAGATCGATGATCTCGCCCAACTCTTCCCGCAACGTCGGCTCGCCGCCGGAAAGCCAGAGGTCGGTGAACGGCGGCATGGTGGCGGAGATTTTGCGGATTTCGTCGAAGGTCAAGTCGCCTTTTTGGTTGAGGCTGTCCCAGTAAAAACACGTTCGGCACACGGAGTTGCAGCGCGAGGTGACAAAGAAGATGAGCATGTTGAAGGCGTTGTGGTGTAGAACCGGTTTGGCAAACTCGGAGATTATTTTTAGCGCGCTCATGATTTTTGGCAACTTTACTAAACCTTTAAGGTTTAGTAAAGGTTTATTCATTCAAAACAACGATCTCCCCCGATCCTGAAATTTTATACTCGATGCCGCGCCAGGTGATGCGATTCGCGGTCAGCGATTTCAACAGCGCCAGACTCATCACGAATGACGAAATCAGATGCAGGCTGGCGTAAGCCCACCAAAAACGCCTCATCTCGCCGCGATGCGCGGGCAGCGCTCGTTTGAAAGAAGAGAAGCGAATCCAATTTATTATCCCGCCGAAAACGATATCGCTCACCATCAGCCAGGCTGCAAACGGAATTTTTGCAGCCGTGAAAAGCCCCTGAACGATCAGCGCGCCGCCAATTATAAAGATCAAATTGAACAGCCACTGTGGGTAGGCGGCCAGCTGCCACAACTTCGGATCGTAGATCCGAATCATCGCCAACTGGCGCGTGGTCCATTCAAGCAATGCAAAGAATGTGATGGGTTCCGACGAGGTTGCCAGACTCGGCGGCACAAATTTAATTTTGTATCCCGCCGCTTTTACGGCGGTGGTGAGGATCATGTCGTCGCTCAAACCGTTCCGCCATTTTTCCGCGATGCGCAATTCCGTAAACGTTTGTTTGCGGATGGCCAGCGAGCCGCCCCAGGCAAAATTGTAACGATCGCTAAACAGCAAGTTGGCGCTGGTCATATTCCAAACCGAGCGCACTGCCGACCAGAAGTTTCCGCGAAGCGGCATATACCAGCGATAGCCGGTGGCGGCGCCGATGGTTTTTTCCTGCAGCGGCGCCACCAGATTTTTCAGCCAGTTTGTATGAACTCGGATGTCGGAATCGGCAAACACCAGAACCTGCGTGTGGTTCTCAACCTGTTGTAATCCGGCCAGCAGGTTGTGAATTTTCTGCGCGGCGTCACGAGTCTGGCCAGCGGTCACCAGCGTCATTTTCGGATCCAGGTATTCAGCAGATAATTTCTTCAAAACCGGATACGCCGGATCACCCATCGCTTCGGTTACACAGATCAGTTTAAAACTTGGATAGTTCTGGTTTAGAAGCGCCACGACATTGTTTTCAAATCCGGGATCCAGCCCTTTGCAGGGCAGAATGATATTGACAGGAGGTGAAAACGGAGGGTAGTTTTCATCGAGGGCAGCGGTGATGTTTTTTTGATAGCGCAGGCTGTCGATCACGGAAAACAGGCTGCGCATCAAAGCGAAGGCTCCCAATAATGGAAAGATAAAATCCAAAAGGGTAGGCTCCTATGAATTTTTTCCGGTTTCTTTCAAAAAGCTTATAAAGTCATTCAAGTCATCGAATATCTTATCGCTAATCGAATCCAGTAGTTTGCACATTCGAACGACCCGTTTAGGGTCAATTTTGCCATCCTGCCAAGCCTTTTTTTATTCGTTTCTCTACCTGTTTGAGCTTTTTAATCTCATCGGCGATTTCTTCAGCAGGTACGACATATCTGACGGTCATAACTCCTTTTCTTCTGCAAGAATTTTTTTGCGCAAGAAAGCATCGCATGTTTCCAGCTCAATGAGGTCTACTTCGAAGCCATGACCTTGAGTATTTACCTCAAACAGCGCCTTAAATGAATCTTCCCAATCCAATCCCTGCACTCCGAGATCGATGTCGGACCGCTGGTGAAAAAACTCTTCTTGCAGGCACGAGCCAAACGGAAATACTTTTTTAACTCGGAAATCTTTTTTAAGCAGAGTCGCAAGTTCTTGTGCTGTTTGCACCGCGCGTCGTCGTTTGGCCGCCAGCTGCTGGGGGCGTTCGCTTTTTCACGTTTCAAACGATCAATGTAAGGCTGGTAATCCATAAGCCAAAAGTGTGATCAGGTTTTGCAATTTATAAAAGCCGCTTTGAAAATGCAAGCAAAAGGTAGGGCGCGCATAGCGCAGAGAGAGCATAGCGAGCAGGGCGGAGCGAAAGGCAGGGAGAGAGTGAAGCGCGACTCGATACTTTACACTTTAGCGTCATGCGCTTTGCTCTGCGGGTTCGCAGCGCGCGATCAGTTCCGCGACGCTGAGGGGGGTGATGCCATCGCAGTCATCGCGATAAACTACGCGCATCACTTCCTCCAGAGTGGTGATGCCTTTAAGGGCTTTGTAGAACCCATCTTCCGGCATGGTAACCAGTCCGGCTTGCTTGCGCGCCACCGCGCGGATTCTTGTTGAAGTGCTGCGTGAAAGAATCTCGTCGCGGATGGCGGCGTTCACCATCATCACTTCATGGATGGCGGTCATGCCCTTATAGCCGCTATGGTTGCAGTGGATGCATCCTTTGGCGCGATAGAATTTGTATTTTTCCAATTCGCCGTTGCGGGGTTGGATGCTTTTGAAAAATGAAAAGACTTTAGGATGGGGTGAATAGGCTTCTTTGCAGTGTTCACAGAGCAACCGCACCAGCCGCTGCGCCACCACGGAAACGACTGTGGATGAGATCAAGAAAGTTTCAATGCCCATGTCCATCAGCCGCAGCAGCGCGCCGGTCGTATCGTCGGTGTGAAAGGTGCTGAAGACTTTGTGGCCGGTGAGCGAGGCTTGCACCACGGCCTCGGCGGCTTCTGGGTCGCGGATTTCGCCGATCATCAGCACGTCCGGATCCTGCCGCATCATCGCGCGTAGACAAGAAATGTAGTTGACGCCAATCTTCGGCGCGACGTTGGATTGAATGACGCCGTCGATGGTGTACTCCACCGGATCTTCGACGGTCATGATCACGCGGTCGAGATTGTTCAAATACTGAAGCGAGGCGTAGAGCGTGGTGGTTTTACCGGAGCCAGTGGGGCCGGTGACTAAAATAATACCGGTGGGATGCTCGAGCATGTTGAGATACCTGGCGAGATTCGCCGGTGAGAAACCAATTTTGTTGATGTCAATCAGCGTGCTGCGCCGGGTTTGGATGCGGATGACGATGTTCTCGCCCCAGATGCCGGCGTAGGTGGAGACGCGCAGATCGAATTCTTTGTTCATGACGCGCGCCTGGATGCGGCCGTCCTGATGACGGCGGCGTTCGGCAATATCCAGCCCGCAGATGGCCTTGATGCGGCTGGCGATTTTTGGCGCCATGGCCAGCGGCAGATCGGTTTTGTGATGCAGCACGCCGTCGATGCGATAACGAACGCGTACAAAACGGTTTTGCGGCTCGATGTGGATATCGGTGGCGCGTTCGATGATGGCGCTGGTTACGATAAAATTCAGCGCGGAGATGATGTCGTCGCCATTGTTTTTGAACAGCTCGTCCTCACCGATGATCAAATCTTTCGGCGCCTCCGTCACTTGCAATTCTTGGCCGATTTCCAATTTTTGCGAGTAGTCGGCGATGGTTTTTTGAATTTCATAGGCCGGCGCAATGGCCAGCAAAATGTTGCTTCGCAGTGCCTTTTTCAAGAAAGCGATGTTCGCTTCATCCAGGGGGTCGGCCATGATGACGGTCAAATCGTCTCCCTCTTGAAACGCCGGTATGAACTGGTGTTTCTGCAAAAACTCCGGGTTGAATTTTTTGAGCAGCCGGCGATCGATGATGCTCAGCGAGGGAATGATTTTTGGGATGCCCAATTGCACGCTCAGGGCGTCGAGCAACGCTTGTTCGCTAATCGCCCCCAGATCGACGAGAATTTGGCCGAGCCGTTTGCGCGAGCGCTTTTGCTCGGCCAGCGCTTGTTGAAGCTGTTCCGATGTGATTAGCTTCATTTTGACCAACAGCTTGCCCAGCGGGATGCTGGTCTTATATTTTTTGAGTACGGCCCGCAGATCCTCTTTTGAGAGATATCCCTGTTTGACGCACAATTCCCCGAGGGGAGTATAAACGGTTTGCTTTTTCTGCAGCTCCAGCGCCTCGGTTAATTGCGCCGGGGTGATGAAGCCTTCTTTTATTAATAGTTCGCCGATCATAAAGAAATCTTGTCTTGTATTAAATACGGATCTTTTTCTTATTAAAAGGTATCGGCTAATTTATCAATCGCTTGAAAGTAAAATTCTCAAAGCTCTTTTCCGTAAGTTCAAAAACATCGTAATAGATTTTGGCGGCGAATCGTGTCTTTCTTTATGTAAGCCTCGGACTTAAACTCAAAAGGGAGGTATCCCATTTTCGCCAAACCAATCTCTAACGTCGGACGAAATTTCGACACTCGAATTACAACTACCCTGTCACCTTCACCACCACCATCGTGAAGTCGTCGTGCTGTTTGGCGTCTTCAGAAAAGTGGGCGACTTCCTCCGTAATCGCCTCCAGCAATTTTTGCGGCGCCGCGTTATTGTGGTTCGCGATAATCTGACTCAAACGTTCTTCTCCAAACTCATCGCCGTTTTTGTTCATCGCTTCCGAGACGCCGTCGGTGAAAAAAACGAAAACGTCTCCGCTTTCGATTTCCAGCGTCACTTCTTCGATGATGTTTGAAAACAGCTGGCCGCGTTCCAGGCCGATGGCCAGCCCTTTCGAATTCAGCATCTCCGATTTCTGGGTAGAGCTTTTGTGGATGATGATGGGGTTGTGGCCGGCGCGCGCAAAAGTCAGCGTGCGCTTTTCCATATCAAAGAGTCCGCAAATCAAACTGATGAACACTTCCCGAGGCACGTTTTCATAAAAGATGCGATTCATTTCGGTGAGAATTTTTTTGGGATTGGTGGTGTGGCACGCCAGCGTTTTGAGGATGCCCTTTACCATCGTCATGTAAAACGCCGCGGACACGCCTTTGCCGGAAACGTCGCCAATCACGATGCCCAGCGCGCGATCGCCTTCGCGGATGAAATCGTAATAGTCGCCGCCCACTTCCATCGCCGGCCGGCAGATGCAGGCGATTTCCAAATTGGGGAAGCGCGGCACTGTTTGCGGCAGAAACCGCTGCTGCACGCTGCGGGCAATTTCCAATTCTTTGAGAAAGCGCTCGCGCTCCGCGATTCGACTCACGTAGGAGGGCACGTACTGCTCGAAATCTTTGAGCGAGATGCGGCAGTAGCTGAAATACGATCCACACACCAACAACAACATTAGGATGGAGAGGGCGACCACCCCCGGCGCGCTCATCAAGCCGTTGGGCATCAGGCTGATTAACGAAATTTCCAGAAACAGATTGATCAAGAAAAAGCTGATGAGAATGGTGGCGAGATCATATTTCAAAACCACATACGCCCACAACATGGCGGCGGGCAGAAAGAAAAAAATGGCAAGGTAGGAAGCGCGCAGGTAATATAAGTCGAGGCCGGTAAACGTTATGAATATGCCGAGCAGGATGCCGATGGCGGCGGTGTTTTGAATTTTCGATCGCAGATAGGTGGGCCAGAACGAGAACAGAATCAGGCCGACGAAAGCCGAGGAGATGATGTTTTTGAGAATGTTGGGGAGGATGGCGCGGTTGCCGGCAAAAACCCAAAACAAGTCGTCTTCCAGCTTCAGGTAGCCGAGGTTCAAGCGCGTGACGCTCCAGAACAGGACGGCGAGAATCAGCAAAAAAAATCCCGACAAAAATATCGAATGCAGCAGCGCGGCGCCAAATTCCTTTACCCGAAAATAGCCTTTGGCCAAAACGTCCAGCAGCGCGATTTTTTCGTGCCACACTTCGCGATTCAGCGACTCGGTAACGGCATAAACAATTAAAATTCCCAAACCAGTGAAAAAGCTGGCGAGGCCGCCGGCGATGGCGATCTCCTTCCAATGCGGCCACATGTCGATGGTCAGGTAGCAGAAAATAAAAGCGAATGCCGCCAGCCCCGCCCAAAAGGCGCGCTTGAATTCCAACAAATCGTGTTTCAGGCGGCGGAAGAAAACGCTGATGAGAAAGACGCCGATGAGAATCCAGGCTACAAATGCGGCAGTGATATAAACTATCTCTGCGGTGCGCTGGCCGGCCGGAATGGAGTAGGTCTCCGCGTCGATTATAGTTTTGGCGGCGTAGCGGGTGATGTTTCTGCCGGTTATCGCTACGGAGTAGCTTTCCACCAAATTGCCTGACAGCGGCGAGGGTCGTCTGAACTCAAATTCGTAGCGGTGAACGCGCTCCTCGTTGATGGTTTTATCGCGAAGCTGGATGCCGGTAGTATCGATTTTTTGCAAGTGCAGGAATCGTTTCGCTTCCAGCAGCGCTTCCGATTCTTTGAAGTTGGGGGGTTTGTTCAGATTGGGAGAGGTTTGTTCCAGTCCGATCAGATTGCCTTTGAAGTCATAACGTAGTGTGAGGTTTGCCTCCTGGGGGCCTTCTTTGCGGGTTTCGATGGTCCCCCTCCATGAGATCTCCCACTCGCCCAGAGGAAGGAAATGGTGCGGCTCGAGATGGAGCTGCGCAAAACGCAGCAGTTGATCATCGACTTTGAGATCGACCGACTTGGAAAGTTGGTACTGGGCAAACTCGGATTGCTGGTAAACCGCTTCCGCTAATTCTAAAATTTGGCTTTTGGAAAGATGTTGATGCAGCAGCTTAACGGTCTTAGAGCGGGCGGCCAATCCTAAAAACGCCGCGATGCACGCGCAGCCCAACAGGGCGAGTAAAACGGATTTGAGCCTGGAGTCCAGAGCCTTTCTCCAAGTTTATTGCTTAAATGAATTCAAGAATTCTTGATAGGTCGAACGCCATTTTTCAACGGTCGCTTGCGGGCCCGTTAGCTTGACGAACACCGGTCCAGAGGCGCACTCCACGACCGCCGCCAACATGCGGAAACTGGGCTTTTCGATGGTGGTGTGCCCCATGGGCATGGGCTGAAACAAATAAGTCCCGTGGACATCGACCCGAGTTTGCTTTAAGCCGTTGACCGTGACTTCCTCAACCTTCGCCGCGTCTCTGGACGGCGCGCCGTCGGGTTGAACGAATTGCCCATACCACCGTTCGAGGTTGGACTGGACGCCGCCGCCTTCGCCTCTAAAATAGAAGACCACGCAAGAAGCATCCTCCGGATCGTTTTCTACTTTTGGAATTCTGAACTGAGCTATACGAAAGCGCGATTGGGGAGTTTCTTTCACCCAGCTCTGCGGCGCTTGCCAGGTGATGACGGCGCTCTCCAACTGAACGGTTTCCGCCGGCGAAAGGTTTTCATCCTGCTTATCGTTCTGGCCGCAAGCGATGAGAAATATCAAAATAACCACGCCATAAAATTTCATCGACTTCCTCCTTTTGATTTGGCGAAATTCGCAAAAAAGCGCAAACAATATATTCTAGAATTTGATCAAATGCAACCCATCATAAATCGACTACAAATGCCGATCAACTTAACCGCGAAGTTCGCTACGAAACCGCAAGAGCGCAAAATAAAAGAATTATTTTTATTAGCGGACTTTGCGCTGGCCTTGCGTCCTTTGCGGTTTAAAACCAGTGGGGGGCCGGGTTTTCTGGCTGCGATGTTAGTTGGAAAGAATTTTTGAGGGGGCCGCTAAAAGAGCCGGAAGACGTATTTGCTCAAGGCATAAGAGGAGGACAGCAGAAAAGAATTCATTCCCACTTGCGATCCGATGATGCTGCCCAACAGCGGAGTTACGATCAAATCGACGCCGCTGGGGGGTTGTTTCCAACCCTCCACGGTGTATTCGAACAGGGTGCTTTGCAAAAACGTGCCGGCAAGGCTGGCCTCGTGGGAGAAGCCGCGATTGCGGTAAAACGCGAACACACTGGCGCCTAACAGCGGGTGGCCGATGAAGTTGGTGATCCAGTGATCGCCATCGGGAATCTCCGGCAAAGTTGAGATGTTCTTGAGCCACTTTTGAAAATTCGAATTCAAAATGTCGCGGCCGAGATTGCGATTGACGGTAAAGACAAACGTCCATTGAAACGAGTAGGAGATAGCGGACGATTGCAGGAAGCCGAATTGCTGACCATTTTTAGCGACATCGAGATTGATTTTGTAGGCCGAGTAGTTTGTTGAGCCGTCTCCGCCCTGGGCGGTAGCAATTGGAAAAAGGAAGAGAGCAAAAACGACTAAAGGAAGTCTGTCGTGGAAATTTGTTTTCATAGCCGGGTCCTCGTCCGGAGTGATACCTTAAGGCATCACTACGATTGGTGTTTTGTTGACTATCGGATTAATTTTTATTATCCTCTGTCATCGTTGAATGCGCGAACCGTGTTGAGAAACCCTATCCAGAGGACGACTCGAACAAGCTCAAGATACAAATAAGAAATCATAAAAGCAAAAGCTTTCCTCTAAAGACTGGTGAAATATGAAAGCCAATCTAACCGCCTCCGAAATCAAAGACCTCATCGCAAAGGTGTTTGCCCCCACCACTGAGGATAAAACGCTGCTCATCCTGGTGGATGTTCCCAACCAGCGCGTCGCCGATTTTGAGGACTGGCGCGATCGGCGCACCCTGGCGCGCGAGTGGCAGGAAATTTTAGCGGCCATCAAAAACGAGTTGGGTTTGGAGAGCATTCATCTCCTTTACTATGAAAACACCGGCAGCAACAACGCCGATTTGCCGCGCGACGGATTTAAATGGGACGGCGACCCGCGGTTGGCGTCGGCTGAGCTTTTGAAGTCGCAGGCCGAGGCGGCGCCGTTGCTGGAAAGTCTGGCGCACGCCGATATCATTTTAGCGCCCACGCAATTTTCGGCCACGGCGCCGCTGAAAGTTCTCGCCCGCCAGCAGCGTTTCCGCGCCGCTACTATGCCCGGCTTCAGCCGCGACATGATCCCGGCGTTAGGAGTGGATTACGGCGAGGTCCACCAGCGAGTGATGGCCATTAAAACTCGTTTGGACGAAGCCGTGGGGGCGCGCATCCTTTTTCACGTTTCAAAAAAAGATCGTCGCCTTTTTCTCGATTTGCGGCATCGCGCGGCCCACGCCAGCAGCGGCTTGCTGCGCGAACGCGGCGCGGCCGGCAATCTCCCCAGCGGCGAAGCCTATATTGTGCCCTACGAAGGCGAACTGGGCGAGGCCAGTCGAACCGCCGGAACGTTGCCGGTACAATTCGGCGATGAAATTGTTTTATATGAAATCCGTGAGAACCGCGCGCGCCGGGTGGTCTCGCAGGGGCCGCAGTCGCAATCGGAAACTCGCAAACTGCAGGAAGAGCCGGCTTACGGCAATCTCGCGGAACTGGGGTTCGGCGTGCTGGCGGCGTTCGGCGTGCGGCCAGTTGGCGAAACTTTGCTGGACGAAAAATTAGGACTGCACATCGCGTTCGGCCGCAGCGACCATTTCGGCGGCGCGGTTTCATCCGGAGATTTTCGCCATCCCAAAAACGTCGTGCACATCGATCGCATTTATATTCCTGAAGTGCAAAACCAAGTGACGGTGAAGGAGGTGGTATTAGAATATCCGGGCGGGCGCGAGGAGCAGATCATCTCTGAAGGTAAGTACACTATTTAACCCGCATTATTTATTCACAATTTGGAGTAATGGATTTAAAAAATCCAATAACATAAATCCAGTAATCCATTAATCCAACGTATTTAATCACCTTTGCGCCTCTGTGTCTTTGCGAGCGATTTTTGCGAGTGATGCCGTCCTTCAGGAGCTTAAGATTTTATTTATTTTTTCAATCAGCGCCATGGGCTGATACGGCTTTTGGATGAAATCGGTGAAAGCGGCAGACGATAACTTTGCCGCCGCTTCGTTGAAGCCGTAGCCGCTGGAAAGCACCACCGGCATGTTCGGCCGTAACCTCCGAATCTGCTGCAAGGTGCGCTTGCCGTTTAAAATGGGCATGGTTAGATCCAGCAGCACGATGCGTATCTGGTTGTGGTTGTTCTCGAAGATCTGCAGCCCCTCTTTACCGTTGCGCGCCGTGAAAACGGTGAAGCCGAATTTGCGCAAAAGTTTTTGCGCTACGATGCGCGCTGGCTCCTCATCGTCAATCACCAGCGCCGCGCCGTTTCCCAGGTGAGTGATGTCATTTTTCGGCTTGCTTTTGTTTGTCGTCAGCGGTTTATGGGAGACTGGGAACAGCACCCGCATGGTGGTGCCTTTGCCCGGTGCGCTATTTACTTTGATGGCGCCGTGGTGGCTGAGGATGATGCCCATCACCGCCGCCAGCCCCAGGCCGCGGCCGGCGAATTTGGTGGAAAAGAAGGGATCGAAAATTTTAGATTGGGTTTCGGCGTCCATGCCGCAGCCCGTGTCCGAGACTTCTAGGAACACGTATTTGCCTTCCGGCAAATCGCCATAAATGTAGGCGTCGCTGAGATACTGGCGGCTAACATCGGCGGCGCCGGTGGCGACGACGATCTCGCCGGCTTTATCGCCGACGGCGTCGGAGGCGTTGGTGACCAGGTTGATGAGAATTTGCCGGATCTGCGCGGCGTCGCCTTCCACCGCTGGCAGCGGCTGCGCGAGCCGGTAGCTCAGGTGGACGTTTTTGGAGACGACGGTTTTCAGCAATTGGCTCATTTCTTGAATGAGGCTCGACAGGTTGAGCACCTCCAGCGAGTAGCTGCCGCGGCCGGCGTAGGCCAGAAGCTGAGTGGTGAGCTGAGCGGCGTCGAGGGCCGCCAGTTCAATCAGCTTGACGCTCTCCCGCAGCGGCGAATCCGACGGCAGCTCCATCAACATCATGCCGGCGTTGCCGAGCACGCCGGTGAGCAGATTGTTGAAGTCGTGGGCGATGCCGCCGGCCAACACTCCTAAGCTTTCTAATTTTTGCGTATGCAAAAGTTGCGCTTCTAATTTTTTGCGTTCTTCTTCGATGCGCTTGACATCGGTGATGTCTTCGCAGACGATGAGCACAAAAACCCCGTCGTCTTTTTTTATTCCACGTGCAATCTCTTTAACCCACAAGATGGCGCCGTCGCGGCGAACTTTGCGAAACTGCCATTGAAAAACCAGGTTGGGATTGTGCACGCAGCGCTCGAGCTGCACTTTGACCGCGGGTTTGTCTTCTTCATAAAAAACATCTAACACCGATCGCCCGATCAAGTCTTGCGGGCGGTAGCCCAACTGTTCTGCGCCGAATTGGTTCACGGTGATGACGCGGCCGGCGGCATCGACGGTAAAATACATCGACGGCGTATTTTCATATAACTCACGATAGCGCTCTTCGCTCTCCCGCAGCGCCCGCTCGACGCGTTTGCGCTCGGCAATTTCCGATTGCAGTTGTTGGTTGATGAATTCGATTTCCGCGGCGCGGTTCTCTAACTTCTGCGCGCGCAGGCGCTGTTCTTCCGCCAATTTGCTGTCGGTGATGTCGGTGTCCGAGCCAGTCATGCGAATCGCGTTGCCGGCGGAGTTGCGCGTCGCCGTGCCGCGCGCTAAAAGCCAGCGGACGCTGCCGTCTTTATGAATCATGCGGTGCTCGACTTCATAGAAGGGCGTTTTGCCTTCGATGTGCGCCTGCGCTTTGGCCATCACCAGCTCGCGATCGTCCGGGTGGACGCGCTGCAGCCAGTCATCCATGTGGTTTTGGATTTCGTGATCCTCGAAGCCGAGGATAGCTTTCAAGCTGGGGGAAAGATAAATTTCGTTGGTGATGAGATCGAGTTCCCAGATGCCAACTTTGCCGGCGCTGATGGCGAGCGCGAAGCGTTCTTCGCTGATGCGCAAGGCCTCTTCTGCATGTTTGCGCTGAGTGGCGTCGCGAATGATGGTGCGCACGGCGAAGGGGATGCCGTTTTTATCCAAAACAAACGAGCTCTGCGTTTCGGCGAGAAAGCAGGCGCCATCTTTTTTGCACATGGTGAACTCGTAGAGAATTTGATGGCTCGTGCGCTTGTACGGTTTCTGCTCGCGGATGCTTTCGGAAACATAACTCTGCACGATTTGCACCGCACGCTCGAATTCGTTTTCGCCAAAAAGAGCTTCTATCGCGATCCCTTTGGAGAAATCGTCGCAGCTGTAGCCGAACAGCGCGTAGGCCATCTGGTTCATATACAGCAAACGCGGGTTGATGATATCGATCTCCAACAGGGCGTCGGGGAGATAATAAAGCAGGTCGTCGTATTTTTCCTTTAACTCGTTGAGCTCGGCGGTGAGCTGAGCTTTGGTTTTATTATTCATGATCGGTCATTTATTTTCGTTTGCATCCCGCCCGGAGGTGCGTTAAAATTGCCTGGCACTTTTGAAGTGCCAGGCAATTCCCTGCGTCAAAAATCACCGTGAGAAAAAATCACTTCAAAACCTGGCGCAGCTTCGCGATGACGGCATCGAGATCGCCGTACGAAATCGTTAGCGGCGGAAACACTCGAATCACCGAGTTGCCCGCCGGGAACACCAGCAGCCCGATTTCCTGCAATTGTAAAATCAGCGGCCGCGCCTCTTCTTTTACTTCGATGCCGATCATGAGCCCCGGCCCGCGCACCGCCACCACCTTGCTCAAACTTTCGGCGCGAAAATTTTCTCGAAAATACTCGCCCTTTTCTTGCGCCTGCCGATCGAGTTTATTTTCGATCATAAAATCGATCACAGCGTTGGCGGCAGCGCAGGCCAGCGGGTTGCCGCCGAAGGTGGTGCCGTGTTTGCCCGCCGGTATTTCTATTTTTTCCGAGCATAACACCGCGCCCATGGGCAGGCCGCCGGCGAGGGCTTTGGCGAGGCACATCATGTCGGGCTGCAGATCGAAATGCTGGCAGGCGAAGAATTTGCCGGTGCGGCAAAATCCGGATTGAATTTCATCAACGATGAACAGGATGCCGGCCTGGTCGCACAAATTTCGAACGTTGTGAAAATACTCCGCGGAGCCCTCGTGGATGCCGCCCTCGCCCTGAACGATTTCCAAAATGACGCCGGCGGTGTTGGGAGTAACCGCCTGTTTGAGTTTCTCAAAATTGTTGAACGGGACGAAATGAAACCCCGGCACCAGCGGCTCGAAGCCGTCGCGGTACTCGGGCCGGTACGTGGCGCTGAGAGCGCCGAGGGTGCGGCCGTGAAAAGCCTTTTCGGCGACGATGAAATCGGTGCGCCTGGTGACGAAGCGGGCAAACTTGATGGCGGCCTCGATGCTTTCCGCGCCGGAGTTGCAGAAGAATACCCGTTTCAAACTGGCAGGGGTGAGGTCCACCAACTTTTTGCACAACCGCGCGCGTTCATCGTTGTAAAATGAATTCGAGCAGGTGATCAGGCGCGCCGCCTGCTGGCTGATGGCCGCGGCTACTTTCGGGTTGGCGTGGCCGAGGTTGGCGACGCCGTTGCCGGAAACGCAGTCGAGGTACTCGCTGCCGCGGTCATCCCAGACCCGGGCGTTTTCCCCGCGCACCAGAGTGAGGGTGCGTTTGGCGTACACGTTGAGGGAGTAGCTTTTTTCTAATTCGAGGTAATTTTCCATTGATGGACCGACACAAAGTCCCCCTTAGCAAAGGGGAATTGAGACTAATGTAAACAGCCGCCGCTCGATTCGCAAGCGTTTTTTCCGGATGAGTTTCCGGTTGAGAATTGCTTGAGGGTGGCTTCGGTTTCATAAACAAAAAACCCCCTAAAAAATTAGGGGGGACGGAATCCTAAAATTTGCCACAAAGACCACGAAGTTCACGGAGACTTCGTGCTCTTCGTGTACTTCGTGGTGAGCAATTCAGGCGAGCAGTCAGAGAGATGACAGATTAGCGATCGTAAACATCTTCGTCTTTAATCCCACCGGGCGCCAGTGAATTGGCCAGCATTCTCTTGCGAAAAATCATTATTTTTTTTGAGAGGATGTAATCCCGAATGGCGTTTTGGACGATTTGGCTTTTGGAGAGGCCTTCGACTTTGGCGAGCTTTTCAAGATCAGAGCGGATTTTTTCAGTTAAACAGACGGTGAGGTTTTGTTTCATCAGCGAACTCCTTTTCGATTTGTCGGATACCGATCCGCCTTGCGGATTGATAAAGCCAAATTCCTAAAATCAAAAACCGCTGCCCGGATTCTATCCCAAAGGCTATCCAGGCAGCGGTTTACGTGCGGAAGGTGAGAACTTTCTTAATTGCCCAAATAGACCAACTTGAAACCCAAAATCTTCACGCTCTCGGGACCGTCAATCGGGCCGTTGAGAAATTGCGGGTACTGCGCCGAGATTTTGGCGTAGTGGTAGAGGTCAATCACGTGGCTGCCGGCTGACAGATTGAACAAGCCGCACCCGCGGGTGGCGGTGTGCGGTTCGCCGGCTTCGTCCTCAACCACGCGGTTGGCGCCGGCGTTGGGGTTCTGGGGCGTCTTCACGTTGCCAGCGCCGTCGCGGATTTGCAGGTAAAAACTTTCGTTGCGCTGCTCGTCGCCGCTGTTGTACCACACTTCGGCCAGCACGCGGTAGCGGCCCGCGGTTTGGACTTCAAAGACGGCGGCGTTTTTCATTTCCATTCCGGCTTCGCCCTTATCGGCCCGCACGCCGCTTTCCCCGAGGATCAGAATGTCCTCAACCGCAACCACGTCCGGCTCCACCACGTTGATGGTGTCGGACGCCGAAACGTAGCCGGCGCGGTTGAAGGCGGTGGCAGTTATGATGCGAATGCCGGGCGTGGTGAAGATGATCTCCTGGCTGCCCTCGGATTGCGGGTTGGAGACGTAATCGACCACCAGGTAATCCGCGTTCTGGCTCACCCACGAAATGGTCGCCGGCGTATTGACGGTCACCTGCCGGGTGGTGGAAATCATCACCACCGGCAAAAGTGGCAGCGGCGCTTCTTTTACGTAAACCGAATCGCGGCGAGTGGTGCGGACGTTGTCATCGCTGTACGCCGTCGCGGTGAAAACCTTTTTGCCCGTGCTCTGAAAATAGATTTCCTCCGAGCCGATGGGTCCGCGGGCGCCCACGCCCTGATCGATGAAGACTAGCAGGCCATCATATTAAGAGAGAAAGACAGCTCTAACGACAAATCCGTAGCTGTCGGAATGCGACGTCAGATTCAAAGTAAGAGGATTCTGGGGTTGGGGGG
>JBBIIG010000069.1:0-19936 GCA_037446635.1 bacterium
GGAGGAGGGGGCGGATTTGGCGGCGGCTTAGGGGGGTTTGGCGGCGGGATGAGCGGCGGCGGCGGCGCGGGACGGGGGTATTAACTTTTGTAGGCAAGAAAGGAGCATAACGTGCCCAACATACCCGATTCCCCCGAAGAAATTTTTGGGGAATTTTCTCAAGATTTTCAAACTGCTTACGGCAGCGATTTGCTCTCCATCATCCTCTACGGCAGCGGTGCCAGGGGCGAGTACGTTCCCAAAAAGTCGGATATCAATTTTCTCATCGTCTTAAGCGAACGTGGCATCGCGCACCTCGAAAAGGCGCTCGACCTTATTCCCAAATGGCGCCAGCGCGCCGTGGCCGTTCCCCTCTTTCTCACCAAATGGTACATCGCCTCCGCGCTGGATACCTACCCCATCGAATTTTTGGATATGAAAACCCACCACCGCCTCGTGTTTGGTGAAGATGTTTTGAATGATCTGCAGATCGACAAAAACCATTTGCGGCTGCAGATTGAGCGCGAGCTGCGGGGGAAGCTGCTGGCGCTGCGCCAGGGATTTCTCAGCACCGGAAACGATCGGGACAGCCTGCGCGCGATGTTAGCCGGCACGGTTTCGACCTTTGCCGCAATTTTTGAGGCGCTGCTATTTTTGAAGGGAGAAGAACCGCCCAACTTGAAGGCTCAAATTTTTGAGAAAACCGCTCAAACTTTTGAACTCGATCATTCCGTTTTCATTCAAATGATGAATGTTAAAAATGACCAGTGGCACGGCTCGCGGGTGCAGCTTCAGGAAATCGCCGCAGATTATATTAAACAGATAAAACGACTGATTGAAATTGTGGACAAAATGTAGTTTGGTTTTACGATTATTTTTGTTATTTTCTTTTGAAGCAACATCGGGAGGATTGAAGAATGGCGGTCATTGAGAAAAAAATCAAGCTGGTAGGCTCAAAGGGGGAGAAAGAAGTTTTGGCATTGTTTGATAGTGGGGCAACGTATTCTTGCATCCACCCCGAACTCGCTGAACAACTTGAAGTTCTAATACCCCTGCCGCGAGGATTCGAGTTTGAGACGGCGGAGAAGGGAAAGAAATTGAAGGCGAAGTCGCATGTGAGCCTGATTTTTTATATGAATGGTGATCGTTTTTCAGACGAGTTCATGGTCATTGAGGGGTTGTCCGATCAATTAATCATCGGCGCCAAAACCTTACAGTCATGGCGCATGAAGTTAGATTTCAAGCAGGAAGAAGTCATTTACGATCCACGCGTAACAAAACTCAGAATCTGAGAAATTGGAGGGATAAAAATGGGCAAAGGGTTAAAAATATTTATCGGCGTGGCCATCGTTCTGGTGGTCGTCGGATTCATGGTGTACTCATTTTTCGTCAACACCTACAACTCTCTGGTTAATTTAGATGAAACGGTGAACGGCGCCTGGGCGCAAGTGCAGAACGTCTATCAGCGCCGCGCGGATTTGATTCCCAATTTAGTCGAAACCGTGAAAGGTTACGCCGCCCACGAGCGCGAAACGCTGGAAGCGGTGATTCAGGCGCGCGCTAACGCTACCCGTCCCCAGCTTAATGTTAGCGGCGAGGAAATCCTGCAGAATCCCCAACTGTTTCAACAGTTTGAGCAAGCGCAGGGGCAGTTAGGCGCGGCGCTCGGCCGGCTGATGGTGGTCATCGAGCGTTATCCGGATTTGAAGGCCAACGTCAATTTCATCCGGCTGCAGGATGAGTTAGCGGGCACAGAAAACCGCATCGCGGTTGAGCGGCGGCGATTTAACGAAACCGTTCAGCAATACAATCAGACGCTGCGGACGTTCCCCACGGTGCTGATCGCCGGCATGTTTGGCTTTCAGCAGCGGCCTTATTTTCAAGCCAGCGAGGCGGCGCAGGAGGCGCCCAAAGTGGATTTCTCCAAAGGCAGCAACTAACGGATGGCTTCTGAGAAAATCAAACCAGCTGGTCCAAACGATTGCTATTCCTTCCGCCAAAAAATCAGCCTCGTCTCGGGCCTCCCGATTTTTCTGTTCATTCTGTGTTTGCCAACGCCTGCGGGGCTTTCGCCCGCAGGCCATCGAACGCTCGCCGTAACCGTGCTCATGGCTTTCTGGTGGATCACCGAAGCCCTGCCCATCGCCGCCACTGCCCTCATTCCGCTGGCCCTCTTTCCTTTTCTCGGCATCATGGAAACCAAGTCGGTCGCGGTGAATTATGGCGACAGCGTTCTCTTTATGTTCATGGGTGGGTTTTTTCTTGCCATCACCATGCAGAAGTGGAACCTCCACAAGCGGCTCGCCCTGCACATTGTCCGAATCATTGGCGCCAACGCGCAGCGCATCGTTTTGGGATTTATGTTGGCCACGGCGTTCATCTCGCTGTTTATTGCCAACATCTCGGCCACCCTGCTGATGTATCCCATCGCGTTGGCCGTGCTGCTGCAACTTTCGGAATTGGATGACACGGCCGACGCCGTCACCCACGCCAACTTGCGGGTGGCGCTGATGCTTGGCATTGCCTACTCGGCCAGCGTGGGCGGCATCGGCACGCTCATCGGCACGCCGCCCAATCTCATCTTTGCCGGGGCGGTCAGCTCGATGTTTCCCGGCGCGCCAGCCATCGGCTTTGCGCAGTGGATGGCCATCGGCCTGCCGCTGGTGATAATCTTTTTGCCCATCATCTGGGTTTGCTTGACGCGCTTCATTTTTCCTCTTCCCAAAGTTGAATTGACCGGCGGCAAAGAGTATATTAAAAATGAACTGGCGTTTCTTGGTAAAATGACCGCTGGCGAAAGCCGCACGTTGGGAGTGTTTGTTTTGACGGCCTTCGCGCTCATTTTTCGCAGCGATATTGGCCTGGGGGTGGTTGTTATTCCCGGCTGGACGAATTTTTTGGGGATATCAGAGTGGGTGAGCGATACCACCGTGATGATGTTCATGAGCATTCTCTTGTTTATGATTCCGGTCCGTTGGCGTGAGGGGGAATTTCTTTTGGATTGGCCGTCGGCGGTGAAGATTCCCTGGGGTTTGCTGCTGCTCTTTGGCGGGGGAATTGCGATGGCAAAGGGTTTCCAGACCTCGGGGCTGGCCGATTGGCTGGGCTCCCATCTCGGTCGTTTGCAGCACCTGCCGGTGATGGTCATGATTCTTCTCGTTTGTTTGATGATGACGTTTATGACCGAAGTGGCCTCGAACACCGCGATTACGACCATCTTCATGCCGGTGATGGCATCGACTGCCATCGGGATGGGGACGCACCCGTTTTTGTTGATGATCCCGGCCGCCATCTCCGCATCGTGTGCGTTCATGCTGCCAGTGGCGACGCCGCCCAACGCCGTCATTTTTGGTTCCGGCTATTTGCGGATTAGCGATATGGCGAAGGCCGGCGTGGTGATCAATTTCATTGGCGCGGTTTTGGTGACGCTGCTGGTGTACTTTCTGGCGCTCCCGTTGTTCGATATCCAGCCCGGGCAATTGCCGGTTTGGGCGAAATAGTTACGTTTCTAAACATTGCGAATCGCAGCGGCTTCAAATCTTAAAATTGAGAAAACCGTCTTCAAGAAAATGTTTTTGCAGATAGGAGTCTAACAATAAATTCAGAGACTTATCTTCCTCCCAATTTCTGAGCAAACAGTGGTATGTTTCTTGATATTAGCGTTTATCATGTCTATCGACCGCTTCGCGAACTTTCCTGTTCTTAATCATATTATAATTCAATAGGAGGCTTTATGTCTGAGTATGTGAAAAACTTGATGGCCGAAGTGAAAGCCAAGAATCCCAACGAGCCGGAATTTCACCAGGCCGTTCAGGAGGTGGCCGAGTCATTAGACCTGGTTTTGGAGCGGCATCCCGAATACCGCGCCGCCAAAATTCTCGAGCGCATCATCGAGCCTGAGCGGATAATCATGTTTCGTGTGCCGTGGATGGACGACCGCGGCGAGATTCACGTCAATCGCGGTTTTCGCATTGAGATGAATAGCGCGATTGGCCCCTACAAAGGCGGCCTGCGTTTTCACCCTTCGGTGAATTTAGGAATCCTAAAGTTCTTGGCGTTTGAGCAGGTATTTAAAAACAGCCTGACCACCTTGCCGATGGGCGGCGGCAAGGGTGGCTCAGATTTTGATCCCAAAGGTAAAAGCGACAACGAAGTCATGCGTTTCTGTCAAAGTTTTATGAGCGAACTGTTTCGCCACATTGGTCCGGATACCGATGTGCCGGCCGGTGACATCGGCGTGGGCGGCCGCGAGATTGGTTTTCTCTTCGGGCAATATAAGAAGTTGCGCAATGAGTTTACTGGCGTCCTCACTGGCAAAGGTTTGAACTGGGGCGGCTCGCTCATTCGTCCCGAAGCCACCGGCTACGGCGCGGTTTACTTTGCCGCTGAAATGCTGGCCACGCGCGGCGAGACGCTGGCCGGCAAAGTGTGTCTGGTCTCAGGCAGCGGCAACGTGGCGCAATACACGGTTGAGAAAATCAATCAGTTGGGTGGAAAGGTGGTAACGCTTTCCGATTCCAATGGTTATATTTATGATGAAGAAGGTATCACGCCGCAAAAATTACAGTTTGTCCTGGAGTTGAAAAATGTTCGCCGCGGCCGCATCAAAGAGTACGCGGATAAATTCAAAAGCGCGGTGTACACCCCGATCAATCCGGGGGCGGCCTTCAATCCGCTGTGGAATCACAAAGCTCAATGTGCCTTCCCCAGCGCTACGCAAAATGAAATTAACGCCCAAGATGCGCAAAATCTGGTGAAAAATGGTGTCTATTGCGTGAGCGAGGGCGCCAACATGCCCACCACCCTTGACGGCGTGAAAATCTTTTTGGACAACGGCGTTCTCTACGGTCCGGCCAAAGCCGCCAACGCCGGCGGCGTGGCAACCTCCGGATTAGAAATGTCGCAGAACAGCATGCGTCTGCCGTGGAGCCGCGAGGAAGTGGACGCCCGTTTACACCAAATTATGAAGAACATTCACAAGACCTGCGTGGAGATGGCTGAACGTTTCGGCACGCCGGGGAATTATGTGAACGGCGCCAACATCGGCGGTTTCCTCAAAGTTGCGGACGCGATGATGGATCAAGGACTGGTGTAGCAAAATTTACTACACCTTCAAGTTTAGTAAACTTTTGGCGCCTCGAACCCTCGGATTTTTCCGGGGGTTTTTTGTCTCTTAACCGAACTTCTTCAATGTTGTCATCAATTCGTAACATTGGATTGATATTTTATTAAAAATTCTTAAGTATATGTTTCGTCTACAAAATTAAAATTGAGGAGGGTTTTATGTTTAGAAATTTTATCTGGGTTATCGCAGCGATTGTTTTTGTTTTTATCGGAGCGCAGGAAAGCTTCTCGCAGGGAAAATTCAGCGGCTATATGTTTGGCGATTTATATTACGTCGCCAGCAACCACGACGCGTCTATTGAAGACCGAAATGGCTTCTGGTTTCGGAGAATTTATTTCACCTACGATCAGGGTCTAAGCGAGCAATTTGCGGTTCGTTTCCGCTTGGAGTTGGTCAGCGAAGGCGATTTTACTACCCGCGCGAACCTCGAGCCGTTTCTTAAAGACGGCTATCTGAAGTGGAGCCGTTCCGGCCATTCCGTGATTTTGGGGTTATCGCCTACTCCCACCTGGGAGTATTTTGAAGAATTCTGGGGATACCGTTCAGTGGAGAAGACGCCGGCGGATTTATATAAATTTGGTTCGTCGCGGGATTTTGGAGTCGCCGTGAAAGGCAGCCTCGGAAGCGCCAAGAACATCAAATACCATTTTATGTTTGGCAACGGTGGCGGCACCAACGGCGCCGACACCAACGAAGGCAAAAAACTGATGTTGGCCGTAGCCTATGAATTCTCCAAAAACTTTTTCGTGGAGGCCTATGGCGATTGGGAGGAACGTCCGGGGCCAACCAATCGCTACACGGCGCAGGGCTCGGTGGGATACAAAAATGACAAGCTGCGAGTGGGCGGGCAGTTTTTGCGTCAGACCCGCGAGGGCGCGCTTGCCGATCTGAATCTGGAAGTCGCTTCTGGATTTATGGTAGTGCAGGCAAAGGAAAAACTCGCCGGATTTCTGCGCTACGACCGTTTGTTCGATCCTCTCCCGGACGGACCGTCCATTGCCTACCTCCCATTTTCTAACGCGGCCAAGGCGAATTTCATCGTGGCCGGGCTGGATTACGAGCCGCAGCCGCAGGTGCATTTCATGCCAAACGTTGAATTCGCTTTCTATGATGAAAGCGCTGGCGTCAACCCGGATACCGATGTCATCCCGCGGCTGACGTTTTATTATATCTGGAAGTAGGGGCGTATGGCTATACGCCCTACACGGTATTGTAGGGGCGAATTCTCGTTGGGGCGTATCGCGATACGCCCCTACCCAAGTTGCGAAAGTTTTCAATCTCACGGGACAAGAAAGCTTTGCATTGCTGGATTTTTTGCTTAAATTTTCACCTGAAATGGAGGAGGTCTCCACTGCCATTTAAACTCACTTAGACTAACTTGCGACGGGAAGCATGCAAAGCGAAACCATTTTAGTGGTAGAGGATGAGAGGGATATTCTCGATCTCGTCTGTTATCATCTCGAACAGGCTGGTTATAAAACACAGCGCGCCGACTCCGGCCGCGCGGCGCTCGAAATCGCCGGCCAAAATCAACTGGATTTGATCATCTTGGATATCATGCTGCCCGGCCTCTCGGGCACGGAAGTTTGCCGAGTGCTGAAGCAGCAGGAAGAGACGCGCCACATTCCAATCATCATGTTGACCGCCAAAGGCGAGGAGATCGATCGCGTCGTCGGCTTCGAGTTGGGCGCGGACGATTACGTCACCAAGCCCTTCAGTCCCCGCGAGTTGGTGCTACGGGTGAAAGCTATTTTCAAACGTATTCACAACGCGGGCGACAAAAAAGAGGTGATCGTCATTGACGGCATGACTATCGACGTGCCGAAACATCTGGTGCTGTTGGACGGCGACCGCGTCGAGCTGACCGCCACGGAATTCAAATTGCTGCTGACGCTGGTGGAACGCAAGGGCCGCGTGCAAACCCGCGATATGCTCTTAGAGACGGTGTGGGGGTACGACTACGTTGGCTTCACCCGCACGGTTGACACGCATATCCGGCGGCTGCGCGCCAAATTAAATAAATGGGGCGATTGCATTGAGACCATCCGCGGCGTGGGCTATCGCTTCCGGGAGTTAGAAGTGTAATGCGAATGAGTATTCGCTGGAAATGGCTTTTCACTCAGCTTGCCATCGGCGCTGCGGTGCTGCTCTTCATGATGGTTTATCTCCATAGCCGTTTGATGCGGGATTTTGAAAACCGTTTCGAAAGCCGCTGGCGGCAAGATTTGAGTTTAGTTAAAAAATTTGTCCAATCCCAAAATATCACCCGTCTCACCCAAGCCGAAGCTGACCACCTCGCCGATGAAATGGGCGCGATTTTACAAGTGCGCGTCACGCTTATTGACTCGTTGGGATGGGTGATCGGCGATTCACACGTTGAGACGCGCGATTTGACCGCGGTTGAAAATCACAACGATCGCCCGGAAGTCCTCCAGGCGCGCGCTGGGGAGGTTGGCAAAAGTCGGCGGCTCAGCACCACTGTTAATGAGGAGTTGGTTTATTTTGCTGAACTCGTGGGAACCGTTGAATACCCGTGGGGCGTCGTTCGCATCGGCGTGCCGTTGGCAGAAGTTCGCGATGCGCGTGCACAAATCCAACAGCTCATCTGGCTGGCAGCCGCGCTGGGTTTCGGGCTGGTTCTGATCATTGGGGTTTATGCCTCCCGCATCATGACCCGCAGGTTGGAAGAGATGACCGTTGCCGCAAAAAATTTTGTTTGTGGCGACATTCCACAAAAAATCACTCCCCAGGGCAACGACGAATTGACTGACCTCGCGTTCGCTCTGAATCAAATGAGCAAGGCCTGCAACAATTATTTATCCGAGATCACTCGCGAGCGCGATGAACTGCAGGCCATTTTGAACAGCATGGTGGAAGGAGTGATGGTGACGGATCTCTCCGGCCGTATCGTGTTAATTAATTATTCTCTGCAAAATATCTTCAAGCTCAAGCAACCCGTGGTGGAGAAGCTGGCGAGCGAGATCTTCCGCGACGCTCAACTGTTGACGGCTTTGGAACGGGCGCTGACCAAGAAAGAGAGCGTGGTGGAAAATATCGAGGTGATTAACCCCGGCCGCAAAAGCTTGGAAGTTCATATCGGCATCTTGGGCACCAAAACACAGCCCACCGGCGCCGTGATGGTTTTTCACGACATCACCCGGCTTAAACAGTTGGAGAATATCCGCCGCGATTTTGTAGCGAACGTCTCCCACGAGCTGCGCTCACCGTTGACGGCCATCAAAGGTTACGTGGAAACTCTTTTGGAAAACAGCAAATTGCCGCCCGAGAAATCAGCGGAGTTTCTGCAGATCGTTTTGCGCCATGCCGACCGCATGTCCAAACTGGTGGACGATCTGCTGGTGCTTTCGAAATTAGAATCGCTGGAAAACGATGTTAGCGCGACGGAAATCAATTTGAGCGATTTGATTTTACGGGTGGTGGAGAATTTCAAAAACCTTCTTGAAAAAGAAAAAATCGAACTGCGTCTGAACGTCGCGGGCAATCTCTCCAGAATCCGCGGCGCGGTTTCCGAAATCGAAACCGTTATTGAAAACCTGGTTGACAACGCCATCAAATACGGCGCGCGCGGCAAATTTCTGGGGATTTCAGCTATAGAATTGAACGGTGAAATTCGGCTTGAAGTCGAAGACCGCGGCATGGGCATTCCCGTGGACGATCAGCCGCGCATTTTTGAGCGCTTTTATCGCGTGGACAAAGGTCGCTCGCGGGCTCTGGGCGGAACCGGGCTGGGTCTCTCTATTGTCAAACATATCGTGCAGCGCCACGGCGGCCGGGTGTGGGTGGAAAGCGAGTTGGGCAAGGGCGCCCGGTTCGTTGTTACGTTTCCCAAAATCCTCCCTTAGTACATCGTTTCAAAATTCCTTGTAGGGATGGCTGACCTCACCCTAACAAAAAGTCAGGATGGGGTCTGCTTTTGGGAAGATGCCGATCCAAACCATACAAATATTTCTGAAATGGAGTTAGGGGCAATTCATGAATTGCCCTACCATTGGAATCAAAACGGATTCCAAAACCATCGCAACACAGCCGGGATTTAGTTTCTGAAATTCAACCTGTTCTTAACACGAATGTAACACGGGAATGTTATGTTCCTTAACAAAACTTAATTGGAGGTTATCTATGTTACGGAACAAACTTTTGAAATGGATGGGATGGTCTCTGGCAACCATGTTTGTATTTTATCTTTCCGCTGGTAGCAGTGTGGCGCAGGAAAAAGTTCAGGTGGATCCCAAAATTCCCGGTTACAAAAAAGTCAGCGGTATTTCCGGCAATTTGAACAGCATCGGCTCGGACACGATGAACAATCTGATGACGCTGTGGAGCGAGGGCTTCAAAAAATTCTATCCCAACGTCAATTTGCAAGTGGAAGGCAAAGGCTCCAGCACCGCGCCACCGGCGCTAATTGCCGGCACGGCGCAGTTCGGCCCCATGTCTCGCAAAATGAAGCAACAGGAAATGGATGAATTCGAGAAAGCTTTTGGCTATAAACCCACCGAGATGCGCACCGCGCTGGATGCGTTGGCGGTATATGTCAACAAAGACAACCCCATCACCGGACTGACCGTGCCGCAGGTGGACGCCATCTTCTCTAAAACCCGCGCTGGCGGCTACAAAACCGATATTACTACCTGGGGCGGTGTGGGTTTGACCGGCGAATGGGCGAATAAGCCCATCAGCCTCTACGGCCGCAACTCCGCCTCCGGCACCTACGGCTACTTCAAAGAACACGCGCTTTACAAAGGCGATTACAAAGACACCGTGAAAGAGCAGCCGGGCTCGGCCTCCGTGGTGCAGGGCGTTACCGAAGATCGTTATGCGATTGGCTACAGCGGCATCGGGTACATCACCTCCGGTGTGAAAGCCGTTCCGCTGGCCAAGAATGCCCAGGATACCTTTCACTCCGCGGATATGGAAAACGTGATATCCGGAAAATACCCGCTGGCGCGCTTCCTCTATGTTTACATCAACAAGCAGCCCGGCAAAGAGATGGATCCGCTGGTGCGCGAATTTCTGAAATTCGTGTTCAGCAAAGAGGGGCAGGAAGTGGTGATTAAAGACGGCTACCTGCCGCTGCCGTACAAAATCGTGCAGGAAGAATTGGCGAAACTTGAGGCCGGCACCAACTGACTTGGAGTTGGAGTATTGGAGTGATGGATTAATGGATTAATGGTTTGTTTGTAACGCAAACATCCAGTACTCCATCACTCCATTTCTCCTTTTGATTCGCCCGCTATTTTAACGAATATAGATCATGCTGGTTGAAACCAAAGAACGTAAACTGTCGAGCCGCCGGGAGCAATCCCGGCTGCGGCTGAAAACGCGCCGCTTGCTGGACCGCTGGGCGCGGGGAGTGATCGCCGCCGGCGGATTCGCGGTCATCGCCAGTATTCTGGCGATTTTAATTTTTATTTTGATAGAAATCTGGCCGCTCTTCGAATCTGCCAAAGTCCGTTTGAAGCAATCCTTCCCGGTTGCCGAGTTGTTTGAGGACTGGCCTGCGCTCCAAAGCCAGCCAGTGGCCGTTGGCTTGGATGAAAATATGGAAATCGGTTACGTGATTTTGGACAACGGCGTTGTGCAATTTTTTATGCTTGAAAACCAGCAGCCGCGGGAGCGCGTTCAACTACAAAATATTGAAGGGGAGCGAATCACCGCGGTGTGGCAATCGCTCAATGGTACGCGATTACTTGTTGGCACCGACGCTGGCAACGCTGTCGCAATTTTGGTGCGTTTCAATTCAAAATTCTTTGAAGGCGGGCGCACCTATCAACCCGAGATCCTCGAAAGCGCGGTTTTTGAAATCGACCCGCAGAACAAGCCGATCGTCGCCCTGTCATTTGCCGGAGATGTAGAGGGGCAAATGGCGGTGGCAGCCATCACGACCGATGAGCGCGTCGTGCTCTTTTCTCAAAATAAAGAAGAATCGCTTTTTGGCGACGCTCAAGTAACCACAGCGCAGTATGAGTTGGCTCGTAAGTGGACAACACATCCGCTGTCGATTGCGGTGGACGACGCCCAGCGCAACCTCTATGTGGGCGTCGCTGGCGGACGAATCTATCACTGGAATCTTTTCCCGGATCGCCAGCCCGAATTCCTCACCGTCGCGCGCGTCAACGAGAACAATCACGGCGTCAGCCAATTGCAATTTTTGATTGGCCACCGCACCCTGCTGGTGGGCGATAGCAGCGGCGAGCTCAGCGCCTGGTTTCTGGTGCGCGACAGCACATCGGTTTCCGGCTGGCGTATGACCCGCATTCACGAACTGAAGTCAAACCCAGCGGGAATCACTGCTCTTGCGGCATCGGCGCGCGGAAAAGGTTTCATCGCCGGCGATCGTCAGGGAAATCTCACGCTGCAATACACCACCTCGGAGCGGGTGCTGGCCGATTTTCAATGCGCGAACGGCGCCGCCATCACTTACGTTCATTTCGCGCCCAAAGCCACCGGCGCCTTGACGCTGGACGCCGCGGGAACCCTCTCGTTCTGGGAAATTAACAATCCCCATCCGGAGGCAAGCGTCAAAGCTTTTTTTGGAAAAATCTGGTACGAAGGTTACGAGCGGCCGGAGTACGTCTGGCAGTCCACGGGTGGCACCGATGATTTTGAGCCGAAACTGAGCCTGGTGCCGCTAATCTTCGGCAGCTTGAAGGGCACATTCTACGCGTTGATCATCGCGATCCCATTGGCAATTTTAGGCGCTATTTACACTTCGCAGTTCATGCATCCGAGTCTGCGCAATTACATTAAGCCGACGGTGGAAATTATGGCGGCGCTGCCGAGTGTGGTGCTGGGATTTTTGGCGGGACTCTGGCTGGCGCCTCTCATCGAAGGTTATGTGCCGGCGGTTTTACTCATGCTGGCCGCCATTCCGCCGCTGATCATCTTTTGTGCATTTGCCTGGCGAAAGCTGCCGCAGCGCGTCCGCTCGCGCCTGCATTCCGGCACAGAAAGTCTTGCGCTTATTCCCATCATCATTTTGGGGATTGGGTTGTGTATCAAATTAAATGGCGCGGTCGAGGCGCTGCTTTTCGCGGGCAATTTCAAACACTGGGTTTTCAACGCGCTCGACCTTTCCTTCGATCAGCGCAATGCATTGGTGGTCGGTTTTGCGATGGGCTTTGCCGTGATTCCGATCATCTACACCATTTCCGAAGACGCGCTTTCGAACGTTCCGAAGACGCTGGTCTCCGGCTCCCTGGCATTAGGCGCGACACCCTGGCAGACCGCCGTGCGAGTGGTGCTGCCCACCGCGGCGGCGGGAATTTTTTCCGCGATCATGATCGGCTTTGGCCGTGCCGTGGGTGAAACCATGATCGTGCTCATGGCCACCGGCAACACCCCAATCATGGATTGGAACATCTTCAGCGGCTTTCGCACGCTCTCGGCGAATATCGCGGTGGAGATACCGGAAGCGCCAGTCGGCGGCACCCTTTACCGGGTGCTGTTCATGGCGGCGTTCCTGCTGTTCCTCATCACCTTTTTGGTGAACACGCTGGCAGAGTTGGTTCGACAAAAATTAAGAGAGAAATATCAGAAACTTTAACTTTGCGTGCGGTGCCAAAAAAGTAGCGAGGCTGTCATTCCCGCATGTTTTTGGCGGGAATCTTCTCCCGAGACGTCGGGACTGGATGCCCGATAAAGGCATTCGGGCATGACAGAGAAACCGGTCTTTTGGACGACTACCCAAATCAGATTGCATGTTGAATTGATGAATTGCCTATGAAAAAATTCTGGAAAAGCGGCGACCCCTTTGTCTGGCTCACCGCCGGCGCGCTGGCGGCAAGCCTGTTGATGATCTTTGGCCTGGTTTTACTCATTCTATTTAATGGACTCGGCCAATTCTGGCCGGACAACCTTTCGGAATTGAGTTTGAAAGATGGCCAAAAGTTGTTGGGCGAAATCTGGGAGCGCGAAGCCATCCCGCAGCACGACGCAGTGGAAGACGAAGAAGCCTATCGCATCCGCATGAAAATTGGCAACCGTGATCTTTACGCCCTCGATTTTCGTTGGGTGGAGGAATCCGACATCGTGCGCCGCGAGCAGCCGGCAAACGCGCTGGCGCTCGAGCGCATCGAGTGGGGAAATTTTTACGGTTATTTCAAAGCCCTGAAGTCGAACGGGGAGATCACCGACAGCACGTTATTTGGCGCCTGGCCCCAAATTCAAACCCTTCTGGGAAACATGCACGATCTGCGTGACCAGATTCGAGAAATCGAGAAAGATGAGATTGGCGCGATCAATTACAAGCTCGAAAGGCATCGCCTCAGTATTCGCAAAATCGAATTACGAGGAAAAACGGAAGAGTCGCGGGCTCGAATCGCGAAATTGCAAAACGAGATTCAAAAACTCGAAGAAGAATATGCGAAAAAAGAAAAGCAGCTCGAGTCGCTCTATGAAAAAACCAGGCAACATTATTTGACCGTAACTACTGCCGATGGCCGCGAAAAGGATATTAAACTTTATGATGTGGTGCGAGTTTACCAACCCAACCGCATGAACGTGTTCAGCAAGTCCGGTTTTTATGCCAGCAAAGTTTGGGAGTTTGTTGCCGGCGAACCCCGCGAGTCCAACACCGAGGGCGGAATTTTCCCAGCGATTTTCGGCACGGTGATGATGGTGATGATCATGAGCGTGGCGGTGGTGCCGTTCGGGGTGCTGGCCGCGGTTTATTTGCGCGAGTACGCCAGACAGGGATTTTGGGTGCGGATGGTGCGCATCGCTGTTAATAATCTCGCCGGCGTTCCTTCAATTGTTTACGGCGTGTTCGGCCTGGGATTTTTCATTTACGCCATTGGTGGCACCATCGATCAGCTGTTTTACCCCGAAGCGCTGCCTACGCCCACGTTCGGCACCGGCGGCATTCTGTGGGCCTCGTTGACGCTGGCGCTGCTGACGGTGCCGGTGGTGATCGTCGCGACTGAGGAAGGGTTGGCTGCTGTGCCGCGCGAGATCCGCGAAGGCTCGCTGGCGTTGGCTGCTACCAAATTTGAGACGCTCTGGCGCATCGTGGTGCCCTCGGCCATGCCGGGAATTTTGACCGGGATGATTTTGGCGGTGGCGCGCGCTGCGGGCGAGGTGGCGCCGCTGATGATCACCGGCGTGGTGAAACTCGCGCCGACGCTGCCATTGGATGGCTACTTCCCGTTTTTGCATCTCGAGCGCAAGTTCATGCACCTCGGGTTTCATATTTACGATGTGGGATTTCAATCGCCGAACGTAGAAGCTGCGATTCCGATGGTTTATTCCACCACGCTGCTGTTGTTGATGATAGTGATTTTGTTGAACATCGTTGCCATTTTTATCCGCAATCGCCTGCGGAGAAAATTGGCGTATGGGGTGTTTTAAACGCGGAGTCGTGCGGGAAAGCCGCATTCCGGCGCAGCAGTAACGATGAGCGCAATGGAAGTCCACGGATTTCAAATATTCTTTTATAGGTGTTGATCAGTAAAATCCGTTTCATTCGTGTGCTAATAATATTTCTCAAGTCGAATTGAATGCAATTGCTAAAAAAATTCCGGAGTGTATGATCTCATGAAAAACGATTTGATAGATGAGGTGAATTTGAAGGAGAGCGAGAAATCCCTCACGGCCAAGGTTGTGGAGCGCAGCAATCACAAATCGCATTTCGATGCGCAGCAGCCTGCGGTAAAAGTGCAGAACCTCTTTTTCAGTTATGGGCAAAACTGGGCTTTGAAGGATATTAGCCTCGAAATCGCCAACAACAAAGTGACGGCGTTCATTGGACCATCGGGCTGCGGCAAAAGCACGCTTCTGCGCTGCCTCAACCGCCTGAATGACCTCATCGATGGCGCGAGAATGGAAGGCAAAATTTTTATTCACGGCACCGACATTTACGATCTTAACCTCGACGTTAACGAGCTTCGCAAACGGGTTGGCATGGTATTTCAAAAATCTAATCCATTTCCGAAGTCAATTTATGAGAACGTAGCGTACGGTCCCCGCATCAGTGGCATCAAAAATAAACAAATGCTCGATGAAATTGTAGAGAAGAGTCTTAAGGGCGCCGCGTTATGGGAGGAAGTGAAGGATCGATTGCACGAAACCGCGCTTGGTCTTTCCGGCGGCCAGCAGCAGCGGCTGTGCATCGCGCGGGCCATTGCTGTGGAGCCGGAAATTGTATTGATGGATGAACCGTGCTCGGCGCTCGATCCCATCGCCACCGCCAAGATCGAAGAGCTGATTTTAGAATTGAAAAAAGATTACACGATTGTGATCGTCACCCATAACATGCAGCAGGCAGCGCGCATTTCGGATTACACAGCTTACCTCTGGCTCGGTCAACTCATCGAATACGACGTTACCGATAAAATCTTCACTAACCCCAAAGAAAAGTTGACGGAAGACTACATTACCGGAAGATTTGGTTGACAAATACCCAGAATTTTCTAAGTTACAAAAGCACGTATTCAACCACGAAGTACACGAAGTTTAAAAATCCAATTTACAAGGTCCCATGTAGGGAACGCATACGGTATGCGTTCCCTACACTGACTGACGAATGAACTGAGAGTGGATCAAATAAAGCAAGTGATATTGAAAGTTTGTAGATAGAGGAAAAAGAATGGAACGTCATTTTGAAACCGAGATCAGAAATCTCAAACAGGATTTGATTAAAATGGCTGGCTTGGTGGAAGCCGCCATCGATAAAGCGATTCTGGCATTGAAAGAACGGGACGACGCCCTGGCGTTTGAGGTGATCGCCAACGATCATCAAATCAACCAGCTTGAAATTTCTGTTGAGCAGCAATGCCGCACGTTGTTGGCGCGTCACCAGCCGGTGGCGATGGATTTGAGGTTCATTATTTCCTGCGTGAAGATCAACAACGATCTCGAGCGCATGGGCGATCACGCGGTGAACATCGCGCAGAAAGCACAGGTCCTGAGCAAAACGCCGCCGGTGAAGCCGCTCATCGATATCCCCTACATGGCGGGCCTGGTGCAAAACATGGTCAAAGATTCTTTGGATGCGTTCGTGCAGGGCGACGTGGCCAAAGCCCAGGGGGTCTGCGAGCAGGACGACGTCATCGACGGACTCGAAGACCAGATCAACCGCGAGCTGCTGACCTACATGATGGAGGACGTCAAAAATATTTCGCCGTGCCTGTCGCTGGCGCTGATTGCAAAAAACTTGGAGCGCATCGCCGACCTGTCCACCAACATCGGGGAAGAAGTGATTTACATGATTGAAGCCAAAACCATCAAGCATCACTTCGAGGACGTTCACGTTAAGAGCCATTAGTTCGCGCCATAAAAATTCTTGCTTTTTAGTTGCTGAATTGATATATTCGCCCATCACATTCGTGAGAGAGTAGTCATAAATTGAAACTGGAATGATCCAATCAGAAAAAAACAGAGGAAAAGCACGGCACCTTAATGACTTAAATTTGACTCTCAAACGTCATCACAAAAAGATTAACGAATGCACCCCCTTTGGAGGTGCATTTTTTGTTTATTATAGTCGGAGGTTCAAAAATTGAAAAGCAATTTACTCGTCCTAATCGAGCTACAAAAAATTGACAACGAGTTACAGACTTTGGAAGAGCTAAAGGGCGACCTTCCGCAGCGGGTGCAAGAAATAAGAGAAGAAGTGGATAACCTCGCGCAGACCACCAGCGCGCGCCAACAGGAACTGGAAGAAACCCGCCGTCAGCGGTTTCATTGGGACGGTGAGTTGAAGGCTTTGCAGGACAAATTAAACAAATATCGCGAACAGTTGTACGCCGTTAAGTCTAACCGTGAATACGACGCCATAACTTTGGAGATCGAAATCGTCGAGCAAAAAATTGATGAAACGGAAACCAGGATTCTTGAACTCATCGAGAAAGAAGAAAACGCCGCAGCGGCGATTAAGGAGCTTGAATTGCAGCTTGCCTCGGTGCGGGAAAATCTCGCGGCCAAAGAGCAGGAACTGCAGCAGAAAATCAGCAAAACCGAGGACGAGTTTAAGCAGTGGCAGATCAAACGCCAGGCCTTGCTGCCGCAAATTCGCAAACCGATTCTGGCCACGTACGAGCGCATTCGTAAAGTGCGCGGTCGAAAGACGGTTGTGGAATTAAGCAAATATGCCTGCGGAGGCTGTTATAGCGCAATTCCTCCCCAGAAGGCTTTGGAAATCCGCAATATGGATCAACTGATTCTGTGCGAGTCCTGCGGTCGAATCTTGGTTTATCTAAACGAAAACGAAGTAGTGGCCACTTAGTCGGTGCTGGCAGTATTGACGCCATTTTGTAGGGAACGGTGAGCCGCCGTTCCCTACTTTTGTTATGAATCCAAAGTAGCCCAGGCGGCCGCGTCCCGATCCCTCGGGATGAGGAAAGTCCGAACTCCACAGGGCAGGGCGCTTCGTAACGCGAAGGGGCGGCGACGCCCGGAAAGTGCCACAGAAACACACAGCCGATGACTCCGATTCGTCGGAAAACAGGCGAAGGTGAAATGGCGAGGTAAGAGCTCACCGTTCCGGCAGCGATGCCGGAAGCCAGGTAAACCCCGCCCGGAGCAAGACCAAATATGTCCCGCTTCGAGAGCGGCCCGCTCGAGTTCCCGATTCGTCGGGATAGCGGGACGGGTAGGTCGCTTGAGCCCGCTGGCGACAGCGAGCCCAGATAAATGGTCGCCTCCCCCGACTGTTCGGGCTTGCCCGACGCAGGCGGGGAAGACAGAATTCGGCTTATCGGGCTACTTTGGATTTTTTTAATATGGATCTTGAATTTAATCGTGAAAAAAGCGCGTCCAACAAAAATAAACACGGGATTGATTTTTATGAAGCGCAGGAACTGTGGGATGATCCAAATCGAATCGTTATTCCTGCAAAGAATTTAGACGAACCGCGGTTTTTGTTGATAGCAAGAATCGGCGGCAAATATTGGTCGGCAATTTATACAATTCGCCAACGGAAATAAGGTTAATATCAGTTAGAAGGTCAAGAGAAGATGAAAAAGAAATTTGTAAAGGCTGAAGAATTTGATAAAAAATTCGATGACGGTCAGGATGTTTCAGAGTTTTTAGATTTTTCCAAAACTGAAAGGCCTGCGGAGAAACAGAAGCGCGTTGAAGTAGATTTTCCGGACTGGATGATTCAATCACTTGATAAAGAAGCAAGGAGATTAGGGGTAAGCAGGCAATCGATCATTAAAGTTTGGATAGCCGAAAGATTAAAAGAAATATCGACAGCAGCACACAGCCCAGTTATATTGGCAAATTGCTTTCCGCCGAGAACAATATCAAACTTCTTTATGACAAAAAGGGCGATAACCATCTTATCGTGTTGTGTCCGCGGCTCGAGGAGTGGATTCTTTTTGCAGCCAACGAAGCCAGTGTGAGCATAGATGATTTTGGATTGCCAAACCAAGCAAAACGACTGCACAAATTATTAATACCAAAGTTGATAACTTTGTGAATTTGATAAAAGCACTGAAGGGCAAAAGCCAAATGCTGAAGGCTCTGGAAACTATGATAAAAACTTAGGGTATCTGACAAATGCTCAAAAAAGCGAAACCAGTCCTCATTTCTATTTTTGCCTTTGTTCTACCTCTTTCCGGACTCAGTCAAACCCTCTCCATCGAAGACTACCAGCCGCGTTCCACCCTCGTCGTGCCCGAGCACATCGTCACCCGCGCCAAGTATCCGTTCATCGACGTGCACAGCCACCAGTGGCGGATGGATTCGCAAAATCTCGATTCGCTGATCGCGGAGATGGACCGTCTCAACCTGGCGACGCTGGTGAATCTCAGCGGCCGCGGGTTGACTGTAGTCTATAATCCCGATAATCACACGCTTGCCGACGAAACGGAGTTTTTGAAAAAGTCGTTGGCGAATATCAGAAAATCCGGTTATTCAAATCGACTCATCGTTTTCACCAACATTCGTTATGATGGTTTTGGTGAAGCCGGCTGGGCTGAGAAAACTATCCAACAATTGGAGCAGGATGTGAAATGGGGGGCGCGGGGTTTGAAAATTTATAAGGATTTGGGATTCGACGTTAAAGATCAAAACGGCCAACGCGTGCCTGTGGACGATCCCCGCCTCGATCCAATTTGGGAAAAGTGCGGCGAGCTGGGCATCCCAGTGCTGATTCACTCCGGCGATCCGTTTCAATTCTGGTTGCCGAAGGACAAATTCAACGAACGCTGGTTGGAGCTGAAAGAACATCCCGAGCGTTACCGCGATCCGGCAATTTATCCGCCGTGGGAACAAATCATGAACGAGCAGCACAACGTGTTTCGCAAACATCCGCAGACGATTTTCATCAGCGCCCACCTCGGCTGGATGGGCAACGATCTCGCCCGCCTCGGCAAGCTGTTGGACGAAATTCCCAACCTGTACACCGAGATTGGCGCGGTGCTGGCCGAGCTCGGTCGCCAACCACGCTTCGCCCGCGCGTGGTTTATCAAGTATCAGGATCGCGTTCTGTTTGGCAAGGATTTGTGGGCGCCGTCGGAGTACCACGTCTATTTTCGCGTGCTCGAAACCGCCGACGAGTATTTTGATTACTATCGCCGCCGCCACGCCTTCTGGAAAATGTACGGCCTCGATTTGCCGGATGAAGTTTTGAAGAAGCTCTACTACAAAAATGCGCTGCGGATTTTGCCGGGTATTGATGCGTCAATGTTTCCGGAATAATGTACGACGTGAGACAGCAGAGGGCAGACGTGAAACGTGAAATGTGAGATGTGAGACGTGAGATATGAAACGGCAACTGGCGGACGGTAAATTTGTTTTCATCGATCCATCGATCCCTCAATCCATTGATCCATCAATGCGGAACATGAGGAAACTCACACTTCTTTTCTT
>JBBIIG010000070.1:0-19885 GCA_037446635.1 bacterium
CCCCGCCCCCCGTTAGTTCCAGTGTTTGCATTATTTCCTCGCTTGTTATTTGATTTGTTCTAGTTTTTGAGATTTTGGTGTTTCACGTGAGACCTCCTTTGGTGGGAATGATTTCCAGGTGAGTTACTGGATTGCGACATATATTCTTTAAACTCAAATGACCTAACTAAAACAGGCAGTGGGAATGATTTCCAGGTGAGTTACTGGATTGCGACTTCCACATCGAATTGAACGCTGTTGGCGTCGCCGTCGTTGTCGGGTGGGAATGATTTCCAGGTGAGTTACTGGATTGCGACCTTGGGTAATGTCCCTGGTGACGCTTGCGATGGACGCTGCAGTGGGAATGATTTCCAGGATTCTTGACGCCGACGCGCATCAAAATTCACGAGCACCTTGCCGGTGGGCTGACGTTTCGCGAGTTGGTTTTGTGGCTGATGCGGCGGATTTGTACGCTGGCATATTTTCACATGCCCGCTGCGAAAGTGGAATGGGATTGGCGTTCCATGCTGGGCGCCGCCAACGCAGTGGTCGTCGAGAATCAAAATTTGCACTGGGAGGATTGGGAGCGCTATTCCAACCGGCAAGAAACTCGTATGAAGATGGGGGGATTTGTAGGCGAGGTGACGCTACTGGGGGAGTTGGCGCCCTGGCTGCCGCTGTTAAAAATCGGTGAGCTAACGCACGTGGGCAAAGGCGCAACGTTTGGGCTGGGGAAATACGAGTGCTCCGAGTGAGATTTTAGGGAACCAAAGTTGCAGGGAGTGAGGAGCGTATTCTATTTTCAAAAATTTGCAGGCCCGCCAAAATAAGAGAGGTGTAGCCGGCTGTCGCGGGTTCGAATTCCGCCATTCGCGCAACTGTCAACAATAAGCTCCGATCTTCGGAGCTTTTTTTTTCGGTTGGAAATTAAGCTTGCGCAATCGGCGGCAATTGTTTATATTTAACGCGTTGTTTTTATTTCAGGAGCGAAAATGCTTTCAGCGCGTGGTTTCATTACTTTTTTTTGGATTCTTTGGTTAGCTAAATCGGCTATTAGTCAATCGCTGATCCTGCAAAAGCTTGACGACGCCAGCTCGGTGGATTGGGGGCGGATGGTGATTCGCACGGTCGGCAACAGCGCCGCAGCCGCCAGCGATCGTCTGCAACGAATCGAGGCGTTGGAACGCGCCAAGCTGGCTGCCGCCGAAAATTTGCTGCACGCGCTCAAGCGGGTGAGCTGGCGGGCGGGCGCGCGCATCAGCGACGCCGTTGAAAAAAATTTGCTATCGGAATCCGATCTCAAATCTTTGGCGGAGACGTTTACCATTGTGGACACGCGATCGCTGTCAGACATGTCCGTGGAGGTAGATGTGGAATTGCCGCTCACTGGTGAGCTTCTGAATTTAGTTTTGCCCAGCGAGATCGGCAAGTCGCCGCTGCGGCTCAGCAGCGCGCCGCTTTGCCCGTGCTGCGGACAGCCTTGGCCGGCGGGCCGGCCGCTGCCAGAGGGCCTAAAGCTGATTATTCCCAGCGCAGGCTACACCACCGCGAAAGGCGCGCCGTTCACCGGGGCAATTATTGACGCCCGCCATCTTGATTTGAAGCCGGCGCTGCTGCCCAAAATCGTTGACGAAAATGGCGAGGAAATTTATAGCGTGGAATATGTGAATCGTCCGGCTGTTGAGCAGAACGGCTTGGTGGCTTACCGCAAAACTTTAGATGCGGCGACAAAAGATCTTCGCGTCGGCGCATCGCCGTTGATGGTGCGCGCGCTGAAAACCGCGGCCGCCAATACGGATATCGTGATTTCCAACATCGACGCCGCGCTGCTGCACGCGGCGGCCAAAAGTCAAAATTTTTTGAATCAATGCAAAGTGGTGATCGTTTTCTAAAACGCGTTTAGGAGGCTATGATGAACAACAAGCTTATGAACCTGATTTTGGCGATGATGTCGTTTTTAGTTTTAACTCAATCCGTGAGCGCCGGCAACGACGACAAGAAACTGCGCATCAAGAAGCGGGTGGCGGTGTTCGTTTTTGATGACAAGACCGATCGCTCGTTTTTGTGGTGGAACCAAAAAGGAGTCGGCGAGGGCGTCAGCGACATGCTGATCACCGAGCTGGTGAAAAGCGGCAATTACCGGGTGATCGAACGCCAGGAATTAGATGAGATTTTGAAGGAACAAAACTTAGGTGAATCTGGCATCGTCACCGCCGAGAGCGCTGCGGAGATTGGCAAAGTGTTGGGAGTGGAGCTGGCGGTGATGGGCGCGGTGACCGAATTCGGTTACAAAAAAAGCGACACCGGCGGCCGCGTCAAAAATTTTGGACTGGGCGTTTCCAGCCAGTCAGCGACCGTGGCCCTCGATTGCCGCATGGTGAACACCACCACCGCCGAGATCGTTGCCGCGGAAAACATCCGCAAAGAAAAATCGGCAAAGGGACTGAAAGTCGATACCCGTAATATTGATTTTCACAGCCAGAAAGATTTTGACGAATCGCTGGTGGGGAAAGCGGCGCGCGACGCGGTGGAAGGGGTGATTGAGTTGATTAACAAAAGCGCGCCCAGCATTCCCTGGCAGGCCAAAGTGGTGACGGAGAAGAACGGCCAGGTTTTCATCAACGTGGGATCGACTTCGGGTATTCGCCCCGGCGACAATTTTTATGTGTATCGCAAAGGCGAAGATTTGGTTGACCCCGACACCGGTTTGTCGCTCGGCAGCATCGATTCTAAAATTGGCGAGATCAAAGTGGTGAACGCCGATCTCGGTGAAGGCAAGGCCGCGCAGTGTTCCATTGTTAGCGGCTCCGGTTTTCAGCGCGGGGATTTTGTGAGGATGGAGTAAATGAAAATCATTCAAATTGAAAACGACAGCACCGGCGCAGAATTGGGCCTGCAGGTGGGCGACCGGATTCTCAAAATCAACGGTCGTCCGGTGCGCGACGTCATCGACTACCGTTTCCTGATCGCCGAAGAGGACGTGGAGATGGAGGTGCGCCGCGGCGACGAGCGCATCATCTATGAAATCGAAAAAGAGATAGATGATCTTCTCGGTCTGGAACTGGAAGATTTGAAAATTCGCCACTGCGGCAACGACTGCCCGTTCTGTTTCGTCGATCAAAATCCCAAAGGCATGCGCTCCGCCATGTACTTTCGCGACGAGGATTACCGTCTCTCCTTTTTATCCGGGCACTACGTCACCCTCACCAATCTTTCCAAGGCGGATATGGAGCGCATCGTCTGGCAGCGTCTCTCGCCGTTGTTTGTCTCGGTGCACGCCACGGCGCCGGCGGTCAGAAAATTTCTTTTCGGCATTCAGCACGACGACCGCCTGATGGAGAAGCTCGATTATCTGACTCAAAACGGCATCGAGCTGCACACGCAAATTGTGCTCTGCCCCGAGATCAACGACGGCCCCATCCTCAAACAAACCATCTGGGATTTGGCAACATTTCTGCCCAACCTCAAATCCGTTTCCATCGTGCCGGTGGGATTAACCAAGCACCGCGCCGGACTATTTCAATTTAAACCGGTCACCAGCGAGTACGCGGCGAACCTGCTGGCAATCGCCGACGAGTACGCCGCAGAATTTCATAAACAGCTCGGCGAATATTTTGTTTATAGCTCCGACGAATTTTACATTATGGCGGGAAAACCGCTTCCGCCCGCTGAACGCTACGACGGTTTTTATCAACGGGAAAACGGCGTCGGCATGGTGCGCTTCATGTTAGATGATTTTGAATTGCAACAGGAACGGTTTCCCCGCCAGCTTTACCGGCCGGCCGCTGGCACCTTTGTGACCGGAGTCTTCGCCAGCGGCGTCATGGTGAACGAGATCGTTCCTGCGCTCAACCGAGTCAAAAATTTCGAAGCGCGGCTGGAAGTCGTCCAAAATAAATTTTACGGCGAGTCCATCCGCGTCACCGGTTTGCTGACTGGCCAGGACATTTTCAATCATCTCAAAAAATGCGAGTTGGGCGACGTGGTGTTTCTGCCGGGCAACTGTTTATCGAATACCGATCCGCTTCGCGGAAAGGATGATTTTGTTTTTCTGGATGACTGGACTATCGATCAGCTCAGCGCCCAACTTCGTCGCCCGGTTTACGCGCTGGACAACGACTTCGCGCGTGTTTTTGAAATTCTCGAATTAGAAGTAGTATGAACACCCCTGTCGTTGCCATCGTCGGCCGGCCCAACGTCGGCAAATCCACCCTGTTCAATCGCATCGTTGGCGGCCGCGAAGCCATTGTGGATGATCAGCCCGGCGTGACTCGCGACCGCAAATACGCACTGGCCGAATGGTGCGGCCGCCGTTTTGTGCTGGTGGATACCGGCGGCTACCTGCCCGGCACGGACGACAAAATCGAGCAGGCCGTGGTGCGCCAAATTCAGGAGGCCATCCACGAGGCCGACTTGATTTTGTTTTTAGTGGACGCCAAAACTGGTCTCACGGAATTTGATAAAGAGCTGGCCGTGGTTTTGAAAAAATCCGCGCGCCCGGTTGTGCTCGCCGTCAACAAAGTGGATAACGACGCCCGGGAATTGAACGCCGTGGAGTTTTACGAACTGGGTTTCGGTGAGCCGCTGCCGGTGTCGGCGGCGAGCGGCCGGCGCAGCGGCGATCTGCTCGACCGCATCGTTGCGCTGCTTCCGAAAGCGCCGCCGGCGATGGAAAATACCAACGGCCATTTGGTTTCATTAGCCATTGTTGGCCGGCCCAACGTCGGCAAATCCTCGTTGGTGAACGCGCTGGTGGGGGCGGAGAAGATGATCGTCACCGATATTCCCGGCACCACCCGCGATGCCATCGACACCAAAATTAAATATTACGGACAGGAATTTTTGCTCATCGACACCGCTGGCCTGCGCCGCAAATCCAAAGTGAAAGACGCGGTGGAATATTACAGCGCCCTGCGCAGCCTGGAGAGCATCAAGCGCTGCGACGTGGCGATCCTGATGATCGATGCGACGACCGGCATGGAGATGCAAGACCTGCGTATTCTTGGCGAGGCCCTGCGCATGAACAAGGGCGTGGTGATCGCAGTCAACAAATGGGATTTGGTTGCAAAGGATTCCAACACCGCCCGCGACTATGAAATCAAAATTCGCGAGACGCTCAAAAGCAACGATTTCTTGCCCATCGTTTTTATTTCAGCGATTACCAAGCAGCGGATCTATAAATTAATCGAAACCACTAAAACAATTTACCAGGAGCGTCAAAAGACTTTGAAGACCTCGGAGCTGAACGACTTCCTTGCCGAGGCGACGAGCCGTTATGCGCCGCCGTCGATGGATCAACGGGAGGTGAAAATCAAATACTGCACGCAGGTCAAAACCAATCCGCCGGTGATCGCCTTTTTCACCAACGCTCCCGACTCCATCAAGCCGCACTACCGCTCGTATCTCGAAAAACAATTTCGGCAGCGCTTCGGTTTCGCCGGCGTGCCGCTCACCTTTGTCTTCCGGAAGAAATGAAAATGAACTTCACCCACGCACTGCAATTTCGTTCACCGCTTATTTTCGGTGTCTGCCTAGCCTTCACTCCGGTTCGAATTTTTGCCCAGGAAATTTATCACCGCGCCCTCGAGCCGACTTATTCGCAGCAGGAGTTGGATCGGCTCTTTCAACAGGTGGCGGCGATTTTTCCGGAGCGCATCCCGCCAGAGCTTCGTGTTCTCGACGATCAACCGCCAACCTGCGCGACGATGCTGGTGATGGACGCCCGCCGCCATCTCGAAAATTTCCGTCCCCAGCAACAAGCGCTGCTGCTGAAATTGCTGACGCGGCCGGCGCTGGAGTTAGCTGTTCTCAGCCCCTCCGGAAAATTCAAAATTCATTACGATGTCAGCGGAGGCAACGCCGTGCCCGCGGCGGATCTCGACGGCAGCGGCGTTCCCGATTTTGTCGAAGCCGTGAGCCAGGCCCTCGACGAATCGTACGATTTGCAGGTGAACGAGCTGGGCTACGATCCGGCGCCGGATGACAACGGCATCGATGGGCCGGAGTACGACGTTTTTTTGGAAAACCTCGGACGGGGGTTGTACGGCTTCACTCAGGGGGAAACTCGAATTTCAGAAACACAAAACAATTACACCAGCTTCATCGTCATGGACAACGATTTTAACAACAACCATTTCACCACCGGCGTGGACGGCGCACGGGTCACCGCCGCCCATGAATATTTTCACGCCATTCAATTTGGCTACCGCATCTTCGCTAACGAAGACGAGAAGTTTTATTATGAACTGTGCTCCACCTGGATGGAAGACGTGGCTTACGACGACATCAACGACTATTTTCAGTATTTGCCTTCCTATTTTGGCCGCACCGATGTTCCGTTCAATCTTTTCACCGGCACGGCATCCACCTACGGCCGCGCGCTGTGGAATCATTTTTTGGTTAAGCACTTCGATAATATCGATTTGGTGCGGCGAAGCTGGGAAATTATGCGAAGCGGCGAGTTGGCCATTTTTGCCGTTGACCGCAGCCTGATCGAGAACGGCAGCCGTTTCAAAAATGCGTTTGCGGAGTTCGCATTCTGGAATTATTTTACCGGGTCCCGCGCCGACGCCGCGCGCTATTATGAAGAAGGCGCCCAGTATCCGGAAATCCGCCTCAGCGGAAATTTTTTCATTGATTCCGATACCACCATCGTCGATTCCAGCCTGGCGTTGACCACCAAGTATTTTAAATTCACCACCGCCCGCGCCGGCGAGTACGCCATCACCGGCGCCGTGGACGATCCCGCCAACTGGAATTTTGGCGCCGTCATTAACGGGACCGGAGTGGACGACCTCCATTTGTTCAACATTCAAAATGGGCAGAACTTGGGTTTTCTGCCCGAGTTTACAGAGATCGTGGTCATGCCAATCAACCAGTTGGTTCTTGACCGCGACAATTTGCCGCAGCTCAATGTGCGCTACGCGCGCTTTCAATTTAGCCTGGTTCGAGGGTCGATCAGCGGCGGTGAGCCTCGCGGCATCACCAACATTTTTCCGAATCCGTTCATTATTGGAAATCATAGCCGAGTCTTTTTTGAATTTGATCCAGCCAACACTTCGAATCTCGAAGCCCGCATTTTAGATTCAAATGGCCGAGTGCTTAAAACCGTGAAATTTCGCGACGGCGACCCCTCTCTCAATCAGTCGTTTTTTGCGTGGAACCCGGCCGCCGATCTCGGATCGAGTCTCGCATCTGGAATTTACCTATTCGTGTTGAAGCAGGATAGCTTTGTCGATGTTAGAAAATTCGCCATCGTGCACAAATGATTTTGTTGACATTAATTCCAATTTTTCTTAAAATTAGCGCGTAAAAAACCAAACCAATCCGGGAGGTACGTTTTGACCAAAACCGATATCATCAACATCGTAGCGGAGGGCACCGGCTTGACTAAACTGGAGACCGCCGCCGTGGTGGATGGGTTTTTGGCAACCATTGGCTACGCGCTGCAGTCGGGCGACACGGTGACCATCCGCGGCTTTGGCACGTTTCGCACCGTGCGCCGCATCGAGCGGGTGGCGCGCAATCCCAAAACCGGCAAAATGATGCACATTCCCGAACGCACGTCGCCGGTGTTTAAAGCATCCATCGACTTAAAAAAACTGATGAAAAAGAACTTAAAAGACGAAACCGATAGGAGGTGAGAGATTGCCAAGCGGTAAGAAAAGAAAACGGCACAAGATAGCTACCCACAAGCGCAAAAAACGGCTCAGAAAAAATCGCCACAAAAAGAAAATTCGTTAGCCTATTTGTGGAAAGGGTTTCTCGTTTAGATTTTGAAGAAACCCTTATTATTTTATGAAACGAAAGGTCCGACCATGCTTAAGAATAAACAACTGCTGATGTTGCTAATTATTGTGATCGGCATTTTCGTGATGGGACGAAAAACGTGGGGGTGGGGCTTTTTTGCCCACAAGTGGATCAATCGCGCGGCGGTGGACACGCTGCCGGCAGAGGCGCGCGGCTTTTTTGAGCGGCACCGCGACTACTTGTCCGAGCACGCTGTCGATCCGGATTTGTGGCGAAACACCGATCCCGACGAGCATTTCCGCCATTTCATCGACATCGATATGTACGGCCCCTTTCCTTTCAAAGAGCTGCCCCGCGATTTCGAAGCCGCCAAAAAGAAGTTTGGCGAAGCGGTCGTGATCGAGCGCGGCATCGCCCCCTGGTGGATCGAAAAACAGTACGGCAGGCTGATCGGATTTATGAAGAGCGGCGCAACCGATTCTCTGTTGATTGTCGCCGCCGCCCTCGGCCATTACGTCTCCGACCTGCACATGCCGCTGCACACGGTGGAAAATTACGACGGCCAGTTGACCGGCAACAAAGGCATTCACAGCCGCTTTGAAGCCGAGATGATTGAAAAGTTTGCGGATAAAATTCGCCTCCAGCCTGAGCCCGCGGAGTACATCGACGATCCGCGCGCGTTTATTTTTGGGGTCGTCATGCAAAGTTACCGCCTCGCCGATGAGTTGTTGCAGGCGGACACTCAGGCGCGGGCGTCCGGAAAAGAATATAGCCAGCGGGAAGATTTTGATCGCGCCTACTACCATGCCCTGTTCGGCCAAACCGGCGACTTGGCCGCGCGCCAGATGTCGCACGCTGCAACTGCCGTGGGCAGCATCTGGTATTCCGCGTGGATCGACGCTGGGCAACCCAGGCTGCCGATTATGCAAACGGCAAATTAAAAAAGTGCCAATTGCAAAATTTGCCTTTTGATTTTTGCATTTTGAGGTTTGATTTTTTTTAAGTCATGGCCCAACTTAGTTTTGACGAATTCCTCGACGAAAAAACCTACTACTCCGTTTCGGAGCTGACGAGGGAGATTCGCCTTTTGCTCGAGTCGTCGTTCCCGGAAATTTGGGTGCAGGGTGAAATTTCCAATTTTTCCCGCCACACCAGCGGCCATATCTATTTTTCGTTGAAAGACGACAAAGCGCAAATTTCCTGCGTCATGTGGCAGAGCCGCAACCAAAATTTGTTTTTCACGCCGCAGGACGGCATGAAAGTTTTGGTGCAGGGTAGGGTGACGGTTTTCGAAAAACGCGGCTCGTACCAGCTCAACGTTTTGCAATTGCAGCCGGCCGGCGTCGGCGAGCTGCAGTTGGCGTTTGAGCAGTTGAAGAACCGTCTGCGCGAGGAAGGACTGTTTTCTCCGGAATTTAAAAAGCCCATTCCACGATATCCCCAGCGAGTGGGGGTTGTAACTTCACCCACCGGCGCTGCTATTCGCGACTTGATTTCGATCCTGCACCGGCGGTTTCCAGCGCTGGAAATTATTTTGAATCCGGTGCGGGTGCAGGGGGAGGGCGCCGCGTTGGAAATTGCCCGCGCCATCGATGAGTTTAATGAGTTTGGCGGCGTCGATGTGCTAATTGTCGGGCGCGGCGGCGGCTCGTTGGAAGATTTGTGGGCCTTCAACGAGGAGGTAGTGGCGCGGGCGGTGTTTCGCTCCCAAATTCCGGTGGTGTCGGCGGTAGGCCACGAAGTGGATTTCACCATCTGCGATTTTGTGGCGGATCTGCGAGCGCCCACGCCGTCCGCGGCCGCGGAACTGGTGGCCCCTAACCGCAACGAACTCAGCGCCCAACTGCGGGGTTATCGCGAAAAGATGACGGCGGCGCTTTTGAATTTGGTAGATTCTCGGAAAGATAAATTGCAGCGCATTCGCAGCAGTTACGGATTTCGCCAGCCGCTGGATCTGGTGCGCCAGCAAGTGCAGCGGCTCGATGAAATTCAACGCAATTTGAATCAACTGGCGATGCACAGATTGGCGCTCAGCCGTGAAAAAATTAATGGGCTCAACAAACGGCTTGCGCTTTTGGATCACCACAATGTGTTAAAACGCGGCTACAGCATCTGTTTTCGTAGGGCTGATCGCAAGCTCATTACCGATGCGGCCCTTTTAAAGACTGCCGAAGAAATCGAGGTCAATTTTTATCGCGGTAAAGTTATTGGCGCCGTAACTGAAATCAAACCTTAAATTCAACCGAAGATCATGACCGAGCTGAGCTTTGAAGGCGCCATGCAGCGCCTGGAAGAAATTGTTGATGAGTTGGAGCAGGGCAACCTCCCTTTGGATGAATCATTAAAAATTTACGAAGAGGGGATGGCGCTCATCAAATTTTGCAGCGCCAAGCTCGAGGAGACCGAAAACAAGGTCAAAATGCTGGTGAAAAACAGCGGCGGCTTCGAGGTGAAGCCGTTTGATATTGCGTGACGTAGTCCGTAGGGGCAATTCATGAATTGCCCCTACGGGATAAATTAAATTTTGAAAAATGACGGTGCTGCGAAATGACCTTCGGCATCATCGCCAATTCCGAAAAGCCCATCATTCAAAAAGTTCTGCCAGAGTTTTGCGGCTGGCTTAAGAAAAAGGGCGCCGATTTTTTTGTTGAAGAACAACTGGCCGCGCGTTTACAATTGCCAGCGGATGCGGCGCCCCGACTAAACGCCGAGGCCTTTTCACAGCGCTGCCAAATGGTCATTTCCTTCGGCGGCGACGGCACCATTCTTTCCACCGCCCGCATCATTGGGCGGTCGGGCGTCCCCATTTTAGGCGTCAAAATTGGCGGCATGGGATTTTTGGCGGAGGTCTCCCCGGAAGAAATCCATCCCTGCCTTGAGGAAATTTTGAAGGGCCGTTATCACATTATTGAGCGCATGGTTTTGCAAGGGGAGATTAAGAGCGCCGCGAAAACCAATCACTACTACGCTTTGAATGACTTCGTGCTGGACAAGGGCGCGGTGTCGCGGGTGATTCGCATCAAAACGTTTATCGACGATCAATTTTTGAACACCTACATCGGCGATGGCTTGATTGTCTCCACCGCCACTGGCTCCACCGCCTATTCGCTCGCGGCCGGCGGCCCGATCCTGCTGCCGTCGATGGAGGCCATCATCATCAATCCCATTAGTCCGCACACGTTGGCGGCGCGGCCGGTGGTAATTCCTGGTGATAAGACGGTCACTGCAACCGTGCTGTCGGCGCCGCAGGGGGCGGTGTTTAGCGCCGACGGCCAGAGCGGGACGGTGGTGCGCGAAGGGGAATCGGTGATCTTCAAGAAAGCCGATTACCGTATCAAATTGGTATCTCATCCCGAGCGCAGCTTCTACGATGTCCTGCGCGCGAAATTGAATTGGGGCGATGATATTCGCGAAGGTTCATAAATTCTTTTCAATTCAAAGGGAGTCCATCATGCAAAAAGTCGAAGTTGAGAAAGACGCTATCACTATTTTGAAGTCGGGGCTCGAAATAGAGAAAAAGCTTTTGGATCCGAGTTTTCAAAATATCAAAAAGCGATAGCTGCATTTGCAAAAAATATCGGATGACGAGCAAAAAGTTTTTCAATGAATTCAACTCGGGCAAATTAGGAGACGAGGAACAGTGGTTTGACTGGCTATTTGCTTATAAAGCTTATCATCACGCCAAAGGAAAACTGGATTTGGCCAAGAAAGTAAAATTATAATAATGTCCCACGATTTAAAATCCACCCCTATGATGCAGCAGTACCTGGCCATCAAAGCCCGGCACCAGGATGCGATTTTGTTTTTCCGCATGGGCGATTTCTACGAGATGTTTTTTGAGGACGCCAAAATAGCTTCGGAAGTTTTGGGGTTGACGCTCACCTCCCGCGCCCACGGTAAATCCGCCGACGTGCCGCTGGCGGGATTTCCTCATCACGCGCTCGATACCTATTTAGCCAAAATGATCAAAGCCGGTTACCGCGTGGCCATCTGCGAACAAATCGAAGATCCGAAACTGGCGAAGACGGTGGTGAAGCGCGACATCACCGAGGTGGTGAGTCCGGGCACGGTGCTGGCCGATGATCTCCTCGAGAGCAAGCGCAACAATTTTCTCGCCGCAGTTTATTTTAAGGGAGACGATGCCGGACTGGCGATCGTCGATATTTCCACCGGCGAATTTACGGCGCAAGAAATTCCTCAGGAGCAATTCGTCGAAGAGTTGTTGCGGGCAAATCCGGCCGAACTGTTGATTTCGGAGGAGCAGGCCGCGTTCATTCAAAATCTGCTGCCCAAGAATGAACGCTGTTTTATCACCCAGCGCGAGCAGTGGATTTTTTCCCGCGACTTTGGTTACGACCTCCTCACCAAACATTTCGGCGTCCTTTCCCTCAAAGGCTTCGGTTGTGAAGATTTGGATGTCGGCGTATCGGCGGCCGGCGCCGCGCTTCATTATTTGAAAGAATCGCAGAAAGGACCGCTGGCGCACATCAACCACTTGCAGCGTCAAACCGGCACCGACGCCATGAGTCTGGATAGCGACACCCGCCGCAATTTAGAATTGCTGAAATCCATGCGCAGCGGTTCGAGCCAGGGCACCCTCATTTCCGTCATCGACAAAACGCGCACCCCTATGGGCGGCCGCAAGCTGGTGCAGTGGCTGCTCAAGCCGCTGCTGGAGCCGGCGGCGATTCAACGCCGCCTGGATGCAGTGGAGGAGTTGCTCAGCAATGAAACCATTCTCAAAAGTTTGCGCGACACGCTGGGGAAAATCGGCGACCTTGAGCGCTACCTCTCGAAGTTCACCACCAATCGCGCCAGCGCCCGCGATTTGATTGCGCTCAAAAATTCGTTGAAACTCATTCCGGCGCTCAAAGAGAATTTGAGAAAAATGGAATCGCTGGAGCTGCAGGCGATTTGTGAGCGCCTTGATGACTTGCCGACGCTGGTTGCGGAGATCGAGCGCGCCATCGTCGAGGAGCCGCCGCTGGCCGTCACCGAAGGCGGGATCATCAAAAAGGGCTATCACCCCGAATTGGACGATCTGCGCGATGTAGCGTTTTCCGGCAAAGATTGGATCGCGCGGCTGCAGCGCGACGAGCGCGAGCGCACCGGCATCGCATCGTTAAAAGTCAGTTACAACAAAGTCTTTGGCTATTATATTGAAGTGACCAACCCTAATCTTTCAAAAGTGCCCGCGCATTACATCCGCAAGCAAACGCTGGTGAACGCCGAACGCTTCATCACTCCGGAGCTGAAAGCTTATGAGGAAAAAGTGCTGGAGGCGGAGGAAAAGATCGTCGCGCTGGAATACGAAATCTTCGATCAAATTCGCAAGCAGGCGGCGCAGCAGTCAGCGGCCATCCAGCGGGACGCCCAGCTCATCGCCGCCCTCGATTGCTTCGCTGCGTTTGCCCAACTCGCCGCGGAGAACAAATACGTGCGGCCGGGAATATCCACGTCGTCGGCCATTGTTATCGAAGCAGGCCGTCATCCGGTGGTGGAACAACTGCTGCCCTACGGTGAGTCCTTTGTGGCCAACGATACGTTTCTGGACAACGACAAGCAGCAGATCATCATTCTCACCGGACCGAACATGGCCGGCAAATCCACCTACTTGCGCCAGGTGGGATTGATCGTGTTGCTGGCGCAGATGGGGTCGTTCGTGCCGGCTAAGCGCGCAGAGATCGGCGTGGTGGACAAAATTTTCACCCGTGTCGGGGCGTCCGATAATCTTGCCGGCGGCGAAAGCACGTTTTTGGTGGAGATGAACGAGACCGCCAATATTTTAAACAACGCCACCCCGCGCAGCCTGGTTTTGTTGGATGAGATTGGCCGCGGCACCAGCACCTTTGACGGCCTGTCCATCGCTTGGGCGGTGGCGGAGTATCTCCACAACCATCCCAAAGTGGCGGCCAAAACCATTTTTGCCACTCACTATCACGAGCTCACGGAGTTGGAGCTGATTCTGCCGCGAGTCAAAAATTATAACGTTGCGGTGAAGGAGTGGGGCGACAACATCATCTTTCTAAGAAAGATCGTCGAGGGCGGCTGCGACCACAGTTACGGCATTCAAGTGGCGAAGTTAGCGGGGCTGCCGGCGCCGCTCATCCAGCGCGCCCGCCAGGTGCTGGCCAATCTCGAGAGCGATGCGCTCACCAAAAACCATCTCCCAAAATTGGCGGCGAGCAACGGCCAGCAGCAAAGATCCCAACAGCTCAGTTTTTTCGAAGAACGGGAAGCGGCGCTGCAAGCGGAGTTGGCCGCCCTCAATCTCGACGAGCTGACGCCGCTCGCCGCACTTAACAAGCTCCACGAGCTGAAAAGAAAATTGAAAGGTTAAACCAAATTTTTGCTTGCTTCTCGGAGAGGCATTAATTAGATTCACAAAAAATTTAAGTCGCCGATAATTTGTTGTAACACTTAGGATTGAGGTTGTGCTATGCGTCGTTTATTCTTCGCAATTTCGCTCATCGTCGCGGTTTTGATTTCTTCTATTTTATTTGCTGGTGGATTGACCACCGCCAAATACGCCGGCGAATTTTTGGCCCTGGGCGCCGGCGGGCAATCGCTGGGAATGGGCGGCGCATTTGTGGCAGTCGCCCGCGATGTGACCGCGGGTTACTGGAATCCGGCCGGGCTGGCTTTCATCGAATATCCAGAGCTCATGCTGATGCACTCCCGGCAGTTTGCCGATTTGGTGAATTACAATTACGCCAGCGTGGCGCTGCCCGTGGGCCGGCGCAACAGTCTGGGGTTTAGCATCATTCGTTTGGCGGTGGACGATATTAAAAAGACCGCGCTCACCAATCCGGAAGTCGGCCTGGGCGAATTGAATCGTCCCTACGTGGTGGAGTCGTTTGGCAGCGCCGATTACGCCTTTTTCTTCAGTTATGCCAAACGGGTTTCGGAGGGATTTTCTTACGGCGGCAACGTCAAGTTCATTAATCGCAGCATCGACGACCACTCCGCCTGGGGCGTGGGCTTCGACGTTGGTTTCATGTTCAACCCCACGTCGCAGCTGATTGTCGGCGTCAACCTGCAGGACGTGACCTCCACGCTACTAGCCTGGGACACCGGCCGGCGCGAGCTCATCACGCCATCAATCAAAGCCGGCGTAACCTATCCCATTACGTTTTCGTTAATGGGCGGCCGGGTGCAGCCCGCGCTGGATTTTTTGATTCGCTTTGAAAATCGCCAGGAGAACGCCCTCGCCAGCCTCGGCCGCGCCAGTTTCGATCTTAACATGGGATGGGAATACGTTTATCACAATGCCTTCTCCATTCGTCTCGGATTCTCGGACGTGGGCCAATCCGACGTGCAAATGGATTTTGGCCGCTTCACCGTTGGCGCCGGACTGCATTTGCCCAAACTGAACATCGATTACGCTTTCCTCGGTCACGAAGAGCTGGGCAGCACCCACCGCATCTCGGCCCGTCTCACCCTGGAAGAGCCCAAGTTCCAGCGCTCCCAATAAAAATTTGAAATTTCAATTGACAAATTTAAAAAAATATTGTATAATCTAAGTCAATTGAATATTGTAACTTAATGGATGTAGATTTTAGCATTTTCTGGGCTAAAAAATTCCGAATATTGCGAATCTGCGTCCCTCCAGCATTAGGGTTTTTGTATGATTTTCAGCATGACAGGTTTTGGACGGAGCGAGCTTAAGCAGAATGGCTTGGAGGTGCAGGTCGAGATTCGGTCGCTCAATCATCGTTTTTTGGAAGTCGAAATCCGCGCCCCAAAGCACGTTCTGGCATTCGAGCAGGAAATTAAAGATCTGGTGCGCTCCCATCTCTCCCGGGGACGAGTGAATGTTACGATTGCCGCCAAGGGGGAAGAAGAACCCACCACCGGACTCGCAGTCGATAAGGCGCTGGCTGCAACTTACATTCGGCTGTTGCGCGAACTCCAGAGCGAGCTAAAATTAGAGGGCGGCATCAAATTAGAGCAATTGTTGACGCTGCCCGATATCATCACTTATGAATCCACCAGGCCCACCGAATCCAACATTTGGGCGCCGCTCAAGCAAGCCATCGAGATGGCGTTGCAGGATTTGAAGAATATGCGCTTGAAAGAGGGAGAGGAGATCAAAAAAGATTTGCAGGCGCGAGTCATGGGCATCGATGCGATCATCAAAAATATTGAAGAGCATTCCAAGAATAAATCGGTGGAAGCATTTGAGCGGCTCAAAGAACGCATTTCGAGTTTGTTAAAAATGGAAGGGCTCGACTCCGGACGCCTGGAGATGGAGGTGGCGCTGATGGCCGACAAGTTGGACGTGACCGAAGAGTGCACCCGCTTCAAGAGCCACAACGCGCTGTTTTTAGATTACCTTGAAAACGGCAAATCCGAGGGCCGCAAGCTGAATTTTTTGTTGCAGGAAATGCACCGCGAAGCCAACACCATCGGCGCAAAAGCCAACGACGCCGCGATTGCGCACTACGTGGTGGAAATCAAGGAGGAAGTGGAGAAATTACGGGAGCAGGTGCAAAACATCGAGTGAGCGTCATGGAAAGCAAGGGCCTGCTGGTTGTTATTTCTTCTCCTTCTGGCGGCGGCAAGACCACCATCATCCGCAGCGTTTTGGCCGCGGGTGACGCCAACTACCGCTATTCGATTTCCGCCACCACCCGCCCGCGGCGCGGTAAAGAACGAGACGGCGAAGATTATTTTTTTTTCACCCCTGACGAATTTGAGGCCAAACGCCAACGCGGTGAGTTTGTGGAATGGGCGGAAGTTCACGGTCATTATTACGCCACCCCGAAGGCGCAATTGGACCAATGGCTCGCCGAAGGCCGAATCGTGTTTTTGGATTTGGATGTGGACGGCGGTTTGGAAATTAAAAAACGTTACGGCGATCGCGCTGTTTTAATTTTCATCAACCCGCCTTCCTACCAAAGCTTAGTGGAGCGCTTGCAAAGCCGCCAAACCGAAAGTCAGGAACAGATCGCCAAGCGCTTGCAGCGTTATCCCAAAGAGATGCGCAAATCCCGGCAGTATGACTACCGCATTGTCAACGAAAACTTAGACGAAACCGTAATTGAGATTCTCAAAATCGTTCATCAGTGTGTAGAAAATAGAAAACAATACTAATTATTTTTGGAGGTTTGTGAATGATCAATACCTTGCCGCTCGGTGAGCTTGAAAAGTACACCAGCAACATTTATGAGGCGATTATCGTGTTGGCTAAGCGCGCGCGCCAGATTAACGACGAGCAGAAACAACTGCAGGCCAAAGAAACCGAAGAAGAATACGACGAATTCGATGAAGAAGAGGGCGAAATTGAAGTGGCCAAAACCGATTACGTGCCGCTGCCCAAACCTACCACGTTGGCGTTGAATGAGTTGCTCTCCGGCAAAATTAAATTTGAATACCGCGAGGAAGAGCCGGTCGAAGAAGAAAAAGAGGCATAACCCAGTGTATGTTTTTTGAATCTAAAAAAATTGCCGTCGCCGTCAGCGGCGGCATTGCCGCCTATAAGACCTGCGAAGTCATTCGCGAGTTGAAGAAGGCTGGCGCGGACGTGCGAGTCGCCATGACCGATTCGGCGAAACGATTTGTGACCGATCTCACTTTCGCCACGCTTTCGGAGAACCCGGTGGCGTCGTCGCTGTTTGAGGACAACGAATTGGCGGGCGTCGCGCACATCGAGCTGGCGCGCTGGTGCGATGTGCTGCTGATTTGCCCGGCCACCGCCAACGTCATCGGCAAAACCGCCAACGGCCTGGCTGACGATCTCGTCTCCACGACCATCATGGCTACCAAAGCGCCGGTGGTGTTTTGCCCGGCGATGAATTCGGCGATGTGGGAAAACCCTGTCGTGCAGGCCAACGTCGAAACGCTGCGCAAGTTGGGCTATGAATTTGTGGAGCCGGAATGGGGGCCGCTCGCGACCACGTCGGAAGGCGAAGGCTGGGGCCGGCTTGCCAGCCCGTCGCGCATTCTCCAAAAACTGAAACAGGTTCTGTACGGCACTCGCGAGTTGAAGGGGCAAAAAGTTTTGGTGACCGCCGGCGCCACCCGCGAGCCCATCGACCCGGTGCGCTTCATCACCAATTACTCCTCCGGCAAAATGGGGTTCGCGCTGGCCGAGGCCGCCAAACTGAAGGGCGCCGAGGTGGTGCTGATCGCCGGCAGCAACCAACTGCAGCCGCTGGAGGGCGTCAGATACTTGCCGGTCAACACTGTTGAAGAAATGAAAAGCGTCATCGACAAAGAATATAAAAACGCCGACGTGCTGTTGATGGCGGCCGCGGTTTCGGATTACCGGCCGAAACAGCGCTCCAGCCGCAAAATTAAAAAGAGCGCGCCGACATTGACACTTGAGCTGGAAAAGACTCCCGATATTCTGGCCGAATTGGGAAAACAAAAGCGCCGCTGCATTCACGTGGGGTTTGCGTTGGAGACCGACAACGGCGTTGCCAACGCCACGCAAAAATTGCACGCAAAGAATTTAGATTTGATCGTTTTGAACAATCCTCTGGAGCCGGGCGCCGGCTTCGTTGGCGACACCAACGTGGTCACGCTCATCTCCAGCGACGGCGAGATCGAAAAGCTGCCCAAGCTGCCCAAATCGACCATTGCAGATGCGATTATCGAGCGCGTGATCAAAATCAAGAACCTCAAAGGCGCACAGGTCGCCGCCGTCTAAATGAATCAAGGCGAATTTTTAAATCAGGCCGAGAGTTTTTTGCTGCAGCACGCGGAGCTTTACGGACGCGAGATTTATTTTGCCGCAAAAGAACCGGCCAAAGAAAACGCTGAGGACAATCAAACTCAAACGCTGGCGCAGTTTCATCGGGCCATCAAAGATTGTCAGAAATGCCGGCTGGCGCAGGGAAGAAAAAATTTTGTTTTTGGCGTCGGCAACCCCCACGCCAAATTAATGTGCATCGGCGAGGCTCCTGGCTTTGAAGAAGATAAGCGCGGCGAGCCGTTCGTGGGCGACGCCGGCCAGCTTTTGAACCGCATGTTGGCGGCCATCGGATTTGAGCGGGAAGAAGTTTACATCGCCAACATCATCAAATGCCGGCCGCCCAACAATCGCGACCCGCAGCCGGATGAAGTTGCCGAGTGTCTGCCGTATTTGAAACAGCAAATCGCGATGATCAACCCCAAACTGATTTTAGCGTTGGGAAGAATCGCCGCTCAGAGTTTGCTGGGAAACACGGAAAGCCTGTCGCGATTGCGCAAACAGGTTTACCGATTAAGTGAGATTCAAATGGTGGCGACCTATCACCCGGCGGCGCTGCTGCGAAATCCGGGCTGGAAGCGCGAGGCCTGGGAGGATATGAAAATGCTGCGGCGGCTGTACGATCAGCACGTCGGCGATAAACCAGCAATAGATTTGAACGCGAAACCGATCGCTAACCGAGATCAACAAAAATGAATAAGCTCAACGAAAAAGAAGCGATGATCGAGCGCATGCCGCCCCACAACCTCGAGGCGGAAATGGCGGTGCTGGGTTCCATGCTAATCGATAAAGATGCGGTGAGCAAATGCCTCGAGCTGTTGGATGAAACGGCGTTCTACAAAACTGCCCATCAAAAAATTTTTCAAGCGGCGGTAAATTTGGACTCCCACGGCGGCGCCGAAATCGACTACCTCACCATCACCGACGAGCTGCAGAAAATGGGCGTGCTGGAAGAAGTGGGCGGCGCGTATTACATCACCGAGCTGGCGACGAAAGTGCCATCGGCCGCCAGCGTCGAATATTACGCGCGCATCGTTTTGGAAAAATCGCTGCTGCGAAAATTGATCGAGGTTTCCACCGAGATTGTGCGCGACGCCTTCGATGCGCGCGAAGACGCCGTCGATATCATCGACACCGCCGAGCAAAAAATCTTTTCGCTTTCTGAAAAAAAATTACGCAAAGGATTTCAGCCCATCGCGCCCATCCTCAGCGACACTTTCGACATCATCGACAGTTTTCATAAGCGCAAAGGCAGCGTCACCGGCATCCCCACCGGTTTCAGAAAATTAGATGAGCGCACCTCTGGTTTTCAAAATTCGGATTTGATCATCGTTGCTGGCCGCCCGTCGATGGGGAAGACGGCGTTCTGTCTCAACATCGCTCGCAACGCCGCGGTGGATTACGGCATTCCGGTGGGCATCTTCAGCTTGGAAATGTCCAACACCCAAATCGCCATGCGCA
>JBBIIG010000071.1:0-19701 GCA_037446635.1 bacterium
GGCGTCGAGAATATTCAACGATCTCATCGCCACTACTTTTACCGAGGCCTGGAACCAAAGCAAGCAGAGCGGCGTGGGACTGGCCGAGAGTTTTACGATTTGGAAGCTGTTTCTTTTTTCCATTGCTTACCTTTACGCCATCTATCGCATTCCGGCGACCACCGGCTGGCTCATCGATCACTCCTTTGGCTTCGCTTCGGGGATGATCGTCGCTAAGACCGGAATGGCCACGGCCAAGATTCGCGCGATCACCAGCAGCGCGGCCGGTTTTGCGGGCTCCGGCCGGGCGGCGATCGCGCGCGGCTTTGGTAGAATTTTCGGACGCTAAAATGGCAGCTTCCATCTAAAATTGTTGAGGCTTTAACCCATGAACGCGAAACAAAAAATCGATATTGATCAGCAGGTCGATGGCAAGCTCTCTGGCGTGGTGTGGCGCGGCTTTGTCGGCAACAAAAAGAAAGAAAATTTTCTCCGCAACGTCGTCATTGTTTTGCTCATCACCAACTTGTTGAGCTGGTTCATCCCTTCGCCTTTTAGTAAATCCCAACAATCGGTTTATGTCATTGACGCCGGCCTGCCGAAGGTTGCCACGTTAGTGGACGAGGGAACGCGCGTGGACGAGCAGATAAGGTACTTCGTCCGGCAGTGGATCCGCTTGCTGCTGGAGGTGCGCAGTGAAACCTATCAGCAGCAGCGCGGCGGCCTCAAAACCGTCTCCACCAACGAACTGATGAAACGGGTGCTGGCGGCGGAGAGCGGCAACCCGCTTCTCAAAGAAGTGATCCAAACGGAGATGATGGGCATCCGGCTTATCGACGTGCGCATCGAGTCGATTGAGCGGCAGGGGGGAACCATCAAGACGGTCTTTACCGATGTCATTCAAGTGACGCTTCCCGATGGCAGCACCGAGCGCTACGAAACCCAGCACTTCGCAGAAATGGTCCCGGTCAGCTACAGCCTCAATGGACTGGGGCTCATCATGACCAACGTTGATAACCTTTGGAGATTGGAAAGGAAGGTGCAAGAATGAACCTCTCGAAATTTAACATCGATCTGGGGCGCAGCAAAAACCTGGTGCGCTGGGTGGTTGCGGGCGCCATTGTCGTGTTTCTGGTGGCGGTGTTTGTTTCTTCTTATATAAAATATAAAACTGCCAGCACAACTTCGACCTATCAGCCCGCTTATAGCGAGGACGAGGGCTTCCAAAAGCTGTACCAGGATTTAACCCGGGATAAGCCGCAGGCAACCCAGCAGAAAAAAGCCTTGGCTGAGGCCACAACGCCAGCGAGTGGGCGGGCCGAAAAGGTTAGCCCGGCCACCGTTGACGAGTGGGTGAAACGCGGCGGCTGGAAGAATACCCCCGAGTACTGCGATTCGCTGCGGGTGCAGTACGCCATGCTTGCCTTTGCATTTGGCAAACTGGTGGAGGAGAACCAGGCTTTGAAGAGCGGGGCTCCGGTCAAAAAGGCCAGCAGCGCTGCTAAAACCACTTCCTCGGCGCCGGCCCGCAGCTCCAGCCCGGCTCCCAGCAGCGGCTTCGATTTTACCCAGTACTTCAACCGCAGCGCCGGCAGCGCCGAACTCACCACTGACAACGGCGGCGCCGGCGGAGTGAGCGCTTTTTCGGAAGCGGCCTTTGTTTGGGCGACTCTCACGCTGCCGCAAAAACAGCAAGTGCGCACCGAGTCGCTTATCACCTTCGACGTGGATCAAACCTTCACCGTTGGCGGAGTGGCGGTTCCGCCGGGATCGAAAGTTTCCGGCATAGCGCAGGTCAGCCAGGGAGTGGGGCGTGTTTACGTCCGCCTCACGCGGGTGGACACGCCATCGCAAACGATGACCGTGGAAGGCGAGGTCTATTCCCTCGATCGCTCGCGCGGAATCAACGTTTTCGTTCACGGGGAGAGCGCATTGGCCGAAGGAGTCAAGCGCGAGTTAACCGACTGGGTTGGGCTGTTTGACCCCTCCCGCTCCGGAGTCAGCCGCAGCGTCTTGCAGGATACGGACGTGGGGCGAGAATTTTTCGCCACTCTGGACGCCGGCACGATGGTGCTTGCCAAGATTCGTCCCGGGCGCTAAACGGCGGGCGGCCTGTTCACGCCTGCTTCATCAGATTTAAGGAGATTTATGAGAAATACACGCTCAATTATGACTATCATCGTGCTGGGTCTGCTTGAGAATCTTTCCGCGCAAAAATCGCAAAGCGTCGATGTGATCACTCCCGAAATGCACCTCAAAATCGGCACCCTCTCTTCGGTGGTGCTGCCGGAGCCCTATTTGACGGTTCGGCCCTCGGTGCCGGTGGTGGAGCTCAAAGACGTGGTGGGCCGCAGCGGCACGGTTTTCACCCTGCAGCCGACGGTCGCCAACCGGGTGAAAACCAACCTTTGGATTTACACTCAGAACTACGAATTTAACGTCGCGCTTTATCTCAACTATAGTGAAAAAACCACCGACCTGCTGGACCTGGCGAAATTAGTGGGCGCGCCCCGTTTCAAAGGCAAACCAGAATCGGAGGCGGCGAGCCCAGAGCCGGCCGGCAGCAACGGCGCCCCCAACCGCGAGTCCATCGCGTTTTTGCGCGAATTGATTTTGGCAAAACCGCAATTGCTCAAGCCAAACAAACATGCGCCGTCGCAGGTCAAAAACCGGGTGGTGCTGGCGGTGGACCACGTGCAGCCGCACGGCGACAAATTTGTGTTCGTGCTTTCGTTATGGAACAAATCGAGCGTGCCTTATACCATTTCCTCGCTGAACCTGACTTATAAAGAGGAGGGCGGCGTGGCGTTGATAAACCGCCGCACGTCAAAATTGATTCCCGTGCCCTCCGTGTATGCGCCGCTGTTTTCAAAACGCACCGTCAGTCCGGGAGAGCGGGCGTTCATTTTTTACATCACCAGCCGCTTATCGCCCCAGGATAAGGGGAAATACAATGTCGTGCTGCTGGAACAGAGCGGAACGCGCAACTTCGATTTCGACGTGCCATCGTATATCGAATAACGGATGCTCTCCATGCGTTTTCTCTCCAGTGTTTTTTCGAGACTGATTTCTGCGGTCGCTCGCAGTGTCAAATTGATCTCATTTTTTTCCATAATCTATTTTCTCTATCAGGTGACGCAAACCGCCTCGCCCTTTGTGGTGCCGGTGTGGCTGGATTGGGCAGGTAATTTGTTTCAAATCCAGCTTCCGCGCAACGAGGCGGCGGACGCCACCGCCGGTTTTGGAAAAGACTTCTGGCTGTTAGTGCTTAGCTTAGCAGCTTATATCGGCGCGACCTGGCTGACCTACCGAGTGGACGCCTGGCTGAGCCGGCGCCGCCTGGACGGCTTCCTCATCCGCTCACGCCCTGAAGGTCCCCAACAGCCCAAAAAAGATCTTGATAGCAGCGATGAATTCGTATTGGCTTATGCCCGCCCAGCTGAGCGAACGGGCAGGATGGTGTCGTATATTTTCCAAGTCATCGGCCTCTGTTGTGGTCTGTTGGTGTGGCACTATTTTACTCCGAGGACGGAACTCTTGGCATATATCGAGCACGTTGCCTTACAACTGAATCCGGCGTACTCCTCTGGCGCATTGCCGCCCGGCAGCCGGGAAATGTTTATCCGCTTGGGCTTGGGTTTGGCTGGAATGGGGATCGCCTTGTTTTCGCTGTACCGAATTATGAAGCGCGAAGCGCGCGCACACTGCTTGCACTACTATATGACCAACCGTGCGCTGGTGGTGATGATGTCATACCTCGGCGGCTGGTTTAAAACCGGCTACCGGCCGGTGTTCTGGCGCATCAAATCCTGGCAGATCCGCAAAATCGAATACAAGCATTTGCGCATGCCCGAGCCGCAGACCACCTTCACCGAGGAGTTTTTTTGGAACCGCCGCACCATGACCATCCCCTTCGAGAGCGACGTCGCCCTCGAAGGCCCGGAAGCGATCCTGCATCACGTGAAACCGGAATTTTTCTGGCTGACCGATAACGGCAAACGGGAGGAGTTCATTAAAGCGCATCCCGAGTTATTGAAGAATTAATTCTGACCAATTCATTATTTCAGGTTCTTTAAAACTGGACTATTGTAAAAACCCTTAGAGGAGATGGCTTCTGTCAATGAAAGCAGATCGCTTGGAAATTCATTTCCAAGCTAATAGCTTAAGCTTAATAAATTAAGCTTCTCAATCGACTTCAGCAAATTAGCCTGATGATTCATCACCAGCGAGTTTTTGAATTAAAAAGAAGGAGGGGTCAAGAAAAGTGGAGACCAGGATGATGGAGAAAGTTTTGCTCACGCTGTCGTTCAGCCTGCTGTTTGGAACGTTTACGGCCGCGAGCGCGCAATATCAAAAAATGGACAACAGTCAGTTTCTCAGCGCCGCCGGCGCGCCCAATTACCTGGCGCTTTCCTGGTCGCGGATGCTGACCAATAAAACCTATTTTTCAATCAGCGAGACCTATTTCACCACCGATTATTCTGTGAATAACGAGCAGATATTTTCAACCGATAACTTTCTGACCGAGCTGGCGCTGGTGCGCTCGTGGTTCCGGCTTAAGGACGTTTATCTCAACGGTGGGCTGGGTGGGTTTTTGCTGTACACCACGTCGAAAACCATTCAGGACACTAAAATCAACGACTTCTCCGGCGGCTTTGATTTTAGAGGGGAACTGGAATATTTGCCGCTGTGGTGGCTTGGGGTCACCGGCGAGGCGCGGCAGATGGTTTTTATCGGCTCCGATTTTTACGACACGCGCTTTTTTTTCGGCTTCGGAATTAGAATTTATTTTTGATCACATTTAGCACCAGGGTATTTCAAAAAAGTTTGTGGAGGTAACTACTATGAATCATCAACGAAATTTAATTTTAATCCTCCTTGGGCTGGTTCTGGCGATGGGCTGCACCAGTGAAGAAAATCCGGTGGGCTCCAAAAATAACAAGCCAGAGCTGGTGATTGAGGGCGAGGGGCTGGGCTTCGGCGGCTCCGTGTTTGTGTTCGAGGAGGGCAAGAGTTACCCGTTTGCCGTTCGCGCCACCGACGCCGACAATCATCGGATTTACGTCACTGCGCGCGTGCTCAACAATACCGGCACTGTGAGCATTGGCGAGCCGATGGACAACATCTACCCCGGGAGCTTTCGCCCCAACGCCACCGGCGAGCACACCGTACGCATCACTGTCAGCGACCGCATCGATTCGGTGAGCGCCAACCTCACGGCGCGATTTGGCCGCCTGACAGCCGTGGCCCGGCTCACGCCCAGCAACCAGTTGTTTAACCTGCAGGAATTGACGCTCGACGGCCAGCAGAGCCAGTCGCCGCACGGCGCCATCACTTCTTATACCTGGCTGCTGCGGAACTCCAGCGGGGTGGTGGAAAAACTCGTGCCCACCGAAACCGGCGCCACCCCGGCCAATCCGTTTCGTTGGAACGTTCTGGCGCCGGTTGGGCAATATTCCATCGGGCTGGTGGTCGCCGACGTCGAAACCCAATCCGATACCGCGTGGGCGGCGTTCACCATAAAAAATTCCCAGCCGGTGGGCGGCTTTCAGGTGGAAACCAATTTTGAGCAGATTCTCGAAAAAGTTATCGTCACCACTTATGAAGCGGACGATCCGGATCCCGGCGACAGCCTGTCGCTTGTGGTTGCCTGGCGCCTCGATGGGCAGACCCTCTCCGACTTTAACGGCTTGCGCATGCCCACGATTCCGGCCAAAGGCGGCCGGCGCCAGCTTACGCAAGTGGTGACCGATCAGCACGGCGGCGTGGGGGAATTCACCCGCGACGTGGATGTGCGCGGAATGCCGGAAGCACACTTCGTTTTTCCGAATAACGAGACCAGCTTTTCAATTATCAACGATACTACCTTTGCCATCGACGGCACTGCCTCCATCGCCGGGCATTTGAGCACGGGCATCGAGGAGTATATTTGGTACCAGCGGCCGCTTAATGGCCAGGCGCAGGAGATCAGCCGCGGCAACATTTTAAATACTCTGTCATTCGAGGTGATGCACACGGTTGGCCTGCATGACATCGGGCTTAAAATTAAAAATCGCGAAGGCCTGGAAACGCTGATTCTCTGGCAGCGGCTTGAAGTGGTCAACAGCCCGCCTACGGCCTATTTTGAGTTGGACGTCGATTGCAGCATCAGCGGCCAGTGCGCCTTCAATGTTACGCTCAACGGCTCCAAAGACCGCGACCCATTCGATGTGTTGACGTATGACTGGTATCGCAACTGCGAGCTCACCAACCAGCACGACGCCACGCCGGGATTTTCCTCAACCCAGCAAAACCCGATTACTTCGATTATGCTCATTGCCAAAGATCCGCACGGCGCCTCGGCGCGTTTTGTTTCAGGGCAGGCGTGCCCGTAAATTTTGATAAAACTCCGGGGTCTCTAAGACCCCGGAGTTTAGCGTTATGTTCGAAACCAGCGTTATCATCCCCACTTACAACCGACTCGCGTTCTTGAAAGAAGCCGTTGCCTCGGTACAGCAGCAGTCCTACCGCAATTTTGAATTGATCGTCGTCGATGATGGCTCCACCGACGGCACGAAAAATTACATTTCCACACTCGGCGATTCGGTGAAATATATTTACCAGCCCAACGTCGGGCCGGCCGCGGCGCGCAACCGCGGCCTCCGCGCGGCGTGGGGAGAATTCATCACTTTTTTGGATTCCGATGATTTGTGGCGCAAAGACAAATTACAAACGCAGATCGATTTCATGAAGTCGCACCCAGAGGCAATGGTGTGCTACACCGACGAAACCTGGATTCGACGCGGGGTGCGGGTGAACCAGGGCCAGCGCCATAAAAAATTTTCCGGGTGGATTTTCGAGAAGTGTCTGCCTTTGTGCATCGTCAGCCCGTCGTCGGTGTTGATGCGCCGCCAATTTTTTGACGCCGCCGGCCGGTTCGACGAGTCGCTGCCGGTCTGCGAGGATTACGATCTCTGGCTGCGGGCGTCGCTAAAATTTCCTTTCCATTTTATTCCAGAAGAGTTGATTATTAAACGCGGCGGACATGCCGATCAGCTTTCTTCAAAATGGGGATTGGATCGCTACCGCGTGCAAGCGCTGCTCAAATTGCTGAATAACGACGGCCTGTTGAGCGGCGATTGGCGCACCGCCGCGCTGACACATTTGAAAAGCAAATGCCGGGTCCTCGAACAGGGATTTCGCCGGCGGGGAAAAACGGGAGAAGCGGATTTGTATCGGGCGGTGATGGAAAAATTGTAAAGCGAAGCTCTGCTTCGCCTTTGAGAACACAATTGCCGCCAGAAATTGAAATTTCTGGCTTAGAGCTTAAGTCTGCTGAAGCAGACGCGATTTTCTTCAGTTCAGTCTCTGAAAAACATGATAGCCGGCGGCGGTTTTCAAAACCGCGCTGATTTCTCCAACCTTCAAATTCAAGATCACCTTTTCAAACTCGGCGTTCAAATCGCCTTTCTGAAAAAACCCGAAGTCGCCGCCTTTGCGCGCCGTGGCCGCGTCGATGGATTTTTGGTGCGCTAATTCCGGGAAGCTGGCGCCCGCCTGCAGTTGGCTGAGAATTTCCTGCGCCTCGGCTTCGGTTTTCACCAGAATGTGGCGCGCGCGCAGGTAGTTGGCGTCGAGGGCTTTGGTGAGATCGGCCAGGTAGTCCGGGTTGACTTTTATGCCGTAGCGGCTGGCGGCTTTGGCGTGCTGCATGGCCATGGCGTAGTTCATCAACTCATAATAGCAATAGGAAATGTTGTTGTGGGCCACGGGGTCTTGCGGCGCGATGGCCAAAACTTTTTTGAAGGCGTCGCTGGCTTTTTGCAGCTCGCCTTTGCTGAGGTAGGTTATTCCCAGTCCGTTGTAGGTGTCGATGTTCATGCTGTCGATTTTGGCGGCTTGCAGGTAGATTTGAATGCTCTCGTCGTTTTTTCCCTTAGAGCGCAGGGTTGCGCCCAAGTGGTTCAACGCGGCGACAAAATCCGGTTTGATTTCCAGCGCCTTGCGGAAATTGGTTTCGGCGTCGTCGTATTTGCCCAGCGCGTTATAGCTCAGGCCGAGGTTGTTGTACGCCGGAAAATAATCGGGCTTCAGCTCGCTGGCTTTTTGTGCAGAGGCGATCGCCCGCTCGTAGAGTCCCAACAAATAATAAGCATAAGCTAAATTGTTGTGCGCTTCCGGATAATCCGGGTTGAATTTGATGGCCAACTTGTATTCGATGATGGCTTCGTTGTGTTTACCGACCGCGAGGTACACGGCGCCGAGGTTGTTGTGCGCAAAGGGATTCTCGGGATCGATGGCGAGGGCTTTGCTATAATGGGCGCTGGCCTCGTTCATTATGTTGTTAGAATAGTAAATGAAACCGAGGTGGATGAGAGCGTTGACATGGGTGGAATCGAGGGCGATGACTTTTTGAAATCCAGCCAGCGCCTCCGCCACTTTGCCATTTGCCAAATCTTGCATGGCCTGTTCGTTCAGCTCATCGACTGTTTGACACCAGCCGCGGTTGGCTAATAAAATCAACGCGGCGATGGCTAATGGTTTGATCATCAATTTTCTCCGACAATTTTTGAACGCAGCAAACGTACTATCTCTTGTCCAAAAAATCAAGTGGAAATAACGATGGAAAGCGCTCGCCGGCTTGCTTGCGTAAATTTGACATTTTTCTTGACTTTTAAAGGTATGCCGGTTAAATTGCCAAAGTTTTTTCAACTCCGAATCTGCACACTTTGAACACGGTGACAAAATGAAAATCGACTACATTGATGGCCGGCGGCTTCGGCAAGCGGTGATCGCGGGCGCGCGCAGAGTGATCATGATGCAGGATTATTTGAACGGCATCAATGTATTTCCGGTGGCGGACAACGACACCGGCACCAACATGGCGCTGACGCTGCAAAGCATCGCCGAGGGCGCCATCAGTTGCCGCGACGCCAGCGTCTCCGCCATGAGCCAATGTTTAGCAGACTCCGCGTTGATGGGCGCGCGCGGAAATTCCGGCGCGATTCTGGCGCAGTTTTTTCAAGGGCTGGCGGAGAGCTTTAAAGGCAAGCTTACCGCCACCGTCGAGAATTTTGCGGAGGCCGCTGAAAAAGCCAGATGCTGCGCTTACGACGCCATCTCCGAACCCAAAGAAGGCACCATTCTCACCGTCATTCACGACTGGGCCGAGCGGGTAAAAAATCATTGCCGTCTATCGAAAGATTTCCGCGAAGTTTTGAAGGAAGGATTTGATGAAGCCCAGCGCTCGCTAAAAGAAACTCCCACTAAAATGAAATTGCTTTCCAAGGCGGGCGTGGTGGATGCCGGCGCCCAGGGATTTGTGCACATGTTAGAGGGCATTCTGCATTTTATGGAGTCCGGGAAAATTTATCGCGGGGTAGGAATTGGCAGCCGCGCCGGTACTCGCGCCAAAGTTGAAAAGTCGCCGGAGGATATCACTTTCCGGTTTTGCACCGAATGCTTGGTGGACGGCGAAGACATCCCGCGCAAGAAGCTGCGCGAGGAATTGAGCGGCCACGGCAATTCGTTGATTGTCGCGGGATCATCAGAGCGAGTGCGCATTCACATTCATACCAATGAGCCTAAAAAAGTTTATGAGATTTGCGGCCAGTACGGCAAAGTCTTTCAGCAGAAACAGGAGGACATGCGCAACCAGCACGAAACGGCCTACGGCAACGGCGCCGTTCCCAAAATCGCGTTGGTGACCGACAGCTCGTGCGACCTGACGCCGGAGTATCTCATCCGCCACAACATTCAAATGGTGCCGGTGCAGCTCGCCTTTGGCAAAGAAACTTACATCGACAAAATTACCATCACCCCCAAAGAATTTTACCGCATCCTCGCCGAATCCGAACACTATCCCAAAACCTCGCAGCCCACGCCCGGCGATTACCTCAAAACTTATGACGAACTTTGGGGGCACTACGAGCAGGCCGTCTCCATTCATCTTTCCGGCGCGCTGAGCGGCACCTTGCAGGCGGCGCAGACGGCCGCGAAAACACTTCCTCAAAATAAGGTAAAAGTGATCGACGGCCGCAGCGTCAGCGTCGGCTTGGGGTTGATTGTGGTGGAAGCCGCGAAGGCAATTGAGGAGGGGTGCGATATCGACGAGGTGGTGAGACGCGCCGAGCAAGCCATTCGCAGGGTGCGGTTTTTTATTCATTTTTCCACGGTGGAATATTTGATTCGCGGCGGCCGGCTCAGCAAGTCCCGCGGGCTGCTCGCTAAAGTTTTGAACCTGCGCCCGGTTTTAACGCTCGACGAACAGGGTCGGGTGCAAACCGTTGCCAAAGTTTTGGGCGAGGAAGCCGGGCGGAAGAAAACTATGCAGTTGGTTTGCGAAGCCGCGCTGGGCAAACGCAATCTGCGGTTTGCGGTGGCGCACGCCAACGTCCCGGAAAAAGCCGAATGGTTCGTGCAGCGGATCAAACGGCAGTTTGAAGTCAGCGACGTGATGGTGGTGAACGTTTCGCCGGCGTTGGGCGCGCACGCCGGACCGGGCGCCGCCGGGGTGGCATTTCTTGGAGAGTAGGGCATGTATTCTTTGATCGTCATCATTTTGTTGTCCTACCTGGTGGGGTCGTTTCCCACCAGCATTGTGACCGGCCGCTTGCTGCGCCGCATCGATATTCGCGAATACGGCAGCGGCAACGCCGGCGGCACCAACGTCTTTCGGGTGCTGGGCTGGAAAGCCGGCCTGTTCGTGGCGCTGGTGGACGTGGGCAAAGGCATGTTGGCTACGCTGCTGATTTCGAAAATTCGCATCGATGCTGTGCCGCTGGATATCATGTTGGTGCAAATCATCGCCGGGGTTTCGGCGGTGATTGGCCACATCTGGACCATCATGGCGAAATTCAAAGGCGGCAAGGGCGTCGCCACCGGCGGCGGCATGATCATCGCGCTGTTTCCTTGGGCGGCGTTGATTTGCTTTTTTATTTTTATTACCATCGTTCTGATTACGCGCTACGTTTCCGTGGGTTCGATGGCGGCTACCTCAGCGCTGCCGCTGGCTTTGATAATAATGGATCGCGTGTTTGGAATTACCGTCCCGCCATCCGGTTACATCTTCAGCATTTTAGTTGCGCTGCTGATTTTTTACACGCATCGCGCCAACATTCGCCGCTTGATCAACGGCACCGAAAATCGCTTCAACAAAATTCAATTTCGAAGAAAATTTTAATAGGTTTGGTTGAGGAAAGATGAAAACGAACGAACGAGAAATTCGCGCTTTGGTCACCCTGCTGGCCGATGACGAAGTGAGGGTACAAAACTTAGCCCGCGAGAAGCTGCTGGAAAACAGCGAATTGGTGCGGCCCATCCTGGAGGAGTTTGCTTTCACCGATTCCGAGGGCCGGGTTCGAATTGCGGCGCAGGGCCTGCTGGAAGAAATCCGCCTCAACAATTTAGCCGCCGGCTTTAAGAAAATTAACCGCAATTCCTATTTCGATTTGGAGCGGGCGTGCTTCATCCTCGCGCAAATCGAATATCCCGATCTTGAGGTCTCCAAATATATCGAGCGCATCGATCACATCGCCGACCAGATGCACTCGCGCATCGCCGGCGTCGATGAAGAAAAGCAGAAGGTCAAAGCGCTCAATCAGCTTCTGTTTCAGGAATTAGGATTTCGCGGCGACGTCAAATCCTATTTCGATCCCCAGAACAGCTACATCAATCGCGTGCTCGATCGCTGTTTAGGCATCCCTATCAGTTTATCGGCGCTCTATCTTTTCGTGGCCCAGCGGCTCGATTTGCCGGTGTACGGCGTGGGTTTCCCCGGCCACTTTTTGCTGACTTACGGCGACGATTCTAATTTTTTTATCGACGCCTTCAACAACGGCCGCATTCTTTCCCGCAAAGATTGCGAGTTTTTTTTGAACCGCATGGGCTACCCGTTTTACGATTCGTATCTCGCCATCTCCACGCCCAAAGAAATTCTCGCCCGCATGATTCGCAACCTGGTGTTGATTTATCATCAGAACCATCAGCGCAAAAAAATTGATACGCTCGAGAAAATATTCAGCGATTTTTTTACCACGACCGAACAAGGAGGGTGAATTGAACTGTACCAGTTGTAATGCCGAGATACCGGCGTCGGCGAAATTTTGTCCCGAGTGCGGCGCCAAAGTTGTGGCTTCCGGAAGCTGTGCGACCTGCGGCGAGGCGATCAAGCCAGAGGCGAAGTTTTGCCACCACTGCGGCGCGCCGGTCTCAGAAGCGGTTTCATCAAAAACCATCGAGGCTTCGGGGCGCGAATCGCTTCCCGCCAAATCCAGCCGCGCCGTCACCATCGCTTCCTTTGTGGCGATTCCGGCGTTTGCCATTTTGATCATTGCGCTGCTGTTTTGGAAAAACCAGGATCCGGAACCTCTGTCGGCCAGCGGCGGCGCCGCGCAACAGCAGGACGGCGTGCCCAGCATGGCCGCCATGCAGTCGGTGCACGAGACACTCCAACGCTTGCAAAAGCGTCTGGAGGCCGACGCGCATGACGTGGTTGCGATGGACAGCCTGGCCGCCATGTATGCCATTGCCGGCAGTTACGACAAAGCCAGCAAATATTACGAGCGCCATCTCGAAATCGAGCCGGACAATTTGGATGTTAAAATGATGCTGGCGCATTCTTATTTTCAATTGCAGAGATTGGACGACGCGATGAAGTTGGTTCAAAGCGTCTTGAAAAAAGAACCCACCAATGCGTTGGCTCTGTTCAACCTCGGCGTGATTTATAGCTCGCAGGGGAAGCAGAAGGAGGCGACACAGCATCTGCAAATTATCATCGACACCTACCCCGGCACCGAGTGGGCCAATCGCGCGCAGCAGTTGATTCACGAATTGACTCATACAGATTAACGAATCCCTCTTAGCAAAGGGGGATTTCCTGCCTGCGCAGGCCGGAGGGGGTTGTGAGTAGTCAAGCAATTGAACTGCAAAATGCAAATTGAAAAATGCAAAGTTCAAAATTTTTTCATTTTCATTTTATGAGGAGGAGATGAATGCCAGCCGTTCAATTCCAGGAAGCCAACGTCGCCTGCACTGCCCCCGAGGGCATGGACATTCGCAAAATTGCGCACAAAAATAAAGTCTCGGTTTACGGTGGCGTCAACAAACTTTTGAATTGCCGCGGCTTTGGGCTGTGCGGCACCGACCGCATCCTCGTGGAACCCAAAGATTGCGTTTCTCCTCCCACCTGGAAAGAAAAACTGCATTTCGGCGACAAGCCCACCATGCGCCTCGCCTGCCAGGCCAAACTGTTAGCCGACGCCAAAGTCAGCATCGCGCCGGCTTTGGAATACGGCGAGGTGATGAAAGAGAACCTCAAGTTCGGCGCGGCGGCGTTTTTCTTCGGCGGCCTGACGTTGTTCTTTTTTATTTTTATGCTGTTTGAGCTGGTGGGGAAGCCGCTTTTCTGATCTTTCATAAATATCGAACTCCGTAGAAGTCGAGGCGGTTCGCGATGTGCTTCGACGAATCAATCAGGCTTGGCTAAGCAATCGTCCCCGTGAGCTTCAGCAGCTATTTCACAAAAATATCGTCATGGTCCTGCCGGGTTTTTCGGGCCGGGTGGAAGGCAAAGATGCGTTGATTGCGAGCTTCGAGGAGTTTTGTGAGAATGGCGTCGTCCACCAGTTTTCGGAAAAGGAAAGTCAGGTGGAGGTAGTAGGCGCCACAGCCGTGGCGAGCTTTTTGTTTGAAGTATGTTAAACAGATATTACGATCACCAGATTGGGTACCCAGCGAATTTGCTAAGTTCATTTAAGGACAAGCTCGAAAAACTATCTCAAGATGAGTGGTCAGGTGTGTCGGGACATGCTAAGACAGCGATTGAAAAGTTGAGGTGACGAGGCGAGCCCTGCCTTCCCGAATGTGTATAATGTGTATAGTGAGGATACTCAGACTGTTTCGATAGAGCCGAATCGCTTCTGCCATTCGGCTTTTGTTTTTGTACTTTTACTAAAATCGTTCTTTCTCAATTGCGCCGGGTATTTTACACTGAGCGGGGCAAGCACTATTTGCTGGTGGGCGTGCCGTACAGTTGGATAAAGACGGCGCCGGAGGGGGAGGTGGTGATTGACCCGACGGTTTCGGTTGCTGCCAGCGAGGACGTGTGGCTAGAAAATACCTCCAACTTTGACGGCCACAGCGCGGGATTACTCATCGGTAAAGCCAGTTGTTGCTCCAAAAAGCGCACCATCATCAAGTTTAACCTTGCAGGTTCAGGCATTCCGAGTTCGGCGACAGTGCTGAATGCGCAGATGAAGCTGTACTACTACACCGCAGTGCGGGTAGGGACAACGGCGTGGGTAGATCGCTGGGTGCAGGCGCATCAGATTTTAGTGAACTGGAATCAGTCGCAGGCGACGCGGGACAATCGGCTCACCGGGACGCTGTGGAATGTGCAGTATGTGGGGCTGAACGATATCGATGCGAAGTCGGCTTACGAGAGCACGGTGCTGTTTCAGAGCGGCCAGTACCCGACGTGGAAGAGTTGGGACCTCACCACACTTACCGAGAGATGGTTGGAAGGGACGGCAGCGAACTACGGCGTGGTGCTCTGGGCTACGAATGAAACGACGGACGGCTACGACCTGCGCTTCCGAGCTTCGGAATACGCGACCACGACTGAGCGGCCGTATTTGCAGGTGACCTATTCCACCAGTTCGAAGACGGTGTATTTTCTGAAGGATCACCTGGGCAGTGTTCGGGCGACGGTGGATAACACGGGCGCAGTGGTGGGGTATGATGATTACGACCCGTGGGGATACATTCTGGCGAATCGCAGTCTGGCTACACCGTGGAGTTCAGTACAGGGGACGGCGAAGAACAAGTTTACGAGCAAGGAGTGGGATGATGAGTTTGGGGTGAATTGGAATTACTTTGGGGCCAGGTATTATGATCCGCAGATTGGGAGGTGGATGAGTGTGGATCCGGCTTTTTATAGATGGAGTCCAGAGCGTTATTTTAAAAGTGGACTTTTTAGTATCTCTCCATATGTGTATGTGCGGAATAATCCATTAAATCGATTTGATCCAGACGGACAAAAAGATGTATCTGCTATGTTTAAGGCCGGCCTTAAAACTATTGGCGGTGGACTGACTTATGCCGGTGGGTGGGCACTTCAACTAAAGGGGGTTGCGGTAACGGTAGCTACTGCAGGTGGATTTTCGCCCGTTGGAGTGGGAATGGTTTTAGGTGGAGAAGGTTTGAAACTTGCAGGGGCGTTCTCATTTTTCACGGGGATCGCGGACTTTGCATTCGCAGCAAGTGTACCGTATGGAACTGATGCTGAAGTATTAGGAAACTTAACATATGAGGTAGCAAAAGAATTGGGGTTAGGGGGGACAAAGCTTGAAATTGTTGGTCTCCTTGAAGATATATTAACCGGTGGCAAGGACATTGGCAAACTGGCTGTTGATGGTAAAACAACAAAGTTAGTGGAGGCGCTTATTTATAACACGCAGATAACAGAAGATGTTCGAGCGATTCTGGAGGAGAGGTATCAGGAGCTAAAAGAAGCTGAAGAAACCAGCAAAGACAATGAAAAGGTCCAGGATACCTCCGATAAGGAAGAAGAAAAAAGGGAAAAGTGATTTATTGAATAACAGTCAATACGGAGGTGTTCATGATTTTTCGAAGAGTATTATCACTACTTTTTGATTTTCTATCGTCTTTGTTGCCTGCATATGGTGCGCATATAGCTGGTGTTAATTTGTTCTATGCTTTCCTTTTTTTCTATACCATAACACAGATCGGTGAATTATTTCTTTTAAAGGGACGAACTGCCGGAATGGTTGTTTTTCGGATTTATCCAAGAAGCGTACAGAACGGTAAACCAAGCCTGGTGAAGCTGGCGCTCTATCATATAGCGTTATCGGTTTTAGTTTTCAATATGTTAAATCCATCTTACAACGTTTTGTTGGAATCAATTGTACCAATTTTACTGTTTTTCCCCTTTTATGATACACAGAGGTACAATTCCGCGATCGACTTGTTATTCCGAATTCATTGGGTATCCGAGGCCGCGTAGGATTTCCCTACAGTGTTTTCCCACAGGATTTCGCCTTCGCCGAGTCGGACACGGCGCAAGAGCAGCAGCAGGTGGTGCGGCGAGTGTTTTACACCGAGCGCGGCAAGCACTATCTTTTGGTGGGGGTACCGTATACGTGGTTGAAAACTGCGCCCGCCGGTGAGCTGGTAATCGACCCGACGGTCTCGGTGGCCACCAGCGAGGATGTCTGGCTGGAGGATACCAGCAATAAAAACGGCAGCGGCAGCACTACGGGTCTGATTGTTGGCAAGACCGCCAGTTACCCCAAGAAGCGCACCATTATCAAGTTTAACCTCGCGGGTTCAGGGATACCGGCCACGGCCACGGTGCTGAACGCGCAGATGAAGTTGTATTATTACACCGCGGTGCGGGTAGGTACGACGGCGTGGGTAGACCGCTGGTTGCAGGCGCACCAGATTCTGGTGAACTGGAATCAGGCACAGGCGACGCGGGACAATCGACTCACGGGTACGCCGTGGAATGTGCAGTACGTTGGGTTGAATGATATTGATGCGAAATCCACGTACGAGAGCACGGTGCTGTTTCAAAGCGGCCAGTACCCCACGTGGAAGGTGTGGGACTTGACGGCGCTGACGCAGAAGTGGGTGAATGGCTCGGCAACCAACTACGGCGTGGTGTTATGGGCCACCAACGAAGGGACCAACGGCTACGACCTGCGTTTTCGAGCCTCGGAATATGCGACGACGAGTGAACGACCCTATTTGCAAGTGACGTATTCAACCAGCTCGAAGACGGTGTATTTTCTGAAGGATTACCTGGGGAGTGTTCGTGCAATGGTGGACAACACGGGAGCAGTGGTGGGCTATGATGATTACGACCCGTGGGGCTACATTTTGGCAAACCGCAGTCTGGCGACGCCGTGGAGTTCGGTACAGGGCACAGCGAAGAACAAGTTCACCGGCAAGGAGTGGGATGATGACTTTGGCGTGAATTGGTATGATTTCCCTGCACGTGATTACGATCCGCACAGATTGGGCGGTGGTTGTCGGTGGACAGGTTTGCGGATAAATATCCTTCTATGACTCCTTACCACTATGTTTTGAATAATCCTTTAAGATTTACGGATCTCACAGGAGATACTGTGAATGTAGACCCAAAGTTATTGGAACCTGTGGTCTACACCGAGGGAGAGTCCAAGGGTCAACAAAAGAAAGTTGAAGACATGACGCCAGAAGAAAGGCAGCGGTATTTCTTTCAACAATGGTGGTCAGAGGAAGGAGAAATTGTTAATGAACTATTTGGGATAGGGGGGAAATACGAATCAACAAATATTAATTTTAAATTAGGCTATAAACCTTTGGGATTTTGGAAGAACATACTAACCCTTCCGGGTTTGAAGAACCAATATTTTGGTCAGACAGCATGGGGCAGACATGGTACTAAGGAAGTTGACTTATTTACCGGATCGCGAGCAATAACTCCCTCATTTGGGATAAATGAGCTGAGTATATTTCTTTATTTTAGTCCAGAACGTGCTAGAAGTGAGACTGCACCTCATGAGTGGAGTCATGTAAAAATAATTTTTGATCTTATCAAAAGAGGTCAAACTGTTCCGACAGGTATGATTCAACATGAGTTGATGAGAAGAGGAATGATCCCCCCAATAAGATAAGGAGTTAAAAAATGGCAGCATATATACTACTCTCGATTTTTATCATTTTTTTAATTTTTAGCAGGATATGCTTGAAAGCAAAGAAATATTATAAGAGGCTTAATTTTATCAGTTTCATTGTATTAAATATTTTCACTGTTATTTGGTTTATTATCCAATACAATTTTGCATACAAGGAGTACGGCGTAGCTGAACTTGAGGCTCCAATTAGTATAATTCCAAACATAGTATTATCAATAATTGGAGTTGCGATTCTTTGTATAGTGTATAATTTTTTATATGTGATTTTAAATTTATCGAGTGAAAGAACTTGACCTTGCCCTTGAATCGAGAAGCTGGCGCTGACACAGTACTGGGTGGACACGCAGGATGTCTGGCCGTCCACCAACAACGGGGTGGTTCTGTGGGCGACAAACGAGGATGTCAACGGCTACGACCTGCGCTTCCGTTCCTCGGAATATGCGACGACGACTGAGCGGCCGTATTTGCAGGTGACCTACTCGACCAGTTCGAAGACGGTGTATTTTCTGAAGGATCATCTGGGAAGTGTTCGCGCAACGGTGGACAACACGGGAGCAGTGGTAGGCTATGATGATTACGACCCGTGGGGCTACATTTTAGCGGGCCGCAGTTTAGCCACGCCGTGGAGTTCGGTACAGGGGACGGCGAAGAATAAGTTTACGGGCAAGGAGTGGGATGATGAGTTTGGGGTGAATTGGTTTCATTTTGATGCAAGACCGTACGATCCACAGATAGGGAGGTTTTTGGGTGTGGATCGTTTTGCAGACAAATATCCATCCTGGACGCCATATCATTACGCATTAAACAACCCTATTCTTTTTACAGATTTAACCGGCGATACAGTTGACGTAGATCCGAAACTGTTAGCGCCTGTGATTTATAGTGAAGGTGAAAAGCAAGGTCAACAAAAAAGAATAGAGGATATGACGCCAGAAGAAAGACAGCGGTATTTCTTTCAACAATGGTGGAGTGAAAATAGAGAATCGGTTGAGAGCCTGTTTGGAATTGGAGGTAAGTATGAGACAACTAATATCAATTTCAGGTTAGGAACCAAACCTTTGACAACGGGTGAAAAAATTTTAGAGTTTCTAACTCCACCAAGATTGCGCGAGCCACAATTTGGCCAAACGACTTTTGGGATGCACGTTACTCCTGAAGCTAAGTTGTTTACTGGCACCAGAGATATTAATCCAAATTTTGGCATAGAACAATTGACAATGTTCATTTATTTCAATCCCAACCTCAGCCGAATGTTTAACGAAACTCCTGCACATGAATGGAAACACGTGGCAATAATTTTTAATGCAGTGCTGAGAGGACAAGTTGTACCTTCTGGACTAAAACAGCATCAATTTATCTACGGTGGTGGCGTAATACCTCCTATCAAGTAACAACTCGGAGTGGAGATATGATATACCCTATACTTATTGGATTAACAATATTCTTCATAGCTGGAAGCATGTTTTTTCGAGAACGAAAATTCTTTAAAAAATCACACTTTTTTGTCTTTATCGTTTTCAATTTGATCGTTGCTGCTTACTTTGTCCTGCAGTACACATATTCGAGTCCCAGATTGATGGTGTTAACTTTCGATGAGTTGATCCGAGTGATTCCAGGATACTTTCTCGAAAATATGAAAGTCATTATAATCCAGGTACTGTTTAATTTTACATATTTTATTTTTCACGCACGAAAAAAGTTAACATTTTAGATTCTGCAATGATAGGTAATCCTAATCAGAGCATACTGGTTGACTGATTTCAAATCCGAAAGGCCATTGAAAGGCTATCCCATCGGCTTTTCATGTTTTTCTAAAAGCTCGTTCTTTCTCAAAAATCTGAAGACAGAAAATCCAAAGCACGCCGTTGTTCCAGCAAGGCCAGTACCCGACGTGGAAGAGCTGGGACTTGACGGCGCTGACGCAGAATTGGGTGAGCGGCTCGGCAACCAACTACGGCGTGGTGCTGTGGGCCACCAACGAAGGCACCGACGGCTACGACCTGCGTTTTCGAGCCTCGGAATATGCGACGACGAGTGAACGACC
>JBBIIG010000072.1:0-19458 GCA_037446635.1 bacterium
TTTAATTAATTTTTTTTTTTTTTATTTTTTTTTTTTTTTTTTTATTTTTAAACACATTCAATCCTTACAATCTCTTTTTCAGTTTTCTGTTCTTTACAAATCAAGTCTCCTGGATTGAATCCGCTTGGGGAGACCTACATGCAAACGAAAGCCCAGGCGAACAAACGTATCACGCGTTTGTTGGCGTGGGCTTTTTTGGTTTTGATGGATTTGATTTAACGCGGGAGGTTTTTCAATAAAAAAGCGAGACTACCGTCTGACCTTAGCAAGTTTGAACGGTAGCCCCGCCGGTTGCTAACCCCGAAGTGTCGGGGTTAACGCTGAAACATATTGAAAAGCCTCTCCATTGTCAAGCATTAATTTTGGCAGTGGGAGGTTTGACGTGAACTTTCGGTGGGACCATCCTCCGTAGTGTGTTAATGAAAACCAGCTTAACCGAACTCATAAACACGTTTGAAAGGAGGAACCCAAAATGAGAACCATTCTGTGGATTGCAATCTTTTGCATTCTTGCCATCATCGGTTGGTATGCTTGTAATAATCCACAAGCACCGACCGATACGCTCGTCTCTGTAAGTGAACAACCTCCGATCTTATCCAAGAAAATGCTGGAAGGTTGGCGCACGGGCGGCGATCTGCTGGCAAAAAGTCTGGCGCTGGCTCTAAACGATCCGCAACTGACCAATCTATTGAGAGCGAGTTTGAAGACGGACCAGCGAAAATCTATTCTTCTTTCCAATTTTCTCAACATGTCTGCTAATGGGCGTTCAGTGAGAAGGATACTTGCTGACCGAATTGCAAGAAGTATTGAGCAATTTGATCGGATCGTTGCGGATGCCTCTCCGATCCAAGTTGACGAGGAGAATTGGGTTTTAGGAATCGACTTTCCGGTCAACGAGAATTTCGGCAAATGGTTAGATGGCGAACCAGCACTCGTGATGTTGTTTCCGTGGTGGATCGATGAGCAAGATTTGACCCAAAATGAATTTTATGCATTGGACCGATTAGGCCAAATTCGAATGCTGGATATGAATGTGCCTCCGAATGAGCCAACTTTAGTCATAACGCCTAAAATAACCTGCGATGAGGATTGCGGCGGAGGGGGCGGTGGAGGCGGTTCCACCATTGAGCTTTGGATTGACGAGACAATCTATTATCACAATAGCGAAGGTGCGTCTTATGAACAACCCGAGTTCAATACACGCCTGAGACAAATCAACGCTACCGGTAGCTGGGAGAAAGTGTATTTAACCTACATAGGGGGCGGTTCGCCAGGTTGCCAAAATCCTAATCATTACACAAACGACAAGCGGATAGGAACCAATATCTCTTACAATGCAACTTACACCTTGAAACTTTATGAAGATGACCCCTGGCCGAATGAAGACGATTTAAGCGGGGTATGGGACATTGACCTGGATGCCGTATTTACTGGCTTCGGTTCAGCCAATCGTGTTCTGTTCACCGATGGGACGAACTGTAACTCTGAGAAAGACTTGGACTTCTATCTGTTTCTGAAACAGCTATAGAGTCCATATGTCAGTGGGTTGAATCAAGCCGGCCGCCCAAGTTCGAATTGGGCGGCCGGCAGTTGGTTGATCTAACAATGGACCAAAACGCGGAGATACCTTTGATTCGCAAAAGCTGGTGTCTTCTGGTCTTGATTCTCTGCCTTCCGAAATTGGCTGTCCCTTGTGATGACCTGGGTAGAATTACCGGCTATGTCTATGATGCAAGCAATGGCCTCGGACTCAGGGATGTGAATCTCGTGCTGCCCGATGGCCGGGGCACCAGTTCGGCTTCCAATGGCTGGTTCAGCCTGGAAGGATTGGCGCCCGGAAGCGATACCTTGCGGGTGAGTCACATTGGCTACAAGCCCAAAGAAATTATCTTCAACATTGAAGCCGGGGAAAACCTCTTTCTCGAGATAATGCTGCAGCCGGATGTCATCAAACTTCAACCTGTCACGAAAACCAGTGAACAGCCTGAGTTTGACAAGTCCGCCAGTCAATTTGAGATTTCGCCCCGCACCTTAAAATCCTATCCGGCCATCGGAGAGGCTGATGTCTTGCGGGCGGTTCAGACCATCCCGGGGGTGACCCGCGGCCATGAGCTCTCCACCGGCTTCTATGTGCGCGGCGGCCGCAGTGATCAGAATCTCATTCTGCTCGATGATATCACCATCTACACCCCCTACCATCTTTTTGGCCTCTTCGGAATATTTGACGTGGACGCCATCGGGGATGCGGTTTTGCACAAAGGCGGTTTCGGGGCCGAATATGACGGCCGGCTTTCGTCGGTTTTAAATATTCGCACCCGACCCGGAAATGCGCACAAGACCGCGCTGCACGGGCAGCTCAGCCTGCTCAGTTCAAAGGTGCTGGCAGAAGGCCCCTTGGGCGAAAGGGGAAATTGGCTCGTTTCCTATCGTCGCAGTTACATCGACCTGCTGGTGAATTTAGTCGCCCCCGATGTCTTTCCCTATTCGTTTAACGATTTAATTGCCAAACTCAGTTATTCGGTCTCCCCCAATGTTCGCGCAACCATCACCTCTTTTTGGCAAAAAGACAGCTATAAACCACGGCCCATCGAAACCGGCGCCGGGCCAGAAGAGAGAATCAATGAGGACGTAGTCTGGCAGAACCGCGCACTGGGATTAACCTTTGAATGGTTGAGTAGCCCAACCGTATTCTCGAAAACCACCTTGTACGGCAGCTCCTAAAACGCTGTGTACCATGTGGACGACCAGCGCTTCTTTTTTGGTGCGCTGGTGCCGCGTGTGGAATTCGATCTCGACAATTGCATTCGTGACCTCAGTCTCAAGCAAACGCTAACTTTCACCGGCCTTTCCAATCACACTTTTACAGCCGGTGTGCAATATCATAACTTAGCTTATGATCTGTATGTAGCCACCAATATTGTTGATTACAACCCATCGATTGCCACGCCCACCATTCACGAACTCAGTCCGTTTGCGGAAGAGGTCTGGCATCTAAAGCCTTTTCTGCAACTGACCGCCGGACTGCGGCTCAATTATTTTAGCAACCTGGAAAAGGTGGCGCTGGCGCCGCGTCTCATGCTAACCACACAAATTCATCCGCGGCATACGATTAAACTGAGTGCCGGTCGATATCATCAAAATGTAATCACTGCCAACACCGAAGAAGACGTGCTCGCGCCGTACGAAGTGTGGGTGCCGCTGCAGAAGCAGCACCAGTTATCCTCAGCCTGGAATTTGACCGCTGCTTGGATCGCCGAATTATCGAACGAATATAGCTTTCGTACCGAAGCATATTTGAAAGACCTCTCAAACGTCGGCATCATGAATCGGGATCGCTTTCTCGATAGCGATCCGCTTCTGCACCAGTATGATGGCAAAGCCTGGGGATTTGAAATCTTTGCTGAAAAAAAAAGTGGCCGGCTGACCGCCTGGCTGGGGTATCACTTCAACCGCACGTATCTTAACATCGCCGGGAGGCGGGTCGCGCCGGGCTATTATAGGAAGCACACTTTTAACCTGACCGGCGAATACAATTTTCACAAAAAATGGAGCGCCGGCTTTAGCTGGATTCTTGCCAGCGGGCAGCCGTATCAACTGGTAATTGGAGAATACGAGGCGCCTTTGCCGGATGGCAGCGGGGGCGGCGGCTTGATAGAAACGCCCACGGATTTCTATACCTATCCCCCTTATCATCGCCTGGATGTGAGTTTCTTTCGGCACTTCCATAAAAAAAATTGGCACCTCACCCTCTATCTGCAAATTCAAAATCTGTACTTTCAAAAAAATTATGTTTACCCGGACAAACATGTTTTTCTGAACGATCTTGAACGCACGGACAAATTTGCGCTTCCTATTTTGCCGACCCTTGGTCTGAGGTTTAATCTCTAAGTCGGGAGGAATGTCATCATGAAGAAGCTTAGTTTACTTTGTCTGTGTTATCTGTTCGCTTGTGAATCCGGTTTAACCCCGCCGGAGAATGTGCCTTCCGTGGCCAATGAGTTGAGCATTTCAGCTTTTCTTAATCCGGAGGAAGATACGCTCAGAGTGCTGGTATTACGTGCCCGCGGTTTAGACGAGCCGCCCTATGTCAGCGACCCTCTTCGGTACCGGGTTTCAGGTGCGATGGTTTCGCTGGAGGCCGCTGGGAATACCGTTTCTTTTCAGGAAGCCATCAATGATCCGGGAGTCTATTGGGCGCCACTGCGAGCCGAGCCGGGGCGAACCTATCTTTTGCGCGTGAAAGTTAATCATCTGCAGAAAGAAGCAACGGCCGAGGCAACGGTGCCGGGGCCATTCGCAATTACAACGTATCCGCCAACGCCTTTGAAGTTTGGGGAGCTGCTCGAATTAAAATGGCAACCGAGTCCGTATGCCGTGGGTTATTTGCTGCAATTTCAATATGAATGGTGGCGACCTCGTTCACCGGACAGGATATTTAGAACTCAGGAGTATTGGTGGGGCACAATTGGCAACCCCACTCTCAAAACGGAAATTCGTTTCGATCTCTATGCCCCGCTGTTCCAACGTTTTAATTTCATAGACTCTGTTGAAATTTCCCCGGATATCCAGGTGCTCATCCGTGCACTGGATGAGCACTATTTTAAGGCGGCGGCGGTTCATAAACGGGCTGATTTCTGGGACGAAGAGGAGGGGTTGGAGTTGTTTGCAACCCAGTATTCCAATTTTGTTGGCGGCAGAGGGATATTCGGCGCGTTTGTGGAACGAACCGTGAACTTCCAGATTGATTCAACCTATATTTATCGTCAGCGGCCGAATTGACTTTCTATTGGTTGAAGCGGGCGACGCCTAAAGGCGTCACTACACAGCACAGGAGATAATTTAACATGAGACTTCCATCCTTCATCATTTTTTCCGTCACTTTATGTTTTATTGCTAGTGTCATAATCCCTCCAACCCTTTACGGACAGACCTTTTTTTCTAAACCAGATCATTCGAGATACCTGGCCATCGAGTTTCTCAAGCCCAATTACGACCTCGAGGTTGAGCCGACCTTTTTCACCTCCGCGGTGTTTTTCTCCATGCGGCTGCCATTGGATAATTGGCTTGGGTTGAAAGCCGAGCTTCCATTTGCTCACGCTGACTTTGATACTCCCGGGGATGAAGCCCAAAACATGTTGGGAAATCCCTACCTGGGTTTGGAGATATGGAAACGTAATTCCCATATTTCGGGAGAAGTCGGAATCCGTTTCCCACTGGCACAGGACGATGATGATCCTGACTTCGGCGCTGCTGCAACCGTGGGTTTTCAGACGGACATGGTGAAGCGCATCGAGGCGTTCACCAGCAACATCGTGCCGGTGACGGCTAGTCTTCACTATCACTATTCGTTCCCATCAGGGATAAACCTGCTTTTCCAGTCGGGAGTGAGTTACATTATCCATCAGAGCCGGGACGAACAATCGGGGTGGTTCATTCTCTACGGCACGCAGGTTTCTTATGAAATAAACCGATTCACTTTGGGAGGAGGCTTAGCAGGCAGAAAGTGGCTGAAGGCCGACAACGGAAACAAACCCAATATCCTGGAAATAACATTGAGCGGCAATGCCAAAGTTGATCATTTCATTCCGGGTATCGAGTTCAAAATTCCGATCTCCAATGAATTGTTGGAAGGCCAGCTCGATTCGGTTATCGCTTTGAATTTGCAATATGTGTTTTAAAGTGATGGGATTACATTTTAGCCCACTCCAGCACCTTCTCGCGATATTCCTCCACCAATTTCTCTGCCGCGGCGGCGCTGCCGGCTTCCGCGAGAATGTGATACCCCGCCCGATCGCGGTCCGGCAGCACCAGCACCCAGGCATCTTCGAAGTTGATGCGCACGCCATCCACTAACAGACGATTCTCGCCCTGCGAGTCTTCATGTAATCGGCGCATCACTTTGCCTTTGGCTTCCCACGGACACGGCGCCTGCACCACCACTAACGATCGCTTGGGTAGTTGGGCTTGCAATTTGCGCAGCGTCAGGTTTGACTTCGCCAGCATCTCCAAAATCTTCACAATCGAAAACATGCCGTCGAAGGCGAAGTGAAATTCCGGGAAAATCAGCCCGCCAGTGATGTCCAAAGCCAACTGCACCTCGGGGTCTTCCGTGGCTTTGATGAGCGAGCCGCCGTCGTGGGCGGTGTAGACCAGCTCCACGCCGGCCGCGCGCGCCAGCGTTTCCACGTAATTCGGCGCCGAGACCGGCACCGCCATTTTGCGCGGCGAATGCAGATCTAAATACAATCGCGCGATCATCGCCGCCAAACGATTGCTGGGAATAACTTCGCCCTTTTCGTCCACACAGAAAATTTTCTCCGCACCGGCGTCGATGAGAAAGCCAATGTGGGAGTTGGTGGACTTGACGATTTTTGCCAGTTGCCCTAAAGCCTGCTCAAATTCTTCGGCGGAACGGCTGAGCCGCTCCGGGTCGAGAAAGGCGTTGAGGGAGATCACCTCGCAGTCCAGCGAGCCGAGGATGGAAGGAAAAACTTGCGTGGCCGCGCCAAAAGAATAATCGATCACCACTTTGAATTTGGCCGATTCGATGGCGGCGGTGTCCACGTGTTTCAAAAAATCCTGTGAATAGGATTGCGCCACCCGCACCGGGTAGTCGATGTCGCCCACTTCATCGAAGAGCACGCGCGGAAAATCTTCGCGGTAAAAATTGCGCTCGATGGTTTTGGCCACCGCCGTGGAGATATCGCGGCCGTTGGCATCAAAGAAGAGAATGTCCAGCAGATTCCTTTCAAAGGGCGAGCGGCGAACGTGAATCCCGCCTTTTGATTTCACGGCGGGCAGCGCGTAGCGCGAAATAGGGATTGGCATCACTTCCAAATTTTGGATTTGCACGCCGGCCGACATCAGCCCGGTGATGATGGCGCGGTCGATCATGCGTGCGGCGGGCGTGGCGTCGCGGCTCACTACCACCTGCTGGCCTTTGCCCACCCAGGCGCCAAACGCGGCGCCCAACTTCGCGCCAAACTCCGGCGAGATTTCAAAATTAGCAAGACCGGTCACCCGCGCATCGGTGAACAACTCCCGCTGCCACTTGTCGCCCCACACTAAGCTGGCGTTCACCACTGAGCCGACATCCACTTCTTTGTGCGGCCAGATTTTGACGTTAGGAGTGATGTGACTGTGCGCGCCAATTTTCGAGCCATCGCTGACGAAGACGTTTTGATCCAGCACACAGCCGTCTTCGATGATCACCTCGCGGCCAATCACATCCTGCACCAGCTCACAATTTTTTCCTACCTGCGCGCCGCTCCATAAAACCGAATCCTTGATGACGCTGTTGCGGCCAATTCGGCAAAAGTCGCCCACTACCACGTTGTTCAACGTTACGCCGTCTTCTACCCGACAGTGTTCGCCCAATACGACGCCGCCCTCTAATTTTACGCCTTTGCCTAATTTGCTGCCTTTGCCGCGAAAGGCGCCATTTTTAAACGGCTTGTTGATTTGGAGATTGATTTTTTTTTCAAACACGTCTCGCTGCACCTGTTGAAGGGTTCGCAAATCGCCAATATCTTTCCAGTAGCAATTCTCGATAAAACCATACAGCGGCTGTCCCTGCTCGATGAGTTTCGGATAGACGTCTTTCTCAAATTGGAACTCTTTTTCTGGCGGGATTCCCTCCAGCAGGGGTGGTTCCAAAACGTAGATGCCCATGTTGATGGTGTCGCTGAACACTTGCCCCCACGAGGGTTTTTCGAGGAAGCGGGTAATGCGCTGATTCTGGTCAGTCACCACCACGCCAAACGGCGAGGGGTCGGCGACGCGTGCCAATGCGATAGTCGCGAGCGCGTGTTTTTGTTTATGAAATTCCACCAGGCGAGCCAAGTTCAAATCAGTAATGCCATCGCCGGAAAGGACGAGGAAAGTATCGTCCAAAAAATCGGCGGCGCGCTTTACCGCGCCGGCGGTGCCGTAATCTTCTGTGGCGGCGATGTGCGTGATGCGAACGCCGAAGCGTGCGCCGTCTGCAAAATAATTTTGGATGATTTCGTGCTGATAATAGAGCAGAAAAATGAGATCAGTAAATTGATGCTTTTTGAGATGAAGGACGATGTGTTCGAGAATAGGCCGGTTCATCACCGGCGCCATGGGCTTGGGGAGATTACAGGTCAGCGGGCGCAGCCGGGTGCCCAACCCGCCGGCCAAGATGACGGCTTTCAAGTGCTATTCCTCGGAGTGCCGGGGGCGAATGGTTTCGCCCGCTGCAATTTCTTTAGTTGGATAATCGTCCGCGTTCAACTTTGGATAGAGGATGCTATTTTTGCCCACCTTAAATTTGGCCGGAATCTCCGCGCTTTTGCCCACCACAATCAGACCGCACGAAAGATGACTGGGCGTTTCTTTGTTGGCGATTTCCTCCGATCCGGCGCCCAACACCGTGTATTCGCCAACCACGACTTTTTTGTCCAAAATAGATTTGTTGACTTCGGCGCCGGCTAAGATGCGGCAGTCGTGCATCACCACCGAGTCGATCACTTTTGCGCCACGTGCCACATACACTCCCGGCGATAGAATCGAATTCACCACCGTGCCCTCGATGACACAGCCCGGAGAAATCACCGAATTCGTCACCGCGCTTTTGGCAGCAATCCGCGTGGGCGGGCGATCGCTGATGCGGCCATCCTCTTCGACGTTGGTGCGCAAGCCCCACGAATCTAAATTCAAGCCCGAGGTTTCGGGATCGAGCAAGTCCATGTTCGCGTCCCAATAGGCTTTGAGGGTCCCAACATCGCGCCAGTAACCTTCAAAGGGATAGGCGAACACGCGATCTTTTTTCAGCGCCGCGGGGATAATGTCTTTGCCGAAGTCGTGTTCTTTGTGACGGCGCAGCATATCCAACAAATAGTCGCCGTTGAAAACGTAGATTCCCATCGACGCGAGGTTGTTACGCGCCTTTGCCGGCTTCTCTTCCCAATCGATGATGCGGTTGTCTTTATCGGTGATGGCGATGCCAAAGTGGATGGTGTCTTCCCACGGCACCGGCATCATGCCGATGGTGAGATCGGCTTTCTTCTTTTTGTGAAAATGAATGAGCTCGGAGTAGTCCATTTTGTAGATATGATCGCCGGAGAGAATCAAGATGCGCTCGGGATGGCGGTTTTCGATGAAGTCGATGTTCTGGCGTACGGCGTCGGCAGTGCCTTTGTACCAGTCGGAATCTTTTTGGCCGGTGCGCGGGGGGAGAATTTTTGCGCCGCGGCTGCGGCCGATGAAATCCCACGGCGCCCCGGTGCCGATGTGTTCCATCAACGACAGCGGCTTGTACTGGGTCAGCACACCCACGAAATCGAGGCCGGAATTCATGATGTTGCTGAGCGTGAAATCGATGATGCGGTACATGCCGCCGAAGGGCACCGCCGGTTTAGCACGCATGTGCCCGAGAATACTGAGGCGGCTGCCAACGCCGCCGGCGAGTAACATGACGAGATTGGAGATCATGGTTTTTTAGTAACGGGTATAAATATCAACTTAGAGAATTCCTAAGATTTTAAAGAGTTGCATGATAAAAGAACGATTAAATCCCCCTCCTCGGAGGGTTAGGGGTGGGTTATCGATGGTTATTCGTCAATTATTCTAACTCGATGTCCCAAAAAAACCACCCCTAAATCCCCTCCCTACCCTATAAGGAGAGGGGATTGGAGTCCCTTCCCCTTTCAGGGGAAGGTTAGGATGGGGTCTGCTTTTGAATTCCCGAAACTTTGTCTTTCAATAGATGACCAAGATTTTCTTAGTCAGGTCGCGTCTCTATCAACTTCTGCCGCATCTCCTCCGGCACATCCTCGATGGCGGCGTTCTGGCTGAGCTGCAAAACTCGAATGTACGCCGCGATGGCCCAGCGATCGGCCGGCGAGACTTTGTCGCGATAATCGTACATGGCACCGAGGCCGTTGGTCATCACGTCGAAGAAGTGGCCAACGGGCGCTTCCCGCAGCCGCTGAATGTGAAACGACGGCGGCGAACGGAATCCGCGCTGCACGATCATGCCGTCGCCGTATCCCAGCGCGCCGTGGCAGGGCGTGCAGAAAATGTTGAAGCGCTCGCGTCCGCGTTCCAAAACGCTTTTGGTGATAGGAAACGGAAACGCGGTCGCTAACTCGCCGTTGATTTTGCCGGTGTAAAAATGATCGTCGATATTCAATTGTCCCCGCGCCACTGTTCCCGCGATCACCGGACGTGAAGCGCGGCCGTCGCTGTAAAAATCATTTTTTTCGAGTGGCTCGAAACGCGGCTGATCGTGCATGTCTTGTCGGCAGGCTGTCGCGCCAAGCGCCAACAGGATCAAACAGATCGTTTTGAACGATAATCGACGTCCGATGATTGTCGATTGATTATTGATTGTTGAATAATACAACTCAGCGCTTCCTCTTCTTTTTCTCGGGGAGAAATTCTCGCTTCATTTCTTCCAATGAAACCGTTTTGCCGAAAGCAAACCCTTTTCTCGCTGCATCGATTATTTCCATGAAATTCGCATTACTGCTCAGGGCTAACAATTCTCTATCAACTTTGGAGATTTTTATAATCAGTTCAATTGACAATAGACAATAATCAATTCGGCACTTCAAACACCACCCGCGGCTGCAAGCTTTCTAAAAATGCTTTTGTCGAAGCCAGATCGAATTTTGGATCGCGGCTTTCGATGCACAGATAAAAGCGATCGCGCGAGGCCAACGCAAAGCGCTCGACGTTGAACACTGGGTGATACGGCTGCGGCAGTCCATTCAATGCAAACATGCCAAGCACCGCCGTGAATGCGGCAATCAGAATCGTCACTTCAAATGTAATGGGAATGAACGCTGGCCAACTATTGAGCGGCCGGCCGCCAATGTTGAGCGGATAGCCGATGACCGAGCCATAATACTGCATTCCGAACCCGAGTAATCCGCCAATAATTCCACCGATCAGCACCAGCAGCGGCAACGTTGGTTTGGCATGACCCACGGCCTCCGCCAAACCTTCTACGGGAAACGGGGTGTAAGCATCCATTTTGCGGTAGCCCGCGGCGTGCGCTTTCTCCGCCGCTTCGCGCAAATGGTCGGGATTTTCGAACTCGGCTAATAATCCGTATAGTTTAGAATTTTGGTTCATGGTTGCCGTCAGTTGTCGGTGGTCATTAGTCAATAATCAATAGACAATAATCACAATTAGTCAATCTTCAGTTTTCGATTGTCGATCATCGGTCACCAGCGTGCGCATTTCAAAAATTGAAATTGCCGGCACCACGCGCAGGAAGAGAAACATCAGCGTGAGGAACAGGCCGATGGTGCCAACGTAAGTGGCCCAATCCCAGCCGGTCGGCCAGTACATGCCCCACGACGATGGCATGAAATCGCGATGCAAACTGGTTACGACAATGATGAAGCGCTCCAACCACATGCCCACGTTCACAAACATCGCGATGATGAACAGCGCCACCACGCTGTTTTGAATTTTATCCCACCAGATCAGCTGCGGCACCAGTCCGTTGCACAAAATCAGCGCCCAATAAAATGGAGCGTACGGGCCTTTCAACCGATTGAGAATCATGTACTGCTCGTATTCGTTGCCGCTGTACCACGCGGTGAAAGCCTCCATCATGTAGCCGTAAACCACGATGAGACCCGTGGCCAGCATCACCTTTGCCATGTTTTTGATGTGGCGCATGGTGATGAAATCTTCGAGGCCATACATTTTGCGCAGCGGGATGGAAAGCGTCAGCACCATTGCGAAGCCGGCGTAAATGGCGCCGGCCACAAAATAGGGCGGGAAGATCGTGGCGTGCCAGCCGGGAATAATCGACATGGCGAAGTCGAAGCTCACCACCGTGTGCACCGAAATCACCAGCGGTGTGGCGAGTCCGGCCAACAACAGATACGCGGTTTCGTAACGATGCCAGTGCACGGCCGAGCCGCGCCAGCCCATCGCGAGAACTCCGTATATGATTTTCGCGAGGCCCTTTTTGGTGCGATCACGCAGGGTCGCAAAATCGGGAACGAGGCCGACGTACCAAAACAGCAGCGAAACCGTAGCGTACGTTCCCACCGCAAACACATCCCACACCAGCGGACTGCGAAACTGCGGCCACATTGCCATGGTGTTGGGATAGGGAAGAAGCCAGTAAAACAGCCACGGGCGCCCCATGTGAATGAGCGGGAAAATGCCAGCGCTGGCCACGGCAAACAGGGTCATCGCCTCGGCGAAACGATTGATGGAGGTACGCCACTCCTGCCGCAGCAAAAGCAGAATGGCGGAGATGAGCGTGCCGGCATGGCCGATGCCGATCCACCACACAAAATTGATGATGGCAAATCCCCAGCTCACGGGATTGTTGATGCCCCAAATCCCCGTGCCTTTTGCGAAAAGATATGACACCGAAACCAGCAGCGCCATCAGCAAAATGAATGAAATCCCGAAGCCGATGAACCAGCTCATCGGCGTTTTGCGGGTGAGCACGATGGAGCTGATCTTGTCGGTGATCGAGGCATAGGTGTGGCCGGGCTCGATCAGCGGGGGTTTGGCTTGCGCCGTTTCAGATTTGTCTAAAGTTTCCGCCATTATTTATTTCGCCAAACAAAAGTGGTCTTTTTGTCTCGCTGTCTAAATGTTATATCAAAATGATCAAACACATCCTCTCTGCCTAATAGCAGAGGCACGCGTTCAATTTGAGCCCAAGCTATTTTGCAGTCAAATTGATGATTGCCAATCTTCATTGGGACCACAACGAATCTTGTGCCGATCACTCCGCCAATTCCACCAATCTCCCGAACTTCTGATGCCCTTTTTTCTAATCCCAAAAAGCGACCTATCCGATACGGCACTAAAGTGTAGTCTGCTCCCGAGTCGATATAAAAGTATTCAGCAATCCATTCGTCCCCAGTTTTTAGTAGAGAAACTTTTGCGACCGGCCGGTAAATAATTCTCCGTGTTCGCAAGCGCTCTTTTCTGTAATCAAATTCGATCATCTATCAGAATATAAAATTCTCGCCCGCCGGAACCTTCCAAATCACAATTTCCTTTTTAGGATGTTTTTTCTTTGCCGCTGCATAGGCAACCTCCGGATCTTCATCAGCGCTTACCACTTTTTTGCCAACGATGCAAACGTACAGCCCTTCATATTTACTTAGATCTGCGGAAGTGAACCATTTGAAAGTTTCGTCGATCATCAAAACCTCAAACTCATCATAGTTTGGAAATAATTAGTGCTATACTAATGACCATCATAGGGCCATAAATCAGAAGGAGATTTCTATTTAGAAAACTACTTAAAAATCTTGTTTCCTTTTTGTGTTTCTCGCTCGCAATTGTTTCTATTCCCCAATAGTCAAAAACAGGAAAATCAGAATTCTCGTCTTCGCTTAGAAATTGTGCTAACGTCACTTCTGTACCCTTTAGATTATATTTACCATCCCGAATAAAGTCTCGTATGGCTTTAAGCCTAACTTGATGACCTTTATAAAATCTTCTAAAGGATGTTTCCATTAACCAAAAGGGTAGTGGAAGTAGCACCGATATGTATAACATAAAGGGTATATTTTCTTTAAGTCCGTAGCCTATTGTTGCTGTCCATAGAATGATCCCCATCTGTTTTGTTTTCTGACGAAGATTATCGAAATGATTTATTTTCTGGCTAATCATATCGATTTCCTTCTTCAGCAGGTCAATTCTGAATTCTCTGAGTTTGTTATTTTGATTCATTTCGGAACTCGATGTTTTTATCCCTCTAAAAGCTCCGGATTCGGATTCCGCAACTTCGCCAAGTAAGTCGTGCGCGGCCGCGTGTTCAAATCCGTGAGGATGCCGTAATTGCGCTGCTGCGCCCGCAGTTTCGACACTCGACTATTCGGATCATTTATATTTCCAAAAACAATTGCGTCCGCGGGACAGACCTGCTGGCACGCCGTCAAAATCTCACCGTCGCGAATCTGACGATCTTCGTTCTTGGCATCGATGCGGGCAACGTTGATGCGCTGCACACAGTAGGTGCACTTTTCCATGATGCCGCGGCTGCGCACGGTTACGTCGGGATTGCGCATCATTTTCAAACTCGGCGTTTCGAAATCCGAGTAGAGTAAAAAGTTGAAGCGCCGCACTTTGTACGGACAGTTGTTGGCGCAGTAGCGCGTGCCGACGCAGCGATTGTACACCATCTCGTTCAAACCCTCGGCGCTGTGAGTCGTCGCGGCGACCGGACACACCACTTCGCACGGCGCGTTCTCGCAGTGCTGGCACATCACCGGCTGGTGCACGGACTCGGGATTTTCGGCGTCGCCCTCAAAATAGTGATCGATGCGAATCCAGTGCATTTCGCGGCCAACGAGCACTTGTTCTTTTCCAACCACCGGAATATTATTTTCCGACTGGCACGCCACCGTGCAGGCATTGCAGCCGGTGCACGAATTCAAATCCACGGCCATGCCCCAGGCGTAGCCCTTGTATTCATGCGGCGGATACAACGTCAGCGCGGGATCAGGATCGTGTCCCAACTCGTGGATGAACTCGGGATGCTGCAAGTATTCGGCGAGTGTGCCGCTGCGCACGAGATGACGATTTTCCATATTATGATGCATCTGTGTGCTCGCCAGCGCGTAGGTTTTTCCGGTTTTAGTGATTTGCAATCCGCTGCCAAACCATTGCGCTTGCGAGGTTCGCAGCGCGTAGGCATTGAATCCGCATCCCGCGCCCACTTTGCCGGTGCGCGAGCGGCCGTAGCCGAAGTGAACGGTGACCGAATTCTCCGGCTGTCCGGGCAAAATCCAAATGGGCGCTTCAACTTGGCGATCTCCGACTTTCAATTCAACCACGTCGCCGTTTTTCAATTTTGAATTCTCGGCAGCACGCGGCGAAATCAACGCCGCGTTATCCCACGTCAGTTTGGTGATCGGTTTCGGCAATTCCTGCAGCCAGCCGTTGTTGGCGTAGCGGCCATCCCAAATCGTCGGGTCAGGACGGAAGGAGATCTCCAACTCCTTTTGCAATCCGCCATCTTCTATCTTCCATCTTTTATCCTCTATCTTCAATTGCACCGATTTCGCCGTTCCCGCCACCACGCCGTCGTGAACCGCAACCCGCCACCATTTTTCAAAATCAACGCCGGGAAATTGCGACTGCCAATACTCGCGGACGATCTCGTAAGCGGGTTTGCCCGCCTGTCCAATGAACACGGCCAAAAACTCGTGGGCAGATTTGCCGCCGTAAAGCGGCGCAATCAGCGGCTGAACGATGGAGGCCGTGCCATCGAAGGCGCGAGCGTCGCTCCAGTGTTCGAGATAGTGAGTCTGGGGAATGTGCCAGTGGCACCATTCGGCGGTTTCGTCCGCGTATCGTCCGAGATGAACGCGGAACGCAACCTTTTTCATCGCTTCAAGAAAATTGAGATCCACGGGTGAGTTGAAAACTGGATTGCTGCCCATAATCATCAGCACATTCACGGCGCCAGCATTCATGTCGTTGACTAATTCTTTCAGCGAATCGATTTGCACCACCGGCCGCGGCTCAACGGGCTGGGTGTAAATCACCGTTTTTCCTGCGTTTTCGAGAGCCGAGTTGATGGCGTGCGCCAGCGCGTGCACCACCGGCGGCTGTGATTCGCCGGCAATCACCAGCCCCGCGCCGCGATGTCGCCGCAAATCTTTGGCAACGACTTTCATCCAGTTGCCCCATTTCACGTTGGCGAGACTCGGCAAATTTTCGATAGTGATTCCCAAATCTGCGGTGACTTCCAGTTCCTGCGCCAGCGCCGCTGCGAATGCTGCAATTTCACTGGCCGCCAGCGGCAGGCGATGATCAGCCATCGCGCCAGTGAGCGTGGGTGTGCTTTCCACCACATAAAGCCGACTCATTTTATTTTCGCCGCCGTCTTCCACTTTGCGGCGCGCAGTGAAGTCACGAGTGTATTTTAAGCTGCCCGGATTGTCGGTGAGAAAATCAGCGTCGAGGCTGAGGATGTAATCGGCTTTTTGGAAATCGTAGCGGCAGTCGAGAAACTCGCCGAAGGCCATTTTCGAGCCGAGTCGCGCGTTGTCGCGATTCACCGGTTCGTACTGGTGCCACTTTGCCAGTGGGAACTGCGAGAGCAAATTTTGCAACTGATTGGCGAGCGTGGGGGAAGTGATGGTTTCAGTTAAAATTCTCAAGCCCGCGCCGTCGCTGATTTTCTGCGCTTCTAATTCCACTTGCAGCGCGGTGAGAAAATTTTCCCACGTACTGATGCGGCCGAGGTGGGTGACCACCTGCGAGCGATCGGGATCGTACAATTCTAAAACCGAGGCCTGCGCAAAAATATCGGTCGCGCCGAGACTGGCAGGATGCTCCGGATTGCCCTCAATCTTCGTGGGGCGGCCGGTGTGACTTTCTGCCAGCACGCCGTAGGCATACCCGCCGCGGGTCATCGCAGTGGCATAAAACAGCGGCTTGCCGGGAACGATTTGCTCCGGCGGCTGCACGTACGGAAAGATCTTTTCCTCCGGCTGCCGGGTGCAGGCATTGAGCCCGGCCAGCGCCATGGAAGCGCCCATCAATTGCAGGAAGCGCCGGCGGCTGAATCCGTCCTGCCAGTCCAGTGGACTGACAGCGAATTCATTTTCGACGCGCCGCTGGAACTCTTCGGTCTGCGCCAATTCCTCTAAACTTCGCCACGTCTTGTTATGATCCATTTGGGTCTACTAATCGAAATGGAGTAATGGATAAATGGATTGATGGATTGATGGATCGATGCTTTTCGTCTCAAAAGTCAATTAAATTGTCATTCCGAAGCCGACGCTTTGTGTCGGCTGAGGAATCTGACAGCCAGTAGATCATGCTTACTAAAATTTTACGTGCGAATTCGCCAGCCGCTTTCGCTATCAGGTTTCTCGGCTCCGCTCGAAACGACAAATTCATATTACCTATGACAAATCGAACAATTATCCAACTTGCTGATCTTGTACTCCGCCAGCAACTCCGCGCCCAAGGTTTCCTGATCGACCGGCGGATGCCAATCGGTTTTAAACACGGCTTCGCGGGGACGAACGAATTCCTCCGGCGCGCGATGGCAGCCGAGGCACCATTCCATATTCAGTGAATTTTCTTTCCACACCAGCGCCATCTGTCCAACCGGGCCGTGGCAGGTCTCGCAGCCGATGCCTTTTTTAACATGAATGCTGTGGTTGAAATAAACGAAATCCGGCAAGTCGTGCACGCGCACCCATTCGAGCGATTTGCCGCTACGCCAGCTTTCGCGCACCGGCTCGAGCATCTGCGCGGTGGCGTGAATTTGCGAGTGGCAGGTCATGCAAGTTTTTGTGGGCGGGATGCCGGCGAAACTGCTTTCTTCCACCGAAGTGTGGCAATAACGGCAGTCGATGCCCAACTGGCTGACGTGATGACGATGGCTGAACGGCACCGGCTGCTGGCGCACCACGCTGGCCTGCGTGACATAAGATGAACGTTCAATAGTGAGAAGAACCCAAAAGCCGGCGGCAATAAAAAACACCGCGCCGAAGATGGTGACTTTAGAAAAAGTGTTGGTACTGGGGTGAAAAAGTTGCGCCATGCTTGGTTAAAAATTGGCTGAGTTCATGTGCTACAACACCTGCGAGAAAAGCATGGCGAATATATAGATTCGAGTTCAGAAAGTCAAGGTGAGTTTGAGGATTTTTGCGGAATTTTGGAAGTCGTAGGGGCGATTCATGAATCGCCCCTACGGCGGGCTGCTATTTCTTTTTAAGATTCTCACGCAGCGTCAAACAGAACGTCGGCTGGTACGAGTCGGATCGTTGGCGCTGGCGGCGTCGTTTGAACTTCTTCGCTGAAAAAGTATGACGAATATATCGCTACGACTTTAGAAAATCAAGTTGAGTTTCAAGAAAATCTTATTCCCTCTGCGCTTCACTTTAATACGATTCAAAAAGTTGAGGTTGAACACCGGCGGCGAGTTTCGCAGCAAGGCTTGCTCCGCGGACTGCACATCTTCCACGGAGACCGTCGCTTGTGGGTTGACGCGGCGGATGCCATCAAAATGGTGTTCAAGCGAAAATTTCGGAGACCTGAAACCAACTTTCTTGAGAATGTACACCAATAAAATCAAATTCATTCAGTAAGAGAAGCATTGCTTGACTTTATGAAAGCCAATCACTACTTTCACACCGCAAACTCGAAACAATCGCTTCAACCATTTCTGTTTTTGCAAATTCCATGAAAGGAGATTTCCAATGCTTAGAGGTTCGTGCTTGTTCGTGTGTCTGATTGTGCTTATCGCCCTGACGCTGAATCCGTCCTTGTTTGCCAATCCCAACGAAACTCACCCGTTTTCCGTTCACGATATGCTGGCGATGGATCGCATCTCCGAGCCGCAAGTGTCGCCCAACGGCAAATGGATCGCTTTCGTGCTTCGGAAAACCGACCTCGACGCCAACAAGGGCCGCACCGATCTCTGGCTGGTGGGCGTGGATGGCGCGGGCCTCAAGCAGCTCACCTTCAGCCCGGCCAATGAGCAGAATCCCGTGTGGTCGCCGGACGGCAAGCACTTGTGGTTCATCTCCACGCGCTCGGGTTCCGCGCAAGTTTGGCGCATGGCCGTGGATGGCGGCGAGCCGCAGCAGATTACGGATCAGCCGTTGGATATCGGCTGCTTCGTGATGTCGCGCGAGGGCAAACACCTTGCCTTTACAATGGAAGTTTTTCCGGACTGCGAGACGATTGATTGCACGAAAAACAAATTAGATGAGATTACTAAACGCAAATCCAGCGGCAAAATGTTCGAGCGCTTGTTCATCCGCCATTGGGATACCTGGAAAGACGGCCGGCGCTCACATGTGTTTGTGATGCCCACCGCCGGCGGCGACGCTGTGGATATCATGAAAGGAATGGATGCTGATTGCCCATCCAAGCCTTTTGGCGGCCCGGAAGAAATCACCTTCACGCCCGACGGCAAATCTGTTGTTTTCACCACTCGCGATGCTGGCCGCGAAGAAGCGTGGTCCACTAATTTCGATCTGTTTCTCGCGCCCATCGACGGCTCTAAAGCGCCGGAATGTCTGACTACGAATAACAAAGCCTGGGACACCGCGCCGGCCTTTTCGCCGGACGGCAAAACCCTGGCCTATCTCGCGATGGAGCGGCCGGGCTACGAATCCGACCGTTTTCGGATCGTACTGCGCTCGTGGCCCGGCGGCAGCGAGCGGATTCTCACGCAGGAATGGGATCGCTCGGCGGATAACATCGTGTGGTCTGCGAATGCCAAAACGATCTTCACCACGGCGGGAAACTTAGGACAGACTTCTCTGTTCGCCATCGATGTCGCCAGCGGCAAAGTCAACACGGTGGTGGAACAGGGGCACGCCCGGACGCCAGCAATTGCCGGTTCGCGGATTGTTTACGGACTCGATCATCTGAAATCGCCGGTTGAGTTATACTCGGTGCTTCCCAGCGGAAAAGACGTTCGACAGATTACGAAAATCAACGCCGAGAAAATCGCCGCGGCGCGCA
>JBBIIG010000073.1:0-19240 GCA_037446635.1 bacterium
AAAATGGCCGCTTTTAAAGTGCCCACAGGTGGCCGCTTTTGACCGCCCGCTGACACATTGGCCCTAAAAAAAGAGCCGTCTGCCAGTGTCAGACGGCTCGGAGGAGGAAGGAAACCGTTATGCTTAACTTGCCCAATATACGGCAAGGTTAAATTACTGTTTCCCATTCTCCCGTTTTAATTTATTAGACTAAAAATCAGTGCGCCAGGAGGGACTTGAACCCCCAGCCTTTGGCTCCGGAGGCCAACGCTCTATCCAGTTGAGCTACTGGCGCAAAATTGTTTGGCGGCTTTCACCGTGTTGTGGATCAACATCGCAATCGTCATCGGTCCCACGCCGCCGGGAACCGGCGTTATCGCCGATGCTTTTTTGCTGATCGCATTGAAATCAACGTCGCCGATAATGCGATAGCCTTTGTCGCTGCTTGGGTCCTCGATGCGGTTCACGCCGACATCGATCACGACCACGCCTTCCTTTACCATGTCGCCGGTGATCATTTCGGGCTTGCCCATCGCCGCCACTAAAATATCGGCCTGCCTTGTGAGCTGGCTGAGATCGCGCGTTCCGGTGTGACACATCGTTACCGTACAATTGGCGCCGGCTCGTTTTTGCACCAACATTATTGCCAACGGCAGCCCGACAATTCGACTTCGTCCAACGATCACGACGTGCCTCCCCTGCGTTTCAATTCGGCTGCGAACCAGCAATTGCTGAATACCAAACGGGGTACACGGAACGAAAGTATCTTCCCCGATCACGAGTTTCCCGCGGTTAATCGGATGAAAACCATCGACGTCTTTTTCCGGAGCAATCGCGTTTATGATGATCTGCTCGTCGATTTGCGGCGGCAGCGGTAGTTGAACCAGTATCCCATGCACCTTTCGATTCAGGTTTAACTCGCGAATCAAATTTAAAAGCATCTGCTGCGAGGTTTCCGCCGGCAAACTTATCGTCGATGAATTGATCCCCAGTTCCGCCGCGGTTTTGTTTTTCATCGCCACATAAATTTGAGACGCCGGATTCGTCCCTACCAACACTACGGTCAAACCGGGGACACACCCCTGTTCTTTGAGCGACGCAATTTCTTCTTTGAGAGAATTTTTGATTTCATCGGCAATCTTTTTGCCATCAATAATTTGAGCAGCCATCATAGTCAATTGTTACGGCAAATTGATGCGCTCAATTCGCGTCGCTTTGCCGGTGTCTTGATCGATGGTGACCGACGCGGCGCAAAGCCGCAGGTTGCCATCCGCGGGCTTATAGCGCTCCGGCGTTTGGTGCAAAAAGCGTTTGATGGCGATTTCCTTTTTCAAACCGATCACCGAATCAAACGGGCCCGTCATGCCAACGTCGGTAATATAAGCCGTGCCCTCCGGCAGAATTCTTTCGTCGGCAGTGGGCACGTGAGTGTGGGTGCCGATCACCGCGCTCACTTTGCCGTCGAGGTACCATCCCATCGCCATTTTTTCAGCGGTGGCCTCCGCGTGAAAATCGACGATGATGATGTTGGTGTCTTTCTGCAAGCGGCGCGCCTCGGTTAAACCTCTTTTGAACGGGCAATCGATCGCATACATAAACGTTCGACCCTGCAAATTGATGACGCCGATTTTATAACCCGAGGCGGTTTCCACAATGGTTGAGCCGATTCCGAAATTTCCCTCCGGGTAATTGAGCGGCCGCAAAATGCGGTTGTTGCTGGCCATCAATTCAAAAATATCGCGATTGTCCCAAATATGGTTGCCGCTGGTGATGACATCGATGCCCATGCTGAAATATTGGCGGGCGATGGCTTGCGTCAGGCCTTTGCCTTCGCAGCCGTTCTCACCGTTGGCGATGCAGAGATCGCTTCTATATTTATCCTTCAAACCCGGCAGCAGCTTGGCGGCGATCTCCAGCCCGGGCTTGCCAATAATATCAGCGATGAAAAGTACGTTGATCTCGTTATTGCTTTTACTCAATTCCGCCCGCAGATTAAGAATGTTGGCTGAATTTAAAACCTTGAACCCACAAAATCAAACAAAAAATTATTTGGCATAATCAATCGCGCGGTATTCGCGGATCACGGTAACTTTAACTTGACCGGGGTAACCAATTTCCTCGCGAATTTTTTTGGCGATGTCATCCGCCAGGATCTGCGCTTTCACTTCATCCACCACCGCGTATTCCACAATGATGCGAATCTCCCGACCCGCTTGCAGCGCGTACGCTTTGACGACTCCGGTGAACGACAGGGCAATACTTTCAAGCTTGGCCATGCGTTTCAAATAATTGTCTAACATCTCCTTCTGCGCCCCCGGCCGCGATACCGAGATGGCGTCGGCCACTTGTACCAAAATACTAATCGGCGAAATGATGTTGACAGTGTGGTTCTGCGACTGGCAGGCAATGGCGTTTTGAACGATTTCATTTTCACCGAATTTTTTGGCCAGCTCGACCCCAATTTCGTGGAAAGGCATGTCGCCATATTCTTCCGCAACCTTCCCAATGTCGTGGAGAATACCGGCGCGCTTGGCCAACATCACCTCCAGACCCAACTGACTAGCCATGACACCAGCCAATTGCGCCACCTCCTGCGAGTGCTGTAATAAATTTTGGCCGTAGGAATTTCTGAAATTTTGTTTTCCCAGCAGCCGCGCCAACTCGGAATGAACGCCATGCACGCCAAGTTCATGCAGCGCCTGCTCCCCCAATTCCGTGATGCGAGTGTTGAGCTCCTCGCGAGTTTTCTCAACCACCTCCTCGATGCGGCCGGGGTGAATTCGTCCGTCGTAAATAAGTTTCTCCAAAGAGAGTTTGGCGATTTCCCGGCGCAGCGGATCGAAGCCGGAAAGCACCACCGTCTGCGGCGTGTCGTCGATGAGTACCTCGATGCCCGTTGCGCTTTCGAAGGCACGGATGTTTCTGCCCTCGCGGCCGATGATGCGGCCCTTCATTTCATCGTCGGGCAGCTTCACCATTGAGACCGTGGTTTCCACAACATGATTGATACTGCACCGCTGCAGCGCCTGAGTAATGATCTCCCGCGCCTCGCGAACTGCGGTTTGCTTGGCCTGCTCGCGGATTTCGTAGATTTCATGCGCGGCCTCCTGCTTCGCGATTTCCAGCATGTTCTGCAATTGAATGTTCCTGGCCTCTTCGCTGGTGAGTCCGGATATTTTTTCCAGCCGCTGGTTCTCTTCCTGAATGAGCTGCTCCAGATCCAGCTCTTTTTTCTTCAATAAGGACTCTTTAGTGAGCAGGCTTTGGCTGAGCTGCGCAACATCTTTTTCCTTCTTATTGAGAATATCGACTTTGCGGTCCAAATTCAATTCGCGATCCGAAAGCTGCTTTTCCAAACGCTGGACTTCCGCCTGCCTGATTTTGAGCTCCTTTTCCATCTCCTGCTTCATTTGAAAGAGCTCGTCTTTCACTTCCAACAGTTTCTCTTTTTTGAGGTTTTCGCTTTCGGCTTTGGCGTTCTCAACTATCTGCTGCGCGATTTTGGCGGCCTGGGCAAGCTTTTTTTGTCCGAAACGCTGCCGCAGCAGCCACCCCAACACAAACCCCAGCCCCGCGGCTAACACCGAGACGATAATCATGGCGATCACAATGCGGTTCTCCTGAATTAAAAAAATGAGACGCCGGTTTAAAAACCGGGATGGTGTGCGGGTGTGTCTGTGAATTGGGGCAGTGTTGGAGATTGTGGAACGCGAGCTAACGGCAGCGCGATGAGAAAATCAGTTATTGATGAACGTCATCATTTTTGCCAAGAATGGTATCCAGGAGCAACTGCAAATCCTTTAACTTGTTCTCCATTTTAGAAACCATCGAATTCTGCCTTCCTCTTTCCTGAAACAGCTCGTCGGTGATATTGAGCGCTGCAAGAATCGCAACTTTTAAAGAGGATTTCGAATGGGTGTTTTGATCGATCTCTCTCATCTTTTTGTCAACGTAATCCGCCACCCGTCGGATATAATCGGCGTCGGTCGCGGCGTCGCTTTTAATGGGATATTCCGTGCCGTAGATGTTGATCTTTAGAATACTGGCATCGTTTTCCATTCATCATATCCCAGTTTGCTCTCATTACACAATTATGCTGCCAACTTTGACAACACAACCCGCACTTCTACAAATTATAGCTTAGCTCGTCAAGACGAGCCAACATTTGCTCAACTTTACTTCTAATTCTTTCTTCCTTTTCTTTTCCTAAAGCCGATTCGTTTTGCTGCTTACGAAGATGCTCGTTTTCCTCCTGAAGCTTTTGAAACAATATTTCCCGCGATTGCGCATCCGAACGCAGTTGCTGGTTCGCCCGCTGCAACTCCTGATTTTCGATGCGAAGTTTTTCGATTAAACCAACCGCCTGGTTGATTCTTTCTTCTAGATCATCCAGTTGTTTTAAATCCATTTGCGAATTCTCCATGTTTCATCACTCCCTGAGTCGGGCTGAAAAATGATGCTCTAAGGACGCAACGATTTTTTTGAGCTGCAAATCAATCTCTTCCTCCGTCAGCGTGCGCTGCGGCGAGAAAAACGTCAAACTGAACGCCAGACTTTTGCGCCCCGCGCCCAATTGCGGGCCGGTGAAAACATCGAACAGGTTCAACTGCTGCAAGAATTCGCCGCCGTTGCTGCGGATGTCGTTTTCAATCAACGCGGCGTCCACGTTTTCTTGCACTACCACGGCGATGTCGCGGACGATGGGTGGGAACTTCGGAATCGGCGAATAGAGCCGCCAGCGCGTGATCTTCTCGTGCAGCAATTGAAAGTCGATCTCAAAAAAATAGACCGGCTGCTCCACTTCAAATTCCGCCAGCAACTCGCTGGTAAACTCCCCCACGATCCCGATGGGCTGGCCGGCAACGGTGATGTTGAGGCTCGTGGGTTTGGAGAAAGGTGAACTCGTCGGCGCCAGCACAAATTGCGCGACGCGATTCCGCCGCAGCAGATTTTCGACGACGCCCTTCACATCGAAAATATCCACGGCCGCGGCTTTCTGTTTCCAATTGCTGCTGAACGCGGCGCCGCTCATCATCCCTGCGATTTTTTTCGATTCCAAGATTTTGCGGCCGTCCAATGCGAACACGTTGCCGATCTCGAACAGCTTGAGATTTTTGTTTTTGCGGTTGACGTTCCATCTGACGATGTTCACCAACCCCGGCAGCAAACTCGGCCGCAGGGTGGAAAAGTCCGCGCTAATGGGGTTCACCACTTCAACCAGACGGTCGGCGTCGGCAAACAACTGCGCATGTTTTTTATTCAACAAGCTGTAAGTTAAAACTTCAGAAAAGCCGGCGGCGGTCAGTTGCTGTTTGAGCGCGCGCGCAAAACTCTCTTCTAAATTGGCGGGCTGTAATTGATCGATCGCCGCTGCGCTGTCCTCCGGAATATTCTCGAAACCAAAGTGGCGCGCCACTTCTTCGATCAAATCGGCTTCGCGAGTGACATCCGGACGGAAGGTCGGAACTTCCACTAAAAACCCAGAAATATTTTGTGAAAGAATTTTGAAGCCGAGTTTCGTCAAGATCGATTTTATTTTTGCCGGCGGCGCCGCCACGCCCAACAGCAGCTCGATGCGCTGCGGACGAAGTTTCAACCGCTTGGGTTTGATGCGATTCGGATAAACATCAACGAAGCCCTTTGCCACGCGCCCGCCGCTCAGCTCCGCAATGAGCTGCGCCGCGCGATCCAGCGCATAAACCAGGCCGTTGGGATCGGTTCCGCGCTCGAAGCGCCGCGACGATTCGGTAGCGATGCCTAAATGCTTGCAAGTGCGGCGGACATTCACCGGATCGAAATAGGCGCTTTCCAACAAAACGTTGACGGTGGAATTTGAAACTTCCGAATTTACCCCGCCCATGATGCCGCCAATCGCCACCGGGCGCTTGCCGTCGCAAATCATCAAACAGTTGGAATTGAGCTGGTGGGTTTTGCCGTCGAGGGTGGTGAACTCCTCGCCGTTCTTCGCTTTTTTGACGACGATTTTCCGGCCTTCCAGCACATCGTAATCAAACGCGTGCAGGGGCTGGCCGGTCTCCATCATCACGTAATTGGTCACATCCACCACGTTGTTGATGGAACGAATGCCGATGGCCTCGAGGCGCTGGCGCAGCCACCACGGCGACGGCTGGATGGTCACGTTACTGATGAAACGCGCCGTGTAACGTGGGCATTTTTCCGGATTCAAAACTTTGATCTGAATATATTTTGAAATGGGAGTGCGATCTTCTTTGAGTTTGATTTTCGGCGGCTTGAGCTTCGAGCCGGCCAGCGCCGCCACTTCGCGGGCGATCCCGAGAGCGCCCAAACAATCGGGACGATTGGGGGTGACGTCGATGTCGATCACGATATCGCCGGCGCCGATCACGTCGCGCAATTTCGTTCCAAACTTGATCTCGCCGTCCAGCACCATGATGCCCTCGCCGCGGCTGGAGATGCCTAACTCGGCTTCCGAGCAGATCATGCCCTGAGATTCCACGCCGCGGATGTGAGTCCGCCGGATCACCTGCCCTCCCGGCAAGGTAGCGCCTTCTGGCGCCACCGGCACTTTCTGGCCCACCTCGACGTTGGGTGCGCCGCAGACAATTTTCAATTTGCGCCGCCCAACGTTGACGCCGCAAAGCCACAAGTGGTCGGAATCCTGCAGACGCACTTTCTCGATAACTTCGCCCACCACAATCCCGTCAAAATTCCATTCCTGGCGCTGCAGGGAATCCACTTCCAGCCCCACCATCGTGAGCTGTTTGACTAATTCTTTGGGCGAAAAATCAAAATCCGTGAGAGACTTGAGCCAGTTGTAAGTTACTTTCATCGAGTCGTCAAAAATTAAAATTGCATGAGGAATCGCACATCGTTTTCATAAAAATGGCGGATGTCGTCCACCTGGTATTTCATCATCGCGATGCGCTCGACGCCCATCCCCCAGGCGAAACCGGTGTAGGTTTCGGAGTCGTAGTTTACGTATCCAAAGACCGCGGGGTCAACCATTCCGCAGCCGGAGATTTCGATCCAGCCGCTGTGTTTGCAAATTCGGCAGCCGGCACCGTCGCAGAAGACGCAGGAAAAATCGTAGTCAGCGCTGGGCTCGGTAAAGGGATAAAAACTGGGTCGGAAGCGCACCCGCAATTTTTCTCCGAGTAATTTTCTGCCGAACGCGAGCAACGTGCCCTTCATGTGCGCGAACGAAATTGCTTTGTCCACCACCAGCCCCTCTACTTGATGGAAGATGGGCGAATGAGTGGCGTCCGGAGTGTCTTTGCGGAAACAGCGCCCGGGGGCGATGACCCGAATCGGCGGCTGGCGCTTAAGCATGGTACGAATCTGCACCGGCGACGTGTGGGTGCGCAGCAGCATACCGTTGGGCAGATAAAAAGTGTCCTGCAAATCGCGGGCAGGGTGATCGGCCGGCACGTTGAGCGCCTCGAAATTGAAATACTCCGTCTCCACCTCCGGCCCGGTCTCGATGCTGAACCCCATGCTGGTGAAAATGTCTTTCACTTCTTCGAGAATTTGAATCAGGGGGTTGGTGTAGCCCACTTCCTGCTGCCAGGTTCCGGGCAGCGAGAGATCGATATTGCCGTCGCTTGCCGGCGCGCTCTTGAGTTGATTCGCTAGTTCGTCGATGGCGCGCTGAGCTTGATCTTTAAACGTGTTGAGCGCGGCGCCGAGCTGCGGCCGTTCTTCTTCCGTGAGCCCGCCCATAAATTTGAAATAGTTGGCGATTTCTCCTTTGCGACCGAGATATTTGACGCGCACCTCTTCCAGGCGATCGGGAGAAGTTACGCCGCTAATTTCATTTTCAAATTGCTGCCGCAGAACCGAGAGGCTGCTTAGTGTTTCGGACAGATTCGGCATCGCTCAATTTTTTTGAGCTATTTGAATGAGTTGCTTGATGGCCTCGATATCGTGCACCGCCAGATCGGCCAGGGTCTTGCGGTCGATTTCAACGTGGTTGCGTTTCAAGCCGCCGATGAACGTCGAATAGGTCATGCCGTGGGCGCGCACCGCCGCGTTGATGCGCGCAATCCACAAGCGGCGGAAATCTCGTTTGCGCAGCTTGCGGCCAACGTAAGCATATTGCAGCGCCTTATCGACGCTTTCCATGGCGGTGCGCAGCAACTTGCTGTGCCCACCCCAATAACCGCGGGCCTGCTTTAAAAGTTTTTTTCTGCGACGGTGAGATGGCACCGCATATTTTGAGCGTGGCATTTATGTCCTCCGTTTCTAAGCTAAAAGCAATCGTTTGATTCGTCTTTCATCGCTCTTGGCGACGATCGCCGGCGTGCGCAAGTCGCGTTTACGTTTGCGATTCTTTTTGGTTAAAATATGGCTCTTGCCGGCCTTGTAACGTTTGATGCGGCCGGTTCCGGTAACCTTAAAACGCTTCATCGCGGCGCGGCTGGACCGTAATTTGGGCATGATCTCTCCTTTACTTTTTTGCTAAATACATGATCATCATCCGACCCTCCATTTGGGGATCGCGATCGATTTTGGCGACGTCTTCCAATTCCGCGGCCACGCGCTGCAAAAGGGTTTTTGCAAAATCAAGATGCGCCATCTCACGGCCGCGAAACTGCACGGTGACTTTCACCTTTTGCCCCTTTTCGAGGAATTTGCGCGCGTTGTTGGTTTTGAAATTAAAATCGTGTTCTTCAATTTTTGGCCGAAAGCGGATTTCCTTTACCTGAACCGAGTGCTGCCGCTTCTTGGTGCTCTTTTCCTTTTTGCTCTGCTTATACTTGTATTTACCGTAGTCCATAATTTTACACACTGGCGGCGAGGACTCCGGCGAAACTTCTACCAGATCCAAACCCTGGTTGGCGGCCAACTGAATGGCTTCATTGCGTTTCAGAATACCAACCTGCTCTCCATCTAGGCCAATTACCCGCACCGTCGCGGAGGTAATTTGCTCGTTCACATTCGGTTCTTTTTTCTTGTTAATTTTATGATTCCTTTCGTTTAGTGCACTTGCTTGCTATCGACTTCTTGTTTAATCTGTTTGATGAAAGATTCCAAACTCGATTTTCCCAGGTCGCCCTGTTTGCGTTTTCTCACCGCCACCAGATTGTTGGCCGCTTCCTCCTTGCCAACAATGAGCATATATGGCACCTTTTGAGTTTCGGCCATCCGAATCTTGTAACCGATCTTTTCGTTCTGCTCGTCCAATTCCACGCGAATGTCTTCAGCCTGGAGTTTCGATTTAACCTCCCGCGCATAACCGAGATATTCATCCGAAATGGGCAAAACCACCACTTGCACCGGCGCCAGCCAGACTGGAAACGCGCCAGCGTAATGCTCAATCAAAATGCCGATGAAGCGCTCCAGCGACCCAAACGGCGCGCGGTGAATCACCACGGGCCGGTGCTTTTGGTTGTCGCTGCCAACAAATTCCAGATCGAAGCGCTCGGGCATCACGTAGTCAATTTGCACCGTTCCCAATTGCCAAGAGCGGCCCAGCACGTCGCGGATCAGAAAATCGATCTTCGGGCCGTAAAAAGCCGCTTCGCCTTTGGCTTCGTAGTAGTCGAGTTTCATGATGTCGGCGGCTTCTTTGATTTCGCGTTCGGCGCGAATCCACATATCTTCGCTGCCGCCGTACTTTTCGGGATTTTTCGGATCTCGGAAAGACAATTGTGTTTTGAAATCCTTGAAGCCGAGCGTTCCAAAAACCAGTTGGATTAAATCGATGACATCACACAATTCATCTTTCAACTGATCGTGCCGGACAAACATGTGCGAATCATCCACCGTGAAACTGCGGACGCGAACGAGTCCGCTCAACTCTCCGGACTGCTCGTAACGATAGACGGTGCCAAACTCCGCTAATCGTACCGGCAAATCCCGGTAGCTGCGCGGCTTGGCAGCATAAATTTGAAAATGGTGCGGACAGTTCATGGGTTTGAGCAGATATTCCTGCTCTTCCACTTTAAGCGGCGCAAACTGACTGTCTTTGTAGTACGGGTAGTGTCCGCTGGTTTTGTACAATTCGATGTTGCCGATGTGCGGTGTCACCACTGGCAGATACCCGCGCTTGCGCTGTTCTTCGCGCAAAAAAGTCTCGAGCGTCTCGCGGACAATCGTTCCCTTTGGCAGCCACAGCGGCAGCCCTCCGCCGACTTTGGGCGTCAGCAAAAACAACTCCAACTCTTTGCCTAACTTTTTGTGATCGCGGCGCTTGGCTTCTTCTAAATTTTTTAGAAATTCATCTAAGCGTTTTTTTTCCGGGAACGAGATGCCGTAAATGCGCTGCAGCATCTTGTTTTTTTCATCGCCGCGCCAGTACGCGCCGGCGATGTTCAGCAGCTTGAACGATTTGATTTTGCCGGTGGAAGGAATGTGCGGCCCGCGGCACAAATCGACGAACTCGCCCTCGCGGTAAATGCTGGGATGATCGTCCGGCATATCTTTGAGCAATTCGAGCTTGTAGCGATCTCCGACTTTTTTGAAAAGATCGACCGCCTCATTTTTGGAAAGCTCGCTGCGCTCGAATGGCCGATCGGCATCGATGATCTCCTGCATCTTCTGCTCGATGCGAACGAGATCGTCCTGCGTGAGGCGCGAGTCCACGTCGATGTCGTAATAAAAACCGTTTTCAATGGCCGGCCCGACGCCGAATTGCGCCTCCGGGTACAATTCCTTCACCGCGTGCGCCATGATATGCGATGTGCTGTGCCAGTAAGTGGATAGGCCTTCGGGATCATCAAAAGTGAGAATTCGGAGCTTGGCGTCTTCGTTGATCGGACGATTCAAATCAATGAGCTGGTCATCAACTTGCGCCACCACCGCTTTCTCTTTCAGCGACGGGTTATTGATGTGTTCGATGATGTCTCGCGGTCGAATACCCTTTGGGTATTCTTTCGTGCGGCCATCCGGAAATTGAATTTTGATTTTCTCACCCATAATGAGTGGGCGCTACTGGACTTGAACCAGTGACCCCTTGCATGTCAAGCAAGTACTCTAACCAGCTGAGCTAAGCGCCCGTTTTTTATCAACTAAAAAATGCAAAAAAGCGTGCCAATAACGAACCTTGCACGCTTTTTAATCAGGAGTTAAACACGTGATTTTTCAACTTTTTGATCCCACCGGCACGTGGCTGGATGCGCTCCCAATTAACAGGTAAACTTAAATTTAGGCAAAATTTAACAGGAAATGGCTAAAAAGTCAAGCTATTTTTTCTGAGCTTAAATGGCGCGTAAAAGGGTATTTTCCTCACTTTACATGCTCGTCGGCATGATAGGAACTGCGAACCAGCGGGCCGGACTCCACGTGGCGGAAGCCCATGCGCAAGCCCTCGCGTTTCAGCATGGCGAATTCGTCCGGGGGCACGAAGCGATCAACAGGCAGGTGCTCTTTCGTCGGCTGCAGGTATTGCCCGAGCGTCAAAATATCCACTTGCATGGCGCTTAAATCCGCCATCACCGCCAGCACTTCTTCGGTACTTTCGCCAATTCCCAACATCAGTCCGGACTTGGTGGTCATCCCTTTTTCTTTTGCGTATTTCAAAACGCTCAGCGTCCACTCGTAGCGCCCCTGCGGGCGCACTGGCCGATACAAGCGCGGCACGGTTTCCGTGTTGTGGTTCAAAATATCCGGCCGAACAGCAATGACTTTTTGCAGGGCAATCAAATCGCCTTTGAAATCCGGAATCAGCACTTCCACCCGGCATTCTGGTGCCTTGTCGCGGATTTGCCGAATGGTCTCCGCGAAAATCCCGGCACCGCCGTCCGGCAACTCGTCGCGATTGACGGAGGTAATCACGGCATGTTTCAAATTCATCTTTTTGACGGCCTCAGCGACTCGCCGCGGCTCGTCGAGATCTAAAAATTGCGGGCGGCCGGTTTTCACCGCGCAGAATCCGCAACTGCGCGTGCAAACGTCGCCCAAAATCATGAACGTGGCGGTGCGCCGGCCCCAGCATTCGCCAATGTTCGGGCAGCGCGCTTCTTCGCAAACGGTGTGCAACCGTCCGGACTGCACAATGTTTTTGACTTCGTGGTACCCCTCTCCAGTAGGCAGCCGCACCTTCAGCCACTCGGGGCGCCGTGGCGGTAAAACTGAATTGTCATTAACTATTTTTAGCAAGATACCTTATCCCGGTTATGATATTCATTTAGCAGCAGGCGTTAAAATCCGATATCCGAAAATCGAAACAACTTTAAAATTCCCAAATTCAACAAAACTAGCGAGAGTTTTTGTCATTAGAAATTAAATTTGAAATTCGCGCTTGTTTCGTTTTTCGGATTTCGATATTCGAATTCTTTCACCATCTCAGAGATTCAAATTCTTCGTGTCGTAATTGCTCAAATAGTAGGCAATGCGGTCCAAAAACTGGCCGGCCAGCGCGCCGTCGACGATGCGGTGATCAAATGACAACGAAATGTACATCATGTCGCGGATGGCGATGGCGTCGTTGATCACCACCGGCCGCTTTTGAATGACGCCCACGCCCAAAATCGCCACCTGCGGCTGGTTGATGATCGGGAATCCCATGATGCTGCCGAAGCTGCCCATATTGGTGATCGAGAAGGTGCCGTCTTGCACTTCGTCGGGTTTGAGTTTTCTCGTCCGCGCTCTTTGCGCCAAATCGTTCACGGCGCGCGCCAGCCCAAGAATGTTCAATCCATCCGCCCCTTTGATGACCGGCACGATGAGGCCGTTGTTTTCCAGCGCCACGGCCATCCCCACGTTGATATATTTTTTGCGGATAATTTTTTCGTCCTGCACCGAACTGTTCACCAAAGGATAATCGCGCAGCGCCAGCGCGCTCGCCTGCACGATGAACGGCATATAGGTCAGTTTGAATCCCTCGCGCTTTTGAAATTCATCTTTGTGTTTTTCGCGGTAGCGCACGAGACTGGTCATGTCGGCTTCGCTCACCGCAAAGACGTGCGGCGAAGTTTGCACGCTGTTCACCATATGCGCCGCAATGGATTTGCGCATGTGATCCATTGGGATGATTTCAATGCGGTCGTCGGAAAACTCCGGCTGTGTCGGTGGAACGTACGCCGGGGCCGCTTTGGGTTTGGCTGCTGGAGCGCCGGTTTTGCGCTGTGCGAGATAATTCAAAATATCATTTTTAGTCACGCGGCCGCTTAAGCCCGTGCCCTCGATCTGCTCCAATTCCTCAACTGTAACCCCCTCGCTTTTGGCGATGCTGCGCACCAGCGGCGAGTAGAATTTTTTACCATCGGTATCGGTTTTTGCTAAACTTGGAACGTGCTCCCGTCCTACCTCAAGTGTCTTTGCCGCAGGTTTAGCCTCAACAGCGGGCTCCTTCTTAACCGCCGGTTCGGGTTTCGGAGCAGGCTTTGCCTCAGCGGTAGCCTCTTTTTTCTGTGCCTCTTTGGCCGGGGGCGCGGTCTCCTTCGTTGGCTGCGCCGCCACTCCCTCGGTTTCGATATGCGCAATCACCGAGCCGACCTTAACCGTTTCGCCTTCCGCTGCCAGCAGTTTGCTGATAACCCCGCTTTGCGGCGATGGGATCTCCGAATCCACTTTGTCCGTGCTGATTTCGAGGATGATTTCATCCTTCTCGACTTTCTCGCCCTCCTTTTTCAGCCACTTGATGATGGTGCCTTCGGCGATGCTCTCCCCCATTTGGGGCATAACCATATCTACTTTTGCCATTTATTTCTCCACCGTTTGTTTCAACTTGGGAATTGAATTGATGATTTCTATTATTTGCGCAGAATCGGCGCTCGCGCGTTGAATTTGCTCAACACATTTTTCGGCTTCTGCAATGATTTGCGAGACGAAAACACCTCTGTAAACAGAAGGATACGCGGATAATTTTTGAATCCCTTTGGTCAACTGGCTTTCGGCGCCCTTCAAATTCTTCATGACGAGATGATAGAAACCAGTCGAGAGCTGCACCAACCCCTGATAAAACCGCTTGGCCTCGTCGCGATCGTCCATCCACAGTTCTTCAAAGGTGTCGTGGGCCTCGAAGAAATAGCCGTTGTTAAAATAGTCGATGGCTTTTTGATAAAGATCAGCCATTTCATAATTTCGCAATGAATTCCTCAGCCGACACTTTTGCCTGTTTCAGAATTCCTTTCAATATTCCAAAAAAGGAGAGGGAACAAGTCCCTTGCCCTCTAGGGGAAAGTTAGGATGGGGTCTGCTTTTGAGAAGATAACCCGATCCCAAACCATACAAATATTTCTGACATGGTGTACTTAGTCACCTACCGCAGCCTCAAATGTCGTCAAAATAGGATGCCCGTTTTCACTCAATGGGAATTCTTCGAGATAGAGCTCGGTCGCTTCTTTTAGATTTGCAATGGCTTCCTCTATGCTCGTACCTTGACTTACTGTTCTTATTTCAGGACATTCGGCTACATACAAATCATCTTCCTTGTGAAGTACGGCTGAAAAAATTCGTGAAAGCAAATTCCAATACCTCCAGATATTTCAACGAACAATTATAAAACATTCACAAGAAAAATTCAAGGGGAAGTTGAGCGTGGTTTGCGGTGCCGGCGCCGGCCAACGCTTAATGCTTCCAGCAAAAGTCGCTGCAGCGGTTCAACCCGAATATCTTTCACTTCGCGAATCATCACGTAGCGTACCTGCTTGCCATCGCCGCTCCGCAAGCCTTCGGGATCATTTAAAAGAACGCCCCGCTCAAAGCCTAACTTGACGCCATCTTCTTGTGGAAAAATCCCGCAAAAATAACCGCTTTCGGGATGAGGGTAGCCGATGCCGCGCCATACGGGGTAGGCTTTTTCGCTGGCTGCGGGAACGGTTTTTTTGATAAGCTGAAGGAAGCGGTTGGCAAGTTTTCTTACATGCGGATTATAGTTGGAAAGGAGTTCTTCCGGTCATAGATTTCACAACTTCAAGTTAATGGCCAACTCACTGGGTGAGATGGTCATCAATAATTTTTGTTTTAGTCTTTTCAAAGATAAAAATTCATTTGGTCACTACTTGCCGAGCATGTAAAGCTGCCAGAGGTCGCGGCTGCTGGTGTGCAGAAACGGCAGGATCGCCAATTTACCGGTTTTGCCGATGCTGCCTTCCAGGTAGCGCAGCTCGGTGAATTTTCCTTTGATTTCGGCGTCGGCGTTGATTTTGAAACCGGACTGCCGCAGCAGCAAAATGCCTTTGGCGCGAATCGCCAATTCCAGGTGCAGCCGCAGCAGGCACAGCATGTCGGCCACCACCGGCCCGGGAAAATGGCTTTTGAGAGATTGTAAATATTCTCCCACGCGCGTTTCGGAAATCCGGCCGGTGTCCAAAATATCCAACAGCTCCAGGTCGGTATCGAAGCCGACTCCCAGCCATTTGCGGGTGGCGCGCTCGCTTTGCTGAAACACCGCCAGCACCAAAACCGGCCAGGTTGCCAGCAGCGCCGCGGTGGTTATGATTGGCGGCAGCAAAAAGTGATTGAAGAAAGAGTGCACCACGATGGCCAGCAGCAGCGCGGGCGCAAAATTTATCAGCGCCGCCGACCGCCGACGCTCCGAGCGGCTCTGCGCTAAAATTCCAAAAAATGCGGTGGCGCCGCCGTGCATGATGGCGGTGCCGAACCCGCGCACGATCCACAACGCGAGGTTGGGATTGTCGAGCGCGCGCAGGTAATAAATATTTTCAACCAGCGCAAAGCCAGCTCCGATGGCAAAACCGTAAATGGCCGCGTCCACTAAAAATCCCACTTTTTTCGCGCGAATCAAATAAATTAAATAAAGCGCCTTCATTGACTCTTCAACAATCGGCGCCACGTAGCGGGAGAAACTCCGCGAATCCATTTTAAGTAGATGCAGCAGCGCGCCATTCAAGTAAAAACAAATTGCGGCTGCGGCGCAGCCGGTTAGAATTGCGGCCGCCACGGCGCTCGGCTTCACCAATTTGTAACTGTCGAGAAAAATCAGCGCCACTAAAAAAATCAGAACCGGCGCCAGGCTGACCGCGAGTTCCACCATCTCCTTCATAACAATTTCAACGAAATCATCCACTCGTGGGAATCGCGGCGGGCGCGATTTTTAGCGGCGGCGAAACCGACGGAGAAGGTCGCCGCCTGGTGTGAAAACAGCACCAGCCGAAAATCGAGTTGGGCGCCGAGATTCACTGATGTTAGTCGGGTCGCGGCGTCGTCCAAGTTGGTGCGGATACCCGTGGAAAACACCGCCAGCCGCGCCCAGTTCAAATAAAACGCCGGAAATCCCACCCGCCGGAATCGCAGCGGCGGCAGGTTCCACTCCAACATGGTTTTGGCGAAATTCCTTCCACCAATTTCGTTCAACTCCACGCCGGGGAAGCTGTAATATTCGCGGTAGCGTTTTTCGTCAAGATGATCGACCCAGTTATTGCCGAATCCGCCAAAGAAAAAATTCGCAAACGGATTTTCGCGATCGCCAAACGACTGCCCGGCGGAGCTGCGCAGCCACAGCGACGAGTGTTTGACGGGCAGCAAAATTCCGTAGTCCAAAGTAGTGTAAATTCCGGGAAAAGCTTTTTTATTCACATAATTGTTGCGCGCCGCCAGCTGCCACTTCACCCCTTTTTCATCATCCACTGCGCCTAAAGTTTTGCGGACGTTTTGAAAATTCAAGCTCGCGCGCGCGGATAACAGTTCTTCAAACGTGGCGGCGACGTTTTGAAAATCCGGCAAGCGCTCCAGCCCACCGTAACCGGTCACGCTAAAATTCAGCGACACGGTTTTCGGCGGGTCAAACAGCAGCGATTTTTTGTATTTGATTCCCAGCGAGTACCCCTTGCGGCTGGTTTTGGTGGGGCCAAACAGATCATAAAAATCGGCGCCGTTGTAGCTGGCGTGAAGCTCCCACTGCCAGTGGCGAAAACTGGAGCTTACGTGCAGCCGCTCGTCGGCGGGCAGGTCGCCATCCGGGGTGTAAGAAACGGTCGCGCCCAGCCCGCTCAATCCGATGCGATCGGAAAAATCCAAATGCACGCCGACGGCGGCGAAATCTTTGTATCCCTCCACCACCGGATAAGCCGAAGCCAGCCGGATGTTGGGCAGCAAATTGTATTTGCCGTTGGCTGCGCCGAGGGAATCCAGATTAACCGCAGCGGGCGAGGGAATGATCCAATTGCGGACGATGGGATATTTGTTGGCGATCTCGTTTCCCAAAAATTTCACTGCGCTCACCGTCTGCAGCGGCTGGTTGGCGATAACCACCGGCACAAATCCTTTGCCGGAATAATTCATCACCACCAGTGAGTCGGCGGAAATGGGCAGCGGCCGGAAAAAGCCGGTTTCGCAGTTGCTCAAAATTTCCATGTCGCTTTTTTCAAAATCGTAGCGGTAGATGTTGGAGACGCCGGAGTAGTAGGACGAACCGTAAAGGTACCTTCCGTCCGCGGAAAAAATGAAATTCGCGGGATTACTATTTTCAAAATCGAACAAAACTTCAAACGAGGCGTCGCCGGCCAAGAGTTTTCCAATTGCAAATTTCACCAGCCGCTGCTGGCCATTCACTTCCACCAACGCGCCGGTGAGATGCGCGCCGTCGGGCGAAACGTCGATGTCATAAAAATCGCGGCCGTAGGGAAAGGTATGAATTTGATTCCACTCATTGTACGGAGGCGGGATGCGAACGAGGGTTGACAAGCCGTTATCGTGGCGGACGCCCCACAACGATTGGTCGGCGGCGTTGAAGGCGAGGTCGCCGACGCGGGAATCTTTCATCAGCATTTTGGTCTGGCCGCTGCGGAGATCCACCCTGCGCAGATCGCGCCAGTTGCCGTTGTCGGAGGTGAAAAACAAAATCTTCGCTGCCGGATCAAAGGCCAACGAAGACACGGAATAGAGCGCCGGGCCGGGCACGTCGGAAATTTTTTGCAGGCGGCCGCTGGCGATTTCAATCGCCGCGATGTGCGCGGTTTTTCCCGGGTAGAGCACGGCCACGTACATTTGATGGCTGGTGGAATCATAAAACGCGCGCGACACCGACCCCAGCGCCTCCTGAATAATGGGACGATACGGGGTCGTGGGCTGCAAACGAATAGAATCTAAATTGGCGTTTTGCCAGCCGCGCTCCCACTCAATCCAATCGCGCCAGCCATCATCGATGGAAAGGCCAAAGGTCTTTTTGAAGTGCCCGGCAAAATAAGCTTTGCTGCCCGGTTTGCGCGACAGCCACTCGATCAACTTTTCGGGCGTGTATTGGTAGGCGAGATAACTCATGAAACGGGTGCCGTAGAGATAGGCGTTCACGCCCACCTGAAAATCAACCGTGGTGCCCTCGGATTCGAGTCCCACCATGTCGTAAATGTAGGCGCCGTCGCGCACCATAGTGCGGAACACCATTTCATCGTAGGCGCCCAGGGCGCGCCCGAGGCCGCCGGCCATCCAGGTTTCGAGAAAGACGGCGCTGCCTTCGAGATACCAGCGCGGGGTGTAACGGCGCGGGTTGGTCAGATAACTGTAAAGCATGGATTCCGGGTGCTGGGCGGTAGGCAGCACTTTTCCGAAAAACAGCGTGCGGTAAAAATTATCCGCGCCGATTCCTTTATCCATGATCACCACGTGCGCCAGCTCGTGGTTCATCATCCAGTTCATGCGCTCGTTGGCCGGCATGGTTTCATAAACGTAGCTGAAAGGCGACATGCCAACCCGAATCAAATTATAGGGCACGGTGGAAGCGCCGCCATTGCCGTAATCGGAAAAGTCGTCCATCAAAACGGTGGCCCGCTCGTCCGATGAGTAGTCGAAGAGCGAGCGGTGAAATTGCAGGGCGTTTTCGTAGCAGCGCGCCACGTGCGGCGCCAAATATTCCTGCGATTTCCCCAGGTAAACCAGCCGCACATTTTTCGTTTCGAGCTGATGGAATTGTCCGTAAAGAGAAGTCGCCAGCAGCAGAGACAAGCGCAGCTTCCAGGTGACGATTCTCAAAATCAGGCTTTCATGATTTGTGCTCATTTTTCGAACCTAAATTAAACAGACTGCCGGGGCTAAAGAACGCGCCAATTGGCTTCCGCAGGTTTTCAACGGAAATGCCTTTGGCGCATTGGTGATAAAAAATGAAATTAAAAAATCGAGGAAAGACTTAAAAAAAGGAGATACCGCTGCCCTTGGCCGCGCGGCAGCGGTATCCATGCGCTGAAAATTTTTTTTATTCTTATTTGTCCGCGAACGTCGAGCGCATCTCCGCGCTGGTAGTCAGCTCGGCAAATTTCGAGCGCAGGTCGGCGTTGGCCATCAGTTCGGCGAAATTCGAGCGCAGTTCAGCGTTGGCCATCAACTCCGCAAATTTAGAGCGAACATCGGAGATCGCCGTCAGCTCGTCAAATAACCAGCG
>JBBIIG010000074.1:0-18859 GCA_037446635.1 bacterium
TCTTTTTGCCGATGTGCACGTCGGCCCGCGCTGGCGAGTATTTAGTGAATTCAAAGTTGCCGGCATCACTGACAATGAGCTGCCCGCGCCGCCAACCGCCCGCGATGAGCCAGACATTCAAAACCTGTTTGCGGAGGTTTGGTTTTTTAAGAAGGAAAGTACCCGAGTCGGTCTGCGCGGCGGCCGCCAGGAACTGCAATTCGGCAAACAGCGGCTGATCTCTCCCCTGGATTGGGTGAACACCCGGCGCACGTTTGACGGCGTGCGGCTGCTGGCCAATTTTCCAAAATGGAAACTCGATGGCTTTTTCACCTACGTGGTGCAGTTCGAGCCGGAAAAGCTTAATAGCGCCAATCACTCGCAGCCGTTTGTCGGCGTGTACCTTCAGCGCCCGTTGAAAGGCAAAACGATATCGGCTTATTATTTGGGGTTGAAAGAGAACGATCCCATCATTGTCGATAGCCGCGGGATCGCGGGGGGCTTTTTTTACCACACCCTTGGCGCGGCATTTGACGGCGCGGCCAAAAATTTTGATTGGACTAGCGAGGCCGCGTATCAGTTTGGGAGTTTTGGCGGGGACGACATTGCTGCTTATATGCTCTCGCTGGAAGGCGGCTACACCGTCGCCAAGCTCGCAGTTAAGCCGCGGATCGCCCTCGGTTTCGATATCGCCTCCGGCGACAACGACCCTACCGATGATCAACAGCAGACCTTCAATCAGCTCTTCCCGTTGGGGCACGCATTTTTCGGTTGGGCTGATCAAGTGGCGCGGCAAAACATTCAAGCGCTCAGCCTGCTGCTTTCGGCTAAACCGCACCCGCAGCTCGTTTGCAGACTCAACGCTTTTAAATTTTTTTTGGATGAAAGACGCGATGCGCTCTACAACGCGGCTGGCGCCCCATCTCGGCGCAGCCCCACCGGTTCAGCGGGCAAGGAGGTCGGCGCCGAAATCGATGCCGAGGTGACCGTTAATCTCAACCTCCACGCCAGTTTGGTGCTGGGTTACACTCGTTTTATGCCGGGTGATTTTATCAAAAATACTGGCGCGACTAAAACACACAATCTGTTTTATCTGATGGCGCCGCTGCGATTTTGAAAGTTCATCTTTATTAAAATTAAAGGACGATATGTCGAAAATCATCATTCGCAATTTATCCATGATGTTTCCCGGCAAGGAAAAGGGCGCCGCCATTCCTGTATTGGAAAATATCAACCTCGAGGTGCGCGAAGGGGAGTTGGTGTGCATCGTCGGGCCCTCTGGCTGCGGCAAGTCAACGATTTTGAATATTGTTGGCGGGTTTCTAAAAGCTAATGCCGGCGAGGTCTTGATTGATGGCGCGCCGGTCACAGGACCGGACTTGCGGCGGATTTTTATATTTCAAGAAAACGGCGTGTTTCCCTGGCTCACGGTTGAGCAAAACATCTGTTTCGGTTTGCTCGACAAATCCTCGCATGAACGCCAGCGCATCGTCAATCATTACATCGAAATGGTCGGGTTAACCGGCTTTGAAAACGCCTTTCCGCGCGAGCTCTCCGGCGGCATGAAGCAGCGGGTGGAAATCGCCCGCGCGCTGGCCGCTAACCCGGATGTGCTCTACATGGATGAGCCGTTCGGGGCGCTGGATTTTTTGACGCGGCTGCGCATGCGCGCCGAGCTCATTCAAATTTGGCAGCGGGAGAAGAAAACGGTTTTATTTGTTACCCACGATGTCGAAGAAGCCGTGCAGCTCGCCGACCGGGTCGTGATTCTGAGTCAACGGCCAGCCACCATTCGCAGTATTGTGGAGGTCCGGCTGCCGCGGCCGCGCGACCTCGACTCCCATGCGTACCTGGAAATTCGCGATGAAATTTTCGACACCATGGGACTGGATCCTTCCGGAAGGAGCGCCGACGCCGAACGCGAGCGTGAAACTGTCAGCGCGTCGTTTGTGGGCGGCCCCATGCGCACGAAAACGCTGGATACGGATGTGCTCATCATCGGCGGCGGCCCGGCCGGATCCGTGCTGGGCGCTTATCTTGCCCACGCCGGCGTCCAACACATTATTCTGGAACAGGCGCACTATCCGCGCCCGCACGTCGGCGAATCACTGGTATGCTCGACCACCCGCATTCTGCGGGAAATTGGTGTTCTGCCGGAATTGGAACGTGCGGAGTTTATTGTCAAACGCGGCACGTGCTGGGCCTCCTGGTTTGACCGAAATGAAATCGATCTGCCCTTCGATCATGCGGATGATCTGAATTTTTCGTTTCATGTCGATCGCGCGCGCTTCGATGAGCTATTGTTGAAACATTGCTGTGAAAAGGGGTCGCGGGTGTTAACCGGGGTGCAGGTGGAAGCGGTGGAATTCAATCGCAAAGGCTTTGCCAGCGGCATTACCGCCAAAGTGGGCGAGTCCAAATTTCGCCTGCATGGCAAGATGGTGGTGGACGCCTCCGGGCGCAAAGCGCTGTTGGGGCGTCAACTGCGGCTGATGAAATCCGATCCGGACCTGCGTCAGTTTGCCGTCCACAATTGGTTTATCGACGTCAATCATAGCCAGCGTGATAACGCCGATTTTTCTCATATTTATCTGCTGCCCATTCGCCGCGGCTGGGCCTGGGAAATTCCCATCACCAAAGAGATAACTTCGGTTGGAGTGGTAACCGACCGGGAAAATTTTGTCAAGGCTGGCGAAGATGTGCCGGCTTTCTTCCGCTGGAGTACCAGCTTGAATCCGTTGCTGGCCGAGCGCCTGAAGAATGCGGCGCCGCTCCGCGAGTTTCGCCTGGATGGCAATTATAGTTATATTATGGAACGCTTCGTCGGCGACGGCTGGCTGCTGCTGGGCGACGCCGCTTTTTTCATCGATCCGATTTTCGCTTCCGGGATGAGTGTGGCGATGCACTCCGCGAAATTTGCCGCGCAGGCCATTCCGGACGCCCTTGCCAAGAACGACGTCAGCGGCGCGGCTTTGAAAGAGTATGAAAGCAAATTGCTCGCGGGCGCACACGTGTGGCGAGAATTTGTCCGCTTGTTTTATAATGTCGCCCCGATTTTCAGCCGGGTCATTTCCGCAAGCGAGCATCGCAGCCTTGCGCTGCGCCTCTGTGAAGGGGATGTTTACGATCACTCTGCGACCCAAACCCTGGCGCAGTTGCAAAATGTGTTTGAACATATTCGAAACGACGCCCAGCATCCGCTGCAACCATTTCTGCGCGGCGCCTACGCCGGGGTTAATTAGTTTAAAATTTCTAATAGCCAATGAGGCTCAAATGGATATCAAAAATCAACTCAAAGAATTTATTGTTGCGGAATTTGGCGAAGACAAAGAGCTGCAAGCCCTGACGCCCGACGACGATCTCATCCGCCAGGGCGTCGTTGACTCGATGGGAGTCCTGCAGGTCGTCAATTTCATTGAACAAACCTATGGAACCCAGGTCGCGGATGAAGAAATTACGGTGGAAAATTTTCGCACCATCAACGCCATCGCAAATCTGGTTTCTAAAAAAGCTCAAGTTTAATGTGAGATACATTATGAGCGCGTCTCTACAAGCACGGCTATATGCGCAGCTCGAAAAGGCCCCGCATCGCCGGGCCCTGGCGTTTATCGACCCTAAAGGGCAGTTCTCCTGGCAATCGCTCGAACAGGTTTACCAGCGCGCTTGCGCTTACGGCAGCAAAATGCAGGAGCTGGGATACCGGCCGGGGGAAGTGTGTTTACTGGTGCTGCCGAGTAACGAATTCTGCGCCGTGAGCGTACTGGCCACGCTGCTTTGTGGAGGCGTGCCGCTGCTAATGGCGCCGCCCATTTTGCAGGAGGGCTCCAATTCCACTCTCTTGCAAATTTTGAAAGGCATCCTGCAGCGCACGAACGCCAAACTGGTGATCGCCCATGAAACCCTCGAAAAAAATCGCGACGAATTGCAGAGCATGAGCCCCCATACCATTTTTGTTTTTGGTGAAGGATGCTTTGCCTCGGCGACGGCCGGCGCGTTTTCGCCGGTTATGCCGGCTGAAACCGACACCTTCGCTTTGCAATTGACCTCCGGCACCACCGGCTTTCCGCGCATCTGCCGCTGGCAGCGGAAAAATCTTTTAGCGGCCCTGGATGGAATGGCGCTGGCCATGGGAGTGACGCGCGAGGACGTCTGCCTGAATTGGACGCCGCTTTATCATGATATGGGGTTGGTCAATAATTTTTTTCTCTGCCTTGCTTACGAGATTCCCCTCGCCATGCTGAGCCCCATCGACTTTGTTAAGCAGCCGGCGCGGTGGCTGCGGGCCTTGCACGATACCGGCGCAACCATCACCTGGTCGCCAAACTTCGGATACGCCATCACGGCTCAGCGGGTGCGCGAGTCCGAAATCGCAGGCGTTCGTCTGGATCACGTGCGATCGTTTTGGAACGCGGCCGAAAGGATTCATTTCGAGACGGTGACGGCGTTCTATGATCGCTTTGCTCGTTACGGCGTCCGCCGTGAGGCGCTCAAAATGAATTTTGGCTGCGCCGAAAATATCGGCGGCGCCACCTTCACCGAGTTGGATAAACCGTTTGTGTACGAACGGGTGGATACGCAAAAGTTGCAGGTGGAGCGCCTGGCGCAGCCGGTCCCGCAAAACGGCTACGATAAGCCAGCGATGTGGGTGGTGGGCGCCGGCCGACCCCATCCCTATCTGCAAATTAAAATTGCCGATGAAGATGGCAACTTTTTGCCCGATGGCCGGGTGGGCGAAGTGATGCTCGAAACCCCTTCCCGAATGAGCGAATACCTCGGTGAGCCAGAAGAAACCAGGTATGCCATAACCGGCAACCTGCTGCGGACAGGTGATCTCGGCTACCTCCGCAACGGTGAACTTTTCTGGACCGGGCGCGTGCGCGAACGCATCACCATTCGCGGGCGCAAAATCGACCCCAGCGAATTTGAAAGCATCCTGCTCAAAATTCCCGATCTGCGCGCTGGTTCTTTTGCGGCGTTTGGCGTGGACGACTTGCGCCAGGGCACCGAGCGCATTGTTCTGGTTTCCGAGCTGCGGGAGCCAACCTCCAAGCCCTATTCCGAAATCGCCGCCGAAATTCAGGAGCAAGTCAATCAGGATTTAGGGGTGCCGGTCAGCGACATCGTGCTGGTACCCAAAGGCGTGCTCACCAAAACCTCCAGCGGGAAACGCCGTCACCGTCACTTTCGCGAGCTCTATCTTGCGGACAACCTTGAATATCTGTACAAAAGCCTAAAGCCAGAGTATGCCTGATTTTGAATTAACCTGCGGTGCACCAGCATTCAGACAGTTAGAGCCTTATTCCCCTGAAATTTGCGGAAATTTTGAAGTGCCCAGCCATTTCGGGCGGATGATTGCTTTTTGGGATAAACCGGAGTTTGTACCGGCTGATAAGTCCACCCACCTGCGGGACGACGACTACGTGGTAGGTCTGATTTACAAAGGTGTAGTGCGGGCCTACCCACTTTGGATTGTAGATAATTATCATGTGATTAACGACACCATAGCCGGAGATGCGATTGTGTTTGCCACCTGTGAGCGCTGCCAATCCGGGTCAGCTTTTCTCTCGCTGCTGGATGGGAAACGGCTCAAGTTCAGCGGCATGGGGATGTACAACGCCTCATTAACCATGCTGAATCGCGCCGCGTTTGAACGCGATCGCAGCATCTGGCTGCATTATGAAGGGGTGGCGCTCCACGGCAAATTTGCCGGCAGGTTCTTGGCGCAAATTCCAACCTATCATACCGTCTGGAAGGACTGGCGCGCCGCTTATCCTCAAACCGAAGTGATGATCGAGCCAGAGTACCAATTTCATCGCGATGCGCGGCACGGGCACGGCCGCGACGAATATTTTGCGCGCCCCGGAATGGAGTTGCCTTTCATTCAAACCATCACCAGCGCCCTGGATAATCGTTACCCGGAAAACGAGATGGTGCTCGGCATCAACCTCGATTTGGGGGTAAAGGCATATCCCTTGCGCGAAGTGAAAATGAGCGGCAGCGTGGTCAACGACCATCTTGGCAGCCACCCAGTGGTGGTTTTGGCCGGACCGCGGCCGGAGCAGTTTACCACGGCCGCCTACTCTCGCGTCGTGGAGGGGCGGGTGCTTTCGTTTCGACATGCCGGCGACCGCTTTGCGGATCACGAGACCGAAAGCCACTGGACCATCGCGGGCGTGGCGACCCACGGGCCGCTGGCCGGGCGCCAACTGACGCCGCTGCGCTGGCAGTACGTGCGCTGGCACGCCTGGTTCTATCCCCATCGCAGCACCGAGCTGTATCGTTATGAAGGCGAACTGCCCGTTTATCCGAAGACGCCGGCCGGTTTAGACATTTCGCCTTTTCAACCGCTGTTGGAGGGATTATCTAAATTAGGGAAGCCGATGGTTGTAGAGGGCGCCATCATCAACTTGCGCTTGCCTCACGAGGCCGAACAGGGCTTGGCGCTGCGAGTGGGTTCAGATCGGCTGAATCTTTATCTTTTTAACTCAGAAGCCGCGGCGGCGGATTACGTGGCGCTGCAGGGCGCCTGGTACTGTGTGCCGGTTGCCATCAAGGTGGAGCGGCGAAAATCCTACCGCGCCGGTAGATTTGTGCTGGAGTCTGACCCGGAGATTCAATATGCCGATGCAGCCCAAATCGTGCGCCTGCCGGATGCCGAGATTCGTTGGTCTGAGGTGGTAACCGACGAAAACCTCATTCGTCAGTGGAGTTTAGCCGTTGACCATTTTTCCGAGGCGGGCGCCGGCCCTTTTGCCAGTCTGATTCAACATTTAAAGGACCGCGGCTATGATGTGGTCGAGACGGCATTTCTGCCGCACAGCCAACTGCGGGTGGGAGTGGTCAACGCGGTTTCGGCAACCATCAACGCCGACAACTTTGCCATTTATAAATGCGAGAACGACGAAGCGGGGGAGCGCGTGGCCTCCGAGTTATCGCATTGCCTCCGAATCGGCCGTTGGGTATTTCGTGCAGTACCCCTGGGAATGTACGAAGACCAGCGCTATGAAATCGGCCACTTGCCCGATGAAAAAATTCGCTGGTCAAAACTGATTGAGGATGAACGATTTTTGGCCGCCATTCAAACCTATTTAGTTTATCAAAAACCAATGATGCACGAGCAATGACAAATGAATTCTTAACTGATGAAAGATAATGAAGTGTTACCAGTAGATAGCTTGTATGATTGTGATGTCGCCATCTGTGGCGGCGGGTTGGCCGGGCTGACGTTGGCGCGCCAGCTCAAGCAGCAAATGCCGGGGTTGGCTATCGTCGTGCTTGACCGGCTCGCGCGCCCGTTGCCGGAAGCGGCGTTCAAAGTGGGCGAATCGACGACGGAAGCTGGCGCGTACTATCTGGCCGAAACCCTCGGGCTTAAAGATTATTTGAGCCGATCCCATCTCTACAAATTGGGCTTTCGCTTCTTTTTTGGCGACGCCCGTGGGCCATTTCACCAGCGCCCGGAGTTCGGTCTGTCGGAGTTTCCGGTGGTGCCGTCGTTTAATGTTGACCGCGGCTTACTGGAAAATGATTTGCGCGAGTTTGATGCCGAGATCGGGATCATCATGCTGGAAGGTTGTGCGGTGCGGGATATCGCCCTGAGCAACAGCGACGATCGCCACGAGATCAGCTTTGTTAATGGCAATAGCGCAGTCGAAGGAAAAATCCGCGCCCGTTGGGTGGTGGATGCCATGGGGCGCCGGCGCTTTATCCAAAAAAAGCTCAACTTGCTCAAACCCCTCGGCAAGGATTGCAGCGCGGTGTGGTTCCGTCTGCGCGGCCGTATCGATGTCAGCGATCTGGTGCCGCGCGAGGCGGAAGACTGGCACCGACGCGTCCCCAATAACAATCGCTTTTATTCAACCAACCACCTGTTGGGCCGCGGCTACTGGGTGTGGATCATCCCGCTGCCGTCGGACAGTACCAGCGTCGGCATCGTTGCACTGGAGGAGATTCACCCATTTTCCGAATTCAACACCTATGAATCCGCGCGGCAGTGGCTGAAGAAATTCGAGCCGGTATTCGCGGGTTACATCGAAGGACGCGAGCCGCTGGATTTTATGTGCATGCGGAAATATAGCTACTCCTCGCGGCAGGTGTTTTCCTTCCAGCGCTGGGCATGCGTGGGTGAAGCCGGCACGTTTTCGGACCCGCTTTACGCGCCCGCGACCGATTTGATCGCCATCGCCAATTCGATGACCACCGAACTGATCCGTCTCGATTGTGCCGGAAAGTTGACCCCCGAGGTGGTGAGAAACTATAATTTTTCCATCATTGCGCTCAACGACGCACTCACGCGCAATATTCAGGTGGGCTACCCGTTGTTTAGCAACGCGGTGGTGGCGGCCGCCAAAATCATTTGGGATACGGTGGCCGGCTGGGCGCTGTTGGCGCCGCAGATCTACAACGCGGTTTTTGTTGACGACGAAAAGCAAGCCAAAGTGCGCAAGGCCAAGGCCGGCTATTTTTTGCTGGCGCAAACCATGCATCGTTTATTCGTGGAATGGGATGCCAAGTCACGCGGACGCGGTAGCTTTGAATTCATTGATTTTCTCAAAATTCCCCTGTTGGTGGAATTACGCCAGCGCAATTTGCAGGGTGGCAAATGCGCCCAGGAACTGATGGACGATCATCTTTTCAACATGGAGAAAATAGAGGAACTGGCGCTGGCTATTTTTTTGTTGGCGGTGGAGGACGTCATGCCGCAACGCCTCCATCAATTTCAACCGCCGGTGTGGTTAAATGCCTGGGGCCTCAGCTTACAACCGGAAAGATGGTCGACGGATAAGCTGTTTGAGCCCGCTACTCTGCCGCGCGACTGGAGCAACATTCGCGAACAAATCAGAAGTTTATTTCACATTGCTCAAAAATGAACCAAAAGTTATTTACACCCAGCGATCTCTACTGGATGGTCGTCTGGCTGATGACGAAACTCTATTATACCATCATCCCCATCGTCGCATTGGTGAAATTGGCGCGCTGGCAAGGGCGGCTCACGTCGTGGGCATTTAAACATCGTCATCTTGTTAAAAACAATCTCGTCTCTATTTTTGGCGATTCGATGACCGAAAAGGAAATTCGCGCCACCGTGCGGAGGCATTTTGGGTATCTGAGAGAATGTGAGCTGATGCTGAGGCTGCCAAAATTAAAAGGGTTTTCGCGGCCCGCGCACTGCCCCATAGAAGGGTTATCGCATCTGGAGCAGGCGCTTGCCAAAGGCAAGGGTGTCATCATCCTCGGTGCCCACTTCGGTTATTCGCGACTGATCAAACACTTTCTGGCCATGAGAGGTTACGACATAAAGGTCGTGGGCGCGCGCTCCAGCCAGAAAGTCAAAGCGGAAAAAAAAGAAAAAAAGCACATTCGATCCTACACCGCTTGGCGGCGATTCCTGTATCAGCGGTTGCGCGTTTCAACGGACATAACCGATGAGCGGGATATCTTTGCGGATTTCAACGTGCGGCCGCTGCTGGAGGTCTTGAAGAAAAATGGTATTTTGATTATTGATGGCGATGCGCAGCATGCCGTCGGCTATGCGGTTTTACCCTTTTTGGGACGGCTCTATCCCTTTCCCACCGGCTTCATGACAGTGGCGATGGGAACGGGCGCGGCGGTTCTACCGGCGTTTGCGGTAGATGGTGCTGAGGGCTTTGGGATCAAAGTCATTATCGAACAGCCCCTATCTCTGGAGACGAATGGCGGCGCGGAGCAAGCCGTAACCAAAAACTTAGAAAGCTTCGTTCAAATCTTTGAATCGTATGTTAAGCGCTACCCCTATCTGTACCGAATCTGGAGCAAAGAAAACTGGTTCGAGCGCAAATTAGCGCAGGTGGATAAAGACCCGGCGGAGCGTTTTTAAATAAGGCAGAGCGAAATGACTAACTTCAAAAGCATGCCGGAAGAGTGGCATTTTCCGCAATTGCGCCACATCAACGATGCCCAGCAACTGGCGCACCAGCTGCAGCCCCACGTCGGGGAGGCGCACGTTGCGGGCAGCGAAATCGACGAGGTGTATTATGAGCCGGGCGGCGGGTGCAAAATTTCGTTGCGCGTCCGCTTCAAAGTCGCCAGCGAGCGCATAGAGGAGCAAATCTACTACGGCCGGTTGTTCCCTAAAAAATGGAGAAACCCCGCGGAGATTTACGCCCGCGCCCAACGGCAAAATCATACCCCGCCGAAATTTGGCCCGCCGTTGATTTTTATTCCGGAATGGGAACTGGTGCTGTGGGCGTTCCCCAACGACCCCGGCTTGCCGGGCTTGCCGATTTTAGCGAACCCCGAGCGCGTGTTGGCCCTCGCTCAAGCCGCGCCCGAAAAATTCGGGCTGTCCCAGCCACCGATTTCCATTCGCGCCGAAATGACCAAGTACGTTCCCCACCGGCGCTGCGGCTATTTGTATCATTTCACACAACCCCACAACCACTCGGAGGCGGCGGTTTATGCGAAAGCATACCGCGATCGCAAAGGCAACGACGTATATGATTGCATGAAACAAATTTGGGAACATGAGGCCAGCCAGCGTGGGGAAGTTATCATCCCACAGCCCTACAGCTACGATACCGAACACAACATCCTTTGGCAGGAAGCGCTCACCGGCCGCCCCCTCTCGAAGCTGGCGGAGGCCCGCAAAGATTTACCGGCGGTAGCCCGCGAAGTGGGATGCCGTTTGGCGGCGCTGCATAATATGAGGTTGAATCTGCCGCAAGAGCTGACTCTTGAGTATCAAGTAAACAAGTTAGGGCAATATATCGCTGCGCTGGCAAAAGCATATCAACAATATGCCGAGCGCTGTAACATTCTTCATTCAAAATTACAGGCCGGAGCCGCGCAGTTGGAAGCCAGCCTTGTGGCGCCCATCCATGCCTCTTTCAAATTTAGCCATACTTTTTTGACCGATAGGGGGATCACTTTTATTGACTTCGACGGCGCCAACCTGGGCGACCCGGGCCACGACGTAGGCAGCTTCGTTGCCTATTTATATAAAATGGAGGTCGAACAGAAGCTGGGGGCAGACGTTGTTGAGCAAACCGCTGCCAACTTTTGCGAGGCGTACAATCAAGCCGCGAACTCACCCATTTCGAAAAAGCGCAGCGACTGGTTTACCGCCAGCCACATCATCGTCAGTCATATTTATAAATCGCTCAAACGTTTGGATTCGCAACAACTCGGCCAATTCTTGCAAGTGGCGGAAGACCTGGTTGAAAAACTGTGAACCGGCCTTTTCAAAACATCGTCGAGCGGTTGCTGCAGCAGCCGCAACTTCCTCAGCTCGCAACCGTCGTCAACGAAGAGCGGATGCACGAGTTGTTCGGCCAGCATCTGCACGCCGCGGGGGTCGCTCAGGAATGGCGGGTGACGACCTGCAAAATTGAGCGAATCTACTTCAAACCCGCCAAACGCTGTTGGGTGTTGTATCGGTTAACGCTCTCGAACCGCGAGGGTGAGCAAGTGCAAGAATGGCTTTTTGGTAAAATCGCGCGCGATAGCAGCGATCTTGTCAAACATCTTGACTCCGGTCTCAAAAGAGATGGCGGCGATTCCCGTTGCTTAGATGTTTTGCCGGCGGTGAGTTTTTGGGAGAAGTTGGGGATGGAACTTTGGGTTTTTCCGTATGAGTCCGTTTTAAAGACTTTGCCGCAGGTCGTCGGCTCGAACTCCTTCGTCCCGCAAGTGGTGGCCAACCTTTCTGCGCTGGGTATTGCTAAAAGCGCAGCAGGGTGGCGCTGCAAACGGTTTCGCTTTGATCGCATCAAATACACGCCGGAGAAGCGCTGCGTTTTGCGTTTTCATATCGGTCTGGAAAATTCTAGGGACCAATCTCATGACATCACGTTCTACAGCAAAACCTACAACGATTCTTTGAGTGGCAGTTATTTTACCATTCTGCGCTCTGCCCGCGAACAAATATCTGCCCAAACGACGGCGGTTAACGTGCCGAAACCCCTGGCTCATTTTGAGAACACGCGAACGACCTGGTACGAGGATTGGGGAGGCGCCGCGCTCATTGACCAATATTCCGAGTTGGAAAGCCCGCCGCTTTTTTCGAATATTGCCCATACGCTCGCGGCCCTCCACCGCTGTCGAATCAGCGGCCTGCGTCGTGGCCCGGATTTGGAGGATGTTTTCCAGCATTCCAGTGCCGACGCGCGGCAGGTTGCGCATCTCCTGCCAGGCTACGGGGATTGGATTGGCAAAATATTGGCCAGCTTGGAGCGCCGAAAAAGCCATTTGCAAAAGCAGGACGTCCCCTCGGTTCCGGTGCACGGAGCGTTTCGGCTCGAACAAATTCTGATCAAACAAAATAAGTTAGCCCTGGTGGACTTCGATGCCCTGGCCCTCGGCGATCCATTAGCCGACGTCGCCGAATTTATCGCCTCCTTGCATTACTTGCAATTAAGCCGGGGGGTGCCGTATGAGTTTCTCAAAACCGCTGCCGAACGTTTCTACACCAGCTATCGCGAGGCGGCGTCTTGGGCTTGTGATCGCGAACGCATCGGCTTCTACGCCTTATGCTTTTTTCTCAGCAAGATGTACATGATGATCAAACAACTGGATATCAACGCCCTGCAGCGGCTTGAGGTTTGGAATCCCCAAATTTTAAACGACTGGCTGCACTGGATATCAACATGAAGGTAGCTTACGTTCGCACGCGCATGGGAAATGAAATGACGGCCACAAGCAGCTCATTTAAAATAATACTGGGCTTGCACCAGCGCCGCGCCGTTTCCGATTACGAAATCTGGCAGTTTACGGATCGCGCCGCCGCGGAAACTCCGGCGCCAGCGCCAGCGCTTAAACTTTTTCGATGTGACCACAACAACTTCGCCGATGATCTGACGCGCGAGGTTTATGAAAATGGCCAACCCGATATTCTCTGGGTGGATGGACGCGATACGCCGCCCTATATTCAACAAACCCTCGATCTCTGCCCGGCCAGCTTCAAGCTCATTTATTCGAAACACCCCCGGCCGTGGAACATCGAAAACTTAGAGCGCTATGATTTATGCCTGGTGGACGAGGACTGGCAAGTTGCCAAAGTCAAAAAACATTTTCCGCGAGTGAGCTGCTTCGTATGGGATAAGTTGGTGGATTACGAAACCACCTTTTACCCGCTAACATGTGAGAAGAGCTACGATCTGTGTTACGTGGCTAGCCTGCGCAAGGGGAAAAATCATGAACTGCTTTTTGAGGCCATTTCCAGAGTCAAGGACCGAACTCTGACCTGCGTGTGTGTGGGCGGCGACCTCAAAGGCAACCGCGAGTCCTGGGATCGCCTGGCGCCGCTGCAGCAAATGGTGGCGGATTTGGGGCTCTCCGTTCATTTTACTGGCCCGGTTAGCGCCCAGGAAGTGAATCGCTACATCAATTTATCGAAGATTGGCGTGATGTGTTCGATTGTTGATGCGGCGCCGCGCGCCATGTTGGAGTACATGGCCGCGGATGTGCCGGTACTGGTCAGCTCCGGCATGTTGGCCGGCGCACGCTACCTCGGCCCGGCCGCCGGAGTGGTCGCCGCGCCCAAAGAGTTTCATTTGGGGATGACGACGCTTCTGGATAACCGGAAAAACTATTCGCCGCGCGCCTATCTGCTTCAAAATTATTCGTTCGAAAAAGTGATAGCAAAATGCATCACCATTTTGAGGCAGGCGGGATGCCAGGTTTAGCAGCAGTTGCGAGGCCGACGATGCCGCAGGAAGCTGAGATCATTTTTAAGCAGAAGCGATTCAAACCCACTGATATTGTCTGGTCGTTGATCTGGCTGATAAAAAGGATCGCCTACTCGACGGTTCCGATACCGTTATTATTCTGGTTGGCAAAAGCTAAAGGTTTCATCGTATCGTTTGTTTCCTCAGAGCGCTTCGATGTCAAACGCAATCTGATTTCTGTTTACGGTTCAAACAAAAGCGAACGGGAAATTAACACCATGGCCCGCCGCCATTTCGAATACTTGGAGCGGTTCGAGCTGAGTCAGGTGTGGCCGGATTTGCAGGGATTTGCGCACGCCCACCGCTGCCCGCTGGAAGGGCTGCCGTATCTGGAGGCGGCGCTCGCTCAGGGCAAAGGCGCGATTTTGCTGACCACCCACTTGGGTTACGGTCGGCTAATTAAATACTTTCTCAGAGTGAAAGGGTATCCGGTGCTGACCGTGGGCCCAAAAGACCCGAAAGATAAAAGTCATAAGATGACGAAATTTGCCTATTTCATTTATTACCGACTGCTCAAGGTGCCGGAATTTTCTCGTGAAAAAGAAAACGATCTCCCCCTCGCTTTGAATGTGCGGCCGCTGGTGCAAGCGCTAAAGAAAAATGAAATCCTTTTGCTCACCGTGGATGGCAAGCGCAGCAGCCGGCTGATGGAGGTCAAGTTGCTGGGAAGGCGCACGGCCTTTGCCACCGGCAGCGTGAGGTTGGCGCACGAAACCGGCGCCACGGTACTGCCGGTTTTCGTGGTGGATTCAAATGATGGCTGGATTGGCATGAAGTCCATTATTGAACCCCCGTTGGAGCTCGAGCGCAGCGGCGATGCGGAACAGGACGTTTGCCGACCTCTTGAACGATATGCTCAACTTTATGAAGATTATATTCATCGCTATCCCCATCTCTTTCATTGGCGCAAACGCGACTTCTTTTCCAAACGACGATTGAAGGCGCTCAAAGCCGATGTGGCGGATCGACTGAGTGGACAGTACAAAACAAAAATGACGCGATAATTTACAATGTGAAGTCCTGTCGGGAACGCATACTGCGTTCCCGACATTTTGCTTGCTATATTTGATTTACAATAGTCGAGTTATAACTATGAACAGAACCTTCGAACCCAGCGATCTCTATTGGGCTTTTGTTTGGGTGAGCAAGAAAATATTTTATTCGCTGGTTCCAATCCCATTTCTGTTTTTCTGGTGGAAAGTGAAGGGATATTATCGCATGTTCGCTGCCGGTGAGCGGCAAATGGTCAAGCAGAATCTTCTCTCATTGTTAGGCGACAAAAAAAATGAGCGAGAAATTAAATCGATTATCCGGCGGCACTTTGTGTTTCTGGAAACTCGCGGCCCCATTCATATTTTACCGAAATTAAAAGGGTTTGCCAAAGCGAAGCTCTGGCAAATTGAAGGGCTGCACCATTTGGAGGCAGCCTGTTCGCGAGGCAAAGGGGTGATTTTGCTGACCGGACATTTTGGCTACAGTGCCCTCATTAAATATATTCTTAACGCGTGGGGGTATAAGGCCCGCCGAGTTCGAGCGCAAAAAAGCAAAAAGTTGAAAACGTTGAAAAAAGAAAAACGGTGGATTGAAAACTCTTCTCGTTTTAGGAAGTCGATGTATGACCGTTTTCATATAGACCCTGCTGGCTTTGACGACGACGATTTGGTGGCGGATTTCAATGTGCGGCCCTTAGTCCAGTGCCTGAAGAAAAACGAAATTTTATTGTTTCTGGCTGATGCCTTACATGCCGCAAATTTTGTTGAACTGCCCCTGTTGGGCGAGCCCTATCCATTTGCAACCGGTTATATGAGCTTGGCGATAATGACCGACGCCGCTATTTTGCCGCTCTTCGCCGTGGACCGTCTCGAAGAGTTTGGCGTGAAAATTGTGATTCAAAAACCGCTGGAGCTCGAGGGCCAGCGCGTGCAAAGTTTAGAGGCAATCCGGACCAATATTGAACGCTTTGTCCGGCTCTTTGAATCCTATTTAATCCAGTACCCTCATCTTTATAACATTTGGACCAAAGAAGGCTGGTTTGAGAGCCGGCGCGCTCGTAGCCAAAAACCCCTGGTTGAACGGTATTGAATCAAAAACATATTTACTAAATTCATGCAGGATAAACCGTGCTAAGCAAGAAGATCAAAGTATTAATCATTAGCGTGCTGATGTTGTGCACGTCTCTGATGGCGGGGGGAGATTGCAATAAAACCGCCACCGGAAAGGTTCCTTTAAACGATTTGGGGGCCGGGTTTTACCAGGGATTTGTAGGAGGGTTGTTCCCTGGCGGGTTAAATACGCCGCCGGCCCCGCATGATTCCGCCGGCCGGGCGCTCGCCCTCGCCATCCAACCGCTTGACGCCAACGGCCAGATCGACGTGGTCAACGGGGACATCGTTTTGGTGACCATCGGCATGTCCAATACCTCGCGCGAATCTGACGTCTTCATCCCGTTGGCCAACTCGGATCCCGTCAAAAACCCAAAAGTGAAGATAGTGAACGGCGCCTTAGGCGGCCACGACGCCAAAATGGCTGCTGACATCAACAATGACTATTGGCAATTCGTGCAAGACCAGATCGCCGCTGCCGGATTTACCAATGCGCAAGTGCAAGCGGCGTGGGTCAAACAGGCCACCGGCGGCCCGAAAGATCCGTTTCCGGCGGAGGCGGTCGAACTGCAAGGCTACCTGGAGCAGATTGCCCGCAATCTAAAATTTTACTTTCCCAATTTGAAAATTGCTTATTATTCCAGCCGCATTTACGCTGGGTATGCCACCTCGAATCTCAATCCAGAGCCGCACGCTTACGAAAGCGGCTTTTCTGTGAAATGGATGATTGACAAACAGATCAACGGCGACCCCAACCTGAATTACGATCCCGCCAAAGGCCCGGTGGTAGCCCCCTATCTCACCTGGGGCGCATATCTCTGGGCTGATGGCTTAACCCCACGCAGCGATGGCCTAATTTGGGAATGCGCTGATCTTCAGGATGATGGCACCCATCCCTCCGAGTCCGGCAAAGCAAAGGTGGCGGAGCTCTTGCTTAATTTTTTTAGAACCAACCCCGCTGCTGCCCCGTGGTATTTAAACAACGGCACCGTGCCGGTCGAACTCATCAACTTCGAGGCCGGGATACAAAATTTTGACGTGGTTTTAAGATGGGCTACGGCCAGTGAAACTAACAATTTGGGTTTTGATATTGAAAGAAAAAGCGGTCACGCGCCATTTCAGAAAATCGCTTTTGTGCCAGGAAATGGCTCCACCAGCGCCCAAAGTTTTTATGAATATCGCGACTCGGCGCTGCCGCCCGGTTTCTATTCGTATCGACTGAAGCAAATCGATACCAACGGTGACGTCAGCTTTTCATCGGACGTGACGGTGCAGATTAACGCCCCGCAGGGCTTTTCGTTGGAACCCAATTATCCCAATCCGTTTCGCCATTCCACCACGTTTGTTTTTAAATTAGCGGAACCTTCGTTTGTGAGCCTGCGGATTTATAACCTGCTGGGCCAGGAGGTCGCGCGCCTGGTCTCGCAAGATTTGGACGCTGGTTTACACCAGGTGCGGTGGGAGGTAAATCATCAACCCAAAAACCTGACGCCCGGAATTTATTTTGTCATTCTCCGCCACCGAGGGCCGGATGGCATGGAACGCCCAATCGGCAAACGAAAACTACTTTTTTTGGATTGATCGATAACTATAACTATAAAAGGAAACCTATATGAGCCTTCACCGCGATCAACAAAAACAGGCGAGGCATCGAGAGGATGATATTTTAAAAATCGAGCCATCGCAAAACCGTCAGTACTTGCTCATCCTCGGCGCTCCGCGCTCGGGAACAACTCTGCTCACGGCCATGATTGGGCGCCACGACGAAGTGGCGCTGCTGGTTGAAGACAAGCGGCTCGCCTTCGCCAAAATTGTAAGCAAAACCGTGGTCGGTAACAAGCTGTGCGTTCCCAGCCAGATTGAATTCGAAAATAAATGGGATGAACGGTATGCCCGCTTCTCGAAATATTCCATTGAAAAATATTTAGAGCTCCCCAATTTTCACGCGATTCTTATCGTGCGCAACGGCAACGACGTGGTCAGCTCCATCATGACGCGGGCGGATAAATCTTTGGAAGTGTCATCCTATTACTGGACGAGAGCCATCGAGATCATGTATGAACTAAAGCGCCGTCTCGAAAGCGCGGCGCTGGTGATCTCTTATGAAGGCCTGCTCGCCAACCCCGAGGGCCAGATGAAACGAGTGGCGAAATTTCTTGGGCTTGACTATCAACCCAAGATGCTGGACGGCTACAAGTACAACCCCATTTATCCGGAATATTCCAGCATCGATGTGAGCAAGGCCAAACCGAAAACTGAAACGCCGGCGCCGATCAACTTGCAGCAAAGCCATCCCGAGATTTGGAAAAAATACTTAGAATTAAATAACAGCGCGTCAGGGTTGCATGAGAAATTTTAGGAACACCGAAGAACTCCTCCGCGCGTTTCGGCGCGCCCTCGACCCCCAGACGCTCACCGCGGACTTTGAAAGTTTGTTTCACCGAGAATATCCGGCGCTGGGGTTGGAGGTAACTGGCTGCCGAGTGGGTCAAGTGTATCACAAGCCCGGCAAAGCCTGTGAAATTACCTATCATTTGCAGGGGTGGGATCGAAAAAAACAGCCGTATGAAAATTGGTTTCATGGCAAATTGGCAATGGAAAAAGCAGCGCCGCCGACTTTGCAACAAGCAGGCAGTTGGCCCGGCTGCGGTTTTTGGAAACCGCAGATAGTCTGGCCAGAACTGAATATGATCCTGTACGCTTTTCCGTACGATCCCAAGCTTCCCTATCTGGGCCAACTTTTGGAATCCGGTTTTGTTAAGAAAATTATTACGGAAAACCTCTCGGCGTTTGGTTTAAACAATGACTGGAGCTGCCAGAAAGTAACCTGCCAGCCGGTAAAATACCGTTTTGGAAAAAGTTGCACCCTGCGCTACCAGGTCGAGATGAGCCAGGGCGGGACGAATCAAAAAATAAGTTTTTACAGCAAGACCTATCATTCTAACCAAAGCCGTTATGTTTACGACGTGCTTCGACGGGTCTGTGAAAGCCCCCGATGAAACCACGGCCCTTTGCGAGTGCCGCCCCCGATTCACCATCTCGATGACGCGATCACTTACTGCCAGACGGCGTGGG
>JBBIIG010000075.1:0-18510 GCA_037446635.1 bacterium
GCTTCAATTTCTATTTTATCAAAATTCATATAGACTGACCTTTTTAGACAGCCCCTTTTTTATTTTCACTTCAAACTAAACTTCAGATATTTGATGGCAACTCCTTCCGCCAAAAATTTTTTCTCATACGTGGTTTGAATGGCGAGAATCGGATCGTCATTTTGGGTTGAATACAGATCCGCGAGCGCAAGATGCACCATACCCTCGGTTTGCAAAACCTTGAGAGTATAAAAATATAGAACTGGGTTGTCCGTCTTCAGATGAACCACGCCGCCGGGTTTTAGAATTCGCCGATACAATTCCAGATACTTGGGCGAGGTGAGCCGGCGATTGCCGCGCGTGCTTTTAGGGAATGGATCCGGGAAGGTCAGCCAGATTTCATCGACCTCGCGCTCTGCAAAGTAGTCAATGATGTTATCTATTTTGATGCGCAGAAACGCTGCGTTGTGAAGATTCAATTCCATCGCGCGTTTGGCGCCGCGCCACAACCGCGCGCCTTTGATATCCACGCCAATGAAATTCCAGTTCGGAAAACGCCGCGCCAACTCGATGGTGTACTCCCCTTTGCCGCACGCTAATTCCAGTGTGATGGGATTTTCGTTTTTGAAATAGTCCGCACGCCAGCGACCCTTTATGGTTTGCGGTTTTTCAAGAACATTGGGGAAAGATGAAAGCGACTCGAGCCTTCTTAATTTGGTCCGCGGCATAATTGCATTATCCAGTTTTAAAATTCACCGACGTTTATTATTTTAAAATTGTAGCAAAAAATCAAGTTTGAATAATGGAGGATATCACAGTGAACTTCACCAACAAAGTGGTACTGGTCACCGGCGCCTCGCGTGGAATTGGCAAGGTGACTGCGCAGCAGTTTGCGGAGCAGGGCGCGCAGGTGATCGTGCATTACAATCAGAACCGTGAGCGGGCAGAAAAAACGCTGGCCTCGCTGGCCGGCGATTCGCACATTTTAATGCAGGCCGATCTCACCGATCCCAGTGTAGCCCAAAAACTCGTGGAAAACACCGTCGCGCAAAAAGGCCGACTCGATGTGCTGGTGAACAACGCCGGCGTGTATCTCCTGCATCGCATCGCCGAGATGGATTACAGCGACTGGCAGGCCGTGTGGCAAACCACCCTCGCCATAAATTTGCTGGCGCCGGCAAATTTAATGTTCTGGACAATCAAGCAGATGGCCAAACAGGGCGGTGGAAAAATCGTGAACGTGTCGTCGCGGGGGGCGTTCCGCGGCGAACCGGAAGCGCCGGCCTACGGCGCCAGCAAAGCTGGCCTCAACGCCATGAGCCAGTCGCTGGCGAAAGCGTTAGCGCCGCAAAATATTTTTGTTTATGTGGTCGCGCCCGGTTTTGTGGAGACAGATATGGCGCGGCCGGTTTTGATGGGCAAACAGGGGGAAGAGATTCGGCGGCAAAGCCCTCTGAACCGACTGGCGCGGCCGGAAGAAGTGGCAAAGACGGTGTTGTTTCTCGCTTCGGAGGGAACGGATTTTCTCACCGGCTGTGTGGTGGATATCAACGGCGCGTCGTATTTGCGGACTTGATTAAAATCCGAAAATCGTATATCGTCAGTGGCGGAAAAATCGAAACAAATTCAAAAAACCAAACTCAAAATATCTTAAACTGGGCGATTAGTCAAATCACTACCATTGACGGGGTAAGGTTTTGTCAATTGATATTTTGAAATTGAGTTTTGTTTCGCATTTCGGATTTCGACATTCGAATTTTCGAGATCACACTACACAAACGATCTCAAACTTGCGTGTAAGCATACATCTCCCGCTTGCGATTCGATGCCCGGCGGTTGGCGTCTAACTCCATTTTGCGCAAGCGGATGCTTTTCGGCGTCACCTCCACCAGCTCATCTTCGGCAATAAATTCAATCGCCTGATCGAGTGACAACCGACGCGGCGGCCGCAGCACGACCGTGCTATCGGCGGTGGAGCTGCGCATGTTGGTGAGCTTCTTTTCTTTGGTGATATTCACCTCAAGGTCGCCGTTGCGGTTGCGCTCGCCGACGATCATGCCGCCATACACCTCGGTTCCCACCTCGAGAAATAATTCCCCGCGATCCACCATCGCCATGCTGGCGTAGGCGGTGACTCGTCCGCTGCGGTCCGCCACCAGCGCGCCGTTGGTGCGCTGCGGAATGGGACCGAACCACGGCGCATATCCGTCGAACAGCGTGTTCATCACGCCCGCGCCTTTGGTGTCGGTGAGGAATTGCGTACGAAAGCCAATGAGTCCGCGCGATGGAATGATGAACTCCATGTTAACGCGGCCGCTGCCGTGGTTGATCAAGTTGGAAAGTCGCCCCTTGCGCTGCGATAATTTTTCCGTGAGCACACCAATAAATTCTTCCGGCACGTCAACATAAAGATGCTCAAGCGGCTCCATAATTCTGCCGTTTTCTTCTTTAGTGATCACGCGCGGTTTGGAAACCATGAACTCGTAGCCTTCGCGACGCATGGTTTCGATGAGAATCGCCATTTGCAGCTCGCCGCGGCCGCGCACTTCAAAAGCGTCGGCGCGATTCATCGGCTTGACTTGCAGCGCCACATTGCGCAGCGTCTCGCGCTCTAAGCGCTCCGACAAATGGCGCGACGTGAGAAATTTTCCTTCTTTACCGGCAAAGGGACTGTTGTTCACATAAAAGATCATCGAGACCGTGGGCTCATCCACTTTGATGCGCGGCAGCGGTTGGGGATTCTCCAGCGACGTAATGGTATCGCCGATGCGGAGATTTTGCACGCCGGCGAGCGCGATGATATCGCCCGACACCACCTTCTCCACCTGTTTTCGTTTCAATCCCGAAAAAGTATAGAGCGCGCTGAATTTGATTCCCGGAATTTCCTCGTCCTGCGCACACAGCGTGTAACTTTTGTTCATTTCCAGAACGCCGTTCCAAAGCCGGCCAATAGCAATCTGCCCGACATAAGAATCATAATCTAAATTCGTCACCAGCAATTGCGGCGCGTGTTCGTCATCGGCCTGCGGACCGGGAATATAGGACAAAATGGTCTCAAATAACGGCCGCAAGTCCGTTGAGTCGTCGCCAAGTCCTTGGTGAGCGACGCCGATTTTGGCGTTGGTGTAAAGAATCGGAAATTCGATCTGATGATCGCCGGCGTCCAGATCGATGAACAGATCATAAACTTCATTCACTACTTCCGAGATGCGCGCGTCGCTGCGGTCAATTTTGTTGATGACCAAAATAATGGGCAGATGTTTGGCCAGCGCCTTTTTCACCACAAAACGTGTTTGCGGCAGCGGGCCTTCGCTGGCGTCCACCAGCAGCAGCGCGCCGTCCACCATGTTCAAACTGCGCTCCACCTCGCCGCCGAAATCCGCGTGGCCAGGGGTATCGACGATGTTGATCTTCACATCGTTGTACCAGATGGCGGTGTTTTTCGCCATGATGGTGATGCCGCGCTCGCGCTCCAAATCCATCGTGTCCATGATGCGTTCACCGACGTTTTGGTTTTCGCGAAACGCGCCGCTCTGTTTCAACATGCCATCCACCAGCGTGGTCTTGCCGTGATCCACATGCGCAATGATGGCGATGTTTCTGAAATTCTGTTTTCGTTTAATCAAAAATCATTTCCTTTTTTGAATACTCTAAGCTTGGCCGCCGGCTTCGGGCTGGGGCTCCGATATAACAGCCACATCTTTTGCTTGCGGACCTTTCTGTCCGTCGCCAATCCCGAATTCCACCTGCTGTCCGTTTTTCAAAGAGCGAAATCCTTCGCCGCGGATATCGCTGAAATGAACAAACAACTCTTCCCCGTTCTGCCGCAAAATGAAGCCGTACCCTTTCTTTGCATTAAACCACTTCACCGTTCCGGTTTCACGATCAGCCATAATCGTTCTCCGTATTTTCTTGAGCTTGAAAATTTGCAAAAAATTGTGGCTAATATAAAAGAGATTCCACCTAGAGTCAAGAAATAAGATTGCAACATTTTGTAATTAAAAAAAGCGGTCATTTCGTGGTAAACTCGTAAACCCCGTCCCAGTTTTCGGGCGGCGGGTTTTCGATGAAATCGAGGCAGCGTTTGATGTAAACGCGGGTGGGACCGTCGGTGGGAAAGTAGCGGATGATGCGTTTGAACTCATTCAACGCCTGGTACCATTTTCTTTCTTTATAGTAATTCAACCCCTGAGTATAAATATCGATGATCAAATCCTGCTCGATCTGCGGCAGCGCGGTCATGCCGCGCAATTCAAAAATGCGCACTGGCTTGTTTTTGCCTTTCACTTTCACCAAATCCAATTCACGGACGATAGCGGTTTTCTTGACTCCTTTATACGTGAATTCGCTAATGATGATGGAGGTGCCGTACTGCTTGTTGGCGCCTTCCAGCCGCGCGCCCAAGTTCACATCGTCGCCGATGGCGGTGTAATCGAAAAGCTGCGACGACCCCAAATTGCCGACGATGACTTTGCCGGTGTTGATGCCGATGCCGATTTGAAAATAGGCTTCCTTCCTCTCCGACCATTTTTTTTGCATCGCGCGCAGGCGGTCGATCATCTCGATGGCGGTGAGACAGGCCATCTCCGCGTGATTTTTGAAATAGTGCGGCGCGCCGTAAATGGCCATGATTTCATCGCCGACAAATTTATCGAGGGTGCCGGCGTTTTTGAAAATCACATCCACCATCTCGGTCAAATACTCGTTGAGCTTGCGCACCACCTCGTGCGACGAATGCTTTTCGGTGAAAGTGGTGAAGCCGCGGATGTCGGAAAAGAGTACGCTGATTTCCCGGCGTTCGCCGCCAAACCTCGGCAGTTGTCCGCTCGCCAACATGTTGTCGATGACGCTTTGCGCCATAAAGTGCTGCCAGGTTTTTTTAATGCGAATGCGTTCCCGCTGCTCGGTGAGCGTCTGGTGCACGACGTTGGAAACATAGCTCAGTAAAATTCCGGTCAGGGGAGCGGTTACTTCAATCCAAACCAGGTTGTTGATGAACGCAAAAAAAGCCCAGATGAAATAGGCCAACATCAGCCCCAGCACCGCAAACATGCCGCGGAAGGGTTTGAGCCATTTGGTGACGGCCATCGCTATGCCCGCCAGAATCAAGACCATCAGCAGCGCGATTCGCCAGTCCTGTTTGCGGATGAAATCGCCGCGCTGCAGAGTGCTCAAGGCGTTGGCGTGCAGTTCGACGCCGGGCATTTTGCGTTTGACGCCTTTATAACTGAAAAAGGGCGTGAGCTTGTTGTCCTGCAATTCTTCCGCGGCGGCGCCGATAAAAACCACTTTGTCTTTGAACGTGCCTTCGAGTTTGTGCATCTCGAAAATGTCGGTGTCTTCTTCTTCCATGAGATCGAAATTGGCGTCATCCAAAATATCGGAAAAGGAGTAGGTGCGGAAAGTTTTCGCCGGCCCGCGGAAATTGATCAGCATGGTATTGCCTTCCACCACGGGGATGCGCAGGTTGGCCAAAACCGTCGGATCGATTTTTTTCACGCCATTGCCATCGGCGCTGGCGCTGGCGGTCAAATTCAAATAGGCTTCGATGCTGAGAGGATAATAAACCCGCTCGTTCTTTTTCTGAAACAGCAGATAGCGGCGAATGAAGCCGTCCGCGTCTTCGTCCACGTTCACCAGGCCCCAGCGCGCCTGCGTGTCCAGCAGCTTCGGAATCGGCGGCAGCACGTAGGTATTGACAATATCGTTGGAGGCAAATTCCGTTACCCACTTGCCGGCCAGAATCACATTTTGCACGCGATAGACCGCGGCCGCCAGCACTTCGTCCGGGCGCGGCTCCTCGAGGTTGGGCTCGGTGATTTCAATATCCAGCACAATCAGCCGCGCGCCGGCTTCCGCCAAATTGAGGAGGGCGCGGGCGTAGAGCGACCGCGAAAACGGCCACTTCCGCCCCAAGCCCTTGAAGCTCTGATCGTCGATGGCGACGATGACGATGTTATCCTGCTGAGTCTCCACGGCGCCGCGCAGGCCGAAGCGGAGGTCGTAGGTTTTAAACTCGAAATTTTCAAAAGGCGTGGTTGCGGCAAAGATGACAGCGACGATCGCCGACAACGCGGCCAGCACGCCGCCAAACAACCAGCGGGTATTCCAGATGCGGATAAGATCTTGCCAGTTAAATTTCATATTCAAAAAAATTGAAAAGGGCAGGAAACAAAATTCACTGCCCTTTAAACTTCACGTGGTGGAAAAAGTTCTAAAATCTTTTTTCGTAATAGAGGCGGAAGAGGCGGTCGGTGAACGAGGGGTTCCGGGACGAAAAGCTTCCAGTGGTGGTATTAAACGTGCCGCCGCTGTCGTTGAAGCGATTCAACTGGCCTTCGAGGGAAACGAAATGGCCGGGGCCGATATCGAAACGGGCGCCGGCGGTGAAGCCCAGCCGGGTGTAGTCGGTGATGGTGCGCGTGGTGTCAGTAGTGATGGTGGTGCCAGAGGCCGTGGTCAGGTTTACGCCAAAAAAGGTGCGCAATCTTTGGTTGAACCAAAGATATTCTGCGGTTCCACCAAACAGATTAAATTTAAAGTCATTCAGCCCGCTGGCAAATTTGTTTTCGTTGCGGACGAAATTGAGCGTGGTGGTCAAAGGAATCTGGTACTGAGTCCGCACCGAGAAAAGTTGAACGTTGGAAGAGGTTTCGTTCAAATTCACCGACACGCCGCCGATTGGAGTCAGAGTATTCAAATGATCATTGCGATCCGAAGCGATGTAACTCACACTCACCGAGTGGCGCAGTTGCATGAAATTGAGATCGTAATTGGCCTGTACGCTCCAATCGATCGTGGCGTTATCTTCCGGAATATTCGTGGTATCCGGCACCGGCGTGTTGTTACGGGTGTGATTGCGCACATTGAACGTAAAGTTGGGATAGCGCGGGTCGGGATAAATCGAAAAGCCAAAGTTGAAGGTCTGCAGCTTAGTTCTGGGATTCTGATCGTCGGCGTCAAAATTATCTTTGTAATTTTCAAATCCAAAATTCAGATAAATTTTGTTTTGATAGACCCGCAGCCGGTCATCGACAAAAAAACCGCGAAGGTTGTTTCTCAAAAATGAGTTACCCAGCGAAACGTACTCGCCGCCGATGGATTTGAATCCGAAACGGAAATCGTTGTTGAAATAATTGAGCCGCAAGTTGACGTTGTACGCTAGCGACGTCAAATCGCGTGGATCCAGCGGCGTGGTGCTGGCGTTGATAATGAACAAGTCTTTCAAATCTGCCGGATTGAAAGGAAGATTGACGTCGAACTGGCTTTTGAGGGAATCTTTTTCGAGCGGCCCGCTGCTGATATCCGAACTGAAGAGACTGAACGCGCCGGCGGCGGTTAGCTCGATACGGCGATTATCGAAGGCGAGCAAAAAGTCCGAGCCGACCACAAGATTATCCTGCGGCGGCAAAACGTACCCGCTAGCAAAAAAGGCGGTAGAGTCGGCCGCTTTCGAAAAACTATCCCGTACTTTGAGAAGATTAAATCCCAATTGAAAATTTCGGCCGCTGCCCCAGCTCTGGCGCAGGCCCAACAAATCCTGGCCAAAGGACCCGGAGGCAATCGCGATGGAATCCTGCCCGGCAACCGTTTGAAATGGCTGCCCGGTGGTGGGGTCAATCGCCGCAATTGGGCTGATTCTGCGGTTAGTCTGCCCGTACACAACATCAACATTGAAGACGCCGGTGTGCAATCTCCCCCAAACGCCGCGCACCCGTTTCCCCCACAGCATCAAATCGTTGAAACGCGGGTAGGTGTCGCCGAGGGTCACCCCCAACACCGGAATTTCGAGATTCAAACTGTAGCGGTGAAACGGCTGCTGGCGGCTGTCTTCGCGGGTGGTGAGAAAAACGTTGGCGTCGTATTTCAAAATACTGTGGCGCCCGCTCAACTGGCCGCCGATGTTGTTGTCGCTAAAATTGAAGCCGCTGATTTTCTCCTGCCGCGTCTCCGCAAACACCCGCGCCGAAAAGTTCGCTGCCGCCGTCTGCCGCTTCTGCTCGCCCACCACCTGAAACGCCAAACTTGCGGAAGGCAACTGTGCGCCGGAAACGTAGTGCCCCTGAATTAAAACTTGGTGCGTCCCTGGCGGGAGGTTTTTGGCGGTGTAGGTCAAAAGATTTTCGGTGATTTCCGCTTGCAGGGTCACGTTCTCGCCGTCCACAAACAGGTTGATGCTGGAGACATCGATCTCGGCGTCCGGGGAGAAAAACGACGCCGCGACGATCACATCTTCGCCGGCGCTAAATTGCTCGCCGCTTTCCGGGCTCAAAATCAAAACCGGCCCCTCGGCGTTCGTATCCAAAGAAGTGGGGGCGGATGGCAAAGGAGGCTCCTCCACCGGCTGTTGCGCCGGCTGGATTTCCGGCAGCGGTTCCATCACCTGCGGCTGCGGAGTTGGCGGGACGCCAGCGCCAATATTGACGATGATGGGGTTGCCGTACGGATTCCATTCCGGGTAGGTGATGACATTTTGATCGGCAAGCAGCGCCAGCACGAAATAGTGCAGCTCCGGCGGCGAAAAGCGATTGGGCCGCAGCTCGGCAAAAAAGCCGGCGCCGCCCGGAGCCATTTCGACGTAATCGAACGAGTTCTGATTTTTCGATCTAAAATAGAGGCGCATGAAAATAACCCGCTCCGATGAACCATCCACTCGCGCTTCGGCGACAAACACCTCGTTCTCCCGCAACGCGGCCACCGGCGTGTGAATGATCCGCGCGCCGGGGGGTTCGGGTAAACCTGGATTTGCAAATGCCTGGCCCCCTGCGAAACTCGCTACTGCGAGCAGTGAAAGCAATAACTTTCTCGACATTTATTCCTCATCATTCATTAGTACTCAATGATCAGCTTTTTCTTGTTGCCATCCTGGTTTTCAAATTCAATTTCGAGGGTCGAGCCCTGGCCATCGTCATCGCCTAATTCAAACAACTCATCTGGATTTCCCACAAAGCGCTCGGGCGGCTGCCCCTGCACCAGTCGCGCAATTTCGTTGCCGCTTAACAGCAGCGTGCCGAATTGGTTGAAAACTTCCAGCAAGCCCTGCTGGCAATAAACGTAAAAAATCGCGTTCAAATAAAGCGCGTTGAATTCTGTGCCTTTGACCGTGGCCACGCCGGAGGGTGTTTCGACGCGCATGGCGGTGTTTTGCCGGGTCACTTTCGCCCACAGTTCGCCGAATCCCAGCGAGATGCGTTTGGCGATGCCTTCCTTCTCGCGCTTGCCGTTGATAGTCACGCTGGAGTTGGCGCGAATTTTAAGCTGGGTTTTATCGTCGGTGAAAACCAGCGCTGCGAACGACTCGTCGCCGGTGCGCACCACCTGCCCGGAATGAATGCGCTCGCCGCGGTTGGCCGCCGACCACACGTTCCTCCCTTGCTGATTGACCTCCACCATGCCCTTGGTTTTTAACATCAGCGCCACGTCTTTGTCATTTTGCGCCCGCGCCGCTGAAACCGCGATGGCCACCAACAGCGCGGCCACAAAAATTTGTTTGAATCTATTCAACATGATGATTCCTCTATTTTGAGTTATTCAATTCGATAACCTTTGTAGCCGGCACTGATGTCCTTCAACTGCGCGATCAAATCCGCCAGCGTCACCGCCTGGCCGTTGACCGTGAGGCGGGTCGGTTGATACTCGGCCAGCTCGCCGTTCTCGCCGAAGACTTTGTCAAAATCCGAGCCCAGGATATTTCTCAAAATAAATTCCAACTGCTGCTTGCGCCCGGTGATATCCTCGAGGCTGGCGATGCGGAAGCAGTAGATTTCGCTATCGGTGGGAACCGGCCCGCTGGAGGTCTCCACGATGCCGCTCACTCGCCAGTAGTAGGTACGGCCCGGCCGCAGCGTTAAGCTTTCGCCGGAGGGCGGATATTGGAACGAGTTCGAGGGGATAAATTCGACGCGTTCAGCAATTTGGCCGGGAATGAGATTGGACGAACCCGGAGCGCCAATCACAAAAAAGCGCGTGAAGCGCGGCTCGCGAGTGAGCGCGCTTTCCGGGTCTTCGCCGGGGCGGGCTTCCGCCACCACCACCCGGAACCGCCGCATGTCCGATTCCCAGCGGAACTGCGGCAGGTTGGTGAAAATCTCCGGGCAGTCGTCTCGGCGGCCGCCGGCGGGCGCGCCGGGGAAAATCAAATCCAATTTTCTTGGATTCGTTATTAGAATATCTATGCCGGCCGGGACCGGATTATTTTGCTGATTAGATAAATCATTCATCGAGACTTCAAACGTATATCGCCCGGAAGGCAACCTGCTCGTGGAAAGTATATCCTGAATGAGATTATCTCCTTCGCTCTCCAGTCGCCCATCCACCAGTCGGAACGGCTTGTTTGCGGCATTCGTAAACAAATCGCGATTGGTCAATCTAAACGGGAGTTGATTTTGGCTCAACAAAGTTTGCTCACTGCGACCACTAAAAAGAATGATGGAGCCGTCTTTGATAATCCTTAGCACCAATTGCACTAAATGCGGCGACGGCGGTGGCGGCGGAGGTGTCAAAGTACCTGATATAATAACCTCAAAAATTTCAGGTTGCCCCGCTCCACTACCTCTATCAATGCCGCTTAGAAAAAACACCTCTAAATTTCGATTTAGAATATTTGTTTGTACTTGAAGTTGGGCATAGCCGTTGCCAATTCCGATTAACAGTATCACAATTATTGAATATTTAGAAAAGCTTTTCATAGAATTAACCCTGCTCGTAATTTTTGGTAAAAATGTTCGACTGGCTCAAATTAATACAACTATAAAGTACTGAAAATTAGTGAAAATGGAGAAAGTTCAGGCCGGATTATTTTGAAAACCTTGACAAGGCTTGCGGCCCGGACGGGACGCCGAAAACCCTGACAGGGTTGAACCATTCATGAGTGCAGCAGAAAATAAACGATCGGAAAAACCAGACTAAAAACGTACGGGAACAGCCGCCAGGCCACAATCAACCCTAAAAATGCGAAAGCCGGCTGGCTCATAAATTGTTTGTAGCGGTAGCTCAATCTGTTGGACATAAAAAGGGTGATCACGCTGCTGCCGTCGAGGGGCGGAAACGGAAAAAGATTAAAGATGAACAAAATCAAATTCAACATCAAAAACACGCTCAACAGTTTGGACAGGCCGATGAGATTTTCCTGATTGGCGACCACGATGGACATGAAACTCAGCTCCCCCTGCCCCGGTGTGGAAAAGAAGCCGCTGACCAAGCCAATTTTCATAATGATGAACGCGACCACGCCGATGAGCAAGTTGGCCGCGGGTCCAGCGGCCGCCATGAGCGCGGCTTTGCGCGGATGCCGCTCCGCCCAATACGGATCGTAGGGCGCGCTGGCCCAGCCAATCATCCAGCCCCAGAGGGCGTAGGAAAGGAACGGAATCACTACAGTGCCAAACGGCGAGCGCTTGATGTGTGGAACGGGATTGAGCGTCACCTGGCCGCCGAGGTAAGCGGTGGGGTCACCGCCTCTCAACGCCGCCAAGGCGTGGGAGGCCTCGTGGGCGGTGAAAGAAAATAAAAAGGCGACATACCAAATGAGCATGTCGGCAAAGTTGATGGATGGCATGACAAAAAAATAGATAACTCGCGGCCAAAAGTCAAGTTTGGAAATGAGCCTGCGTGCCAGGCACTTCGGAAGCGCCTGGTACGTTTAAGCTTTCCCTGTTGCAAAGCGACGACAGATGTTGCCGGGATACTATGATTTCTCCGCTCAAGAATCTCGCCGCGGCCTCGCAGCAACTTCCTTAAAAAACAGGATTAATCGTAGGGCAAAAAAGTTTGGCGCGGAAGTTGAAAGATTACTCGGCAACAATCAATTCGATTCGATTCGAACCGGTCTCAAAACAACATTTTTAAAAACGGCTAAAAGAAAGGAGTTCATCATCATGAAATCAAAAATGTTTCTGCAGGGCTTGGCGCTGTTGACTGTCTTGGCGATCGGCTTCGCGGGCTGCTCGAAAAATCCCACCGATCCCGGAAACAACGAAGAAGTCAACGAATCCGTGAAAATCGCCGGCGCCGCCAGCGTGGATATTTACAACAACGTCGCGGCGTTCAAACAGGTGAACGAGCTGATGCGCGGCGCCGAGGCGCTGGCGCAGATGGACATCCCGGAATTCAAAAATCCCGGACGGGCGATGAGCTTCGCGCGCGGCATTCAGCGCAACGTATTGGCAACCTCGCTCAAAAACTTCAATCTCGATCAGCTTGCCGGCGTAATGGGCGACACAGTGATTTGGGACGTTACCTACCACGATCCAGTACTAAACGTCACCTTCCGCAGCCGACTGATTTACAACGACGAAACCGGCCGCGCCCGGCTGTTGCTGGTGGGCCTTGAATATCCGCCCGCTCATCCGTTGGAATACGACTCCACAGAGATCGCCGCCGACCTCAACTTTACCCTGCTAAACGAGCAAGACGACGTGCTGCTTTCCATTAAAAATTTCAAGCGCTACAAAGCCGGAAAATTGATTGCGGAAGAAGTGGGCAGCTTCATTCCCGATCCCTATCTTCCCGGCGGCGAGCCCACCGGCGGCGTGCTCGAAGCGACGATCACCTACAACAGTTCCAGTTTCATCCGCGAGACCAAAGCCCGTTTTGAATATCACGAAGGCGCCGGCGGCAGCTACACCAAAGAGACGAAATTCTCCGACGATAAAACGCACCGCGTTTCCGTAACTTTCAACGTCGGTGGCACGGGCTCGTTTTCTGAGACCCGCCGCGACGGCACCCGCATCGAAGGCACATTTGACAGTGCCGAGCGGGACGGCCAGGGCGGCTACTCGCGCACCATCACCTTCCGCGCCGGCCACGATCCGGCCTCCATCTCCGAGTCCGGCCGATTCACCATCAACGCGGACTCGACGTTGAACGGAACTTTCGAGCGCGAAGTGAGATTCCGCGATGGCCGCATCGAACGAGAAGACGTTTCCGTCCAACAAACGCGCGTGGGCGATCTGCTCTCCACCAGTTTGAACGTGGAAAAATCCGACGGCAGCCACGGTTTTATCAACATCGTGGAAACGCCGGAGGTGGATCAGGTTTCCGGCGAATGGACCAACGTGGATGAAACGTTCGTGGTTTTCACGGCCGAATACTATCGAGATGGCAGCGCGCACTTGGAATTCAAAGTTTATGAAAACGAAGCGGCGTTTGAAAACGGCGCGGCGCCCATCCTCAGCGGCGTTTTCGATTTCTACCCGGACGGCTCCGGCCGCGGCGTGATCACGGAAGGCGATAAAAGTTACAACGTCACCATCAACCCCGATGGGGCAGTCGTGATTGAGCCGATGGTGTGAAGGTACGTCTCTCAAAACTCCGGGGTCTTAAAGACCCCGGAGTTTTCTTTGAGGATTTGCTTCACCCTGTATCACCTTTACTAAACTTCAAAAGTTTAGTAAAGGGTGAAAAAATCACAACTCCGCCCACGTCCTGCCATCTTTCGCCATGAACTCATCCGCGGCATGCGGGCCCCAGGTTCCCGAACGATACGGATAAATCGGAGGCTTGTGCTTGGAAGACCAGCCCTGCAAAATTCCATCAACGAACGTCCACGCGGCTTCCACTTCATCGTGGCGGATGAAGAGCGTGCTGTCTCCCAAAATCGCGTCGAGGATCAAGCGCTCGTAGGCCTCCGGCGGTTCGGCGTGAAAGAGATCGCCGTAACTGAACTCCATGTTGGTGGATTGCAAAACCATGCTCGGCCCCGGCAGCTTCAAGCCAAAGGTGAGACGAATGCCCTCGTCCGGCTGCACCCGCAACGAGAGAATATTTGGCTGCCGTAGGTCGCCCTCCTCGTGTCCCTCGTGCAGCGCATGACTGAACAGCGCCAGCGGTGGCTGCCGAAATTCGATGGTGATTTCGGTGATGCGTTTCGGCAGCGCTTTGCCGGTGCGAACGTAAAACGGAATGCCCGCCCAACGCCAGTTGTCCACGTGCACTTTCAACGCGACAAAGGTCTCGGTGGTGGAATTGGCATCCACTCCGGGCTCGCTTAAGTAATCCGGAATTTTGCGGCTATTAATCGTCCCCGTTGAATATTGCCCCCGGATGGTGCACTGACCAATCTCTTCCAACTTAATCGGACGCAGCGCGCTCAGAACTTTGACTTTCTCGTTGCGCACGGCGTTGGGCGCAAATGATGCCGGCGGCTCCATCGCCACCAACGCGAGGAGTTGCAAGATGTGATTCTGCACCATATCGCGCAGCGCGCCGGATTGATCGTAATATCCGCCGCGGCCCTCCACGCTCACTGCCTCGGCCACGGTGATTTGCACGTGGTCCACGTAGCGGCGATTCCACAGCGGCTCAAAGATGCTGTTGCCGAAACGAAACGCCATGATGTTCTGCACCGTCTCTTTGCCGAGATAGTGGTCGATACGGTAGATTTGATTTTCATCTAACACCGAGCGAATCTGTTTGTTGAGGGTGTGCGCCGATTCCAAATCGCGGCCAAACGGTTTTTCGATGATCACGCGCGTCCAGCGTTCTTTGTCGTACGGATCGCCGATCAAATCAGCCCCACCCAACATGGTCACGATCTGCGCAAACACATTCGGCGGCGTGGAAAGGTAAAACAGGTAACTGCCCTCTCCCGGTCTGGCGCCGGCCTGCTCATCAATTTCGGCAAGAAGTTGTTTAAGTGCGGAAAAACTTTTGGGGTCGTCGTAGTTACCGCAGTGATAATACAATTTCTGAGCAAATTCTTTTAATTCTTTGGAATCCTTTTGTGGTTTCGAACGGGAAAATTGCAGCAGGGCGTCGGTCATCTCATCTTGAAATTGCTCGCGCGCAAATTCTTTGCGCGCAAAACCGACGATGGCGAAATTCTTCGGCAGGAGACCCTCCCGCGCCACTTGAAACAACGCCGGGATGAGCTTACGCTTGGTTAAATCGCCGGAGGCGCCAAAAATCACGATGGTGGTTGGCGTTTTGGATTTCATGCAGCTACTCCTTTTTAAGTAACGTTTAACGTCTCTATTTCCAGAATGAGATGACTCAGATTGGGCCGAGAAAAACTCATCTCCGGGGCAGGAACGCGATTGTGCTTCATGTTCGGAGGAACATGCTTATGATGAGGATGTGTGCTTTGCAGTTTTGGCTCATTTGGGTGAGGCTGAGAGTCGTACCAATACAATTTTTGATCACGCTGCCAAACTTCGTATCCGTACCAATCAATGACTGCCGGCAAACGATCATATAAAATTCGTTCACGCACTAGCAACCGGATTCCATGATCAAAAAACAATTCGCCAGACACACGCGCTAGGCTGGCTCCTCTGCGAACAAAAGTCAAAGTTGACTTTCTGATTGATGGGAACTCCTGAGAAATAGAATACAAATACAGCTCATAGTCCTCCGGTGATCGTAGCGGATTCTTCATGAAGTCACTCGAATCAAACCAGACAGGCTTGGTACCTTCTTCTGGATTTTTTGAACTTCGTTGCGATATTCCGCTTGACGCGCCAGCCAGGTTTTGTAAACGCTTGCCCACTCGCCGAAATCAAGCATCCAACTCTCATCTTCGGGTTCTTCGCCGTTTACGTAGGCAGCGTAAAACGTCTCAGAACGAATTCCGTATTTGCGCTCAAACATTAAAAGTTCTTCTTCAAGCGCGTGAATATCAAGCAAGAGATCATGTAAATCCATAAGTAACACTCCAAATATTATCAATCAAATTTAAGGCATAAAAAAATAAAATCAACTTTTGTTGCCGGCTCTCCTTTACTTACTCGCCGGCCGGCGGCGTGGGTGCGGGATATTGCTCGCGCTGGATTTATAGCTCCGCGCCGTTTTTGCCAAGTCCTCCTGCGCGGAACGAATCGCTTTTGGAATTCAATTCCCACTTGCATGGGTTCCGCTGGGGATTTCTTAGCGGGTCGAGCACGAGACTAAATCCAGCGAGCAAGTAACAAAACATTAATGTTGTGTTACAGTACAATCTCACAACAACGACGCCGCCTCCGCATCCAGCAGCCAATCGAGCTGGCCGTTTTGGAGCTGCACCAGCGTTGCGGGCAGCTCCTTCGCTGGCTGGTTTGATTTCAAAATCCGCGGCACGATAGCAGATTTAGATTTGCCCGAGACAATAAACATCACGTGTCGTGCTTTGTTGATCACCGGCAACGTCAGCGTGATGCGATGGGTGTTGAGCTTCGGGACGAAAACGGAAATCACACGGCGATGGGTTTCTTCCAGCGCGCTGGCTCCCGGAAACAGCGAAGCGGTGTGGCCGTCCTCTCCCAGTCCCAACAGGATCAAATCGAACTGCGGGAGTCGGCCTCCAAAAAAATCTTCGAGATGCTTTTCATATTCGTTGGATGCGGCTGCTGGCGCCAATTCCCCTTTTATCCGAAACACGTTTTCTGCTGGAATGGCAATGCACGAAAGCAGCGAATCGTTCACCATGCGGAAATTGCTATCGGGATGCTGCGGCGGAATGCACCGTTCGTCTCCCCAAAACAGAAAAACTTTCGACCAGTCCACTCGGCGGCGATAATCTTCCGTCGCCAGCAGCGCGTACACATCGCGCGGAGTAGTTCCGCCGGCCAGGGCCAGCGCGCAGCGGCGGCGTTCGTGAATCGCGGCGTTGACGGTTGCAATCAGTTTCTCGGCGGCAGCTTTCACCAACTCTACTTTGGTTGGAAATATGTTTACCGCGCGATTCATCCCAAAGCTTCCAGAATTTGCTTCAGTCCATTCGCGACGTCTTTTTCCAAATGAAAGCGAATGACTTTGCGACCGGCATCCAGCAGCGCCTGGCGGTCGCCGAGCGCCTGCGCCAATTTGAGTACGCCGAAGGTCATTGCAGATGCGGGTTCGCCGGCGTGATCCGGAATCGCGGCGTCTTCCACCGCGTCCGAAGTGATTTGAATGAACAAGCCGTGGCCGGCGTCGCCTTTGTGAAGCTGACCGGTGGAATGCAGAAAGCGCGGGCCGTAGCCGACAGTTGTGGCCAACTTGCGCACATCACGAATGCGAAGACGGATGGAATTCAAAAGAGAATCCGTTTCTGAAGTTGGCGGCACATAAGCTTGCAGCGCCACGTAGCTGCGTCCCGCGCTGGCGTGATCGAGAAATTGACGAAGGGCTGTCTGTAAATTGCTGACCGTAAGATTTGTAAACACGGCGATGCCATTGGCTTCAAAAGCCGGCTGCGATTCCGGCAACTTGCCTTCTTTCTGATACGTCGCAACCATATTCCGCGCCAGCACCTTCGCCGACTCGACATTGGGCTGATCAAAAGGGTTGATGTTCAAACTCCGGCCAGCAACAATCGTCGCCATTTCCCATCGGAAAAATTCGCCGCCGAGATCGTAGGTATCATTCAATTCAATCTGCACCACTGGCTGCCCGGCGTTTTTCAGCGCTGCCATTTTTTTGTCGTGCGTCGAATCGCCCTTCAATTTCAAATAAACCCACAGTCGATCATCGGCATACACTTCGGGCGAGCCCAACTCTTCACCATCCACTGGCAGAATGCCTTTGCCCTCTTTGCCGGTGCTTTCGGCGATCAACTGTTCGACCCACGCGCCAAAATGCGCAACTGGTGGAGAAGCAGTCAGCGTGAGCTTGTCGCGGCCCGCGGCGGCGCATTCGCCCATGATCGCGCCCAATCGCGCGCCGGAGTTTTCTTCGCCGTCCGCCGAACAGTCCGACGCCATTTTTTTGGCGCGATGCAGCAGCTTTTCCAAATCCATCCCAATCAACGCGGCGGGTACGAGTCCAAAGTAGGAGAGCGCCGAGTAGCGCCCGCCGATGTCCGGATCATTGAGAAAGGTTTTACGGAAGCGATATTCTTTCGCCGTGGTTTCTAGTCCGCTGCCCGGATCGGTGACGGCGACGAAATGGCGTCCGGCTTTTTCGCGTCCGACTTTCTCCATCGCACGATTGTAAAAATATTTGAAGAACGAAAACGTCTCCACGGTGCCGCCGGATTTTGTTGAGACGATGAACAGCGTTTTGGAAAGATCGAGCCGGCGTTCGTGAGCGAGCACGGCCAAAACCGCCAGATCGAGATAGCCCTTCTTCACGCCAAACGTGAAGCGAAAGACTTCCGGCGCGAGACTCGATCCCCCCATTCCTAAAAGCAGGGCGTGTTTGAAGCCGTCCTTGCGTACTTCGTCAACAAAGGCCGTTATTTCCGGAATGGCACCGAGCATCACCTCCGGACTGTGCAGCCAGCCGAGGCGGTTAGTAATTTCGATGGGATCGGGTTTCCACACGGTGTGATCGCGCGCCCAGATGCGGGAGATAATTTTTTGGTCGCGCAACTCCTTAAGCGCCGCCGCCACTTGCGATTGATACCCCGGTAAACTGGCGGCGAAATCCGTTTGCGGTTCAGGCATGATCTTTCTCCTTTTAGAACGCGGATGACGCGGATTCAACTGATTTAGGCTGATTCACTCAGGATAAGTCCTTTTATTGAGATATCCGGATGTTTGCAAATCGGAACTCGATCGGCTTTACGGAAAAGTTTCCTCCTGAATGACAGGACAGATTTTATTAAATCCGTCTTATCCGTGTTATCCGCGTTCC
>JBBIIG010000076.1:0-18455 GCA_037446635.1 bacterium
ACCAAAACTATCCCAACCCCTTCAATCCGACTACGGAAATCAAATACGATCTGCCAAAGAACGGTCAAGTCACTTTAACCATTTTCAATATGGTTGGACAAAGGGTTCGGACGTTGGTAGATGAGCCAAAAGCAGCAGGCTATCACAGCGTTCTTTGGGATGGCAAGGATGAGTTCGGACACGAGGTAGCGTCTGGGGTCTATATGTACCGCATTTATGTCTCGCCGGTAAATGTAAACAGCCCGCCGTTTGAATCGGTCAAAAAGTGACCCTTTTGCGATAAGAGCGAAAACGGGGCTGTCCAAAAGCGTTTCTCGCGGTGTCATTCCCGCATGTTTTTGGCGGGAATCTCCTGTGGTGTCGCACTGGATGCCCGATAAAAGCATTCGGGCATGACATCAAAAGCGGCTTTTTGGACAGCGCGTTGAATTACTTCAACAAGTCCTCCACCACCGCCCGCTCTTCTTTGAGTTCGTTCAAAGTAAGAGCGATTTTCTCGCGGGCGAAGTCACTCCATTTCACACCCTGCACAATGGCGTAGTTGCCTCTGCCGTCGCTGGTGCAGGGGAAGGAGAACATAAGTTCCTCGGCGATGCCGTAGCTGCCGTCGGTGGCCACGGCGGCGGAGAACCAATCGCCGGCCGGGGTTTTATTTATCATAAAGAGAAGCTAACCTTTTTGACAAAAGGTTAGCTTCTGGAATTCTTCGCAAAATTTTTAAAAATGTTCTTGACTTTTTGCTTTTTTTTTTTTCATATATTAGCAGGGTTTTCACCGGGCCTCCAAGAAAGTCGTTCATTAAAAAATCAGTCTCCCTCCTTAATGACCTCCGGATGACTCCAGGGGACAAGGTCTTAGTGTTTCATGTGCAAAAAAATTTAATGTTAGTAGGAGTGTTAAAATGTCGAAAGGTATGATTACCCATTTTGCTTTCCTAACGCTGCTGTTTTGGAGTTGTGAGCATAATCCGTTATTGCCATTAAGCGAGATAGGGCCAATTGTCTTTTCCGCTAACCGGACCGGTGATCTCATTAATGGTAAAACGCAGCTATATACGATGGAACCGGACGGCTCAAATCTCATTAAGTTAACTCATGATAATTTTAGCCGTTGGGCGCCACGCTGGTCGCCAGACCGCAAGACTATCGCTTTTCAGTCAGAAAAAGGTAGAACCCCTGATGCTTTTCCACTTTACCTTATGGATGCTAATGGTTCAAACATGCGTTTACTGGTGCCGCAGGGTTGGGCCCCTATTTGGTCCCCCGATGGTAAGCAGATTGCTTATTCAAAAGATCCTCGCTGTGGCGGTGTTTGCAGCGGTTGGGATATTTTCGTCTTGGATCGGACAAAAAATACTGAACGAAGTATAACCAACACACCTGAATTTCATGAATTAGTTTCTGATTGGTCACCAGATGGTCGCTTTCTTTTAGTAGAGTCGTTTAGTCCGATAGATACTTTAGAGGGAGATTGGGAAATCTACGTGATGGATATGCAGGGCAATTATGTAACGCGACTTACGGATAACGATGTGAACGATGTAAGTCCGCGCTGGTCACCAGATGGTTCCAAGATTGTCTATTCTGCTTTTGATGGTAAAGATTGGGATATTTTTATAATGGATGCTGATGGGAGTAACAAAAGAAATCTTTCCAACGATGACTACCTTTTTAGCTCTTCCCCCTGCTGGTCGCCGGATGGCACAAAAATCTTATACACCGCTACCGATGGAACTGAACAACAACAACGGGATCTTGAAGTCCAAAATATTTATATTATAAATATCGATGGTTCTGGTTTAACTAAATTAACGGAAGGAAATTTTATCAATCAAAGCCCAGATTGGAGGTGATTTAAGGAAAACATGAGAAATTAAATCATGAAAATCGACCAAGGAACAATTGGGAGAGGAGGTGAGATTTTAGAATTCAATTACGGCTCTTGCAGATAAAAGAACGAAAAGAAAGAGGAAAGACTCTGGCACCAAAACCGCGGTCGCAAAACTCGGGTCAGGGCCAAAGCTTTCCTCACTAACAAGTTTATTAAAACTTATTGAGGAAAGCAACTACTTTTTCTTTTTAACCTCTCAAAAATCTGCATAGAGTCTCATCTTTTCATTTTTTCTTCTTTAATTCTAAAACATCTAAAACATCAAAAAGGAGGTAGAAGATGAGAACTCTAAAACGCTCAAGGCTTGCGGTATTTCTCGCGTGCTTTATGATCTCAAGTTTACCCGCCATTGCACAAATCTCCACTGTGGATACCACCGATCAATTTGGTGAAAAAGTGCGGGTGGAACTTAACTCGCTTACCGGCACGGCGCACCGCATCTGGTGGTCTAATCCAAATATTGAAATTTTTGGGTTCTCGCGTGCTCAACTCAACGAACGTAACGTCGCGGCTTTGGCGCGAGCTATCTTGCTTTCCTATCAGGATTTACTCAAAGTTGGCCCCGATCATTTAAGTCTTCAGCAGGCTGAAACCGATGGTGACAACTGGTATATCTCGTTTGAACAGCGCTACAAAAATTTGCCGGTTTATGGTGCCTCTGCGGGTCTTACGATTAATGCTGAAGGTAAAATTATTTCCATTGGCGCGGATGCCTACCCGGAAGTGCAGGTTTCTACCGTTCCGAGTATTTCTGAGGAGCAAGCAGAAGAAATCGCCAGAACCGAATTTTCAACTGCAGAGATGGATACGGTATTCCTCCGAAAACCCATCCCCCTTCTGGTTTTCCCGGATAGTTCCTTAGGTTATCACTTAGCCTATGAGGTAGAACTGCAAAGTAACCTGCCGTTGAAAGGGATAAGGTATTTTGTTGATGCCCACACAGGTTCGATGGTTGACAAAGAGGAAATCTTCAAAGATGGTACCTGGAACATCAGCGGCAACGTTTCGGGTCAATACTGGCCGGAGACCGAGAATGTTAATACCACTACAGAAGTACCAAAATATCTAAGCGCACTGAGTATAGTCAATATTCTTGGCCAAACCGTAACAACTGGAACCATTAATTCCAGCGGTAATTACAGCATTACTTTTAACGCCGCTTTCGGGACGTATTTCCTCAAAAGTGATTTGAAGGGTTCCTGGATCAAAGTCAATAATGTCACCCATTCTTTTCAATTTACCTCTTCGTCCAGCACGGTGCACAACTTTCAGTTTTCTGCGGGAAACGAGGGCTACAACGTTTATCATCATGGCAATGTGGTTCACGATTTCTTTAAAGGTTCGCCTTTCAATTATAACGGGATGGACTATCAGATGGTAGCGGAAATTAATGCCGGGAGTGGCATTAACGGTGCGGCTAACGGAACTAATATATTTTTTGGTACACAGAATAATATTTTGTGGTGGGGGGCAAGTGATGTGGTCTATCATGAATATACCCATAATACGGTCTACCATTTGTATGGAAACAGGTTTATTGGGAGCGGATCAAATTATCAAGGCTTCGCCATGGACGAGGGGCTATCCGATTATTTTGCAGCTACGATTAACGCCAATAGTTTTATTAATCTGGTAAATAGAGATTTAAGCCCTAATAAAAGGTTCCCCGAAGATTTTACTAATGGTGGCGATCCACACACAAATGGTCTAATCATTGGTGGCGCTGCGTGGGATTTACAGCAACCTTCTGGAGTAGGCGTCAATACTGGCAGAAAATTAATTTTCAAAGCTCTGCAAATGACGCCACATGCGTTTAATTTTACCGACTTTGTTAATAATGTCATTTTAGCCGATGACAACAACGGTACCCTGTGTGATCAAACGCCCAATACTAGTGCGATTCTGACAGCGTTTCAAACCAATCACGGCATCAGCCCGACAAATCTACCAAGTTTAAGCGTCACTATTTCCGGACCAGGCAGTATTCAAGCCGGCACTCAGGGCACCTGGACCGCCAATGTTTGCGGCGGCAGCGGCACCATCAGTTACCAGTGGTCGGTAAGATATGAAGGCAGCAGCAATTTCACCAACCTCGGCACCAGTCAAAATCAATCCTTAACCTTTTTTGATGAATGCACCATTAATGATTTGAAGGTGGATGTTGTCAGAGGCGGTCAGAGTGCGCAGGATCTCCATACGGTAATCGTTACAAACGGTCCTATATTTTGCAAGCGCGGCGGCGAAGACTCCGGCGCCGAAGAATTAGCCCAAATTCCCGACAAATTTGATTTGCACCAAAACTATCCCAACCCCTTCAATCCGACTACGGAAATCAAATACGATCTGCCGCAGCCGGGTGAGGTTACGTTAACCATCTTCAACATCGTGGGGCAAAGGGTTCGTACGCTGGTCGATGGGCCAAAGACGGCCGGGTATCACAGTGTGCGGTGGGATGGCAAAGATGATTTCGGAAACGAGGTCGCTTCGGGAGTTTATGTGTATCGCATCCGAGTGCTTCCGAATGGCGCCGAAAGCCGCCTGTTTGAGTCCGCTAAGAAGATGACGATCATGCGGTGAGCAACGCTTCAAACCCTTGCGAAGGTTTCCAGACCTTCGCAAGGTTCATTACCGAATCGCTTCAAACTCCCCCCGCTCCCGATTTTTCCGCACATTGTCCCACGAAAAATATTTCCCATTCATGGCAATGTAAACGCCAGGCGGGAGAATCTGCACGAACGACAGCGCGCTGCCTAAATTGAACATCCCATCCGAGCTGCCGAAGGCGTACGGCACCATCGCGCCGGTGAGTACGATGGTTTTTTCCATGATTCCCTTCGCCAAAAAGGCTGCGGTTTCAACCATCGTATCGGTGCCGTGAGTGACGACGATTTTGTCTTCCGGGGATTTCTTGCAGGTCTCCAAAATGAGCTGACGATCGGCGTCGGTCATTTCCAAACTGTCGATCATCATCACGCTGCAAATTTGCACGTTCAGCCGGCAGCGGCCCTGTTGCAGCATTTGCGGGACGTGTGTGTCTTTGAAAAAAAGCTGGCCGTTGATTTCATCGTACTCTTTGTCAAACGTGCCGCCGGTGACGAGGATGCGGATGGTCATGGCGATTTTTGATTTTCAATTTTAATTTGCGCCTTTGCAAGATTTTTTGGTTATCACAACTTCCCGGATTCTAAGAGCGGAGTGCAATGCTTTAGCATTGCAAAACTTAAGTTTTGCACTCAGGGTCTACTCATTGATTAGCCGCTTCCATTACCTCCAAAAACTCTTCTGGTTTGAATTTCACCAGCTCATCGGTGAAGCGGCGGAATTCATTTCCCCGCCGGTCCAGCAGCACGATGGTGGGCACGCCCACCACGCGGTATGTTTGACGAATGGCTTTCACTTCGTCCGACTCGTCCTTGCTGAGATCCGCTTTCAGGGTGAGAAACTCCGCGGACTTCCTAACCACCGCGGGATCGGAGAAAAGCGTTTTCTCGATCTGTTTGCAGGGGATACACCACTCCGCGTAAAAATCAATCAACACCGGCCGGTTTTCTTGCTTAGCCAATTCCACCAGCGCAGCGCTGTAGGGCTGCCAGTTCATCTGCGGGGCGTTGGCCTGCTGCCAGGCCGAGACCGACGTCCACGCGCCGAATAAAATCAGCAGCGCCCCGATCGCCGGCTTCACGATTTTGAAGCCGGAAAAACTCGCTTTGGATCGATCCCAAAATCCCACCCACACGCCTCCCACCACCGCCACCGCGGTGAGCAGGATCACGTAAAGCGTTTCTGAAATGAGCGTACTGATGAAATAGACCGCCACGCCGATCATGATTACACCAAAGACTTTTTTTATCCAGATCATCCATTCGCCGGAGCGCGGCAAATTTTTGATGAGGCCTGAAAATGTGCCCAGCGCCAGAAACGGCAGCCCCAGCCCCAGCGAGAGAACGAAAAACATCAGAAAGCCGAGGTAGGGGTCGCCCTGCGCCGCGACGTACGTCAGCAGGCTGAACACAAACGGCCCGATGCACGGCGCCGCCACGATGCCCACGGTCAGCCCCATGAACAGCGAGCCGAACACCCCCTGCTTCGAGCCGCCGGCCAACTTGTTCAGAAACGCCGGCATTCTAATTTCGAATGCGCCAAACATTCCCGCTGCAAATACCACGAATACCAGCGCGATAAAAATCAGCACCAACGGATTCTGCAGCGACGAACCCAGCACGCCGCCGGTTAAGGCGGCGGCCACGCCCAACAAAGAGTAAGTGAGCGCCATACCCAGAACATAAACCAGCGCCAACATAAACGAGCGGCCGATGCGCCCCGACGCTTGTCCCACAAAAAAACTAACGGTGATGGGGATGACAGGATAAACACACGGCGTGAGGTTGAGCGCCAACCCGCCGATAAAAATCGCCAGCAGCGCAACGACTAACCCCTTTCCTGAAATCAGCGCGCTGATTTGATTTTCGGCGCCGCGTTCGCCCTGCAGTTGGCCCAGCTCTCCTTCATTCGATTCAGGCTGAACGGCCACGGGCGCGGCGGCATCCACCACTGCTGCGGTAATTTCAAACGGCGCTTCCGCCGGCGCGAGGCAGGAGACGTCATTGCAAGCCTGGTAGAAAAATTTGCCGGATAGTTTCAAATTGCCGGGAGGAAGATCGCGCTTCGCCCTGACTTCCGCCCAAACGGTCACGGCGCCATCGTAAACCGAAAGCGGCTGCTCGGAAAATTGGAAGCGGCGAAGCTGGCCCTCAGGGTAATGAATTTGGTTTATCTCCACGCCGGGAACCGAATCGAATTTCACCACCGTGGGAATGAGAAATTCTTCCAGCGGTTGATGAGAGTTGATGTGCCATTCGGGATCAATCTCGGCCTTGACGAGAATTTTAAACGAATCGCCGGGGCGAATTTGGTTCACGGACAGAGATGGGTTTACTGTGACCACGGGCTCAGTATTGAATTGTGCGGCCGCTTCATTTACAACAAAAAATAAAGTCAGGAGTTGAACATAAACCAATCGCACTGCAATCCTCTCAAAAAGTTTGACTTTCACGTTCACAAATTCAAAACAGTTTCTTTTGCAAAATAATTTCGTTCAGATGATTTCCAGTGCAAAAATGACTTGGAAAAATTTCGAGGTCAAAAACTGATTTGCAGGTTGGCGGCGACTGAAGAAGGATTGAGATTGGGGAGCAGCGCCACTCTTTTGGGTTGGGGGTTTTCCTTCCCAAAACTTCTGCCGATGATCACCCCTAAAATCGCGCCGCTCACCACGTCGGTGGGATAGTGTTTGCCCATTCGGATGCGGGAGAACCCCACGAAGCTCGCCAACAAATAGCTTGGAATTCCAACCTTAGAACCGTAGCGCGCGTCCAGTACCGAGGCCGCCGCGAACATCCCGGAGGTGTGCCCCGAAGGAAACGAGCGGTTGTTGCCGCCATCCGGTCGCGGGCGCTGCACCAAATGCTTGCCAGCCAGGGTGATGAATTGAGTGGTCACGGTCGCTTCCAGTAACAGCAGTCCGGTATTGGCCAGGTGGTCATTTTGAGTGAGTCGACCCAGGGCGTACGCCGCCGCCGAAGCGCTCAGGATGGTTGCGGTGTTGCCGAATTTATCCGGAAACGTGGCGAACAGAAAATTATCTTCTCCCACCAGCGCGTTGGAGATTTCTTTGTCCAGAGGATGAAACAGCAGCCCCAACCCGGCGCCGAAACCGAGATAGACCAAATTCTCACCGGTGGTGATAACTCGCTTCAAGCTGCCGGCGTAGCGATCCACGGACGAATTGGGTTCAACTGGCGTCAGCGAGATGGAATCGCTGGGAATGGTTTCTAAAGATTGTGCTGAGAGAAACGCGGCCGGCCCTGAAAGCAAAACGGCGAGGGAGAAGGTTGCGAAGATTTTCATGAAGTGCATTTTCAATATTTGATTTATCCGTGAAGCCATAATTTGTAGTTGAGTGTCGAGTCCTGAGGTATCACTCAAGAGGGAGTCTTTTTATAGGGTATCCGGCTGTTTGCCAATCGGAAACCGATGCGCTTCGTGGAAAAGATTCCTCCTGAATGACAGCGATTCGTGAATTATTGACGCTAAATATAGAAAAAAAATTTTCAAATGCTATTCAAAAAATCGGCGTGTTTCTGCAAAACTTTTCCTCCGGATTTTTGAATTATCTGCTATATCCTAAGCTTTGTCCCGGTCGGAGCCGGGGCCGTTTTAGCGCTGAATCGACCGGTTACATACACGTTATCGAATTAGATTTATTTGATCAACAACATCTTTTTGGTTTCTGAAAAAATCAACTGGCGGCTGTCTAAACTATGCGCCGTCAGCCGGTAAAAATAAACGCCGCTGGGTACGGCGAATTCCTCCCGGTTGAATACCGCCTTGTATTCTCCTGCCGTTTGTTTCTCTTCCACCAGCGCGGCCACGTGCCGGCCGAGCACATCAAAAATTTTTAGTGTCACCTGAGCTGACGTGGAGAGGCGGTAAGTGATCGTGGTGATGGGATTGAATGGATTCGGATAATTTTGTTGAAGTTGAAATTTTCTCGGGGCGGCGGGTTTCGTTTGAACGGCGGTGATCAAAAATTTTTCCACGATGATTTGATTAGCGCTGTCGGCGGCGGCGCGGGTCTGGACATAAAGCCGCTTGCTGGCGGAGTCATAAAAAAATCCGTCGCCGCCGGCGCGCAGCTGCGCCAACGACGATCGCGCAGAGAGGGTCACGCCATTTTTTGAAACTCGCGCCGGCGCTTCGTTCACGCGGTGAATCTCGGAGAGATAAACTCGCCGCGACAATTGGCCGGAGTAGGCGCCGGTCGTCGCGCCAATAGTGATGAACAACGCCGGCCGATTTTCAAAGATGGAAAGGTGCTGGGAAAACGTGGTGAGGGCAAAACTGCCGTTTTGGTACTCCAGCGTCTCGCCGTCATCTTCGTAAAGAGTGAATTGTCCCTCCACCTCGGGGCTGGGGTAAATGGCCAATCGCAGCGTGTCGAGCTGGCGCTCACCGGTATAATTCATCACCGATTGCATCGGAATGACGCTGCCGGATTTCACAAACAGCGGCATAATTTCCAGCGGCGCGTCAACGGTGATGGTTTGCCCGCCCTCGTGTTCGACGCCGCTCCAAAAGTCCACCCATTTTCCCCGCGGCAGATAAACGGTTTTGCTGCTCTGCCCGGCGGCGGTCACCGGCGAGACCAGCAGCGCGTCGCCAAAAAGGTAGGAAGAAAAATCATTGCGCAACTGCGGATCGTCCGGGTCGGCGAAAAAGAGCGGGCGCGCCAGCGGCAGGCCGCTGCGGTAATTCTCGTACGCTAGCGTGTAAATGTAGGGGAGAAGCTGGTAGCGCAGCTCGATGAATGTTTTGCTGATGGCCTCGGCTTGCGCGCCGAATTCCCACGGCTCGGTGGGTTGGCCGGCGCCGTGGGCGCGGGTAATCGGACAAAACGCTCCGAATTGCATCCAGCGGGCGTACAGCTCCGGCGTGGTGAAGCCGCAGCAGAAGCCGCCGATGTCTGAATTGTGATAGCCGATGCCCGAGATTCCCGTGTTGAGCAGCATCGCCGGCTGCGCCGCGAGCCCCCCGAAGGTGCGGCTGACGTCGCCCGACCAGGTGGCGACCCCAAAGCGCTGGATGCCGGCGTAACCGGAACGCGTCAAATTGAATACGCGCTGGTTGGGACGAAATTCGTTCAAGCCCTCGAAAATGGTTTTCGCCCACAAAAAATTATAGAGATTGTGAATCTGCGTCGCGGTTCCGAGGTGGTGGCGCATGTCGTCGGGGTGGCGCTCGGGTTCGCCGAGGTCGGTCCACAGGCCGGCCATTTCGTTTCCCATAAATGGCGGATGTATGTCCCACCACCATTTCGCTGCAGATGGATTCGTTAGATCGAGCAGCCCAGCGTTGCAGTTGCACGACCACCAGTTGTCCAGCAAGTAGGGTTCGCCGCTATCGCGGTGGGCGAGATATCCCAGCGTCAATGCTTCAGAGAAATTGGCAGAAAATTCGGCGAGGTAGGGTTCGGTGATGACGATGGTTTGGATGCCCTGGTCGAGAAAATCGCGCATCATTTGAAAAGGATTGGGCCAGTCGGAACTCTTCCAACTGAGGTCGCCCATGTGGTTGAACCAGTAGAGGTCGAGCACGATGGCGTCGCAGGGGATGCGTTTCTGTCGCAGGGTTGCCACCGCGGCGCGCGCTTCCGCTTCATTTTGATAACCAAATTTCGATTGGATGAATCCGAACGCCCATTTGGGCGGCAGCGGCTGGCGGCCCGTTAGCCAGGTATACTTTTCAAGCTGCTTGGGGACGGTGGGCGCGGCGATGAGAAAATAGGAAAGCTGGCCGTCCACCACCGTGTACACAAACCGGCTTGCGGTGGTGGCGCCGAAATCGAAGCGGCCTTTGCCGAGGTGATCGAAATAGATGGCGTAGCCTTTGGTGGTGGCGACAAACGGCACGTTGAGGTTCATCACTGCGGGCGCGGTTAGATAACCGTAATTTTGCGTGTTGTAGCTTTCGAAAATATGACCGCGCAAATCGAGGCTGATGCCGCGCGCGCCGGTGCCGTAGTAGTGATCGCGTTCTGTAATTTCGAAGGTTGCTAACTGCTGCGTGCTGAGGGTTGCCAGGCCACCGGAAAGCGGCTCGGCCAGCAGGTGGTTGCCGCTGGCATCGACATAGGAAATTCGCAGGGGCGATTTTCGGCAGACGATCGTGAGCGCGGAAGACGCAATGAGCAGGGTGGAGTCGGTTTCAGCGAGTGAGAAATTTACGGTTGCCGTAGTATCCTGAATGATCACAAACGTGGAATCGATCGTCGTGCCGGGTTCGGGGAGGAAATCCACGCGCAGGATTTCCGGCTGATAAAAGATGAAACGTACAGCAGATGACGCCGGCGGCTCGGTTTCGACGATGATGGCTTTTCCGCTGAGGTAGTGGCGGAAATAATCGCCCAGGTAAGTTTGAGCAGAGGCGAGGGATGGTAGGAAAATGAGTATGAGTAATAAAAGGGCATGATTCGTAGTCTCGCCTTTAGGCGAGCGGCGGAAGCGGCTATCACAAGCCTGGGGCGTGGTTTCGTCTTTAGGCGAACGGCTAAAACCGTTACTACGAGCAGAGCTTAAATATCCCATTTGTCACCATAGTTTTTGATGGGATACCGTTTCCAGATATCCACCAGCCAGTCACGACCGCTATGTTCAAAATACCAATGAAAGCTCGACCACGGCCATTCATCCGCTCGCTTTGTGTAACCGTGCTTAACAGGGTTGTAGTGGATGTAATTGAGTGTGGCAAAATAATGTCGTTCATCGCGAATCATGCGGTCGGTGTATTTATACCAGACTTTGCGGCCAACCTGGTTATCCTCCAAATTCCACTGCCGAGCAGTCGCTCCGTGCAACTGGTTGAATAAGCTCGGGAGTCGCGGAAAGTCCGGTACAAAAACCAGCACGTGATAATGGTTTTGCAAGAAAATCCAGGCAGCAACTTCGACCTTAAATTCGGTAAATTTCTGTAAAGCCAGTTTTTGAAATTCAGTAAGCCGCTCTGCGGTCGTCATAATCGGTTGATGTTCATAGTTTGCTGCGGTGAGAAGATAGTACGTTTTATGTTTAAAAGGGTGGGGAGGAGCGTGCGGTGGATAGCCTTTTGCTACTCGTTGTTGGACCGCGGCTTCGCGTTCTTCGGGTGTCATGCGACGATATTCGTAGGGCATATTTACTCCTTGAATGCCTAAAGGCATTACTACGAACGTCTATAATTCCACGGACGTCTTCAACTGTTTTTCTCTCTCAAACCGCTCGAGGGCTAACTGAATTAGCCGATCGATGAGGTCGGGGTATGAAATCCCACTCACTTCCCACAGTTTGGGGTACATGCTGATTTTGGTGAAGCCGGGAATGGTGTTGAGTTCGTTTACAAATAACTCGCCGGTTTCTTTGAGGAAGAAATCCACCCGCGCCATACCTTCGCAGCAGAGCACTTGAAACGCCTTCACCGCCAACTCCTGCACGCGCTTCACGATTGCTTGCGGCAATTTGGCGGGAATTTCCAGCCGCGCGCCTTGCTCGTCGATGTACTTGGCTTCGTAAGAATAGAACTCGTGCTGAGGGATGATCTCCCCCGGCAGCGATGCGATGGGATTGTCGTTCCCCAAAACCGAGCACTCAATCTCGCGGCCAATGATGGCTTCCTCAACGAGAATTTTGGTGTCATATTGGAAGGCATCCGCGGTGGCCGCTGCGAATTGCTTTTGGTCGCTTACTTTGTGAATTCCCACGGAAGAGCCGAGGTTGGCGGGTTTCACGAACACGGGGAGACCCAACTGCGCTTTCACTTTTTCGAAATCGATGGCTGCGGCCGCGTGTTTGTGAAAGGTCAGAAATTTGGGAATGGGCAGTGCCGCGTCGCGCAGCAGCCGCTTCATCACATCTTTGTCCATTCCGACCGCGGAGCCCAAAACGCCGGCGCCGACGAATGGCACGTTCGCCAATTTTAGCAAACCCTGCACAGTGCCGTCCTCGCCGTAGGTGCCGTGAAGAATCGGGAAGACCACGTCCACCGGCCCGCGGGATTCGCTGTTATTTATGCTCACCAATTCCCGATTGTCACTGCTGCCCGGGAGTAGCGCCACACTTTCGTTGGATTTATTGAGCGCGATCAATTTGGGATTATCCGCATTGAGCAGAAAGCGCGAGGAATCATTTAAATACCAGCGCCCGGATTTGTCAATGCCGATGAGCACGAGGTCATATTTATTTTTGTCAATGGCTTCGACGACGTTTTTGGCGGATTGCAGCGAGACTTCGTGCTCGGCAGATTTGCCGCCAAAGAGAATTCCAACGCGGATTTTTTTATTCATATTGACCTTTGAAAATTCCAATACTCAAAAAAAATTACAAATAAATTTCAAGTCTCAATTGCCAAAACTCTAGCTACTTCGATTTTTTAATGGTTGAAGAAAAATATCTTCTTCAATTCTGTCGCCTCATCCCCCTGGGTTTGAATTCCTCAGGATTTGTCTCAGTGATTAATCTCAGCCAGTATGCTGATTCCTCATTCGCATTAAGAAATCTTTCTACGCAAAGCTTCATTGGTTTCGATGAGTTCCCGCCCACGGATCCTGATGTTTTTGCCACTTGTTTTGCATATTCCAAGTTCGTAAGATTGTGCGGCAGCTTTTTCACATATAACGCCACATTCTTAGCAAACTGAAATGTTCTTTCCTCCAAATCATACTTGGGAGGATTTACAGTAGTGGTCACAAATTTGAAATTTGGTCTTTGGAATTTATTTGTCATTTGATTTTTGAATTTTGATGCTTACCCGTCATCCTCGAAAAATCACATCTTCCCGCAAAAACAATTTTGACGACACCAACAAGCTCAGCCCGGCTAAAATGATCAGCGAAACATAAACTTCGATCAGCAAACCGGTTTCGATGGTGCCGGCAATGATCTCTTTGGTCGCCAGTGAGACATTCAGAATTGGAATCATTGCCGTGGTCGTGTTGAGCGTGATCCCCGGAATCAACCCAATCGCCACCGGCAAAATGACGATGATATTCACCGGCGTGATGATGCTCTGCGCTTCTTTGAAGGTTTTAGCGAAAATCGACAGCGTGAGCAGAAGGCCCGCAAAAAAGATCGTCAGCGGCAGCAGGAGGGAGAGTAGCATCAAAATCGATTTGACTTCGAGGATGCCTAAAATGACGTCTAAAATTTCCGGGGGAATTTCGCCGGCCTGGCGGATGCCCACGTAAAGTCCGGCGATCGAAATCAGCGCCGAGCCGATGCCGGTGAGCACAACGACGCCGAATTTTCCCAGCAGAATTTCGAGGCCGCTTACCGGCGCCGTGAGCAGCGTTTCAATGGTGCCGCGCTCTTTTTCGCCGGCAGCAAGATCGATGGCAGGATACATCGAGCCGAGAAAGCAGAAGATCACAAAAATGTAAGGCAGGAAGCCGCCGATGGTTTTTCCCAATTTTTCTTTCACGCTAGCGATGTCGATCTCCGTCAACTGCACGGCATCGATGGCGGATTCATCGAGGCGCAATTGGCGGAAGCGCTCGCTCAAAAGTTGCTCTTCAAATTTTTCGACGATCTCCTGCAGCCGCCGCTTGGTGATATTTTCGTCGTCGGTGGATTTGAAATAGAATTTGATTTCGCCGGCGCGCAGATTTTGAAGTTGTTGCGCGAAATCTTCCATGAACACAAACGCCGCGTCGAGGCGGTCCGTCTGAATGAAGCTGCGGGCGCTGTCTTCCGGCACGTTTGCGATGAGATGGATATCTGCGCGGGCCGCGAGCCTCTCTTTGAAGCGCGCATCGGCGTTTCCGATCAGTGCCACCCGCAGGGTTTTGGCCTGCGCTTTCTGCGACTGGGAAATCGAAATTTTGGTGGTGACGCCAATTATCAAAGGAAAAATCAGCAGAGGCACCACCACCATCGCGATGATGGTGCGGCGATCGCGCAGGGTGTCGATCAATTCTTTTTTGAAAATAGTGAACAGTCCGCTCACGGTATGCACCTCCACAAATCGGATAAAATTTCATTTCGTTCCCACGCTGAGCGTGGGAACGAGAAACAGGTGTGCGTTTGTCCGCTCATGTCACGCTTCCTCCACAAATCGGATAAATTCATCTTCTAAAGATTTTGTTTTCATGCCGGCGACGAAGGCGGAGTAGCTGCCGTTGTAACACAATTTGCCTTTGTGAATGATGGCGAGGTCGTCGCTGAGCAGACTCACTTCGCCCATAATGTGCGTGGAAAAAATCACGGTCTTGCCTTTGGCGCGAAACTCGCGAATTAGTTCAATGATGCTGCGGGCGGAAATCACATCCAGCCCGGCGGTGGGTTCGTCGAAGATCACCACCTCCGGATCGTGAATGATGGTGCGGACAATCGACACTTTCTGCTTCATGCCGGTGGAGAGCTTACTGATGCGGCGATTGGCGAAGCTGTGCAATTCAAGCCGCGAGAACAATTCCTCGCGGCGTTTTTGAAAGGCAGATTTTTCGACGTTGTGCAAGTTTGCATAATACCTGACAAGTTCATTTGGAGTTAAGCGATCATACAGGCCGGTGGTGCCGGTGAGAAATCCGATGCGGCGGCGCACTTCGAGCGGTTGTTTCACGGTATCGAATCCAGCAACCAGAATGGTGCCGGCTGTTGGTTTGAGCATGGTGGCGATGAGCCGCAGGGCGGTGGTTTTGCCCGCGCCGTTTGGCCCCAATAGCGAAAAGACGCGGCCGGGCTGGCACATGAAGCTGATGCCGGCCACTGCCTCGAGGGTGCCATCGCCGGCAGTCTTGCCTATTTCCTTTTTTTGTTGGCGCGTCAACTTGAACTGCTTGCGCAGGTTTTGGACTTCAATCATAATTCTGTCTCCCTCCAAAAACTTTTACAACGATTCAAAAAGCGAATGCTGCAAAAGGGCAGCCGTGGGAGAAAAAATACTAATATAAACTTATGAAGTCAAACAAAGGATTTGCATTCGATTTGAAAAACTCTAAATTAATTTCAAACTAAAAAATCAACATGCACTACGAACCGATCATCGGACTTGAAGTTCACGCGCAGTTGCGCACCGAGTCGAAAATTTTTTGCCGCTGCCGCACGAAGTTTGGCGGCGCGCCCAACACACAAGTCTGTCCGATTTGTTTAGGCCTGCCCGGGGTGCTGCCAGTGTTGAACCGGCGCGCGGTGGAATTTGCGGTGCGGCTCGGCCTCGCCAGCAATTGTCAGATTGCGCGGCGTTCGTCATTCGCCCGCAAAAATTATTTTTACCCGGATTTGCCGAAGGGTTACCAGATTTCTCAATACGATCAGCCGTTGTGCCGCGGCGGATTTATTGAAATCGAAATGGCTGGCGAGATCAAACGCATCAGACTCACGCGCATTCACCTCGAAGAGGACGCCGGCAAATCGGTGCACGCCGAAAGTTATGTCTCTGAAAACGAAACGCTAGTGGATGTCAACCGCTGCGGCGTGCCGCTGATTGAAATCGTCAGCGAGCCGGACCTACGAACTCCCAAAGAGGCGGCGCTGTACGTTGCCCAACTCCGCCAGATGGTGCAGTACCTCGAAATCTGCGACGGCAACATGGAGGAGGGCAGTCTGCGCTGCGACGCCAACGTCTCGGTGCGGCCGCTGGGATCGAAAAAGTTTGGCGTAAAAACCGAATTGAAAAATATGAACTCCATTCGCGGCGTGGAGAAAGCCCTGGAGTTTGAAATCGCCCGCCAGATTCAAGTGTTGGAGCAAGGCGGCGAAATCGTTCAACAAACGTTGTTGTGGGACGCCGACCGCAACGAGGCCCTGCCCATGCGCAGCAAAGAGTACGCGCACGACTACCGTTATTTTCCTGAACCGGATTTAGCGCCGGTGGAGCTGGATGAAACGTGGCTGAGCGAAATCAAAGCCGGGTTGCCGGAGCTACCGGCTGCGCGCAAGCAGCGGCTTATTCAGCAGTACAACCTTCCGGCTTACGACGCCGGCGTGCTCACCGACACCCGCGCGCTGGCGGATTTTTTTGAAGAAACCGCCAAAAGCTCCAGCGACGCCAAATCCGCCAGCAACTGGGTGATGGGCGAAGTGCTGCGGGTGTTGAAAGATTCCGGCGGCGATATTCAGAATTTTCCGGTGAAACCTTCCGAACTCGGGGCGCTCATCCGGCTCATTAACGACGGCGTCATCAGCGGCAAAATCGCCAAGACCGTTTTTGAAGAAATGGCGCAGAGCGGCAAATCCGCCGTGGCGATCGTTAAAGAAAAAGGTCTGCTGCAAATTTCCGATGCCGACGAAATCCAGATCATCGTAGCGGAGGTTCTCGAAAAAAACCCTTCCGAGGTTGAAAAATATCTCGCCGGCAAAGAGCAGATTCTGGGCTTTCTGGTGGGACAAGTTATGAAGGCAACCCGCGGCCAGGCCAATCCGAAGTTGGTGAATGAAGCTTTGCAGGCGGCGTTGAATGAACGCCGCAAATAGCGGCTTACAAGATTCGTCAACTCTCCTCGCGGCTGTTTGTGATTTTTGATTTTTGAAATCGCTGCCGCGCCGCCTCTCCCAACAACAAACACCCGGCATGAGTCAACGACAACGACGACGCGCCTTCCGACGCCATGGGGATTTTCACGAAGCCATGACAGCGTTCGCGCAATTTCCCGGAAAGTCCTCGTTTCTCCCCGCCCACGGCTAACGCCGCTGGCCCCGTCAAATCGATTTCATAAACCGTGCGTTTGGCGTTGGCGAGGCATCCCCATAATTTAATATTGAAGCGTTCTAATTTTCGCATTTCCGAAGCTTCGGAAAATTGGATGAGCGGCAGCCGTTCGAAGGCCCCGGACGAAGCGCGCGCCACCGCGGTCTCGTCGAAATCCCACAGATGTTTTTTCAGCAGCACCGCCTGCGCGCCTAATGCTTCTGCCGAACGCAAAATGTAGCCCAGGTGCTGGGCGTCCTCCACGCCCTCCAACAGCAGCAGCAACGGCGGTGTTTCGGTGCGGCGAAAGATTTCGTCTAAGTCTTCGAGGGTGTTGGTACGCTTGGCGCCACAAAGCGCGATCGCTCCACCGTGAGTTTTGCCCTGCGCGAGATTCTGCATTTCTTGCACAGAAACATATTTGATTGGAACGTTTTGGAGTTCCGCCTCGGCCAACAATTCCGCGAAGGCCGCGGGCGGCGCGCCGTTTTTCAGAAAGATGATTTTAAATTTTCGCTGGCGAGATTGCAGGGCGGCAAGGATCGAATGCTTTCCTTCAAGCTGGATGATCATTTAACGAAACTATTGCAGAAAAGCTTGGGTTAGTGAATGCCATTTGGCGCCACTTTCAAGTCTGTCCCAGCGATATCCTGCCATGAGTAGAAATGAAAGGTTTTGTCCGTGGACATGGCTACAAATAGTCCGCTTGTAAAGGTCTCATTTAAAATAGCATTGGTTACATCCGAGCCGTCGCTCGATTTGGTGGACAGGGCAACGATTTTCACCAACTCGTGCTGGTGAGGATTGTTGGGAGTTCCTTCGCGTTTATAAATACGAAACTTGTTCGCCTGTTGGTCGGATACGAGAATGTAGCCGGTACCGTCATTTATGGTGTAGATCGAAATACCTTCGCGATCGCCGGCAAAACCGTCGGTGCCAAAGGTTGCTAATTCGCGATTGGCATCGGGCGCCTCCGGGTCGGCGAGATATTTTCGGATACCGAATAGTTCGTCAGAGTAATAAACATAGCCTAGCGCATCGTCCACTGCTACGGCTTCTATTTCCCCTCTGCCGCTCCATTCACCGAATTCTCTTACTTTTGTAAATTGAACTTTGCCAGTGCCGTCGTCCTGCAAGCGGTATTGCCAGAGGTAACGGCCCGATGGTCCCTCTTTTCTGCTGACTACGGCGAAAATCGTCCCATCCAGAGGTCTTTTGTAAAGGGCAACGCCCATTGGCCGGCGTTGGCTTTCGCCGCCAAAAGCCTCGATGCCGCCGCCATCTATTTGAATCATCTCCGGCAGGGAGAAGACGCGAATCTTACCGGCGTCGCGATCGGTAACCACGGCAAT
>JBBIIG010000077.1:0-18230 GCA_037446635.1 bacterium
TCAGACCTTTCGCGGCTATCAGCCGGCGGATCAAAATATCCGCTCGCTGTTGAGTGTGCCGCTGTTGTGCAAGGGCAAATTGATTGGCGTGGTCAATTTGTTCAACAAAAAAGAGGGCGGCGTTTTCACGGAAGACGATCAGCGTTTGTTTGCGATCATCGCCTCGCAATCGGCGCAGGTGATCGAGAACGCCCGGTTGTACGAGGAAGAAAAGCGGCTGCGTCTTTTCGAGCATGAAATGCAAATGGCGCGCGAGATTCAGGAAGGCTTGCTGCCGAAAAAAAATCCCGAAACCAAGAAATTGGACATCGCCAGTTATTTCAACCCCGCGGCGCAAGTGGGCGGGGATTATTTCGATTATTTTCAGTTGGGGGAAAATCAGCTCGGCATCGTGATGGCCGATGTTTCCGGGCACGGCACCTCGGCGGCGCTGGTGATGACGATGGTGAAGGGCATCATGCACGCCATCACCCAGAATTTTAAATCGCCGGAGGCGGTGCTGCAAGAGCTCAACGCCATCATCAACCAGATCGGCCCGCGGGAAAAATTTGTCACCATGGCCTTTCTGGTGTTTGATTTGGCCGGTGATGAATTGCGTTTTTCCAATGCCGGCCACAACCCGATTTTGCATTTCCGCAAGAAAGAGCATCGCTGCGCGATGGTGGAATTGCGCGGCCCGGCGCTGGGCTTGTCGAAACTTTCGACGTATCAGTGCCAGAACATCAAACTCGACACTGGCGATCTGATTTTGATTTACACCGATGGCGTGACCGAGGCTTTCAATAAAAAGGGGGAGATGTTTGAGGAGTCGCGTTTACAAGCGGCGACGGCCGCGGCGGCTTCCAAGAAGTCGGCGGAAATTATCGAGCATCTCAAAAACCAGATTTTGTCGTTTACCGACGGCGCGCAGCAGAGCGATGACATGGCGATGATCGCCGTCAAGGTTCAGTAGGCAGTTGGCAGGGTGAGTGGTAGGTGCCAATTGCCTACTGTCAAACTACCTTTCTCAACTCTAAAGACAATGGCGTCTAAGAATCCGGATCTCGAAAAATTGTTGGCGGAAAACGAGCGCCTGAAAAAATCGGTGGCGGAGCTTTCGATGCTCAACGAGTTCGCCCAGATCATCAGCTCCACCATGGCGCTGGATAAGGTTCTCGACAAAGTCGTGGCCGCGTCGCTGAAGGCCATCGATGCCGAGCAAGGCACCATTCACCTCGTGCAGAGCCTCGAAGGCGACGCTCCCTTTCGAACCTTAATCAGAAAGGCTGATCAGACCAAGCCGGCGGACAAGTACCGCTTGGACGTGGAGCTCAGCGGCTGGATGATCCGCAACCGCAAGCCGCTTTTGATTAACGATTTTAGCACAGACAAAACGTTTAAAAAGGACAGCAGCGATCGCAAAATTCGCTCGCTGCTGGCGGTGCCGCTGTTGTGCAAAGGCCAGCTTATCGGCGTGCTGAATTTGTTTAATAAAAAACATCCGCAGGGATTCAATCTCGACGATCAGCGCCTGCTTTCAATCATTGCCTCGCAATCGGCGCAGGTCATTGAAAACGCCCGGCTTTATGAAGAAGAGAAGCAACTGCGCCAGTATGAGCAGGATTTGCAAATGGCGCGGAATATTCAAAACAATCTGCTGCCCAAAGAGAACCCAACTATTCCCGGCTTTGATGTTGCAGGAAAAAGCTACGCCGCGCGGGAAGTGGGCGGCGATTATTTTGATTTCATCGACCTCGGCGACGGCCGCTGGAACATTGCTCTGGGCGACGTTTCGGGCAAGGGGATTGCGGCGGCGTTGTTGATGTCGAATCTGCAGGCGACGCTGCGAACCCAGGCGCAGAGCAACATCTTTTTAATTGACAGCGTCGCGAAGACCAATCGTTTTTTGTATTTTAATACGGAAGCCAATCAGTTTGCCACGCTTTTCTGCGGCGTTCTGGATGCGCCAGCGAAAACCTTCACCTATGTTAATGCCGGACACAACTATCCGTTTCTGCTAACTTCTGCCGGTAAATTTCAGGAATTGCACACCGGGGGGTTGATTTTGGGTTTGTTGCCGGAGGTGTCGTTTGCAGAAAATAAGCGGCAATTAAGTCCCGGCGAAATTCTGGTCATTTACTCCGACGGCGTCACCGAGGCCGAAAACGAGCTGGAAGATCAGTTTGGCGAGAAGCGGCTGCAAGAAATTATTAAGCAAAATCAAAATTGCTCTGCTGAGGAATTGCTGGACCGGATTTATAGCGAGGTTACAGAATTTTGCGGGACCGCCAAACAAAGCGATGATATTACCCTCGTCATTATCAAAACATTGTAAATGAATCCCCGCCATTTCCTGCCGTTTGCGATCTCACTTTTTCTTTCGTTCACCTGTAAAACCCAGCCGCCCGCGGAGGTTACCGATCCCGGTCAACTGCTCTTTTTAGGATATGCCAAGGACGATGTCAACTGTTCGCGCTGCCACGGTCCAGACGGACAAGGGGGGACGGACGCGCCGGAGCTGTATAAAATTTTCAGCAAATACGACGAGCAAAAAGTCCGGGAGATCATTTTAGAAGGCAAAGGATTGGGAAAAAAAACGATGCCGGCATTTCACGAAAAGTTGGCGCCGGCAGATCTGGAAGCGCTCATGAAATTTTTGCAAAGCGCGTTTCCACCCGAGCAAAGCAATTGATAATTAACTAAAAGTGATTGGCTCAGGACTGTCCCGAAAAGATCGCAGGATTGTCATTCCCGCAAGTTTTTAGCGGGAATCTTCTGTGGTCGCGCACGGGATGCCCGATGAAAGCTTTCGGGCATGACATAAAGTTTCGCCCTTTGCCCGACAGTGAATTTGTCTGCCCGACGCAGGCGGACAATTAACTCATCCTAAAATCCCAGCGTAATTTCCCCCCAAATGTAGGGATTGGCCAGCGTCCAGGTGCTGGAGTCGGTGGCCCAGTAGCATTCGCATTCGTCAAATGGTTGCAGCAGGATATTAAACAACATCTGATCTCCGGGCGAGAGTTTTTTCGACACCGGCAGGAAGGCTTCGAAGGAATAGGCGCCGCTTTTCTCAGTCATCGAAAAAAGTGCGGTCGCGCCATCGCTTGCTGGAGTGGTTTGCTTGAGTTTGAATTTATCTTTTTTGGTGCGGCTCAATTTCCAAACCAGCGCGCCCTCTTGCAGGTCTAACGTCCGCTGGTTGTTGGTTTCTAACATCACGTAAAGCAGGTCTGCCTTTTTCTTCGATTTTTGAAACACCCAATTCCGCACCGCGATCAGGACGCCGCCATCGGTCCACGCGAGATTTAATTGCGGGGGCACACAGTCCCCGGTCTTTTTTTGGTAAAGATAATTTGTTTTGAGCGGCACCGCGCTGGCCAAGTTGCCCCATTCGGTCAATTTGCCGTCAATTTTGTAACTGCTGATTCGTGGGATGGAGGCGCTGGGCAGGAGGGGCAGAAACGAGTCGTGGGTATCAAAATAACTTTTGGGCAACCGATAAATTTCGCGCTGCTCGTTGGTCAACAGGAAGTCTGGCCCGTTGAAACAAATCCCTTCGCTTTGCCGCAGCTCCAAAAGAATGCGTTTGAAATGGCCGGCCAGGTAGTTGTCGCCGCTGCGGGGTTTTTCAAACAGGTAAATGTATTCGTAACACAGCACCAGCAATTGGCTGCCATCGGCGGTGGCGTCCGCGCCGGTGACCATGCCGTCGATCTCAAAATCGCCCAGCCGGCTGAGGGTTTGCGTTTGACGGTCGTCCAGACTTTCGAAACGGTAGAGGGTGGTGCGGCGATCACTGCGATGTTTGGTTAGGAGATACAAATGGCCATTGGCCCAGAACAGCGCCTCGCTGTCGAAATTTTGGTTTTGGGGATCGGGGAACAGACTTTGGTCGGGATATTTAAAATGGATGCGTTTGCTGACTGGCGCGCTGCTGGTTTTGCGGGGGTCGGGTTCTTTGATCACATAAACCGTCAGGTCGCGGCGGTCGTTGTCGTTGTTTCCGATATCTCCGATGTAAAGATTGCCGGCGTCATCGGCGGTGATATCTTCCCAATCGACGTTTTCTGCGCCCGTAATGGTAATTTGTCGAATCAGCTCGCCGCGGTCGGTAGTGGCGAAAATGCGGGGGAGATCGCCGGAGTCGTTGTGGGTCCAGAAGACGTTCTCGAATTGCCGACTTTTTACGAAGCCGGAGGACTCGGCGATGGCGCGGTCGGTGAAGCGGCCGTACGGAAGCCAGTTGTTGCTGTTTTGGGGGTGGGCGAGAAGCGGCCAGACGAGCAAAGGCAGAAATTTGATGATATTCAATTTGGAAATTTTTCCTATCATTTTTTTTATTTAAATTTAGTACGCGACGCTATTCATTGCAAACAAAAAAACTCCGGCGCGAAAAAAAGTTTTGAACCCGTGAATCTTTTTTCTTGCGATTGCGTTTTTTTCTGCTAAATTAGTTGCAACTTACAACTATTTTGAGTTACAAACAATGACAAAGAACAAATCAGTTAACGAGCAGGTTTTGAATTTTCACAAACAGATCGTCGAGTTGATCAAAAAGTATCAGTTCCGCGATCGCAATCACATCACCTGCTGTGGCGTCTCGGTGAGCCAGTGTTACATTTTGGAGACCTTGAACACCTACGGCGCCCTCACCATGAATGAGCTGGCGGAAAAAATGTATCTCTCCATCAGCACGGTGACGCGGGTGGTGGAAGAGTTGGTGAAAAAGGGTTACGTCCAGCGTGAAGAAGACCCGGCCGATCGCCGCATCCGCGTTATCGATTTAACCGATGACGGCAAAGTGGTTTTTGAAAAATGCTGGCGCAGCGTCTTCGAATCCGAAAAAGCCATCCTGTTGAATTTTCCAGCGCAGCAGCGCGATATGTTGATCAACTTTTTAGCGCAGTTGAATCAGGCCGTCAACGAGTGGCAGAGCTGCTGCGAGGTTCAAAATCATCATGAGTGAAATATGAACGCGACCAAACCGACGATCCGATCTGCCCAACCTGAAGATTGGCTGGCGATTTCCACCCTGCTCGAATCCATCAAACTGCCCACCGCCGGTGTTTCCGACCACCTGCCAAATTTTTTGATTTTGGAAGATGGCGGAAAAATCGCCGGCTGCGTGGGACTCGAGGTGTACGGCTCAAAAGCCCTGCTGCGCTCGCTGGCGGTCGCAAAAGAATGGCAGGGAAAGGGGCTGGGGGGCGCGCTTTATGAAGCCGCGGTCGAGCGTGCGCGTCGCCGCGGGATCGACGAGATTTATTTGCTGACGGAAACCGCTGAAAAATTTTTTGCGGCGCGTGGATTTGAAATCATTCCCCGCACCCAGGCCGCTGAGCCCGTGAAAAATTCCGTGGAATTCCGCTCGGCCTGCCCGCAGTCGGCGATTTGCATGAAATTAAAATTGCGCTAAAATTTTTTGAACCAATACTTGTAACTTACAAATAAAAGGAGAACAATCATGGTTACGACAAAGATGTCCGACACTGAAATCAAAAGTGAAGTGCGCAAGCGCTACGCTGGTCTGGTTACCAGTCAAAACAAACTCTCCTGCTGCGGCGCCGATTCGAGCTGCGGTGCGCCGGCGGATACCCGCAAGGGCCATCTCGTCAAAGCCGCGGGATATTCGGCGGATGAGCTCAAAAATCTTCCCACAGTGGCGGTGGAAAATTCTTTCGGCTGCGGCAACCCGCTGGCGTTTGCTGGAGTGGAGGAAGGGCAAACGGTTTTGGATATTGGCTCTGGCGCCGGCATCGACTGCTTCCTCGCCGCGGAGAAAGTCGGCAAAACCGGCAAAGTCATCGGCATCGATATGACGCCGGAGATGATTGACAGAGCCCGCGCCAACGCCATCGACGGCGGCTACTCGCAGGTGGAATTCCGTCTCGGAGAAGCGGAAGCCATGCCGGTCGCGGATGCCGAGGTCGATTGGGTGATCTCCAACTGCGTGATCAACCTCTCTCCCAACAAGCCGCGCGTCTTCAGCGAAATTTATCGCGTGTTGAAACCCGGCGGCCGCTTCTCCATTTCTGATATCGTTCTCGGCGACGATTTGCCCAAGTGGCTGGCCAACAACCTGCACGCCTGGACCGGCTGCGTCGCTGGCGCCATCAAAGAGCGGGATTATTTGCAAGGTTTGCGCGACGCTGGTTTGACGGAGGTGGAAGTGGAATCGCGTATTGTTTACGACGACGCCTTCATCCGCAGCTTTTTGGAACACTACAAGCTGTTGCAATTTTTGCCGTTCAAAACTAAATTGCTGAAGTCGGCGAGCAACCGAGTCTGGAGCGCGAAAATCCGCGGCCGCAAGCCGTTGAGTCATTAAATGGGGTTTTGGATTGATGGATCGCTGCTTAGTATTGCGCGATCCATCAATCTTTTTTGATTTTTTGATCGCAAAAAGAAAATGTGTAGGAAGTTACTAAAAAACTGCGCGAGCTGGGTAAAAGAAAAAATTTTAATCCGCGCCCACCATTCCTCCCAGGCTTTGAAAGATGAGATTCGCCAAAGGATCGTTCATCGTCGGAAGGAGGATTGGCAGTTATGTTCAATGAAAGTCCGCGGAGCGTTTCTCAATATGTGTTTCAAACGCGGATTGGAATCTTCAAAAGAATCACATTCATGAATATTCGCTCAACACTATCATGTCGGTTTTGATGATTTTTATCGACGGGATCGGCGTCGGCGAGGCAAACCCTGAAACCAACCCCTTCGCACGATTTCCATCGCCGTTTTTTTCTATGTTCAAAGATGCGCCCTGGCCGGCGCTGCCGTTCGATGGCGCCGCTGTGGCCGTGGATCCGACGATGGCGGTGCCTGGATTGCCGCAAAGCGCCACCGGACAAACGGCGCTGCTCACCGGCGTGAGCGCCGCGCAAAAACTGGGTCATCATCTGTCCGGATTCCCGTCGCCGACCCTCCGGAAAATTCTGCTCGCCGAGAGCATTTTTTTGAAATTGGAAAGAATTAACAAAGTGGGGACGTTTGCCAACGCTTTTTCTCCGCAGTACTTTCAACGTCCGGCGCGCGCCATTTCCGCCACCACTTGGTCGGTGAAGGCGTCTCGCTTTCCGTTTCGCATGATTCAAAACGATCTACTGCAGGAGCGAGCCGTTTCCCACGATCTCACCAATGAATTTCTTTCGCAACTCGGCTTCGAGGTGCCGATCCGCACCCCGCAGGCCTCGGCAGAAATTTTGGCGGAGGTCGCTGCGGGCGTGGATTTCTGTCTGTTTGAGTTTATCTTGACCGATGCCGTCGGCCACAATCAGGACATGGCGGCGGCCGAGGTGCAAGTTCAAAAGCTGACTACGTTGCTGGAAACGGTTTTGAATAAGATCGATTTAAAAAATCACCTCGTTCTGCTCACCAGCGATCACGGCAATTTCGAAAACTTGGGCGTTTCCACCCACACCCGCAATTTTGTGCCGGCGATTCTTTGGGGCAAATCCAACCGCGAGCTGGCGCAAAAAATTCACCGCATCGAAGACGTCCCGTCTGCCATTTTAGCCCACCTGCAATCATAAATTTTACTTGACTTGCCAGAATAAATTTTTAAATTGATTTTTAACGATTTAATTAATGAACGGTCCTGCCATGAATCAGGTCCATAAGAATGATATTCGACCGCCTGCCGTGGCCAACATGTTTTACCCGGGCAATCCCAAAATTTTAGAACAGGAAGTCGAAAGCCTGCTCATGCGAGCGCAAGCGATCGACTTGCAGGGAGAGATCAAAGCGCTGGTTTGCCCTCATGCCGGCTACATGTACTCCGGCGGCGTGGCAGCGGTGGGATACAATTTGCTGAGGGGGCGCAGCTATTCCGTGGTCGCCATCATCTCGCCCAGCCACCGCGAGTATTTTCCGGGGGTGTCGGTTTTCACCGGCAAAGGCTACGAAACGCCGCTGGGCTTGGTGCCGGTGGCCAGCGAATTGGCAGAGGCTTTGGTCGGAAAAAGCGATCGCATCCAATCATCGTGGGCCGGCCACCGCAAAGAACACGCGCTGGAAGTTCAGTTGCCGTTTTTGCAAAGGGTCTTGCCGGACGCCCGCATCATCCCCATCGTGATGGGAGATCAGGAAGCGGACACCTGCCAAATGTTGGGAGAAGCGCTGACGGCGGTTCTGAAAGATACGCCGGCGTTGATTATTGCCAGCTCCGATCTCTCGCACTATCATCCGTATGAGCAAGCGGTGGACATCGATCGCCGAACCAGCGATTTGATCGCGGCCTTCGACGAGGAGGGTTTGCTGAGTGCCCTCGCAGCCGGGCAGTGCGAAGCCTGCGGCGGCGGCCCCGTCGCCGCGGCGATAATCGCTTGCAAACAAGCCGGCGCACGCAACTCACGGGTTTTGTTTTATCAAAACTCCGGCGACGTCACCGGCGATCGCTCGGCGGTGGTGGGGTATTTGTCGGCGGCCTTTGGAAATTTGAATTAATAACTATTTGCACCCCATAAGCGCGTCACCGAGGAGGTGATATGCCCTGTTGCGGAAAATTGCTACGAATGCGCTCTCCAAAGCAGAGCAAGATTTTTTATTGACCCTGGCACGTCAAACCATTGCCGCAAAAGTGCGCGGGGAAAAGGTTCCAGCGGTCGCGATTTCGTACAGCCGTTTGCAGGAGGAAAGAGGGGCCTTTGTCACGTTGCTCAAAAATAAAAATCTGCGCGGCTGTATCGGCTACATTAAGGCGGTGAAGCCTCTTTGGCAGAGCATTCAGGAGTTGGCGGAGCTGGCGGCGTTTTACGATCCGCGTTTCGAGCCGTTAGACGAAAGCGAGCTGAGCGAAATTGTTATCGAGATTTCGGTGTTGTCTCCGCTGCGCAAAATTGATTCCATCAAAAAAATCAAAGTACGACGACATGGGCTGTTCATTCGCTTGGGGAATGCCCACGGCCTGCTGCTGCCGCAAGTTGCAATAAAACACAACTGGGACCGCGAAACTTTTCTCGCCCACGTCTGCTTGAAGGCCGATTTGCCGCGGGACGCCTGGCGCAATCCCGAGGCGGAGATTATGATTTTTGAAGCACAGGTTTTTATGGAGGAGCGGAGGGAAGAGCAGGCGTTGGGGGGATAGAATCGGAGTGAAACGCTTAAGCGTTTCACTCCGAGTTAATGAACAAGCCCAGGTAAGAAATTTCGTGAAAAGCAGTATTGATTTTAAAATCATCGATCGCCAGCGTTTGGAAGAAATCGAGCAGCAAACGTTGGCGCCGTATGCCGCGCAAAGCTCGGAAGCGCATCCGACGCGAATCCACGATGAACCCGAGCACGTTTATCGCACCGCCTTTCAGCGCGATCGCGATCGCATCATCCACTCCCGCGCCTTTCGCCGGCTAAAACACAAACGCCAGGTTTTTCTCACCACCGAAAGCGATCACTACCGCACCCGCATCACCCACACGCTGGAAGTTTCGCAGATTTCCCGCACCATGGCGCGCGCCCTCGGTCTGAACGAAGATCTAACGGAAGCCATCGCGCTGGGGCACGATATCGGCCACACGCCTTTCGGCCACCTCGGCGAAGTGATTCTCAACGAAATCATGAGCGGTGAAAAAACCTTTGCGGACCAGACCGCCGGCCAAAATGCCGGCGGCTTCAAACACAATTACCAAAGTCTGCGGGTGGTGGATTTTCTGGAGAGCAAATATTCTTTCAATGGCCTGAATTTAACTGCGCCGGTGCGCGAAGGCATTCTGAAACACACTCGCCTTTTGCGCGGCCGTTTCAATTATCCCGATTTCAATTACAGCGGTTTGAATTTCGAGCGCGACATGTGCTCTCATCTCGAAGGCCAGGTGGTGGCCATCTGCGACGAGATTGCCCAGCGCACCCACGATCTCGAAGACGGCCTGCGCGCGAAATTGGTGGAGATTCCTAAGGTGCGCCAACTGCGTATCGTTCAGCTCATCGAAGAAAAATTGCAGATTCCCTGTTCCACGGAGCGCGATCTCCTGCTGTATCCGGGGCTGCTCATTCGCGGCCTCATCAATCTGCTGGTGGACGATGTCATTCAAACCAGCTTGCACCACATCAGCGAGTTTGTCCGCCGCCGGCAGCGCACGCAAAACTTTGATGAAGAGTTGATCCAATTCAGCGCTCAAATCGATCCGTTGCAAAAGGAGCTGAACAAATTCATCTACAAAGAAATCATCGACTACTCCACCGCGCATTGGTCGGATGAGTTGGGAAAGAAATTGCTCTTCCGTCTGTTTCAAGCTTACTTTTTAGACCCGAGCCTTTTGCCCGAGTACGTGCTGGCGAAATATTCCAACGGCCGTCTGCAAGAAATCCCAAAAGACGGCGCCTTCTATCGCTTGATTTGCGATCACATCGCTGGCATGACCGACACCTTTGCGGTGCGCGAAGCCGAACGCCTGGCGCAACTGCAAAAATTCGACGCCCGCGACCTGAATTTGCAGACCGTACTGGGCGTGCCAGCCGCCAGCCTTTGATGCACATTCGACTCGAAAATCTTTCCTTTGCGTACAAATCCCTCGGCAGTCCCTCCACTCCAGTTTTGCGAAACATCAATTTGGAGATTACCGCCGGCGAGTTAGTGGGAATTGCCGGGCCCTCCGGCTCGGGCAAAAGCACGTTGATGCAGCATTTTACCGGCCTGCTCAAGCCGGACGCCGGCCGCGTGCTCATTGACGGCCGCGACCTGTGGGCGCCCAGAATTTCTTTTTCCGAAATTCGCCGGCGCATTGGGCTGGTGTTTCAGTTTCCGGAAACGCAGTTATTTGAGGAGACGGTTTTCGACGACGTGGCGTTCGGCTTACGCAATTTGCAATTATCCGCGGATGACCTCAGCAAGCGCGTTCAGGAAGCGCTGCGGCGGGTCGGCTTGGATTTCGATTCCTTTCGCGGGCGCTCGCCCATTTACCTCAGCGAGGGCGAAAAACGGCGCGCGGCGCTGGCCGGCGTTTTGGTGATGAACCCGGAGACATTGGTGCTCGACGAACCCACGGCCGGTTTGGATCGTCACGGCGTGCTGGCGGTGAGTCAGATTTTGAGAGACTATCACGCGGCCGGCAAAACCGTCGCGATCATCTCCCATCAGCTCGATTTGATTTTTAGTTTGGTTGAGCGAGTCGTACTCATGAAGGACGGCGCGATCCACTTCGATGATTCGGCCCGCGAACTTTTGCGCCAGCCGCACCTTCTCGAAGCAGCCGGGCTGGCGTTGCCGCGAGTCTTCGTTATCCTCCAGCAACTGCAACAGCACGGCGTCGATGACGTGAAGCTCAGCGCCATGTTGAAGCGATTCATCAAAGCTTAGAGTGTTTAAAAATAATCCAATGGCTGAAAAGTAGTCGGTTTTCCAGCCGTCTTAATTTCACATTCAATCGCCGCTTTTTTTCTCCACCGAAGTTCTATCTTTCACTCTTTAAATATAGTTATAGCACTCTCGAACACCGGGCTTTTAAGATTGATGTTTGACTTCGCGGCAAGTGTTGGTGGTGGCATAGCGTTTGCCAAAAGGGGCGAATGTTCACGCATTTAATTTCGGCTCAATAACCATTATCGAGGGTGAGACTTCAGATGTCAGTAGCGACGGTCGATAATTACTACAGCAAACTAAACGAGCTTGAATTACTGGAGGAGTTTAAACACGTTTTGTTAGTAGATACGAGGGAAAAAATCAAATCGGGCGAGAGCGATTTGGGGAGAAATTTCGGGTTCGATTTGCATTACCCGCTGGTGAGCCGCAGCCTCGAGATTAAGCAAATTTTCAGGTTGATCAAAAAAGTGGCGAAAAGCAACGCCTCGATTTTGATTCACGGCGAGACCGGCACCGGAAAAGAACTCATTGCCAGCCTGATCCAATTCATCAGCCTGCGGGCGGATAAGCCGTTCATCAAAGTCAATTGCGCCGCGCTGCCGGAGAATCTCCTGGAAAGCGAATTGTTCGGACACGAGAAAGGCGCTTTCACCGGCGCTTACCAAACCCGCATTGGCAAGTTTGAACAGGCCGACGGCGGCACACTCTTTTTAGATGAAATTGGCGACATGCACCTTTCCACGCAAGCCAAGATTTTGCGCGTGCTGCAAGATCAAACGTTCACGCGACTGGGCGGCAACCGCACCATTGCCGTGGATGTGCGCATCATCGCCGCTACCAACAAAGATTTGGTGAAAGAGATCGAAGCCGGAAATTTCCGCACCGATTTGTATTATCGCCTGAACGTGGTGACGCTGCACATTCCGCCGCTGCGCCAGCGCCGGGACGATATTTTGGTTATCGCCGAATATTTTCGCCGGAAGTTCTCGCAGGAGATTCGCAAAAACATCGGCGGCTTTTCCGACGCCACCAAAGAATTGTTGAAGAATCACAGTTGGCCGGGAAACATCCGCGAGCTGCGCAATTTGATTGAGCGCGCGGTGCTGGTGGCTGAAGATGGCCACGCCATTACCCCGGAAGACCTGGCGATGTCCGGCAAAGATTATTTTGCCGCTGGCGGCCGCGATCGCCGCCGCTCCTCCGATGGCGAGATGATCTCGTTCAACACCTTGAACTTAGAAACCATCGAGCGCGAATCCATTTTGCGCGCCCTGCAAATGACCAACTGGGTGCAAAAAGACGCCGCCAACATGTTAGGCATCTCCCCGCGCGCCCTCAACTACAAAATTCAACAGCACAACATCACCCACCCGAACTGGAAGAAGAATATTTAGTTTGCGAAAATTCCAGTTAACCTTTCAATTGGTGGTTTTATCGTGTGGTTTTACCGTTGTAGTCGTAGGGGCAATTCATGAATTACCCCTACGACGCGAGGAACGCATACACTGGTTCGCTCCAATTACATTATCGAAATACGCGCTGGTAATTTAGAAGCAAGACGGGGCATTCTTTAACTTCATTGCAGAGGTATAACTACCAAATTAATATTTGATTATTATAGCTTAAAAATCATGGCATAGGCTTTGCCAAACAACGCGAACAGTGATTTGCAACTTAGGCAACAGGAGACAGCATCAATGGATAGACGGGCACCGCTTCGTAGAATTAAAACAGGGACGTTTTGGTCGATAGGCCTGGGCCTATTGGTTTTGGGCGCCGTTTCGGCGGCCGCAGCCGGCTCGGTTACTCTCACCTGGGACGCCAACAGCGAAAGCGATCTCAGCGGCTATCGCGTTTATTACGGCCAGCAGTCCAGAAATTATGATGATTTTGTTGACGTGGGCAACGTCACCACTTTCAAAATTTCCAACTTAGACCCCGGCAAAAAGTACTATTTTGCGGTAACCGCGTACGACTTCTCCGCCAACGAAAGCGACTTCTCCGCTGAAGTCAGCGCCGATATTCCCAATCAATCCGATCCCAGCAATCCTCCGGAATTAATCGCTGCCACCCCGAAAGGCGAAACCCAGATCGACGTGATTTTCTCCGAGTCGTTGGATAAGCTCTCCGCGGAGACGGCTGCGAATTACCGCATCAGCAACGGCGTTTTGGTGCTGGGCGCGATTTTAGACGGGGACCAAACCACCGTGCATCTCATCACCTCCAGCCATGAAAGAGACCGCAGCTACACCCTGTCGGTGAGCAACGTTAAAGATAAAGACGGCAACCCCATCGCCGCCGGCAGCTCCAAAAATTATACGATTACCGGATCGCCGACTTCCGGCGACACGACGCCGCCGCAAGTGACCTACGTCGGCGTGGTGAGCGCCACGGAGTTGGATGTGGTTTTCAGCGAGCCGCTGCAAAAAAGCAGCGCCGAAACCGTCGGCAATTATTCCATCAACAACAATGTGCAGGTTCTGCAAGCGCGGCAGAGCGCCACCACTTCGATTGTGAGATTGACGACTTCGCCGCATCAGGTGGGCGCCAACTACACCATCACGGTGAGCAACGTCCGCGACGCCGCCGGCAACCCCATTCCGTCCAACAATTCGATGTCGTATCAAATTCCCCAGGGCGGTCCTGATCAGTCCGCGCCGCGGCTGACCTCGGCGCTGGCCCGCGGCACCACCCAAATCGACGTCCACTTCAACGAGACGCTGGATAAATCATCCGCTGAAAATAAGGGCAACTATGCCATCAACAAAAATATTCAGATTTTGGGAGCGCTGCTCGACGCCAATCAGGTCACCGTGCACCTGCTCACTTCCAACCACCAAAACGGCGACTATACTCTCACCGTCAATCGCGTCAAAGATTTGGCCGGCAACCAAATCGCTTCCAATAGCCGCATCAATTACTCTGTTGCGAGCGGCGGCAGCGATGGCAACCAGAACAACCCCGTGACGCCAAACAATTTTACTCTTTACCAAAACTACCCGAATCCCTTCAACCCCCAAACCGACATTCGCTTCTATCTCGAAAAGACCCGCAAGATCGAGTTGAAAGTTTATAACCCGCTGGGGCAACTGGTCAAAACGCTAGTGAAGGGTGAACTGCCGCAGGGCTTTCACACGGTGGTCTGGGACGGCACCAACGATGACGGCGTGCAAATGCCTACAGGGATGTACATCTACAGCCTCGAAGTCCGCCGCGAAGTTTTTGACGGCAATCTGTTGGTGGACGTCTCGCTGGAGCGGCGCGTCAAAAGGATGACCCTCATCCGTTAAAATTTCTTCCTCCCTCGTAGAAAGGCCGGGAAAGCTTAATTGGTTTCTCGGCCTTATTTATTTTATTTTGGAAAAATGTGTTGACTGTCAGGTTAAGTTTTGGTATTTTACGCCGTTAAAGAGTTATATGTATTCAATTTGGAATGTAATGAACAGGAAGTCTCTCCTCGCGTTTCTGCTGCTTATTTTTTTCCCTATTGCCCAGCCGGGCTTTCCTCAAACCAACTCGCGGCCGCAAGCGGATACCACGAAGGTGAGCCGCCCAAAAGCGCCGTGGGGAACCCAGTACCGTCTTGGCAAAGACGCGGTTGATTTTGATTTCAACAAAAGCTCGACGACTGCTGCCGATGAGGCGGCCAGCAGCGCGCCACTGCCGTTGTTTGGGATCGATCTGTTTTCAAAAGGGGCAGCCGGAGTTTCCGGCGAGCCGGCCGAAGCGTTCGTTTTGCCGCCCAATTACAAATTGGGTCCGGGCGATAAAATCGGAATTTTTCTTCTCGGCAAAACCCACGAAACCCTCGAAGCGATCATCAACGTCGAGGGCAAAGTGTATATCCCGCCCGCCGGCGTCCTTCATGTCTGGGGTTTGACGCTCGATGAATTTAAGGATTTGCTGAATAAAAAACTTTCCCCCTACTACCACAACTTCACCCTCGAGTTGATGCTGCTGCAGCCCAAGAACGTCATGGTCGCCGTGGTGGGCGAAGTGCTGCAGCCCGGCAAATACGTGTTGAGCGCCCTGAACACGGTGCTCGACGCTATCATTTTGGCCGGCGGTCCCACCGAGAACGGCTCCATGCGCGGCATCCAGCTTTTGCGCGATCAAAACCAATTTGCCTCCATCGATCTCTATCAATTTTTGCTGAGCGGGCAAAACGATCGCGACGTGTTTTTGGAAGTGGGCGACCGCATCGTCGTGCCGCTGGCGCAAAATAAAATTTCCATTGAAGGGGAAGTCAAGCGCCCCTACGTCTTCGAGTTGAAACCGGACGGCAGCGAGCGGCTCACCGATTTGATCGATCTGGCCGGCGGCTTCAGCGATTTTGCGTTTCTCGACCGGATTGAGTTGAGCCGATTGCAGGAGAAGGGTCACCGCAAAGTGATTTATCTCAATTATCACGAAATCATCGCCGGCGACAGCACGCAGAATCTGATTTTGCAAAATGAGGATCGCGTGCGGGTCTATTCCAAGCTCGAACAAATTCACACCCGCCAGGTGGCGATTTTTGGGGAGATCAAAAAACCCGGCTTGTATGAGTTGGAAGACAACATGCACCTCAGCGATCTCATTCTCAAAGCCGGCAACCTCACCCGCAAGGCTTACACCCTCGAAGCCGAAGTCGCGAAAATCGATCCCGGCCAGCCGACGAAATTTCTGAAAGTGAATCTCGAACATCTCAACAACGGCGCCAACGGCGATGCCGACATCCTGCTGGAGGAGGATGATCAGGTGTTCATCCGCCAGATTCCGGATTGGCGTGTCGGCTTGACAGTGGAAGTGCAAGGTGAAGTAACGTTCCCGGGCAAATATTCCATCGTGAAGGACAGCACCTACCTGAGCGAGATTTTGCAAAAAGCCGGCTTCTTCACCCACGAGGCCTTTCTCCAGGAGGCGGTGGTGATCCGTCCCAGCACGCGGCTGAAGTTCGACAAAGAGTTCGAGCGCTTGCGGGAATTGCGGCGCGAGGAGATGTCGGACCTCGAATACCAATATTTTGTGATGCGCCAGAACACCGCCGACGTCAACCACATCGTGGTGGATTTTGAGAAATTGGTGTATGAAAACGATCACAGCCAGGACGTGATTTTGGAAGACGGCGACATCATCGTGGTGCCAAAAGCACCGACGGTAGTCACCGTCAGCGGCCGCGTGGCCAACCCCGGCGGCGTCACTTACGTGCCCGGCGCCGATCTCAAATATTATCTCACCAAAGCCGGCGGCGCCTCGTGGGATGCCAGCCTGAAGCGCGCCAAAGTGATCAAAGTCACCGGCGAAGTGCTGGACGATGAGGACGTCAAATCTTTTGCCCCGGGCGACATCATCTGGGTGCCGCGCCGCTCCGATAAAAAATTCTGGCCGGTGTTCCTGCAAACCGTCGCGGTGATGGCGCAGCTCGCCTCTATTTATCTGATCATTCATACGTCAATTAACAACTGAGATGATAATATGGAGTACTGGAGCTTGCTGGATTAATGTAAATCAAAGCTCTGCTTTGATACGCAACCAGAGGTTTGCTTTACAATTCGTTACTCCAGTACTCCAAACACTCCACTTTGACGACAACACAAATCATTATGAAAAGCTCAGAACAAAATAACGAGATAGACCTGCTGGATTATCTAAACGTCATCATCAAACGCCGGCGCATGATCTTGCGCAACGCGTTTTACGCGGCGCTGGCGATGGCGCTCATCAGTCTCGTGCTTCCTAAAACCTACACCGCCACCACTACTCTGCTTCCTCCCGAAGACAGCAGCAAATCAGGACTGCAAAGCTTGCTTGCCAACTCGCCGGTTTCGTTTTTAGACCTCGGCGGACTCGGAACCTCTTCCGCCGATTTGTTTGTGGAGATTTTGAAAAGCCGTTCGGTGGCGGAAGGCGTTCTGCAAACAAAATATGCCTACCGCGACACCTTGCAGAACCTCTACGAAATCTGGGGGATGAGCAGCCGCGACCAGGCCGTTAAAAAATTGCGCGGCAAAACCACCGTCATTTTGAACGAGCAGGGCATCATTCAAATTGCGGTGGAGCTGCACCATCCCGAGCTGGCGGCGCAGGTCGCCAATGCCTACGTCGCCGAGCTGGATCGCGTGAATCGCGAAAAGAGCGTCTCCAAAGCCAAGAACTCCCGCGCCTACATCGAAGAACAATTGCAAATCACCGAAGCGAATCTCAAAAAAGCGGCGACGGAGTTGGCGCAGTACCAATCGCAATTCAAGGCGCTGGATTTGCAGGAGCAGACTAAAGTCGCGATTGAAAAAGCCGGCGAGCTCAAGGGCACGATCATTGCCAAAGAGGTGGAATTGCAGTTAGCCCTGCAGATCATGAAGCCGAACAATCCGGCGGTGGTTCGCCTGCAAACCGAGCTGAACGAATTGCGCAAACAATTCGAGCATCTGCAATTTGGCAATTCGGTGGCGTTTGAAGATAAAAAGGATTATTTCATCCCATTTTCCGATGTGCCGGAAGTGGGCGTGCGGCTCGCCGAGCTTCTCCGCGAGGTCAAAGTGCAGGAAACCGTCTGGCAGCTTTTGAACCAGCAATATTACAGCGCCAAAATTCAGGAGGCGCGGGACACCCCCACGGTGCAGGTTTTAGACGAGGCCAAACCGCCGGAGCGCCGCACCAAACCCAAACGGGCGCTGCTGGTGCTGGTCGCGGGATTTTTGACGTTTATGTTTAGCGTGTTCTGGGCGTTTGTTTTGGAATACGGCGAACGGGTGCGCGCGCGCCAGGAGGAATACCAGAAGCTGAATCATATTGCCGGCGAAATTCGCGCGGATTATTATAAATTAAAAGACACGCTGCGCAGATTTTTTAGACAAAGATAATTTGAAACCTGTCGCGGCGTCCAATGTTTTTATTTGCCGGCTGTTGCGGAATGGTTTTTTAGGACGCTGATTAAGTCAGATTTTCGCAGATTAATTTTTAAATCATGTCGGTCTTA
>JBBIIG010000078.1:0-18215 GCA_037446635.1 bacterium
TGGTCGATGGGCCAAAGACGGCCGGGTATCACAGTGTGCGGTGGGATGGCAAAGACGAGTTTGGCAGCGAAGTCGCTTCGGGAGTTTACGTGTATCGTATTCGAGTACTGCCTAATGGTGCAGACACCCAGCTATTTGAATCGGTCCAAAAGATGACGATGATGCGGTGAGATCAGCGACCAAAGTGCCACGCACTTTTAAAGTGCGTGGCACTTGAACCCTATCTCACAACCGCCAGCTTGCCTTTCCCTTTTTCTCCTTCCCCCACCACGTAAAAAACATAAATCCCCGACGGCACGGCATTTCCTTTTTCATCTTTGAGATCCCACTGCACGCCGCCGTTGCCGTCGGTTTCCTGCAAAGTACGCAGCAGCCGGCCAGAGGCATCGAGGATGCGGACGGTGGCGGTGCGCGTGAGTCCGGCGATGGTGACAAAGTCTTGACCCGAGTTGCTGCGGTAGGGATTGGGATAGGCGAAAATCTCTTTGAGATCGGGGCGGCTGAAAATTAGCGCCGCCGAGTCGCCGTGGCCGAAACGAATGGTCACGTCGCGCTGATTTTTGACGTTGCGAACGGTGATCAAGTAATCGATCCCAAACGGGCCGATGGGCGAAGCGGACGAAATTTGCAGCACCACCAATTTTGGATCTTCGCTGCTAAGATTTGCGGAGACGATTTGCACATTCGGCTCGATGGTGTAATTGCTGATTTCGGAAACGGACGCCGCATTCATCGCTTCGTTGAATTTCAGCAGCAGTTGATTGGCGCCGGCGAGCGCCGCGCGGATCAAGTACGGCGCGGTTGGCTGTTCGATAACCTCGAAGTCCGCGAAATTGCGTGTCGTGTCGAGCGGCGTGCCATCCGCGTCCGCAACGTTTTTTACAATCAACCGATAGTTTCCCGGGGTCAAATTCTGCGGGCTGGTTAAAATGAATTCTTTGCCGGCGCGATGCGAGATGGCCGAAACCGGCGCGCCGACGTTTGCGATTTCATAATTATTCGGATTGCGCGCCGCCGCAGCCATCGCTTCGCTGAAGGTCGCCTGAATTTGGTTTGGGGGAAGAAACAGCGCCCGCTCCAGAAACGGCTGCGCGCCGGGTGTCACCGCGATGGTTGGAGTCGGCAAACTTTCAACAACGGAAAGAGAGGAATCCAGCGCCGTGACGACATAACGATACTCGCGGTCGGACGTCACCTCCCCGTCTTTAAACGGCGGCGATTCGGCGCGCGCAAAGGGAAGGCCGTCGCGATAAATCTGAAAACCATCGCGGGATTGAGTTGGCAGCCAGCTCAGGTCGATTCGATTTGGACCCAGCGGCCGGCCGCTGAACGCCACCGGCGTCGGCGGGCCGTTGAACTCCGAAAAATATTGATAGCCAACGATTTGCTCGCCGTTGTTGAAATAAAATTCATTGCGCCCATCGCGATCGAAATCGCCCACCACGGCGCTGTTACTGCGATTGGGCGCCGCATGCCAGATGACGCGGTATTCCGCAAAAGTCGGATCGTAATCGACGATGTAAAAATCTGGGAAGACGTTGATCAAAATTTCCGAGCGGCCGTCGTTGTCGATGTCGCCGGAGGAGACGCCGGCGTCAAATTGCGCCGGCGATTGGAATCCGGAAAACGACTGCTCCCAAACGGCGGTGAAGGAATTGTCGCCGTCGCGCTGGTAGATGCGATACAGCCAGCGCCGGCTGTCGAACTCGCTTTCGAGATCGAGACTCGGATCGGTGTGGCAGCCCGCCACAAATTCCGCGGCGCCGTCTCCGTCGTAATCGCCGGAAGTAAGATAATCGATGGCATCGATCAGCGGCAGGCGATCCGCCCACGTGAATTCGTAACGATCGTTGCCGCGATTTTCATAAATATAAACGTCGCCGTCAAAGTCGCCGAAAAGAATTTCCAACCGGCCGTCGCCGTCGAAGTCGCTGATTTCAGAGCGCGGGGCGCCCACGAAATTGCTGCCCGCGGTGGGATTCGGAAACGAGTCCACCAGCGCGAACTGGTTGTCGCCGGTGGTTTCCCAAACTGTGAAGGTTTCATCTTTTCGCAGAATGATTTCGCCGCGGCCATCCTGATCGAGATCGGCGAAGCGGCTGGCCCACAGTTCGTTGGTGGTGTCAGCCCAAACAAGTTGGGTTGGAAATTGACCCGGTGCCGCGGGTTCGAACATATAACTTTTCGAGCCGAAGCCGCAGAGGATTTCCAGCAGCCCGTCGCCGTCGGAGTCGCCCCAGTCGCGGGGGATCAAAACCCGCGTCAGGGCGTGCACTTCTTGAAATTGAATTAGATCGAACTCAAAAAAATTCAGCAATTGAAAATTGAAATTCTCGTACTCGTTCAAAATGATTTCTTTGAAGCCGTCGCCGTCAAAATCGGCTGGCTTATTTAAAAGAAATCCCGCCGGTAAATTTTGCGAAAGTTGTTGGATGGGGACGCCCCCCACCGGTGGAGCGCTCAGATCGGCGCGAAAGATTTCGCTGCTGGTTTTTAATCCGGCGCCGTTCGTGACTGCGATGAAAAATTCCAGGTCGCCGAAAAATATTTGCTGGCTGATCAAAGTGCGGTGGTCACGGGTGCGGAATCGCAGCGGCAATCTCTGGAAATCATCTAAACTGCCGGCGGCCTGCCTGCGCAGGCGGGCGCGAAAATGAACGGCGGCGTCGCAGAGATCGTCGGTCTGAAATTCGAGCAGCAGCGCCTGGCGGTCGGCGTCGAGAGTTGGGGTTTGACGAAAGTTGGAAATCACCGGCGGCGTGCGGTCGATGAAGAAGCGGACTTTGTCTTCGGCCGTCGTTCCATTTTTATTTTGCACGACGAGACGAAGGGTATAAACTGTGTCAATTAGTTGAGTGATGTTGAGATCGAAAAGCAATTCGTCGATCACCTGGCGATTGGGTTCTCGAAATAATTCCGACCAGGCAGCCGGCGTTTCGCCCACTCCGATTTGCAGAGCAAATTCTTCCAGCAGCGCGCCGGCCGCGGTTCCGTGGATGGAAATTGGGCCGCTGGCAAACGCTTGATCCACCTGCGGCTGGGTGATTCGCGCCAGCGAGTGAAACGGCGAGGCCAGCGCCGCGCCGGCATCGATTCGTCCCGAGGCAAAAAAATTGTCCCAGCCCGGACTGCCGAGATCGGTAGCGGTTGAAAGAATCAATCCCTTGACGGCTTCGTTGGAGAGCGCCGGCGTTTTCGAGAGAATGAGCGCGGCGAGGGCCGAGACCAGCGGCGCGGAAGCCGAGGTGCACGAGAAGGGGCGATACGTGTTGTTGAGCGCGGTGGTGAGAAGATTGACGCCCGGCGCGACGACATCCACGGAGGAGCCGTAATTGGAAAAGCTGGCCAACTGGTCGTCGTCATTCGTCGCGCCAACCGAAATGGTTTCCGAGAATCCAGAAGGGTAATGAATCTGATCGCTCCTGGAATTACCCGCCGCCGCCACCAGCACGCAATTTTGGTTGTACGCGAATTGCATCACGTCGCGCAAAAGGGGAGAGGCCACGTCGTCGCCGAAGCTCATGTTGATGATGCGCGCGCCGTTTTCCACGGCGTAAACCACGGCCGCGGCGACGTCGTCTTCCTCCAAAAACCCGAGGCTGGTGCCGGCGCGCAGATTCATGATGCGGCAGCCGAACGCCAGTCCGGCAATGCCGATGCGGTTGTCGCCGGTGGCGCCAATGATGCCGGCGACGGAGGTGCCGTGGCCGTTTTCGTCAAAAGGATCGTTGTCGGGAATTTCGAAATCGCCGCCGTCGGGGAAGGAGGGGGCGTCGGTGAAATCCCAGCCGCGCAGGTCGTCGATGAAGCCGTTGCCGTCGTCGTCGAGGCCATTGAAATCTTCCGGGTCAACGCGGCTGTCTCCGTTCAAATCTTCGCCGGGGTTGATCCAGAGGGCGTCGCGCAAATCGGGGTGGTGGTAGTCGATGCCGGTGTCGATCACGCCGACGATGATTTCCGGCGAGGCGCGCTGAATATCCCACGCCGCTTCGGCGCGAACGATCTGCAAATAGGTTTGCTGGCTGAACAGTGAGTCGTCCGGGAGGGAATCGATGCGATGAATGTAGTTGGGTTGGGCGTATTCGATGTTGGGATCGTTTTCGTAACTGGGGAGCCGTTCAAGCAAATTGGTTTCGGGCGCGAATCGAATTTTCATCACCCCGTGCAGAGCCGAGGTTCGAACCGAAGAATGGTTCAGCAGCGGCTCGATTTTTTTGACGCTGAAGCTTTCATTCAAAACATCCAAACTGGCGACGCCGGTTTTTGATCCCTCCGCGGAAAAACTTTTTTGCAGCGCGATGGAAGGTTTTAATTTGACGATCAATTCGCCGGGCGCAAATTCTGGGGTTTGCGTAGCGGCGGTGTTAAAAAGCAAAAAGCTCGAGCAGGAAATCAAAAGCACGCGGATGATCATTCTACGGATGGTTTAAAAGCGGAAGCCCAGCAGATTCCAGTAATCGAGAAATGCGATAAATACAAACCCGACGGCGGTGACGGCGGTGCAGCTCAGCCGCTGTCCCAGCGATCCCAATTTGTTTTTCCACAACAGCGCCGTTGTGACGGGCAGCGTCGCGGTGAGGGCCGTCGTCGCGATTGGAAGAATGAGCAGAGCCGCGAGTTTGGTTGGAACGCCAAAGCGCAGCTCGGAGGGATCGAAGAGAAAATGCAGTCCGATTAGAAACGCCAGATTGAGTCCGCAAATGACGCTGGCCAGCAGCAGAAAGCGCCCCGCGTTTTTGGGCGCGCGAACATACGACCAGCTCAAAACCAGCAGCGCCAGCGCAAAAAACCAGGTGAACGCCCGGCGCAAAATTAATTGGAACGAAAGGGTTTGCCACCACGCCACTTTTTTTAAAGTGGCTGGTTTGTCTTCTGTCAAATACATTTGCACTGCCGCACCATTCGTTCCGGGTTTGAAGGCGACGAAGCGGTTCTCGTCGAGCATTTTATAAAGCCCTCTTGCCACGGGCGCGGCCACCATTTCACGATTCGGCAAATGCAGTTTCAAGGCGCCGTTGGAGAGCGCCGCCACTTTCACTTGCGAGTCGCGATCGAATAAGCTGGCGTATTTCGCCAGCGTCCGTTCCGGGAAAGAGTGAAACACGTAGGTGCCGGAAAAATCATCTTCAACATACCAACCGTTGCTCAATTTTGCGCCAGCTTCGTTTTGCTGGACGGGGTAGTAACGATTGAAAAATTGTTCGAGATAGTCTTCATAAAGCCTGGTTTCGTTGGTGTTGTACACGATGAAGATGCCGAGCTTTTCTTCGGGAACCAAGTAGAACAAACTCGAATAACCGCGCATGTGGCCGGTGTGCATCACCGCGCGCAGGTGGTTGCGGTACTCTTCGTAAAACCCGTAGCACCAGCCCGGCATGTCAGGGTGGAGGGTGAAGTGCTGGCGCTGCATTTCTGCGAGGGTTTCGGATTTTAGAATGGCGGGCTTGCCGTTGCGGCCGTGCAGGCAGGCGAGGAGCAGGTGCGCCATGTCGCCGGCGGTGCTCAATAGGCCGCCGGCGGGCGCAAGATTCAGATATTCCGGCTCGAAGGGTTGGTAGCTTCCGTTTTCAAATTTAAAACCCAACGCCAGATCGTTGTCTTCTTTTTGGGGATGGAAAAACGCGGTGTGCTCCATCTTCAGGGGACGAAAAATGTTTTCGTTCACATAATCGTAGAACGACTGTCCGGTGATTTCTTCCACTAAAAATCCCGCCAGTGAGATGCCGTAGTTGGAGTAGCTGATGGATTCGCCGGGGTTGAAGATCAACTGCGGCGCGTGCGCTTCGAGATAGTCCCCCAAATTTTGGATGTCTTCCACCCGCCGGGCGTAGCGGCCAATTTGTTGATGATCGAGTCCGGAGGTGTGGGTCAACAGGTTGGCGATGGTGAGCGGATTCGAAAAGTTATTTTTGATCTTGAAGCGTTTGAGATGGAGGTTGACGTCGTCGCTCAAGTTTAGCCGGCCTTGTTCGGCGAGCTGCAGCACGGCCATGACGGTGACGACTTTGGAAACCGATCCCAAACGAAAGAAAGTGCGGTCGGGATCAACCGCGGCCTCCCGGCGGACGCGCGCATAGCCGTATCCCCGTTTCAAAAAAATCTTGCCGTCTTTGACGACCGCAATGGCCGCGCCGGGGATGCGCCATCTTTCCATGTGATCGCGAAAGAATTCATCCGTGAAATCGGCGAGCTCCTGTGGATACAGTTTCACGGGGCGAGCGGCGCCGCGGCCCACGTCGGTGAGCGCGGCCACCAAATCTTGTGCTGGGGTTACGGAAGGTCGAAAAAATGTAATGAATGAACAAATGGTGAGGAGAAAAAATTTTTTTACTATGCACATACGTCGTCTCTGATTTTGAACGGTTGCGTACGAATTCCGTGCACATTGTGCACAGAAACAGCCACTGCCCGCTGCGATTTTTTGTTGGTGCTGCGGTTTCTGAGGATTGAACCTCTGAAATTCACCAAATCGGCAGTCGTTATGCAAATACTATGCAACACGGTGGTCGGCGGGAAGGGAATCCGGCATAGCATTGAAAGCTGTGCAAAAATACCATCCTCAAATCAAACAGTCAAGATCAATTTCAAGCATCCATTTTCGATTTAAAATTTGACTGAATGACGATTCATTCAACGAAATGATATTGTCTCACTTTGTTGCACTTGTATTTTTTGTTGACAGAATTGGCTGGGTTAAAGCGGGCGTTTTTTGAAAAGATATGATGTCGTAAGTCCTGATAAATTAAATTCTAAGTATTCATGTTTTAACTTCATGCCAGTTCTGGTACAGGAGTTGTTTAAGCAATCGCAAGCCAATTTGATCAAGGGCAGATTGGTTGGATGACAAGCCTCACCGGGGACCACAACTTGCGCCTTCATCTTCGCCACTGAGTCGTCGAGGCTATTGCCGTACAAAGTTTGAGAGATTTGCAGTAATTCCGCCATCTAAAAAGATGGAAGTTGGACAGACTATTTTTGCGAGGGAATATGAAATCTCTGACAATATCAAGTCTAATCGTCTTGTCGATGGGCATTTTTTCTGGATGCGCTCTTCACGATCAAAAGAAGCTTGAGCGGCTGGAAGTTGCCGCACAGCATTTGAACGGGCTGCAGCAGGTTGCTCAATCTCGCCAACAGGCGTATCAAAAGGTGATGCAAATCATCAATCGTTTCAATGCCGCGATGGCGCCGGCGATGAAGGAAATGATTGCAAATGAAATTTACGAGATGAGCATGAAGTATCCCAATTTGGATGTGGATTTGATCTGCGCCACCATCACCCACGAGAGCGGCCGCACCTGGGATCCGCAAGTGGTGTCGAAAGCCGGCGCCATGGGCTTGATGCAGATCATGCCAAACACCGGGCTATGGTTGTCGAAATACGAGGGCATCACCTGGACCACCGACGAGGAGATTTTGTTCAACCCAATTTACAACATCCGCCTGGGTGCGCGCTACCTTTCGGCGTTGATCGAAACTTATGATGTTGAAGGCGGTTTAGCGGCGTACAACGGCGGCCCGAAGCGCGCCCAAATGTGGTTGGCGAGCAACAAAGCGCACGGCATTTTGTGGAACGAAACCCAGAACTACATTCCGCACGTGTTGAAACTGTACGACGAATACAAAGACTCGACGTTGTAAAATTTTTCGTTACTGACTCCTCCCTCCAGCAACCGCCAGCGCCACATAGTGGCCTGGCGGTTGTGCTTTTATAAAACTCAAACACCTGGGTCTTTAAGACCCCGGTGTTTCCAATTTCAACCCCCAATCCTTTTTCGTTTCAGCAAATACTCAAACAGCGCGCGATCGTAAGGCTCTTTGGTGTTGATGGGCACGTAATCGATCTGGTTTTCGCGGCAGACTTTTTTGTAGTAATTGAGGAACTCCGTGACCTTCGCCTGATAATCGCGGCGGATGTGCCACGGCTGAGTGTTGATTTCCTCGCCAGTTTCCAGATCGCGGAAAACGGCATCGTGCTCGAAATCAAAAGTGATTTCCAGCGGATCCATAATGTGAAAGACGATCACCTCATGCTTACGGTGGCGAAAATGTTTAAGGGCGGAGAGCACGGTTTGCGGCTCGTCGAACAAATCCGAAAGCACGATGATCAGTCCGCGCCGTTTAATACGCTCGGCCATTTGATGGAGCGCCGCCCCGACGTTGGTTTCGGCGCTACTTTGGGTGTTGTCCAGCTCGCGCAGAATTTCATGCAAATAAGTGGTGACTGATCGCGGCGGCAAATAGCGGCGGATTTTTTCTTCGAACACCAGCAGACCGACGGCGTCGCGCTGGCCGATCATCAAATAACTTAACGCGCCGGCGAGATAACACGCGTACTGCAATTTCGTTACCCCCACCGAAGTAAATCCCATCGACGCCGAGGCATCTAATAAAAGATAGGCTTTAAGATTGGTTTCTTCTTCAAACTGCTTGACGTAGAAACGATTGGTTTTGCCATACACCTTCCAATCCACGTGTTTGATTTCGTCGCCCGGCATGTACTGGCGATGCTCGGCAAACTCCACGCTGAAACCGTGATACGGGCTTTTGTGCAGCCCGGTGATGAATCCCTCCACCACTAATCGCGCCCGCAAATCCATGTTGGAGAGTTTCGAAACTACCTCGGGGTCGAGGTACTTGCGATAATCCAGCGCGCGGGCGGATTTCATTTGCTGCCCTCTTTTCCGCCAGAGCCGATCGGCTCAGCCGACATCAGCCGCTCGATGATGTGCACGGTCTCGATGCCCTCGGCCTCGGCGTTGAAATTGGTGACCAGCCGATGGCGCAACACCGGTTTGGCGACGGCCTGCACATCGGCGATTTCCGGTGTGGGGCGGCCGTGCAAAATCGCGCGGGTCTTCGCACCCAAAATCAGATACTGCGAGGCGCGCGGCCCGGCGCCCCAGTTGATCCAGTCACGAATGAATTGCGGCGCGCCGTCAAAATTGGGACGCGTGTGGCGCACCAACTTCACCGCGTAATCGATGACGTGATCCGCCACCGGCACCCGCCGCACCAGATTCTGCAATTTTATGATCTCGTCCGCTTTTAAAATCACGCGCAGCTCCGCGGTGTAAGCGCTGGTGGTGGATTTCACAATCTGCGCTTCTTCTTCATAAGAAGGATAATCAACCCACAGGTTGAACATGAAGCGATCGAGCTGGGCTTCGGGCAGAGGGTAGGTGCCCTCCTGCTCGATGGGATTTTGCGTGGCCAGCACGAAGAACGGTTCTTCCAATTTATAGGTGGTGCCGGCGGCGGTGACTTCGTGTTCCTGCATCGCCTGCAAAAGCGCGGCCTGAGTTTTCGGCGGCGTGCGGTTGATCTCATCCGCTAACACGATATTGGCGAACACCGGGCCTTTCACGAATTTGAAAGCTTTGCGTCCGGTGGTGGAATCCTCCTCTATTATCTCCGTGCCGGTGATATCCGACGGCATGAGGTCCGGCGTGAATTGAATGCGACTGAATTTCAAATCCAAAACTTTGGCGAGGGTGCTGATGAGCAAAGTTTTGGCGAGGCCGGGAACACCGACCAGCAAACAGTGTCCGCGCGCCAGCAGCGAGATCAAAAGTTCCTCGATGACTTTATGCTGACCCACGATGATCTTGCTGATTTCGGCGAGAATATTATCGTGCGCCTGTTTGAGCTGTTGAACAGTTTCGAGATCGGTGGCTTCCCGTTGGGTGCGTGGCATTACATCCTCCGTTGAGTTGCGAGTCGGTTGATCAAAAATTTCGGTGCAAGGTAACCATTTCGAGGTCGAATGTCAAATGATTTTACTTGAAGCAAAACAGTGAGTAGGTTAGATTGAAACCACGAATTTTAAAAACTTAAAAATTATCGTAATTGGAGTTTCGATGAAAGAATCCATTACACGGTTTTCTTCGAGCCGTTGGAAGAAGGCGGGTACAACGTGGTCCCGGAGATTTGCAGCTTTGGCAAAACTTTGGAAGAAGCTCGCTTTATGGCGCAGGATGCCATTCGCTGTTATTTGGAGAGCGCCATCGAATTGGGAGAGGAGATTCCCGACGACGTTGTGATTGACAGAGAGCCAATCAAAGAACAAGTTCCAGTGACGCTGGCCGCTTAATGGCGAAACTTCCGGTAGTCAAACCGAAGCAAGTCATTCGCGCGCTGCAACGCGCCGGTTTTTATATTCATCGACAGGTTGGCAGCCACGCACGGTTGGTTCACCCAAACGATCCGGCACGTCGAGTTACCATCCCCATTCATAATGAAATATTCCCAAAGGCACGCTCTCAAGCATCATCAAACAGGCCGGTTTAACCGTTGACGAGTTCATCAAACTTCTTCAATAGCAATTCGTGCAAATTCGTGAAATTAGCACGCAGATGTTAAACGGGAATTACATTCCTCAGACAACCCTCAGCCTCGTTCAACAAATTTACCCGAATTAAATCCAAACAAAGACCGCGCCTCATGCTGAAATTCGTCTTCGGTGACGGTGAGCTCGCGCAGTTTTTCCAGAACAATCCGTCTGAACTCTTTGCGTACAAAAGCCAGGTAATTGGTGACTTGCGTGACCGGCAACTGCAATTGGTCGGCGAGTTGTTGATAGGTTAGTTCGTTGGCGTTGTCGTTTTCGTTCAAGTCGTAGCGCTGGAAAATTTCAAACTGAACCGCCTTTCCTGATTTCTGACAGTGCGACTGCAATTGCTGAACACAAGCCGCAAAGAGATGCCGCATCCATTCGCGATCAAAAAAATCATCCAATTTCTGCGGATCGGGAATATCCGAAAACGTCAGCTCTTTGTCGGCGCCCTCAAAATCCAGCGAGAGAATTTTTTGACGGCCGCCGCGCTTGATGCGGTGCGCCGCTTTTTCGTCGTTGGCGACAAAGCCGTCCAAACAGGTACGCAGGTAGGTACGAAAGCGGGCTTTGCCGGGGTCGAAGTCTTTGAAATAATTCTTTTCGATGGCGGCGGCAAAGAACGCCTGCGTCAGGTCTTTGGCGTCTTCGTTGGACTTTCGCCATTTGATGCGGATGTATTTGTACACCGGTTTCCAATAGCCGGCGACGATAATCGCAAAGCCGCGCTGGCGTTCGAAAAGGTCGGCGCTGCCGCTGGCCACGATAGCCGACCAGCGCGTAAGCGGGAATGGCGTGTTGGCGCCGCCGATGTGGGTGTCTTCGGGCATGGAGATTAATCCTGAATCATTCCTGTTAGAGCTGGAGTAGTAATGGATTAGTGGATCACTGGATCATGTCAAACGTGAGACGTGAAACGTCAGACGTGAGAGGAAAAAATCTGAATTTTGATTTTTGCTATTTGCGCTTTGCTTTTAATTAGCCCGTCCCATTGATCCATCAATCCACTACTCCAGCACGCCATCTTTTTAACAGCCACAAAATCGTTTTTAATTATAAAGCCTTTTTGTTGATCAACTTCTCTTTTTCATAATACCGCACCAGCATTCCCACCACCCACGAATAATTTTGGATGCCCTCTTTGACATCATTGGCTTTTAAATAGAGATCATAAACTTTGTTCGACGTTTTTGAAAACAGGCCGGCGTGGCTTTTCCATCGTTCCTGCACGGCGCGCAAATCCAGCTTCACGCCCTCTTTCAACAGGCCGGAGTAATGTCGATGCTTGTCTGGAGTTTTTCGAACCTCGTTGAGAAAGTAACCTAAAATTTGAAAATGACCGCTGTATTGAATCAGCGGGTCGTTGGTGGTGATGCAAACGAGATGGGCCAGAAAATTCGCGTCCGCCTCGTTGGTGAATCCTAACTGATGCGCCTTTTCGTGGGCGAGCACAAACGGCAGCTCGAAAATCAGCAGGTCGGAGTTGAAATGAACTTCATGGAAAAACGGGCTGAACCAGCCGCTGGTGGTCGTCTTATTGAGCAGCCAATTGATGGCAAAAGGTTTCGGCCGGTTGGGATGGAGAGCGGTTGCTTGCCCGCGCGCGAGTCCGATTTCTGGCAGAAGGTTTTGATAGGAAGAATCGATCAGCTCGGCGATCTGGCGCATATCTTGAATGGAATAGCTGAAGTTCAGCTCGTTGGCGCGGCGGATGATTTCCGCAAAGGTGGAATCGAAGGCGTCGATTTCGAGCGCCACCGAATCCAACTGCATTTTCTCGCGCAGCGTCGGCCGCAAATAGTTGATGCCCCAAAACAGATTGAACCAAACATAGAAAACCGCGGCCGTGGTCAGCAGGTTCATAAAAATCCGACCGGCGGGCATGCGTTTTTTACGAATGCGTTTGAGCACAAACGGGACGCCGAAAACGAGAATAAACCAGAAGGAGACTTCGGAAAGCGAAAATGGAAAAACCCCGGAAATGCTGGACACCGCCAGCGCAATAATTGGATAGAGGCCGTTGGAATAGTATTCTTCGACGAAATTTGGAAATTGCGCCAGCACCTGGATCAGCAAATAGAACATTAGCGCCAGCCCGATAACGCCGGCGCGCAGTTTGATGGGAGACTTCATTTTTGTGTGATTTAAAATTATAGCCCCAATTGCGGCGCGATGGTTTTCATGGCCGCGATGACATTGGCAATGTGTTCCTCCAGCGGGATGCCTAACATCGCCGCGCCCTTTTCGATGTCCTCGCGTTTAACGTTGCGGGCGAAGCCTTTGTTCTTCATTTTTTTGATGACCGCATCCACCGTGACTTCATCCAATTTTTTGTTGGGCCGCATCAGCGCCACCGCCACGATGAAGCCGGTGAGCTCATCCACGGCGCACAGAGCTTTTTCCATTTGGCTTTCCGGCGCCACGCCGGAGTAGTCGGCGTGAGAGAGGATGGCGCGGGTGATCTCCTCCGAAACGCCCATGTCCTTCAAAATGTTCACACCGACAAATGGGTGTTCCTCCGCAGTGGGATGTTTCTCGTAATCGAAGTCGTGCAGCAATCCTACCACCGCCCATTTCTCTTCCTCCTCCTCGAACTTGCGCGCGTAAAAGCGCATCGCTGCTTCCACGGCCAGCATGTGTTTGCGGAGATTTTCGGATTGGGTGTGCTCGGTCATCAGCGCCCAGGCTTGCTCGCGCGTCAAGATTTCCCTCCTTTCAACTCGTGAAAGTGCCAGGCACTTCTGAAGTGCCTGGCACTTAATAATCACACTTCATAATCAAACCAGCACATTCAACATTGCTGGCAGAATTTCAAACGCGGTGGGCAGGGTTCCCAAGCGCTCGCCATCGGCTTCAACTCCAACTGGCGAGTCGGAATGTAATAAGATTTTTATTCCTTGTAAATATCGAATTTTGGGATGACTTTTCAGCATGCCGTTATAAATTTTATGAATGTTGGCGATGATTTCCGGCCGCGAGATGTCGCCGACCACCACCACCTCAAATTTTCCGTCGTCGAGTCTGGCGTTGGGCGCGATCCACATGCCGCCGCCAAAGAATTGCCCATTCGCCGCGATCACGGCGGCCGCGGGTTCTTCCGTCTCAAAAACATCATCCACTTGTATTTTCATGGGTTGGTTTTTGTACGTGGCCAACGCCCGCAGCAGTCCGGTCAAATAGGCGAAAAACGGCCCGAGGGCTTTGGTGGACTGCCGCACCTTTGCCACCACCGCCGCGCCAAAGCCGGCGTCGGCAATATTGATGAAGTAGCGCGAGTTTGTTTCATCTCCGCATGGAAAGCGCACCGCTCCGAGATCGCATTTTTTAATCTGGCCGTCGCGGATGCGAATCGCCGCTTGCTCCACGGTTTCCGGAATGCCGAGGGTCTTTACGAAATCGCCGCCAGTGCCCCTAGGAATGATTCCAAGTTTGGCTTCGGGATTAATGAGCCGCCCGTTTTCAAAAAATCCATTTACAATTTCGTTGATGGTGCCGTCGCCGCCCAACGCCGCGATGGTTTCGCAGCCTTTGTGCAGGGCGCGTCGCGTGATTTGAATGGCGTCGCCAGGTTTGGTTGTTAATTCCGCGCAGAAATCGCCCAAAATTTCCTTGAGTTTATTTTGAACCGAATACCAGTTTTTGGAAACGGCAAAGTTGCCGGCAGTCGGATTGGCGACCAATTTAATTTTATGACGCATCGAATGGCTGTAATGTTATCAAATTCACCGGCCATTTTCAACAGTTTTTACGCACAAAAATAGGACGCTGTTTGGGCGTCCTTTTTAAGATGTCTAAAAATCTTTGAATTATCTTTGTGTCTCTGTGTGCGCTCTTTTTTGGTGAAGCTTGAAGCGGCAAACGGCAGACGATAAACGTGAGACGTGAGAGGTGAGACGTGAGACGCAAATTTGAGTTCGGTTTTTTGTTTTCATAACTCCATTGCTCCAAGCTCCAGTACCCTTGTCCTCGGCCACTCAATATTTCAATGTTAGTTTGGAGGCGGCCGCCTTATCGACGATGACTGTGGCCTGGCGGTGCATTTGCACGATGGTAGCCGGCCACATCGCGGTGATCGGGCCTTCGCAGGTGGCTTTGATGGCGTCGGCTTTAGCTTCTCCGCTTGCCAGCAGCAGCAAGGTTTTGGCGTCCATGATGGTGCCCACGCCCATAGTGATGGCGTATTGGGGAACTTGATTGGGATCGCTGAAGAAGCGGGCATTGGCTTCGCGGGTGGAGCCGGCCAGAGTTTTGATGCGCGTGCGCGAGCCCAGCGACGAGCCGGGCTCGTTGAATGCAATGTGGCCGTTGGCGCCGATTCCGAGAATTTGCAGATCGATGCCGCCGGCGTTTTCGATTTGCTGTTCGTACCACTCGCAAAAGGCCTCGATGTCTTCCCCCATGCCCATCGGAATGTGCACGAAGCGGCGATCGACGTTGATGTGCTTGAAGAGATTCTCCCACATGAAATAGTGATAGCTCTGATCGTGTTCCGGGGGCAGCCCGACGTATTCATCCAAATTGAAAGTGGTTACTTTTGAAAAATCCAGACCGTCTTCTTTGTGCATGCGAATCAATTCTTTGTACATGCCCAGCGGCGTGCCGCCGGTGGCGAATCCCAATACGCAATTGGGTTTTTTGCGCACCAGTTCTGCGACCATGCGCGCGGCCCCTTTGCTAACGTCGTCATAGCTTTCTTTGATATAGACTAACTTAGCTTATCCTCCTCGAATATGTGAGATGTGAGACGTGAAACGTGAAACGGAAAATCGAAAAATCGAATAACGTCAAGCGAGAAGTGAATAGCGAGATGCTATTTACTGTTCACTCTTCACTTCACACATCTGCCATCTGCCGTCTCACTTTTCACGTTCTTTTGCCGTGAGTTCAAACACCTGCCGCAGCATCTTCTCTTGCGCCGGCGAGAGCGAAATCTTTCGCCGCGCCATCACACGCCGTGCCACCTCCAGCGCTTTTTCCAAATCATAATTCTCCATTTTCTCAATGCCGCCCCAAGTGAAGGAGGGGATGAATTTTTCCGTGAACCCCGTGCCGAAAACATTGCACATCACTCCGACAACCGTACCGGTGTTGAACATAGTGTTGATGCCGCACTTGGAATGATCGCCCATGGTGAGCCCCACAAATTGCAAGCCGCTGTCCACCATTTCGCCATCGACGTAAACTTTTACGGTGCCGTAGTTGTTTTTCAAATCGCTGTTGTTGGAGTCCGCGCCAATGTTCACCCACTGGCCGAGATAGGCGTGGCCGAGAAAGCCCTCGTGCTGCTTGTTGCTGTAACTGTGAATGATCGATTCTTCGACTTCGCCGCCCACTTTGCAGACCTCGCCGATGGAGGTTCCTTCATAGATCTTCGCGCCCATTTTGATGGTGGATTTTGCACCTACGAACAGCGGGCCTTGCAAACTGGCGTTGGCCATGATCGTGACGTCCTGATCAATGAAAATCGGGCCGTCTTCAGCGTCGAGCACGGCGCCGGGTTTGATTTTCGCGCCCTCGCCGATATAAATATTTTTCTCTTCCAGCAGCGTCACGCTGGGATAAATTTTTCCGAGGATTTGCCCGCCGCGATCAAAAAAAGCGAAGTCGCGTCGAATCTGCTGCGGATTATCATGCACCAAATCCCACGGGTAACGAATGAACGTTCCTTCGATCTCCTGCGCTGGCAGATCATCAAACCACTTGGAGGGAATGACGCCGTCCTTTTGTTTTGAAAGCGATGCCAGTCGCCCGCCGGTGACGAACGCCGCCGCCACCTCAACGTCTTTTTTGCAGACCATTTCTTTTGATCCGAAGTCTGGCAATTTATCTCCCAAAATAAAACGGCCGTTGATGAACAGGCACGACTCGCCGCTGATTTTGTTAACGGGGACCTCCGGTGCGCCTTCTCGAACGACATCGGCAAGATAATCGCGGCAGAAAAGATGCAGACGGCTGCCGGGAAACCGCCGGACGATTTTTTCCCGCAGCAGCGAAATCCCGCAGCGCAGATCGAAAACCGGGCGAGTCAGGCTCAAAGGATAGAGCCGGTTGAAATGTTCGTCTTCAAAAATGCAGAGGTTGAGTGCCATGAGAATCCTTTTATTTGTTCGTTGCTACTGCAACAAGAGCATACGGCGGTTCAAGATTTTTCCGTTTACTTGCAATTGATAGAAATAGGTTCCGGAAGATTTGCCGGCGGCATCCCAGGTTATTGAATAATTTCCGGGCGGCTTGCTTTCATTCACCAACGTTGCCACTGTTTGTCCCGCCAAATTGAAAATGGCCAAGTGAACGTGTGCGGTCTGCGAGAGCTGGTAGTCGATGGTGGTGGCTGGATTGAATGGGTTGGGATAGTTTTGTGATAAGCCAAATTGCAGTGGGTGTGCCGGCTGCTCGTTTACAGAGGTGGGATTGGCCGGAAAGGTGATTTCCCAAATGTTGGGCGCGCCGGTTTCAATGACGTACAACTTATTTTCAACCAGCACGGCATCCACCGGCCCGCGGTCGAAGCGGCCGCCGGAAAAGCCTTCGACGATGCGCGTTGCTTTCAGCTCGTAGCGATCCGCTTCCACAATTTTAGTAAATTGCAGGTGCAGCAAATCGTTGCTGGGGTCGCCCAGCGCCGCGCTGCCCGGGCCGAAGCAGAGAACGAACGCGTCTCCGGTAAAGTCGCCACCCAGGACCTTTTCGGTGTCGAAGACCAGGCCCAGTGGAACCCGATGGGCGGTGAAAGTGGCGATGGTCTCGCCGGCGTCGCTGGCGTCTGTGATGGCGCCATCGGGCTGGCGGAATTTATCGGCGTCGGGCCCGGTGCTGACAATCGGGTCGGTGAATTCTACGCCCTCCGGCGGCGGGGGATAGGTGGGATCGTCATGAAAAAATCCCAGTCCATAAGCAAAAGAGGAAGGGCTAAGTAGCGGGTCGCTTCCCGGATCGTAGCCGGGAAATTGCTGGGGGGTATCGTTCGTGCCCATGCGCCACGGGAAGCCGTAATGACGGCCTTCGCGGAGCCAGTTGATCTCTTCCGGATCGTCGCGGTCGCCGGAGTTTTCCGTTCCGAATAAATCGCCGTTTTCATTAAAAGCCAAATCGAAATGGTTGCGGACGCCGCGCGCAAACAGGTAGCCGTTTTGAACGAGAAAATCTTCATCGTTTTCAAGCAGGAGATTTTCAGCGGCGCTGGGAATGCGCAGGATAACGGCGGTGATCGGCAGCTCCCGCAGCCCGGCCAAGTCCCCGCTGTCGTGCTGCGCCTCGCCGTGGTCGGTGCGGGCGCCGCTGTTCACAAACAGATAGCTGCCATCGGGGCTGATGGCGATGGCATTGAAATTATGATTGAATGCCACGTTCAACGGGTAAGGTTCGGTTTGCGCGACCGTGGACCACACGCGCTCGCCGTTTTCAAGTTGCCCCCTTTTTATGATTCCAATGTTGGAATCATTTTGAGTGATATTTCCGAGCAGGTAAAGCGTACCGTCGGAGGCAATTGCCAAGCCAGCGGCCGAGGAGATGCCGTGATCGTTCGCGGTGCTGATGAGCTGTTTGGTGGGGCCGTTCAGATCGATTTGAAAAATTCCGCCGCTGATTCTGAGATAGTAGAGTTGGCCCGATGACGGATCTTTTTCGATGCGGATGCAATCGGTTTCAACCGCCAGCAAATGGCGGACTTGAATATCCGGGCGCAGCGGCGTCGGGGTCGTTTGCGCACCGATTTCGGAAAAGAAAATTGTCAACGCGGTCAAAATCAAAAAGGTTGCGCCGGGAGTCTTCTTCGTCTGTTGGCGTTTTAGAGTTGGTGCCATCTCAGGTTTCTCGGTTAGGATTTCATTTAAGGATAACCAGCTTAAGCCATGATACCCACTTTCCACCCTTTATCCGCAGC
>JBBIIG010000079.1:0-18004 GCA_037446635.1 bacterium
AGCGGGAGTCTATAATGGATGCCCGCTAGATGGAGACGACGATCCCGTCAAATGGATTTTCCGGGATATTTGAAAAATTCTTTTTTAATGACCGGCGGCCGCGGGATGGCCGGTACCCGTGGGCTTTCCAAATACAATATGCCGCCGCGCTCTAACTCCACTTCCACTTTTTCGGTTGCGCCTTTGCGCACAAATTCCACCTCCACCGCATCGCCTGCCTCGTAGTCATCCAGCTCCTCAAACAGATCTTCGATGTTAGAAATTTTTTTGTCGGCGATCCTGGTGATGACGTCGCCGGCTTTCAGGCCGGCGTCTTCCGCCGCGCTGCCTTCCACCACCTCGGAAATCAGCACCCCACCCTTCTTTTCCACTTTGAAATAGGGAGCGAGGTCTTCGTTCAAATCATGAACGTAAACGCCGAGCCGCGGGCGCTCGAGCCGGAATGCAAAATGTTGTCCGCCCCAGTGCGCCGGCGCAAACCGGGTTGGGCGCCTGGCGATTTCAACGCTCACTTGTTTTTCCTGGCCGTTGCGGAAAACCAAAACGGCAACGGATTTTCCCGGCGCGCTTTCCCGCACCAATTTCGAAAATTCCTTCACCGCTTCCACGGCCACGCCGTCGTATTTGAGGATGACGTCGTCTTCGCGCAAACCGGCGTCGTCGGCCGGGCTGTCGCGAACGACGTCAACTATTAGCAGGCCGCTGCGCTCCCCCAGCTCGAAATCTTCGCGCATCGAAGGGGTCATTTCGCGCACGCTCACACCCAGCCAGCCCTTTTCCGCCGCCGTCGCTAGATCGAAATAACCAACGATCACAGTAAACGCCAGTGAAAAAAGGATCACTCTCTGTTTCATGTTTTACCTCCGTATTTATTTAAGAACCAATTCGTTTCGACGCCGAGCGTGGGAGCGAGAATCGCTCTACGTGGTTGTAACCCGTAGGGGCGTATCGTGATACGCCCCTACATTTTAATATCGCTGCAGCTGAACTTTTTGTTTGAATTCCGCCAATTTCAAATTGCCGCGGTTGTAGGCGTCGAGGTCCTGTTTTTTGACCATCAAAATTAGACGCCGGACGCTCTCGTCCCCGAGGCTCCAAAAACTGTTGAATTTCACCGCGGCCACCACCTGTTCCGAGGGCGCGAGGTTGCGCAACGTGTGGCCGTAATCGCCAATTAGTTCTATCAGACTGGACTCAAAATTTTGCAGCAGCTCGCCCGACTCTTTCGAGGATTTTTTTTCAGCTCGCGGGACTCTGACTTGTACGACCTCTTTGCCCTCGCCCCATTGGATCTGCGGGGCGTACACCGCGCCCAGGTTGGTTTCCGCGCTCAAAAAAAACAGCGCGCCCAATCCCTTCAAATACACCCCACGATTTTTGCCAACCAAATAGTAGCCCTCGCGATGCCGCCGGCTCAACGCCGTTTCTAAAATGCTGGCCATGATATCGAGGTTGGCGTTCATGCTTTGGTCGTCGCTGCGTTGGTTGATCGCGAGCCGCTTCTGAAAATCCTCAAAACTCATTTTGCCGCGGCGATGCTCGATGATGTCGCCTTTCAGCGCGCTTACTTCTAAAATAGCTATTAGTTTATCTTGAGCCAGCGTAGAAGCGCCCGGCCAAACTTGAAATTGGGACTCGCCAAAGTCAAACACCACGGTGATGCGGTCGCTGGCGTTGAGCTGACCGATGGCGTCCCCGTAGTTGGCTAAAAATTCCGCGGCCCGGGATTGGATGCGCTCAAGGCGTTTGCCAGCGTCAGCTTCGACAACTACTCCGGCTCTCGGCGCCACCACAACGGTTTCTTCTTCACCCGGCGCCGCTGGCGGCCGAGGCGTGACTTCTTTCAATTTCATCAACGAATGTTCCAATTCTTCCGCCGACAGAGTAAAAATCCGCAGACCATCCTGTTCGACGTGGAAAACCACGCCGTAGTTTTCAAAATAAATGCCGCTGACGTGACCGGCGATCGGCCGCCAGCCGTGGGGCGCTCCCTGCAGCAGCTTCGAAAGCACACCCTCCATGATGTCGAGGTCGCGCTGCATGCGTTCCCAATTTATTTTTTGAGAAGCTTGAGGGAAGGCTGGGCCGGCAAAAATAAGTACCACCAAAAAGATCGCGGCTAACTTTGTCCAAAAATTAAGTTCTATTTTTTTCATTCTAATCGCTCCCGTCGCTGTCATTTATTTTCGATGCGATTGGTATCAGTATTTTGAGAATAGGCCGCGTAGAGCAGTTGCTGCAACACTTCGTTGGTGCGGCGGAATTTATTTTCGTTGACCAGCTGCAACACCTCCAGGCCTTCGCCCACCCGCTGCAAATCCTGCTGCCGCCGGGCGTCGAGATCGCGGGCAAATTGCGACAACAGCGCGCGCTGCTCGAACCGCTGCTGGACGGCGGCGGCCTCGATCATGCGCTGCGTCAGCTCGTATGAGGCTTGCTTCCAGGCGTTGAACTCCCGTTGGGTCACCGGCCGCTCGAGCGGATCGATCTCGGCCGGTGCGGACGGCCGCGAGGTTTGGAATAAATTGAACTTCGCGCTGAAGCGGCCTTCGGAATAATTGGCTTCGAAATTCATGAGCGCTAAAATAACCAGGGCGCACGCCAGTCCGCCGGCAAATCCCATTGCAAACTTTCGCCACGATTTTTCGCGCAGCCGCGCCAGCCACTCGCCCAGCGCGGTTTTTTGCGCGACGAATTGCAACCGGAGATCCGGCTCCTCATCGGGCCACTGCCGCAGCGCACTAACGGTTTGCCGGAGCTGCTCCAGCTCGTCGCGGCAAGAAGCGCAGCCGGCCAAATGCGCTACGATTTCTGTTTTCTCGTCGGCTGCGACATCCTCATAAAAATACCCCAGCAATTTTGCTCGAGAAAAATCACATTTCATATTTCAACATCTCCTCGTAAATCTTCCATTGTTTGAAAACTTTGCGCAACGCGCTCAGCCCATAGTACATTCGCGACTTCACGGTGTTCACCGAGGTCTGCAAAATTTCAGCGATTTCGTTAAACTTCAACCCCTGGTATTCTTTCATGACGATCACCACCCGCTGCTCCGCCGGCACTTCGAGCAGCGCCCGCGCCAGCAGCTCACGCAAATCGCGCTGGTTGGCCTGCGCCTCCGGCTGCGACTGCTGCACCGCCGGGTGGATGATGTTTTTTTTCGAGCCGTTGCGGTTCTCCTGCAAATTTTCCAGCGAAACCAAATTTTGCCGGCGGCGCGATTTGATTTCATCGCGACACATATTAACCGCGATCTGATAGAGCCAGGTGGAGAAGCGCTGCGGCGTCCGCAGGCTGTGCACTTTCTGATAAACCCGAATGAAGGTTTTTTGACACACGTCTTTGGCGGCTTCGCGATCGCCGAGGTAACGCAGGACGAAGTTATAGAGGCTTTTTTCCCAACGCCACACCAGGGTGTTGAACGCGTTGATGTCGCCGGCCAAAAATTTCGAAATTAATTCGGGGTCGGTCATTCAGTGTTCGCTTTAAGATCGTCGTTTGCACTGTGCTCAACGTGTTAGACGACGGGGATCACGACAAAGTTTTATGGCTGGAAACGAATTTGAGGATTAATTCTGAGGCAGGAAAAAGTGGGCCGGAGCAGTTCAAAAGTCTCCGACTTACTTTTGGACAGCCCCGACCATTCCAGGGAGCAATGCCGATTTTACATCATGGTCTTCGGCAAGTCTTTTGCCACCCACTTATCGCCCTCCTTGACCTCCAATTTCTCCGGAACAAAAACATCGGCGTATTTGCCGTGCGCGCCCGTAAACCGTACTTCTTTGCCGATGTAACTGGCGTAGCCCGGCGCCGGCGCGGCTAAGAAGTGTACTTTTTTATTTGCGTCCACCAGCGCAATTGGCAGACCGCCGGCGGCGCACATGGAACCGCAATTTTTCATATCACCGTGATCATTGGTGAGAAATCCGCCTTTGGCGTAACAGGCCAGGTCCACCAATGTTCCCGTTATGGTTTCGGCTTTCGATTCTTTTTTCTCCTGCGCAACGAGCAAAAGAGTGAAAACCAGAATCAAAAGGACGGGCAGAATGAGAATACCTCTTTTCATAACGTACCTCCGTGTTATATTTTGTGATGAGTAAAATTACTGCTAAATACAACAGAGAGGTTTTGGTGTTTGTTCCGGAATTCCTGGCGGCACATTTCAAAAACGAAAATGGCGGAAGTCAGGTGACGTGCGCTTTCACCGCAGCAAAAGCATTTTGCGCTGCTGGATGAAGGCGCCGGCGCGCATCTCGCAAATGTACACGCCGCTGGCCGCCGGCTCGCCGCGGCCGTCCCGCGCGTCCCAACTGGCGCGATGAACGCCGGCCGGAAAACCCTGCTGCAGCAAAGTGCGAATTTCCTGGCCGCGCAAATTATAAACGCGCAGGATCACTTTCTCGGGCGCCGGCAGACTAAACGGGATCACCGTCTCGCCATTAAAGGGATTGGGGAAATTGGGGTGCAGCGCAAATTGCGCTGGCAGCGGCGGCTGCTCCGTGGTGTCGGAAATAATTTCGTCGATGGTTTTTAAAATCCAGCCGTCTTGATCCAAAAAAATGTTGGTGGGCGGCGCCGAGAGTGGGATCTCAAACGTTTGCTGGAAGGCGTCGTTAAAGACGGTCACCAGCGTATCGCCGGCGGTGGTTTCGATGGTGAGATCGACGGGCATGGGAAAAAGGACCGATTGCTTTTGCTCGATGGTCACGTGCAAAATCGGTCCGCTATCGCCGCTGCGGGCGCGCCAGATTGCCCGATAAATCGGCCGCCCTTTTTGATACATCCACGGTTGGAAAAACCAATCGAGGTCGCGCCCGGCCACCGCCTCGCAAACGCTTTGAAAACCGGCGGTGGTGGCGTTGCCGTAAGCAAAGCGCGGGTCGTGGGAATAGGCCAGCAGGATATCGAAGAAGGTTTCGTCGCCCACCACGTGGCGCAGCATGTGCAGGAACCACGCGCCTTTGTGATAAACCGTCCAATCGAAAATCCGCCAAACCGAGGTGGTGTCGTCCACAAAAATTGGGTAGGGATGATTCCAGTCCATCGCGGCCATGTAGTCGTGATAAACATTGGTTCCGCGGGTGTGTTCAAAATAGAGCGCTTCGGCGTAGGAGGCGAAGCCTTCGTTGAGCCAGATATCGCCCCAGGTGGCGTTGGTGATTTTGTCCCCCCACCATTGGTGCGCCAACTCGTGAACCGTCAACGACAGCCCGAAGGAACCCTGGCTGGTCATGGTTTGGTGCTCCATGCCGCCGCCCCACGGGAACTGCGCGATGCCGTACTTTTCGGAGAGAAACGGATACGGCCCAAAAATCTCGTGAAAATAGCTTAGCATTTCTATTGTTTCGGTCAGCGTGCCCTGGGCGCTGGCGAGGAATTCCGGGTAAATGTAATAGCGCACTTCCATGGAATCGTCCGGCGCGTAGTGAAACCACTCGGAGTAAGTGGCATAGTTGGTGATCGCCAGCGACACCAGGTAGGTGGTGATGGGATATCTTTCATGCCAATGAAAGGTGCGGGTGTTGAGTTCGTCATCACTCACCACGCTGCGCAGTACGCCGTTGGAAGCTACGATCAGATTTTCAGGGACGGTGACGATGACGTCCACGGAATCGGCTTTGTCGTTGGGGACGTCTTTGCACGGCCACCAACTGCGGGCAAAGTAGGGCTCGCTGAGCGTCCAAATGATGGGCTGCTCGCCATGCCGGCTGAAACCAAACGCGCCAAAGCCGGCGGTTTGCGGCTGCCCGCGGTAATTCACGCGCACGGTGAAGGCCTCGCCGCTTTGGCGCGGCTGCGACAATTGCAGAATCAGTTTGTCGCCGCTGCGGCTGAAATTCGCGGCCGCGCCGCCCACGCCATTGACAATCATATTCGAAGTCAAATCCAATTCCACCGACTGAAAGCCGTTGACTTTGGCTTGGGCGGACATTTCCACCGAGCCGAAAATCTGCTCGGCAGCGGGATCGATATTGAGCTGAAGCCGGTAGTAGGTGACGTCGTACTCATCCTGCGCCGCCGAAACCGCCTGCGCCGACTTCCGCAGCCAGCGCTGTTGCAGCGCTTTCCCCTTCAGCTCGATTTCCTGTTGGTGGGCGGCGCGAATTTCCTCAACGGAAATGGGTTGACGTTGGGCGAAGGCGTCCTCGCCATTCAAACACACAACGAGACTCATTCCCACTAAAAGAGATCCTGTTTTCAGCAATTGGCAAACTCCAAAGTGGTTTTTAGTTTTCGCAAAATTGGCGGGAACGTGTGGGAATCGAACCCACCCACCCCGAATTGTCGGGGCGCAAACGGTTTTGAAGACCGCGGAGGCCACCAGGCGCTCAGGCGTTCCCGTTGATTTAATTTAAAAAATTTTATCTGAAAGAATAGCAAATTATTTTCGATGATTTGCGGGAGATTTCTTTCTCTTGATTATTCACTCTCTTCTTCGTAGAATGACAGCAGTAAGGAATAATTCAAAATGGCCGGCTTGCAATTACTGGCGCGATGTTATATTTGTGAGTGGGAGAAAACAAGAAAGCCGAACATTGAGTTCGGCTTTCTCGAAAATATAAAAACGTATTTTGAAAGCTCAGACTACTGACATTCTCTCAGATATTTAAAGTAAGTTTCACGAGACATGTTAGCAGTTCGCATGTTGCTTTTGATTATGTCCAAACAGACTTCATCGTAGGTCGGTATCACAACAGGCCGTTTGATTCCAGCTTTTTCGTCAGCCGATGATCGCCCTTTTGCCTATCAAAGACAAACCCGTCTTTTAAGAAAATACATTCTAAAATACGCCAGTGAATGACGGTCAGGCGTGGCATGGAGCAAGTGACTTGCTGTGCTTAACGCTGAATGGAATACTTACGGCCACATATCGGGATTTAATCTCCTTTATTTGTTTTTTCTCTACCTCAAACCCGCAATCCTTTAGAACCTCATCGATCGTCCCGCGCTTAAAGCATGACAAAAAAAACAGAAACAGCGTTTCAACTAAGTTATCTTTGGCCTGCTTTTCGGTTTTCCCTTGTGCATAAACATCAAGAATCGGGCATGAGCTTACGTACCAATCGCCTTCTTTTTTTATTTCATAAGGTAATTGAAATTCAAGATTCATCTTGGGCATGACTCACCTAATCTGAATTAATATTAATTCTGGCACTATTATCGGCAGTTGTTGCTAATCTGATTACTAACAAAAAGAAGTGTATGTTTCATCAGAAGTTTCTCTCACCCAAAGATAAGATACCATCCAATAACACACTTTCGGCGAAAAATCTAAGATGTAACATTCAAAGAAGGAGGGATAAACATAGCTTGGAAATCGAACTCTCCTTTCCCCTTTCAACAAACAAATATAACATTTAGAATTCAATTGTCAATAGGCAATAACTGTGCAATAACTGCCAACCCATTCATTCACCTCTTCAACTTGCCTCGTCCGAAAGTTTGAACACACCCACAGAAAACCAATACGATTGCGATGAAGTTAAAGAGACTGAGCCGGGCGGAAAGGGACGGGCACATCATATCACACCTCCCAAGGATTTGTTCCTTTTTGCTATTAGGCGCAAAGGTGCGAAAATGCGGGAGATTCTTTCTCTTGATTATTCAATCTCTTCTTCGTAGAATCACAGTCGGTAAGGATTCATTTAAATGGCCGGCTTTCAACAATCACTGGCGCCATTTCAACGCCATTTTTTTGACCCCGAAAAACGTCTCACCACCATCGGCTCCGGCGAAATTGGCGGTAAAGCGCACGGCCTGGCGTTCGTCTCCGATGTGCTGCGGAAAAAATTTCGCGCCGCGGATTTCCCAGCGATTGAAGTTAGCATTCCAACGCTCACGGTGATTCGCACGGACGCTTTTGACGCCTTCATGTCGAGCAACGATCTGTTCGACTTCGCGAATGCCGATGAGCCCGACGACCGCATCGCCCACGCATTTCAAAAAGCGGATTTGCCGGTGGAATTGTTGGGCGATTTGCGAGCACTGGTGCAGCAGGTGCGGCAGCCGCTGGCGGTGCGATCATCGAGCTTGTTGGAAGATGCGCTGCGCGAGCCGTTTGCCGGGATTTATGAAACGAAGATGACGCCCAACAATCAGCCCGATCCCGACGTGCGGTTTCGCAAGCTCACCGAGGCCATCAAATTCGTTTATGCCTCTACCTTTTTTAAGGCAGCGAAAGATTATCGCAGAGCCACCGGCCACGGCGCTGGCGATGAAAAGATGGCGGTGATCATCCAAGAGGTGGTTGGCCAGCGACACGGCGATCGTTTTTATCCGGAAGTTTCGGGAGTGGCGCGCTCGTACAATTTCTATCCCCTGCGGCCGGCCAAGCCCGAAGATGGCGTGGTGAGCCTTGCGCTGGGATTGGGAAAAACCATCGTCGATGGCGGCGTCTGTTGGACGTATTCTCCGGCGCAGCCGCGCGCGACGCCGCCGTTTGGCTCAGTAGCCGAGTGGCTTAAAAATACGCAAACCGAATTCTGGGCGGTGAACATGGGCAAGCCGCCGGCCTTTGATCCCATTCGCGAAACCGAGTTTTTGATTCAAGCCAATCTCGCGGACGCCGAATACGACGGCACGCTGCGCCACCTCGCCTCCACTTATGATCCGCGCTCGGATCGCATCGTTATGGGAACCGGCGTCGCCGGGCCGCGGGTGCTCACCTTCGCGCCGCTGCTGGTTTTGAACGATATTCCGCTGAACGATCTCATCCGCGAGCTTTTGAAGTTGTGCGAAGACGCGCTGAACGCGCCGGTGGAAATGGAATTCGCGGTAACGTTTCCGCGGAACGGAGCAGGTTCCGAGAATCCCGTCCGCTTTGGATTTTTGCAGGTGCGGCCGATGGTGGTTTCGCACGAAGTGGTGGAAATCTCCGAAGAGGAGATGCGCGGCGAGAAGGTTCTGCTGGCGTCTGAAACGGTGCTGGGCAACGGCGTCATCGATAGCATTCACGACGTGGTGTACGTCCGCCCGGAAACGTTTGAAGCGAAGAACACACCGCTCATCGCCGCGGAGCTGGAGAGCATCAATCGCCACTTGGTGGAAGCCGGACGGCCGTACCTGCTCATCGGGTTTGGCCGCTGGGGCAGCTCGGATCCGTGGCTGGGCATCCCGGTGAATTGGCCGCAAGTCGCCGGCGCCAAAGTGATCGTCGAAGCCACGCTGCCCACAATGGACAAGGAGATCAGTCAGGGCTCGCACTTCTTTCACAATCTGGCGAGTTTTCAAGTGAGCTATTTTTCGGTGCGGCATTCGGGGAAGTTTCAGATCGATTGGAAATGGCTGGACGAGCGGCCGGCTGTTTCAGAAACTGGATTTGTGCGGCATGTGAAACTTCCGCGACCCTTGTTGGTTAAGGTGGATGGGCGAAGCGGGAGAGGCGTTGTAAAAATGTAGGTCGACCAGACTGGTCGATCTCTACTCGTGAATAGTGAATAGCGAATCGTCAATTATGAATTGTGAACGATTAATTGTGAATTGTTAATGAAAAAAAAAGCTGAAAGCTGATCGCTGAAAGCTGAAGGCTCGAAACCATGAACCAACAAAACCAATCCATCGAAAATCTGCTGCGCGATTTGAAAGAACGCGCCAAAGAGCTGAGCTGTCTTTATGAAGTCGAAGAGATTCTCAACCGCTCGGATGCCTTGCCGAAGGAATTGTTCACCAGCATCATCAAAGCGATTCCGCCGGGCTGGCAGTATCCCGATATTTGTCAGGCCAAGATCACTTACGGTGATGAAACTTATCACTCGCCTAATTTCAAGGAGACCCCGTGGGTGCAGTCAGCCAACCTCGTCGTGCAGAATGAGGTGGTCGGCAGCATCAGCGTTTACTACACCGAAGAGATGCCGGCCGAGGATGAGGGGCCATTTCTCAAAGAAGAACGCAAACTCATCAACACCATTGCGGAGCGGCTGAGCCGGCGGATTCAGCATCAGCAACTGAAAGAGGTTTTTGAGCGGGTCAAATCGGCGGAGGAAAAAAAGCGCGAGTGGTCGATCATTTTGGATTTGCTGCGCCGCACCGATCCGCAACTGCTGCTGCGCATTTCCCGCAAAATGACCAACTACTTGTGCTGGAGCGGCAGCAAAGATGCCGAGCGCCTGCTCGCCCATTTCAGTCCCGCATACAAAAGCGACGACAGCGAGTTGATCGAAGACATCAACCGTCCGCATCAGAAAAAAGTGCTGGAAGATTTCAGTGGCGTCAGCGAAGAGGTGTTCCGCATCGCCATCGATTACCTGGGCGAACAGGAAACGCTGTCGCTGATTCAGCGCTGGATCAAAGAAGACAAATCCACGTTCCTCGTCAACATTTTGGAAAATCCTGGCACTTCGCACTCGGAAATCACCGACGCCATTGGCCGCTACCATCACCTTGATCCTATGGGCGCGGAGTTGTCGCCGCCGCGCGAGATGGCGTTTCGGGTGTCGCTCATTCGCCGGCTGCTCACCAGCCAGCCGCAATTCATCAACATCGCTAAACACTTTGTGCGCGTCAACGATTTTTACGATCTGCTGCACCGCATCATTTTCCCGGCCGATAGCCACGGCAAGCTGGGCGGCAAAAGCGCCGGACTGTTTCTCGCGCAACACATTTTGTCCGCCCAGGCGGAGCTGCTTTGCGGAGAAAAACCACGCGCGAGCACCGAGCTGTTTCAGAACATCAAAACTCCGAAAACCTGGTACATCACCTCAGACGGGATTCTCAACTTTATGCACTACAACACGCTCGAAGAAGTCGTCGAGCAGAAGTACAAAAACATCGGACAGGTGCGGCAGGAATATCCCTACGTGGTGCAGGTGTTCAAAAACTCGCCGTTCCCGCCGGAGATCATCAAAGGGCTGTCGCTGGCGCTGGACGATTTCGGCGACGTGCCGCTGATCGTGCGTAGCTCGAGTTTACTCGAGGATCGCATGGGCACGGCCTTCGCGGGGAAATACAAAAGTCTGTTCATCGCCAATCAGGGCACAAAGAAAGAGCGGCTGATTGCGCTGATGGATGCGGTTGCGGAAGTGTATGCTTCCACGTTCAGTCCCGATCCCATCGAGTATCGCGCTGAGCGCGGCCTGTTGGATTTTCACGAAGAGATGGGGATCATGATTCAGGAAGTCGTGGGGACGCGCGTCGGCCACTATTTTTTCCCGGCGTATGCTGGCGTGGCGTTCAGCAAAAATAATTTGCGGTGGTCGCCGCGCATTAAGCCGGAAGATGGATTGGTGCGCATGGTGCCGGGGCTGGGCACGCGCGCGGTTGATCGCCTCAGCGATGATTATCCGATTTTGTTGGCGCCTGGTCAGCCGGGGCTGCGCGTCAACGTCAGCGTCGATGAACAGGTGCGTTATTCGCCTAAGAAAATCGACGTCATCAATCTGAAGACGAACACGTTCGAAACTGTCGATCTCAAAGAGCTGCTGCGGAAATTTGGCGCCGAGTACCCGCGCGTCAACCAGATCGTTTCCATTCTCGATCACGATCGTCTCGCGCCACCGCTGGGCATGAATCTCGACTTTGAGAAAGATGACTTGGTGGTGACGTTCGAAGGGCTGGTGGCGCGCACGCCGTTTGTCAGGCAGATGCACGCCATTTTAAAATTGTTAGAAGAAAAACTCGGGCTGCCGGTGGACATCGAGTTTGCGTCCGATGGCAAAGATTTTTACCTCCTGCAGTGTCGCCCGCAGAGTTACGGCGCCGACGACGCGCCGGCAGACATCCCACGCGATATTCCAAACGAGCGGGTGCTGTTCACCGCGAACCGCTACATCTCCAACGGCGCAGTCACCGGCCTCACGCACGTGGTTTACGTCGATCCGCAAAAGTACAGCGAACTGAGTAGCCGCGCGGATTTGCTGGCGGTCGGCCGCGCGGTTGGGAAGCTAAATCAGCTTCTTCCGAAACGGCAATTCGTTTTGATGGGGCCCGGACGTTGGGGCAGCCGCGGCGACATTCGGCTGGGCGTCAGCGTCACCTATTCGGATATTAACAACAGCGCGATGCTCATCGAAATCGCCCGCAAAAAAGGCAACTACCTGCCCGATCTTTCTTTCGGCACGCATTTCTTTCAGGATTTGGTAGAGGCATCGATTCGTTATTTGCCGCTCTATCCTGATGATCCCAACATTCGTTTTAATGAAGAATTCTTCACCGGCGCGAAAAACATCTTGTCGGAGGTGCTGCCGGAGTTTTCGGCGCTGGCTGAAACCGTGCGCGTGATCGATGTTGCGAAAACCACGGACGGTCTGTCGCTGCAAGTGCTGATGAATGCGGAAAGCGATCAAGCCGTGGGCTTTCTCTCGGAAACCGCAATCCCGGCGGAAACGCGCGTTTTCAAACCAGAAAAAATGTTGCAGGAAAAACCCGTGGACAACCACTGGCGCTGGCGCCTGCACATGGCCGAGCACATTGCAGGGAAGCTTGATCCGCAACGATTTGGGGTGAAAGCGGTGTACCTGATCGGCAGCGCCAAGAATGCCACCGCCGGGCCCGCAAGCGACATCGATCTGTTGGTTCATTTTGTCGGATCAGAAAAGCAGCGCCGAGAATTAGAAGGTTGGTTGGAAGGCTGGAGTCTGTGTTTGAGCGAAATGAACTTTTTGCGAACCGGCGTGAAAACCGAAGGCTTGCTCGATGTGCACTTCATCACCGATGAGGACATCAAAAAGCGCACGAGCTATGCCGTGAAGATCGACGCGGTCACCGATGCGGCGCGGCAGTTGAGGATGGGGAAGGTATGATCACATAAAGAAAGAATAAAAATTTGACAATTTTGTCAGCAAACCAGATGTCCTATTATTGGACTATTGTAAAAACCCTTAGAGGAGATGGCTTCTGTCAATGAAAGCAGATCGCTTGGAAATGAATTTCCAAGCTAATAGCTTAAGCTTAATAAATTAAGCGGTTGCTGTCTTTAGTCGATTTCAATCGACTTCAGCAAATTAGCCTGATGATTCATCATCAGGCGATCTGAGATTTTTACAATAGTTCAGTTATTATTGAAAATTAGAAAGCGGCGTGGGTGGGGGCCGCCGCGGGTTGGCCAAGCCAGTGGGCTATTTTTTTCAACAAATTTTTTTTGCGCAGCGGCTTGGTGATGTAGTCATCCATTCCCTCTTCTAAACATTTCTCCCGGTAGCCGCTGATGGCGTGCGCCGTGAGCGCGATGATGGGCACCCGCCGGGATGTTTTTCCCTGGGCTTCTTGCACCCGAATTTCCCGAGCGGCGCTCAAACCATCCATGATCGGCATCTGCACATCCATTAAAATCAGATCGTAATTCTGTTCCGCGAACGCTTTGAGAGCGGCGCCGCCGTTGTCTGCCAGATCAACTTGATAGCCGGCACGGGCGAGAATGGTGCGCGCCAACATCTGGTTATCGTAATTGTCATCCACCACTAAAATCCGCCCGCCGCTTGCCGGCGCGTGATGGTCGGCGGTTAGTTTATTTTCGAGGTTTTTGATTCCGGCGTCTTGAGAAATTGGCAGTTCCACGACAAAATAAAAGACGCTGCCCTGGCCGGGTTCGCTCTGCACCGACATTTCGCCGCCCATCATTTCCACCAGCGATCGCGAAATGCTAAGCCCCAGCCCGGTGCCGCCGTATTTGCGCGTCATGGAGCTGTCGCCCTGGGTGAATTTCGAAAAAATTTCCTTCAGGCTTTGCGGTGAAATTCCGATGCCGGTGTCGCGGACCGAAAACCGCAAACGCGCGGTGGGCATAGCGAGGCCCTCAACGCCTTCTTTTTTTATATCGGCACGGCTGGCGGCGCCCGGCGTGTTGTGTACTTCCACCACCACCTTGCCTTTTTCCGTGAACTTGATGGCGTTGCCCACCAGGTTGATCAGCACTTGCCGCAGCCGCCCGGGATCGCCCACGAGCCCGGCCGGCGTACTGGGATCGACGCATGAGCGCAGTTCCAAATCCTTCTCAAAAGCAGGCAACCGGAAGACATCAATGACGCTTTCCACCAGCTCGAACAGATTGAAATGGATGTGCTCAAGCACGAGTTTTTGGGCTTCAATTTTGGAAAAGTCCAAAATGTCATTGATGATGTTCAACAGCGACTCCGAAGCCGTACGAACCGTGCGCAGAAAACCGGTTTGTTCTTCCGTTAAGACAGTTTCCAGCGTCAGTTCAGTCATCCCCAAAATGGTGTTCAGCGGGGTGCGGATTTCGTGGCTCATGTTGGCTAAAAAATCGCTCTTGGCTCTGTTGGCCATTTCTGCCGCTTCTTTCGCTTGTTCCAGCTCAAGCAGAGTTTGTTTGCGCGCTAACGCGTAACGGATGGAGCGTTCAAGAATATCCGGCGCCATCTGTTTTTTGACCAGGTAATCCGCGGCGCCAGCGTTCATGGCCTCGAGATCGATCTCGTGGTCGCCCTGGCCGGTCAACAAAATTAACGGCGCTTTGCAGCCGCGGGCGATGGCGTCGCGCAACAGCTCGAGGCCGTCGCGTTCCCCCAAGCGATAGTCGATGAGGTACACATCGTAACGGTTCTGCTCGATAAGCTCGACTGCCTCGGAATAGGTGGTCGTCCAATCCAGATGAAAATTGTAGCGCTGACTTTCCGCCAATAGATCGCGCGTGATGACGTAGTCGTCTTGGTCGTCATCAATGAGCAGGATGTTCAGCGTTTGCAGAGAATGAATTGGCATCACACTCCTGCGGCGGCCGGCAATTCCACAATTTCGAACCAGTACCGCGCCAGGGTTTTCATCAATTCCACCAGCGCGCCAAAGGTGACGGGTTTGGTGATAAACGAGCTGACCCCCAGATCGTAGGTGCGCAGAATGTCTTCTTCGGCCTGGGAGGTGGTGAGCACCACGACCGGCATCCGCCGCAGCTCCGGGCTGGCTTTGATTTCCTTCAGCGCCTCACGGCCATCTTTGCGCGGCATGTTCAAATCCAGCAGCAGTAATCCCGGCAGCGGCTGGCCGGTGCGTTGGGCATACTTTCCCTGATGACAAAGGTAGTCCATCAGTTCCTCGCCGTCCTCGACGAAGTGAATGTCGTTGGCCAGACGGCTTTCTTCCAACGCCTCTTTTATCATCAAGCGATCGTCGGCGTCGTCTTCAGCAACCAGTATCGTTATCGGACGTCCATTTCTACTCATCGCATCAATCTCCTTTTTGATTAATTGGTAATGTGATCTCAAATTTCGCTCCCTGTCCCGGCGCGCCGCTGGCAGTGATTTCTCCACCGTGGCGCTCGACGATCTTGCGGCACACCGCTAAGCCAATTCCGGAGCCTTCGTATTTTTCCCGGCCGTGCAGGCGCTGGAACACACCGAAGATGCGCTCGGCGTATTTTTCCTCGAAGCCGATGCCGTTGTCCTCCACGGTGAGTTTGCAGAAGTTGCGCGTTTTGCCATTCCTGTCGGCTTTAAAATCGGAATAAATTTTGATCACCGGCGGCGCGTCGTCGCGGTGGAATTTCAAGCTATTGGCGACGAGGTTTTGCACAAGCTGCCGAATCTGGGTGGGGTCGGCTTCGAGCACCGGTAAATTTTCTATTTCAATCAGCCCTTTTGTTTCGGCAATTTGTATTTCCAAATCTGAAATAACTTCGCGGGCGATCTGCTCGAGGTTGACATTTGTAAAAGGCTGCGCTTTGGTGGTCACGCGCGAATAGGTCAGCAGGTCTTCGATGAGCCGCTGCATGCGTCCGGCCGCGTTTTGCATGCGCTCTAAATAATCGCGCCCCTGTTCACTCAGCAGCTCGCCGTATTTATTTTTCAGACGATCGCCAAAAGCCTGGATTTTGCGCAGGGGTTCCTGCAGGTCATGGGAAGCGATGTAGGCAAAATCCTGCAACTCGCGATTTTGCGATTCTAATTTTTTGGTATAACTTTTCAGCATAATCTCGCTGCGTGCTCGCATGGCAATTTCGTCTTTGAGTTTGAGGTTGGCAGCGTGCAACTCCTCGGCGCGCTCCTCCACCAACTCTTCAAGATGGTGGCGGTGTTTATCCAATTCGGCGTTCGCAGCGGACAACTGCTTTACCTGCTGCTCAATTGTTTCTTTGGCGTGCAGCGCTACCTGGTAGGCCTTTTCCCTCTCAGACTTTGCCGTTTGAATTTTGGCGATCATCTCTTTAAAAGCCGCCGCCAATTCCCCGATTTCATCCGAGCTACGAATTTCGATGGCCACATTTTCCCCGCTCTGCGCAAATCGATTCACCGCCATCACGAGGTGCTTGAGCGGCGTTGTCAAAAGGCGAGTCAGGATGAGCGATAATCCGCCCAACAACGAAATGCTCAGCAGGGCGGCGACGCTGGTGACCGTCATCGCGATTTTATGGTTTTGGCGCTGCTGAAGAAACGCTTGCGAGATCGTCGCTTCCGCCTCTCTGGCTTCGCGAAGTAAAATGGCTTGCAGCGCATTATAATCTTTTACGATTTGATTAACTTCAGCCACCAACGCCTCCTCGGATGCGCCGGCGATCATTTTTTCAGCGGCGGTCCGTAATTCAAAATAATACCGCTCAATATCCGGTCGGAGCGCGGCGAGGCGGTCGCCGCTCGCCGTTCCCAGCCGCCCCGCATTTTGGATCTGCACAAGAATAAGGCTGTACCTGGCTTCTATTTCGTCCAGCAAATCGCTGTCCCTTGTGACAACCGCGCCCTGCAAGCTGCTTTGCAGCTCGGTAAATAAATCTTCGAGCTTAATGGTGATTTGATGATACGGGTAATATTCCTGTTCAACGCGAACGTTCAGCTCGTCCTCGCGCTTTTCGAGCATGGTGTAAGTGGCCAGAATGGCGAGAAAAGCCGCCATGGCCACCAGCGGCATGAGCAGCAGCTTGGTTTGAATTCTTAGATTTTTCAAAAGACAGAACATAAATTAATTCGTTTCTCGTTTTGAAAACTTCAACAACCGACATGTTTCTGCAATGGATTTTTTCTATGAGAATTTATCGTCGAATTTTCGGTGTTCTTAACTACGTGGAGTAAATTGAGGAATGGGATTGGTGGGATTCGTCGTAGAAAATGAGTTTTTCAGGCTAAATCAGGTCGCGCGTCGCCTCTGCCAGATTCTCCAAATCAAACCGCACCAACGCCAGCTCCGGTCCGTCGTGGGCTGCGGAGAACATGAGTGTCCGGCCAATGCGATCCCGCCAGTCGCCGGTCAAGCGCACGGATTCGTGAATGTGGCCGTGCAGCGTCAGCAGCGGCTGGCGCTGTTCGATGAAGCGTCGCACCGCGACACTGCCGACGTGCACATCCAAAGGCGCGTGATCGACCCTTCTGCCATCGAGGGCCGCGCGATCCAGTTTCGTTTGATGAGGCGGAGAGTGAATAAGAAACACGGCTTGATCGAGATTGTCGTTGCCGACCAGCTTGTTCAAATCCTTTTCAATGGTGGCGTATTTGATTTCGTGCCGCGGCACCGTCACCGTGCGAATTCCTTCCTCCGGCGAAACACAACCGGGATCGACGTAACGGGAGACGTCGTAGCGTTCCCAGTCTTTGAGGAGAAACGGCGTCGGCGGGACGTAAGCATACCCGTAAATCCAGTGGTTGCCGAATCGCGCTTTGCGTTCGTGAACATATTCCCACAAACCCTGCGCTGCCAGATTTTTGATCTCCTCCTCCTCGAGGCGCGGATCGTCGTTGCCCAAAATTAAAAACACGCGCGGGTAATTTTCAGCAAGCTGGTCGCGGAGATTTCTGAAACTTGCGGAGAGAACGTCATTCAAAAAATTGGTGTGATCTATCTTGTGGAGTCCATGCGGCAGCAGGTCTCCACCCAAGAAAACTGCTGAGGGAGGATTCTCGGCAATCGCAGCAAAGAGTTTTTGATAGCGCTCGACTTTGCCGTGCAAATCGGAAACAAAGAAACAGGGAGTCATAACCAAAAAAGATATGACAACATTAAATCCCAGGATCAAGCTCGTCCCAATCATCGACTTTCGTCGAGGAAGCGTTGACATGGTCAACGCACTCCAAAGTCCCAATCATCGACTTTCGTCGAGGAAGCGTTGACATGGTCAACGCACTCCAAA
>JBBIIG010000080.1:0-17989 GCA_037446635.1 bacterium
CCGGCGTGCCCACCGGTCCCGAGTATGAAGTAATGGTTACTGGCGCCGGCTTGCCGGTATAGTAAGCGGTGTACGTGGCATGGTCTGGAGGCGTAAAGGTTCGTTGTGCCGACGTGTTGCCATCCCACCAGTGGTGAAACGAATAGATGATGCCGTTGTACGTTTGCTGAACCGCCTGACCGGTAATCACGTCATTGGGCGGACGGAATTCAATGACTGGGAAAGGTGCGTGCGGCAGAGTGTACTGCGTTCCGTTGACTTTGATGACGCCGGCATTGCCCACGCCGACAAAGTTATTTTTGAAGGTAATGTCGAATTGCCGGTCAAAGTCGGCCATGACCGATTTAGTCGCTCCGATACCGGAGTCAATTCTCTTGAAGGAGGTGGCTTTCGCAGAAGGGTTTTGTATTTCAATTACACCTGTCTCTCCTGTCCAATCACGAAAATGGCGCACATAGTTCTGAAAGAGCTGGCCATCCATGGTGGCTTCGATGGTATGAGAGGCATTCCAGCCGGCATTGAAGGAATAGGGTGAATTTTTCAGCGCGCCGTTAAGCTTAACCGTTCCGCCGGCGAATTCATTCTTCAATTCAGTCGGCCAGCCGCCTTTCTTGCGCCAAAAGCCCGTCGGGCTACCGCGTGGTATAATGGTCGGGTTACTATGCCCACTGATCACCCACGCAATGGGTATAGCAGTCTGTTCCTGCCCGCCTTCATTTTCCACCTGATCTACATAGATGCCGCCAGAAACACTACTTACGTATGAGGCATGGCTGCCACTGCCAAACTCGATAATTATTTTGTCGCCATTATTAAACATCTGTACTATTGCCGATTCAGAATAATTCGGGAACCATTCGAAATAGGTTTGCGCCTGTTTGTCATCAATCATGTCTCGGGAGATAATCCGCGCGTTACAATCTGAAGTAAAAGACCAGGTTTTGCCATAAGCTCTTCCCGTTGCGTACCCCCAACAAACCGGGCCACTATGACCATGTCCCGGCGGAACATGTTGCGCGTATAATTCCAAAGCTCCTATCAACGAAAGACTCAATATAGTTATCAGCCTTTTCATGTTAGTTGGCTCCTCCAAGCAAAAGAGGGGATTTGTTGCATTTCCATTCTCCATTGCTTAAATTTGATTGGGTTTAAATAGCGCCGGCTGTTTAGCCGACACACGAACTGTTTAAGCCCGTTTCGCCCCTTGCTGCTGAGACCGCAGCGGCAAGGGGTTTTTTCAATCATAGCCTCACCTCCCTTCACTTGCATTTTCCTTATAATCATCAATCAGTTTTCACGCCGGCCCGCCGTACTCCCGATAATACGTCCGCTGCAGCAGCCGATGCTCCTCGTTCTCATGTTCGCGCAGGATGTGAATCAAATCGTTCACACGCGCGCGAATGGTTTCCACGCGCGCGGGATCTCTGGCCTGCATCTCTTTGAAGATGTTGATGGTCTCGTCCAGCAACGCGATCATCTGGTCGTGCTCGCTTTTCAGCTCGTTGATCTTGCGTTCCTCGTGGGCGGCTACGCGCAGCACCTCCGCCATGAAGCCGCCCTCTTCTTCGAGATCGAAATGTTTGAGCAGGCAGTTGCGGAAATCCCGCAGTTGCCACAGGCAATCCAGCCGCCAGTCAGAAAAATCGCTGTCGGAGATTTCCTGCCAGATGATGATCTTCAGCTTGCCCATCTCCTGGTTGAGAATTTCATGGTCGCGTCGTGTTTGCTCTAAAATCGCCAGGTTATTCATCAGCCGTTGCCTCCGTCATATTGTTCGCAAAGCTCGAGTAATTGATCATGCGGAGTAATGGAGTGATGGAGTTTTGGAATGCTGAAATGTGAGACGGCAAATGGCAGATGGCAAACGTGAGTTTTATTCAATTTCATTTCTTTCGCCATCCACCGTTTTCTGCAACCTGTCAAACCATTGATCCATTACTCCATCACTCCAACACTCCTCTTTCTAAAGTCTCATTTCCAGCAACCGATCAGTAAGTTCGTTTGGTGAGCGCGAACATACGCAGCGCCACGTCGCAGGTGAACCACAGTTGGGAAAATTCCGGATCATCCTCGTCGGAGTTCAGGGCGCGGCAGCAGAAAAGCGCCGCGTCTTCGCCGTTCGGACATTCCCGCTCCAAAAAGGGGCACAGCACGGTTGTCCGAGATTTGGTGTCATTTGTGGTTTCCATTGTAAAACTCCTTCATGCCGTGGGCTAATTCTTTCAGCCGCAAATCCACCAAAAAATTCACGGTGTCTTCGGGATAGGCGCCGTCGCGTTTGGTACCGGCTTTCACGCCGGTCAAAATTTCGATGCCATCGTCGATGGTCTTCACTGGATAAACATGAAATTGGCCGGCGGCCACCGCATCGACTACTTCGGGTTTCAACATCAGATCGGCCACGTTTTGATGCGGGATGATCACGCCCTGCTCACCAGTGAGTCCCTTCGCTTTGCACACTTCAAAGAAGCCTTCGATTTTTTGATTGACGCCGCCAATGGGCTGAATCTCACCCTTTTGATTCACCGAGCCGGTGACCGCGATATCCTGCCGCAGCGGCAGCCCGGACAGTTCGGATAGAATGGCATAAATTTCTGCGGCGGAAGCGCTGTCGCCATCGACGCCGGAGTACGATTGCTCGAAGGCGAGGCTGGCGCTCATGGTGAGCGGCTTATCCTGCGCGTACTTGCCGCGGAAATAGCCGCCGATGATGAGCACGCCTTTATTGTGCGTTTTGCCGCTGAGGTCGGCCTCGCGCTCAATGTTGATGATGCCGGCACGGCCCATGCTCACCTCGGCGGTAATTTTAGTGCGGCGGCCAAAACTGTATTCGCCCATGTCGAAAACCGAGAGGCCGTTCACCTGCCCGACTTTTTTGCCTGCGAGGTCGATCATCAGCACGCCTTCTTCGATCATCTCCTGAATCTTTTCTTCGTACATTTGCGAGCGGTAGATTTTCTTATCGATAGCCTTTTTGATGTGCTTGCCGTCGATGGCCTTGCTGCCATCTTCCGTCGCCCAGTATTGGGCTTCGCGCAGCACATCCGCGATGTCGCTGAAGCGGGTGGAAATTTTATTTTGCCGGCCGGCGAGCCGCACGCCGTATTCGATCACTTCTGCGACGCCGGCGCTGGTGACCGGCAGCAGCTTTTCGTCGGCGCAGATTTTTTTCACAAACGCGGCGTAGTCGCGGATGGCCTCGGCGTCTTTGTTCATCACGGTGTCGAACTCCGCTTTCACTTTGAAGATTTTTTTGAAATCCTCATCGTAGAGATAGAGAAGCTGGTAAATGTAAGCGTCGCCGATCATCACCACCTTCACATCCACTTCGACAGCTTCCGGTTTGAGCGCGAAAGTGGAATAGAAGTTGAAAGGATCGTAGGCCTGAATGTCGAGCTTGCGATTTTTGAGGGTGCGCTTTAGCGCCGTCCACACGCCGGGCTCGGTGAGGGTATCCACGAGATTGAGCACGAGGTAGCCGCCGTTGGCCTGCAAGAGCGAGCCGGCTTTGATCTTGCGGAAATCGGTGTGCCACACGCCGCCCCGATCCACCACGCGCTCGATGGTGCCGAACAGGTTTTTGTAATTGGGCGCGGTTTCGATGATCACCGGCGCGCGCTCGAGATTGGAGTTGTCCACCAGCGCGTTCACCCTGAATTCAATCAGCTCGTCTTTTGGCTGCGCAGCGCCCTCCAACAGCAGCGGCGCGGTTTTGGCTTCCTGACCGTCGCGAAAGCGTTCGAGGTTCTCCAACAGCGCAGCTTCGACTGCTTTGAAATATTCCTGCGCGTCCGGCGCCGGGTATTTTTCTTTCAGCTCCGCAATCAGGCCGCCGATCACCGGCCGGCAGATTTGATGCTTGAGATGGTCCACCGCATCCTGCACGCTTTTTTCGATTTTGCGGGTTTCGCGGATGGCGTTCTCCAGCGCCTCCGTGAGCTTTTCATGTTTGTCTTTGAGTTTCTCGTATTCCTTTTCCGAAAAATCGCCCTGCTTCACCAGCCGCTCGAGCTGCTCCCACGGCGTCACTTTCTCTTTCACCACTGGGAAAATTTCCGGCCGCACAATGGGGCCGAGCTGCACCTGCACCACCGCAAAGCCTTCGCGGGTGATCATGTCTTCCAAATTTTTGAAAATTTCTTTGGAGCGATTTTCCAAATTGCTGAGCACGTGTTTGCGGCGCTTTTTGAATTCCTCGCTTTCAAAAATTTGTGGGATGTTTTTGCGCAGGTACTCCACGAGGTCGTCCATGTCCTCGGCCAGCGCCTCGCCTTTGCCGGCCGGCAGGCGTAAGACTTTTGGCGCGTCCGGCTGATCGAAATTGTGCACATAGCAAATGTCGTCGGGAATTTTCCCCTTGGTATCGATTCGTTCGAGCAAGTGTTTGATGGTGGTGCTTTTGCCGGTGCCGGTGAGCCCCGCCACGAAGATGTTGTAGCCGGGACTTTTGACTTCGAGCCCGAGCTTGATGGCCCGCAGCGCGCGCTCCTGTCCTATGATGTCGTCGCAGCCGGTGAGGTAGTCGGTGGTATTAAAGCCCAACGCGTCCGGGTTACAGCGCCAGCGCAGTTTTTCAACCGGGACTTTGGGGTAGCGGAGAGGTGGCATTTTGTTCTCCATGGTCTCTGTTGACGCGTTCAAGTTCTGCTCTTTGTATCCTGCTTTATCGCGGAGTATTGGAGTAATGGATCAATGGAGCAGTCGCTTTAAGAGTGAAGGCCAAAAACTATGCCATTAAAATTTGCTGAGACTCATCGCCCCGGCTGCGATTCAGACTCCTGAAAATAAATGAATTAAATCAGGGTGAATTTTAGGTGAATTTTGGCGTGGGAGAGGTTATTCTCAGTTGTGGTAAAAGGACGGGGTGAAATTCTTAATTTTGGAAATTTCTCAAAGCGGAGCTTTGAGTTACATTTCGTCTGCGCCCGAAAATTGATTGACAGCCAGATCGCAAATCGCTATATTCAGGCGTTTTTCTGAATCACTTTGGCCATTGAGTGGAGATGAAATTCGCCCGGTTTCTGCTTACTCGGACAGCGCTCCCTTTTGCTTGCGCGCTTTTCACCGTCGTTGGTTTTGCGCAAACCAGCCCCCAGCGATCGCGCTTCCTGTTGGCTATGGCCGAAGCCGAAAAGGGCGACTTTGGGCGCGCCATCGATCATCTCAAGTCGCAAATTCGCGACGACTCCACCTTCACGACAGCCTATATCCGCCTCGCCGATTTTTTCCGCTACCACGACGCGTTGCAAATCGGGGAAACTTATTTTGTTGAAGCGATTGCACTAAATCCGGAAAACGCCAACCTTCATTTAGGACGGGCGCTCATCGCTAAGTATTTGGGGGAAAGCCAGCGCGCCTTCGAACACAGCCGGCTGGCCCTGGAGTTGGGCGCCACCGCTCCGCAAGCGCTCGAACTGCTGGTGGACGCAGCGCTGCAACTCAACAACCTCGAAGCGATGCAGGCGGTGTTTCGGCGCCTCAAAAAAAATCCGCAACAGGAGCCGCTCGCGAATTTAGGCCTGGCGCTCTGGAAATTTCGCACCGACAATCTCAACAGCGCGAAATCCGCTCTTCATAATTACCTCAATTCAAAAAGCGATCGCTTCGCACTAAAGCTTTTGGGCGACGTCTATCAGCAGTCGAATCAGTTGGCCGAGGCTATTTCTTCTTACCTTAACGCGCTGCGGTTAACTGAAGACGAAGCGTCCGCACAAACTATCTCGCTGCTGCGAAGTTTGGGAACCGCTTATTTAAAAAACGCCAACGGCGACTCCGCCGATTATTTTCTAAGCCGCGCCCTGCTGCGGGCCCGCCGCTTTGCCGATTTAAACGAGCAACTGGAAATTCATACCGCCTTCGTCCACCTAAACCGATATCGCCAGCGATATGCTTATCTCATCCGCGACGGCGCGCACGCCATTCAATTGGCGAAGCGATTGCAGGAAGGACGGCGGCTGCCGGCCCTCTTTTTCGAGACCGGCGCGGCCTACGAAAAAATAGGCGACCACCAGCGGGCCATTAAAAACTATGTACAATCGGCCGCCGTCGCCAACCAATTTGGCGACGGCCACTCGGCGGCGCGGGGATTCAATGAGACCGGCCGGCTTTTCACTGAGCTGGGCCGGTGGCAAACCGCGCAGGAATATTTGCACCACAGCATCGAAATCGCGCAAAACGCGGGCGCAGAAGAAATAAAACACCTGGCGTTGATGAACTTAGCCGACCTTCATCTCTCTCAGGGGGATGAAGAACTGGCCGTTGAAGAATACAGCCAAGTGCTGCGTTACGCCCAGGACGCCAACCAACGCAGTCTCAGCCAGACGTGCCTAATGAAGTTGGCCAACTTGTTTTTGCGCGCTGGAAACAGCGGTTCCGCTGGCCACTATTTGGTGCTGGCCGACGCCGCCGCGAAGCAAACCTTGAACCTGCAAAACGCCGCCATCATCCGCACGATGCAGGGCCGGCTGGCGCTGGCGCATCAAGACATCGAACGGGCGGAGACCTATTTTTTGGACGCCATCCAGCTCGGGCGCGAGACGGGGTCGTCGGTTTCGAGATTGGCCGGCAACGCCGGCTTGATTTCAACTTATCTGGCTGCCAATTTCATTGATTTGGCCGCGGCGCGCGCCGACACCGCCTTGAAGCTGCTGGATGAAATCGGCCTGCTCTTTTTCGAAGACGATCACGCCAAAGTTTTTGATCTCAAAAACGATTTGATCGCGCCGGCAATGGCTGCCTATTCCCGGTTAATGCAAGCTCAAAAAGTCTATGCGGCTTGCGAGACCTATAAAGCCTATCAGCACATCCAAAGCCTGGCGCCTATTCGCCATTTGCTGGCCGTGGAGCTGCCGGACACCCTGCGCTGGAAGCTGGATGATTTGCAATCGCAAATTCATCACAAATGGAAACAGGCCTGGGAAGTTTGGCGCAAAGATGTTTATGATGACGTCGAATTCGTCAACAACATCAAGCGAGAAATCCAGGACACTCAGGAACAACTCATGCGATTTCGCCGGGAGCTGGCGGCGTCGCACCCGGAATTCTACAGCCTCGTTCAACCGACGCCGGCGCCGATTGCCGCGCTGCAGGGGCGGCTCGCACAATGGCACAGCGTGCTCGTTCATTACCTGGTGGGAGAGAATTCCACCGACATCGTCGTGGTGCGCCCAGACTCCACCTTGTTCACGCGGGTCAATTACGGCTCGGCCTATTTGAAAAATTTGATCGAGCAAATGAATCCCATTTTTGCAGAAGCCGACCTCCCCCCGATTTCTGGCAACGGCGCCTCTGACATCAAATTCCGGATCGATTTAGCGGCGCAGCTTTACCAGATCGCGTTCGCTCCCATAAAAGATTGGCTGCCGGCCAACAGCGGCGTGATCATCGCCCCGGACGATGTCTTAAATCAAGCGCCGTGGGAATGCCTGGTCTCGGACGACGCCAATCTCACCGGCCCGTTCGACTACAAAAACGCTCGCTTTCTGGTGGAAGATTTTGCCATTTCGTACATCCCTTATGCCAATTTTTTAAATTGGCCCTATGGCCGCGCCGCTTACAAACAGAAATCCTTGTGGGCGGTGAGCGGTCCAGCGCTTGAACAGGAAGTCAACAACCAGCACGGCCGCGATGAGGCGCAACTTCTCGATCAGGAAGCCCGGCGCCTCTCGAGCTTAGTGGGCAATTCAGACGTTCTCACACCCAGCCGCGGCGCGAAAATGCGCTTCCTCAACCGCGCGTCGATTTATCAGGCGCTCCATTTTGCCGGCGCCGCCGCCATCGAAGACGGCTCGCCGCTCTACTCCAAAATCTATTTGTGGGATTCGAGCAGCGGCCGCGATTCCATCGAATGCCGCGACCTGTTCGACGTCAACCTCTCCGCCGATCTAATGACGATGAGCGCCGCCCATTTTCTTTCGGATCACGTCGAAGACGCCGGGCTGGGCGTCAGCGGTTTGCTGCACGCCCTCAACTACGCCGGCGTATCCACCGTGGTGCTGAACAAGTGGCCCGGCAATCGTCCGCAAACCAGCGCTCTGTTTTTGAATTTCTACGCCAACCTCAAAGAAGGTTTGAACACGGTGGAAGCGCTGCGGCAAGCGAAGCTGACAGCGCTGGCTGATGGCAATCGCAATCCGGTATTTTGGGCGGGAGTGGTCATGTACGGCGTTCCGCGCGCAATAAAATTTGAAGGGGGCGGCGTCAGCGCGATTGTTGCGCTAACGATTGTCGGGGTGTTGATCTTGGGGGGGATGATGCTGCGGCACTATTACTTCCCTTCGCTAAAAAAAGCGCCGAACTGATTTTTCAAACCGTACTTTTAACCGCAAAGAACGCAACGCTCGCGCAAAGACCGCTTATAAAACCCAATCCTTTCCTTGCGATCCTTGACGTTTTCTTAGCGACCTTTGCGTTAATTAGTTGCGCTGCGTCTCAGCGCGCTCGCGGTGACTTACCAATTTTTTTCGTACTTATTTTTGAAGTCGAGGATGCTGTTAAAAATGGCCTCGGCCATCTCCTCTTGAAAAGAAGAGGATTTGAGGAGTTTTTCTTCCCGACTGTTTGAAAGAAACGCGGTTTCCACCAGCACGTTGGGCATGGAGGCGCCCACCATCACATAAAATCCCGCCTGTTTCACGCCGCGGTTCGGCAGCTTGGTGCGTTTTTCGATGGCGTTTTGAATCATCGCGGCGAAATCCTGGCTCTCTTTGTTGTAATCGTTCTGCGCCATGGCCGCGAGGATTTTCATCTCCGCGGAATAATCTGCCGCGTCGCCGTTGCTGGCGTCGTAACTGATCACCGCATTTTCGCGCTGCGCGATATCCGCCGCTTCCTCGGATTTTGCCAATCCCAAAAAATAAGTGGTGGCGCCGCCAACCTGAGGGTTGCGGTTCCAGTTGGCGTGAATGCTGATGAAGAGCTTGCCGCCTTTTTTGTTAGCGAATTGGGTGCGCTCTTTGAGAGAAATGTATTCGTCGTTTTCACGCGTCATGAAAACTTCGATGTCGCTTTTCTTTTCGATGAGCTTTTTTAACTTTTTGGCGATGCCTAACGTCACATCTTTTTCACGGACGCCGCTGCGGCCGTGGGTGCCCGGATCGCGGCCGCCGTGCCCGGGATCGATGACGACGCGATCGATCTTCCACTTCTCGCGATCGGTTTTGAGCTTCTCGATGAGGTTGCTGTTCGATTTCTCCGGATTGGGAATCGAAAGCCAAATTTCATTTTGGTGTTGGCTAATGGTCAGGTCTTTGGCGGCGATATCTCTGTTGAGCTGAAACGAAAGCTGCACCATCTGCTCCATCTGCAGCGGCACAATTTGTTTCACCAGGCCTTTTTGAATTTCGGTTTTAAATGATTTGCTGTCGAGCTTGCCCTCGAGCACGTCCAAATAAAGCCAGCCACGGCTGTAGCGCGTGCTGATGTTGCTGGCGGGAAAATTTCGGCGGGTTTTAACGACGATGAGCGTGCCGTTGGTTTTCTCTTCCACCGCTACGCCCAACAAGTTTACGCCTGGCGTGAGATCCGGAGAAGCGCCGCCGGCGAGCCACCCGGTGCGCGCGATCACATCACGCAGAATAGGGATAAAAAATTTGACGGGGAGAAAGATATCGCCGTCAGCGTACTCAGCGTCAACCGGCATCTGCAAAATCGTTTGCCCCACCAAAACATAGGGATTATGGGCGGTGACGGTGATTTTTTCTTCCCCAAAATACAAAATCGCTTTTCTGACTTTGCTGCTGTAGTAGGTTTGCGCGGCCAACACTTCCGCCGTCTCCTGCAGGCTGACGTACGGCAAGCCGTTGACCTGGCGCGCGCGGGCGTTCAATTTGGTTTCCCATTCCGGGTTTTGAGAAAAAACGAGTGCGGGTGAGAGAAAGAGTAGAGAAAAAAACAAGTGGGCTGTACCGAAAAACTTCTTGTTGCGGTCTCCGGGAAGAGTGACGCTCATGTTTAATCGACTTTAGTTTTCGGGTTCCTTTTGCCGACTTAGCTGCTCGCTGGCTTCCTGCAAAATGCGTTTTTCATCGGCGTTGAGCTTATCGTAGCCGACCTCGTTGATTTTGTCGAGAATGGCATCGACGCGCTCGCGAAAGCGCTGCATGTTCTGCTCCTTCTTAATCTTCTGCAGCAGCTGCCGCGATTCGCGTTTTCTCCGCAGCCAGGTGCCAAAATAATCTAACCGCCAATCCAGCTTCAGAAAAATGAAGCCGGTCGCGGCGCCGCCGAGATGGGCAAAATGGGCGACACCTTTGTCAAGGCCCACCACGCCGTAGAACAATGAGATGCCAACGAAGATCATCACTAAATATTTTGCGAGAATTTGCACCGGCAAAATAAAAAACAGCAACAAGGTGATGTGGCGATCCGGAAAGAGCACCGCGAAGGCCACCATCACGCCATAAATGGCGCCGGAGGCTCCGACGACCGGCACCGGCGAATCATAATAAATTATCAGGTGCAACAAGCCGGCGCCGATTCCACAGATCAGATAGTATTTTATGAATTGCCGAAATCCCAGCGTCCGCTCCACTTCACAGCCAAACATCCAATGCACGAACATGTTGAACAGCAAGTGCAACAAACCGCTTTGATCATGCAAAAACATATAGCTGAAAAGCGGCCAAATCTGGAATTTTGAAAAGAACCACGCCGGGTGCAGGCCAAAGAATTTTATCAACAGCGGCTCCGGCCCGGACCCGAACAGCATTTCCATTAAATGCTGAAGAACATACACCACGCAATTAATGATGAGCAGGTACTTTACGGCCGTGGTCATGCCGCCGCCAAAACCAAACCGAACCGAGCGCTCATAATAGGCCATGATGTATTTGCCGCCTTGTTGAAGGATTAATCGGTTTTTTTTAATTCAAACATCAAATACCAAACCAGAAGATAAATTGCGGAATCAAGACCGTCGCTGTGATGGCTTTTTGATGGTGGGGGCTACGTCTTTTTACAACTCCTTGCTAATCACCGTCCACAAAAAAACTGAATGATTGTAGGAATTAACCGTCTAAAAGTCAAGGGAAAAAATCTTTCACCATCCGCTGGCAATAACCCCGTCTTTCTCAAAAAGGCGGCACGCCGATCGAATTGGAAAGCATAGAGCGAATTTTACGCTCCGCACTCTACCCTTTGCAGCAATCTATTTTGCTCAAAACGCTTTGCGTCCGTGAGCACCGCGCTCGCCCGACGAGCTCGATTTAATGACGCCGATCGTAGGCAATGCCCTTTTCCACTTCGTTGATGGCCTTGCGCACGTGTTCCAGCGCTTTCTTGCGATGCCCGCCTTTATCGGCGGTGGCTTTTTCCAACTGCTCTTTGGCGGTTTGTAGAGCCTCCAACGCCGCTTTCATGTGCGGCTGCTGCGCCAACGCGCGCTGAGATAGATACCCGCCAGCTAAAAACGCCGCCATTATCGCGGTGACCACGAGCCAAATGCGAGCAGCTTTGAGAGCTTGAGCTAATTTTGTTTTCATACTTTCTCCTTAGAAAATGAGGGGGGTTGTCAAAAGTTTTGATTAATATTCAAATTTAAGCTCAATCTTGGTAAATAGGGATTCAGGGGTGGGTAACTTAAAAGCTTACTAAGTACATGATTTCATAATTACGATTGCGTATTGGTGGCGCTAACAATTGGATCCGACACTGTTTGCAACAGTGTATTGGAGCGTCGTTAAGACAAACACTTTCAAACTGTGTTAGGAACCGTTTCAATAATACGTATCTGAATTTATGAAATCGTGTACTAAGCTTTGATGCGATTTCATAAATCGCCCCTACATGACCAGGATCATTTTTTTGATTTCAGAATGCGCGCCACTGGTGAGTTTGTAAAAATAAATCCCAGACGCAAGGCCCGTGGCGTCAAACGAAAGGCTGTAGCTGCCGGGCGTTTTATGATCATTGACGAGGGTGCGGTTTTCCCGGCCGCGGAGATCGTAAAGCTTTAGCGTCACCTGGCCAGCTTGAAAGATTTCATATTTGATGGTTGTGCGCGGATTAAATGGGTTGGGATAGTTTTGATGAAGCGCGAACCGCCGCGGCTGCTGCGGTTCGTCTTCTACCGGCGTCGGATCCAACGGCAGAAACCACAGGCCGTCGAGGCGGCCGGCATACAGGCGATTATTATACACGGCAATGTCGAACGTCAGCGGCGTTTCTTCGCGAAACTCCCAGCGCTCGCCGGCATTGGCGCTTTCATAGAAATAGCTTTCACCGATCTTCGACAAACAAACGAAAACCAGCGCATCGAATTCCGCGAACTCTGCCAATTGAATGATGCCGACGCCGGCATCGAAATCATCCCAGGTGTCGCCGTTGTTGATACTGCGATAAAGATGGCCGATGGAGCTGCCGCCCAACAGCGCGCCGGATTTCTTGAACAAGCCCATCATGCCGAGTCCGCGCGGATCGAATTCCGCAAACTCAGTTTCATTCCACTGATTGGAAATTCTCTCGTTACGATAGATTTTGGCGTTCAGCCCGGCGCCGCTGATGAGCACGCCATCGTTATTGAATAATGAGTTGATGTTCCAGGCAAGGCTGAAGGGCAGGCCATCACGAAACGGCTGCCAATTCGAGGCGCCGTTCAAATCCAACACGTACACGGCAGCGCCGCTGGTGCCGAGGTAGAGGCTGTCGCCGCGGGCGGCAAATTCGATGGCCACCAGCGCGCCGGTGTCCGTCAAGCCGCCGCTGCGGTGCGTCCAACTCTGGCCGTGAGTGTTGCTTTCGAACACGCCCTGTCCGAACGTGCCGATAAACAGCCGGCCGCCGGCTTTGATGATGGCGTTGATGCCATCGTTTTGCGGATCGGTTTCCGCGGTGGGCGTCCACTGCACGCCGCCGTCGCTGGTGAAATACAGCTGGTCGAACGCGCCGACGTAGAGTGTATCGCCATCCACGTGCAGCGCCTGAATTTCAACGCTGGGGATGGCTTCGACTTTCGTCCACTGGGCGGCGAGGCGGTTGGCACCGGCGAAAACGAAAAGAGTGACAAGCAGGATTTGAGGTTTCATTGGCTTCCCTCCAGTTTAGCGCAAAAAATAGGAAAAACAAGGAAGGCCATCAAGAGATATTTCTCAACTATTAATTTGTTCGCTAATATCCAAAAACTTGCGCGGTTCATCCCTTCGCAAGTCCATGTTTAGCTTGACATTTATTGAGCGTCAAGCAAGTTCAAACTATGTCAAACTAAAGTTTGGCACTTCCACTGATCGCTTACAGCGCTGCCGATGACGCGATAGCCTTCGCGGAGCGCGCGAAAGGTAACTGCGCGAATCGCCAGGTTCAGTCCGGGAACGTCGCCGCCGCCGGTCAAAATTCCAATCGTTCCTTTGTAAGCCATGGGTTTTCAACCTCCTTCAAAAGTCATAAATTCAATGGTGAGAAATTAAAAATAATTGGCTCAAGTGCAAGAAAAATATTGCGTCAAAATCTGTGTTTGAATAATAGTACGGGAATGCAACAGCGGATGCAGAGGATAGAAATAAAATAGGCCGGAGTTTGCCTCCGGCCTACAAATGTTGTTGAAGTCCGCGAAATAACGTGTGCTATTTTTCGGACATCTTCTCTTGGCTAAAATCTGCCGAAGCCAAATCCACGGTGATCATGAAACCGTTGCTGTCCTTGAACTCAAACGGCTTGTCGCCGGCGCGATAAGCATGCAGCTGGTTCGGCATCAGCACAAAACCGTCGTTGCGCGGCGCGCCCCAATAACGGAGATTTTTTATCACCGTCGGCTCTTTGGTCATGGCCGTGGGATTGTGTTGGAGGGTGATTTCCGCGGCTTTGCCATCATCGAGTTTGGCGACCGCCCGTTCGGTGGTGGCTTCCCAGTGAATCGGCGCATCCGCTCCCACTCCAAATGATTTCCACTGCACCGGGAACAGGTGTTTGCCGACGATGGTGGCAATAGCATCGCGCTGCTCTTTGGTGACGCTGGGATCGAAGGTGAGCACCGCCCAATCCATTTGACCGGTGGAGAAGTCGCCGCCGAGGTCACCAGCAATCCAGAACTTGGCGCCGTCGAGCTTGGTGCTGCCGAACTGGCCTTTGTTCACCTTGTAACCCATGTTGAATTTGCAGAAGTGCTCCATTTCACCGTGGCCGCCATGGCCGCCGTGGCCCGCCGGCTTGGTGTTGAAATAACATTGGCAGAACATCGGGCAACTGCATGCCTCGATGGCGGTGGCGTTGAACGACCACTCCGGGGTTGTTGTCTGCGATGCGGCCGGAGCAGATAGCAACAAAATTCCCCCAAAAACCGCGACTATCGAGAAAAATGCGACGCACTTCATAAAACCTCCTCTGGTTTTGGATTAAAAATAACGGAACTAAGCTGAGTGCATTGAACCACGATGTCTTTAAAAGCTGAGTTTCTCATGAAGTGAGGCCACTCTGATATTAGGCCTGCTAAATTCAATAAAGTAATAATAAATTTGAATTGCAAGAAATTTTATTGGCCAATCAGCGCCGCGCCAATTACGCCAGCGGAATCGCCCAACTGGTGTTTGACAATAGGCGTTTCAAAGGAATCGCTGAACACGCATTTCGCAACTTCGCGCACGCCCTCGCTGTAAAGCTCAGCGATGTTGGAAAGGCCCCGCCTAACCCGATGATATCGGGATCGAGAATGTTGATCAAATTTCCGAGTGCGCAGCAATCACGAAGCAGGTGTTGACAACCGTTTTATCTTGCGCCAATTATATCGAAAAATTCCAGAAAAGTCAACATCTCGCACCGGCAAATTTTGCAAATGAAAAAGACAACTTTTTTTTGCGCTGCCTGTCTTAATAACGTAAGACGTAACTTCGCAAATGAAGGCATTGTTTATAAGGCTTGCGACTCGTCTTAATTTTCAACCAAAAATTTCAAATAGCTTGGACGGCCTAATTTTGGAGTCATTACCATGAAGTGGATCGTTCTGTATTCCCTGCCGCTCGTTTCTGCTGCGAGTGTTTTTGCTTCTACCCCTTCCACTACCAAAAAAATTTACGTGGCAATACAAGTCAATCCCCATCCGCCGGTCATCGATGGCCGCCTCGACGATCAAGTCTGGCAGAAAGCCGAATGGACCGGCGATTTCACCCAGCGCGAGCCCAACGACGGCATGCCGCCTTCGCATCAAACTGCTTTCAAGATTCTTTATGATGAACACAATCTCTATGTCGGCATCCGCGCGTATGACACCGAGCCGGAGAAGATCGTCCGCCGCGTCACTCGCCGCGATGCCTTCGACGGCGATTGGGTGGAGATCAACATCGACAGCTACTTCGATCATCGCACCGCGTTTTCGTTCACCCTCAACGCCGCTGGCGTGAAAGGCGATGAAGCCGTTTCCGCCGACGGCGATTATTGGGATGCCAACTGGAATCCCATCTGGTTCTGCGACGTGGCGCACGACAGCGAGGGCTGGACCGCCGAGTTCCGCATTCCGTTCAGCCAGCTGCGCTTTGCCAACAAAGACGAGCACGTCTGGGGAATTCAGATGCAGCGCAAGATCTATCGCTTCGAAGAGCGCTCGGTGTGGCAGTACATTCCGAAAAACACCGGCGGCTGGGTGAGTTATTTTGGCGAGCTGCACGGGCTGAAGGGCATCAAATCTTCGGGACGCTTCGAATTGATGCCGTATGGCGTGAGCGACCTGCGCACGTCTCCCAAAGAAGCTGGTAATCCGTTTTCAAAAAGCCGAGAGGCCAACCTCTCCGGCGGCCTCGACGCCAAGATGCGCGTCACTAGCGATCTCACCCTCGACGTGACCGTTAATCCGGATTTTGGGCAAGTGGAAGCCGACCCCTCGGAAGTGAACCTCACCGCCTTCGAGACTTTCTTTCCGGAGAAGCGCCCGTTCTTCATCGAGGGGCAAAATATTCTTGATTACAAAATCATGGGCGGCGATGGCAGCTTCTCCAACGATCGCCTTTTCTATTCCCGCCGCATTGGACGCTCGCCGCAATACTCGCACGATCTTGACACCGGTGAATATGCCCTCGCGCCGACCAACACTTCGATTATCTCCGCTATGAAACTGACCGGCAAAACCAAGAATGGTTGGTCCATCGGCGCCCTCGATGCCGTCACCGAGCGTGAAACCGCGCAACTCGATTTGAACGGCGTGCGCCGCGAAGAAACCGTGGAGCCGCTCACCAATTATTTTGTGGGCAGATTGCAGAAAGATTTTCATCAGGGCAACACGGCGTTCGGCGGCATGCTCACCGCCGTCCACCGCGATCTCGATCAACCACAAATCAAGTTTCTGAATCGCGAGGCCTACAGCGGCGGCCTCGATTTCCGTCACCAATGGCAGAACAAGACTTACTACCTTGATGTGCGCACCGCGTTCAGTCACATCCGCGGCACGCACGAAGCGATCCTTGCGGCGCAGACCGCCTCGGCGCGTTACTATCAGCGTCCCGACGCCGATTACGTTGAAGTCGATTCCAGCCGTACGTCTCTCTCCGGCCATGGCGGGATGATTAGTTTTGGCCGCGGCGGCAACAGCAAATTGCGAATGGATGTCGGCGCGATGTGGCGCTCGCCCGGATTGGAGCTGAACGATCTCGGTTTTCTGCGGCAGGCCGATCGTGTCATGCAGTGGAGTTGGGTGGGCTACAATAGTCCCAAATCTTTTGCTATTTTCCGCAGCTTGCGCGGCAACTTCAACCAGTGGTGGGGTTGGAATTTTGGCGGCGAGACCGTGTTCGCCGGCGGCAACGTCAATGGCGGCGGACAGTTCGGCAACTACTGGTGGTTTTGGATGGGCTTTGGTTATGAAGGCAAGAACCTCACCACCAGCGAGCTGCGCGGCGGCCCGGCCATGAAGGCGCCCGGCTACTGGAACCAGTGGTACGAGCTGACCACCGATAATCGCAAAGCCGTGCAGTTGGGCGTCAATGGCAGCAACAGTTGGGCGGATGCCGGCGGCTCGCGTTTTCATCGCGTGAGTTTTTGGGCGAACTTCCGTCCCCGCAATTCCATTTTGCTGCGGGTCAATCCGTTTTACACCATCAACAAAGATGATTTGCAGTACATCGACACGGTGGAGAACGCCGGCGCGGATCGCTACCTCTTTGGCCGCCTCGATCAGAAAACGCTGGGCATCACCATTCGACTCGACGTGAGCATCACGCCGGATTTGTCGATTCAGTACTACGGGCAGCCGTTCATCTCCGCCGGCAAATATCTGGACTTCAAACGTATCACCGAGCCGCGAGCCGCGAACTACGAAGATCGCTTTCATACCTTTGCCGGCAGCGAAGTCCAGTTTGACGCCACCGACGCCGTCTTCAACTTTGACGAAGACTCAAACGGCGCTACCGACTACTCCATCGACCAACCGGACTTCAACTTCCGCCAGTTCCGGTCGAATTTTGTCGTGCGCTGGGAGTACCAGCCCGGCTCCACCCTCTTCCTCGTGTGGACGCAGGAACGCACGAACGACGCGTTTACCGACGGCAACTTTAGATTTGGAAACGATCTGGGAGATTTGTTCGACACCACCGGCACGAATGTGTTTTTGGTGAAGGTAAGCCGCTGGTTTTCGTTGTGAGTTTTTTTGAGGTAGCCGCAGGCTTTAGCCGGCCGCGTTGTAGAGCAAACCACAACCAGAAGGGCACGGATACAATAATTTTAGTTTTTAATTTTGCTTTTCTGGTTTAAATATCCTTAGTTGGAGCAGATGGTTGGGTTTGTCCACGCATTAAGCTCAGTATTGCCTGTTGTGCAACCATGGTAGCATGAGTATTATTTTCAATTGAAACAAAACAGGAAATACCTTGACCACTCGCTACCAAAATAAGTCCACACACAACGACAAGTAGCCCGGATACGACACCTGCGGTGCCTAAAAGGGACGTTTCACCACCAAGCGGACCAAACGGACTTCTTTGCCCAAGCTGACTCAGTCCAAGAAAAAATATTACAACCCCGATGATAACAAAAACCCATCTAATAAAACTGAAAAAATTGCCAAACGACAAAAGTG
>JBBIIG010000081.1:0-17622 GCA_037446635.1 bacterium
TCCGCACCGACGATACACCGGACCCGATTTTCAGCGACACCCTCGAACTCGATCTCTCCACTGGCGAGCCCAGTCTCGCCGTGCCGAAGCGGCCGCAAGATCGCGTGCGGCTCACGGAATCCAAGCGCGTGTTCCTGGATGCGTTCAACACCATGAAGCGTCCCGACACCAAAGAGTCGGTGAAAGTGAAAGAGAACAGTCACGAGGTTGAGATCCGAAACGGGTCTGTGGTGATCGCCGCCATCACCAGTTGCACCAACACCTCGAATCCGTCGGTGATGATTGGCGCCGGGCTGCTCGCCAAAAAAGCGGTGGAGCGCGGACTGCAACCCAAGCCGTGGGTGAAAACCAGTCTCGCCCCGGGCTCGAAAGTGGTGACCGATTATTTGCGGGAAACCGGGCTGCAAAAATATCTCGACGATCTCAAATTCAATTTGGTGGGATACGGCTGCACCACCTGCATCGGCAACAGCGGCCCGCTGCCGGATCATATCGCCAAAGGAATTAAAGAAGGAAATCTCGTCGCGGTGTCGGTGCTGAGCGGCAACCGCAATTTCGAGGGGCGTATCAATCCCCACACGCGCGCCAATTACTTAGCCTCGCCGCCGCTGGTGGTGGCGTATGCTCTCGCTGGACGGATGGATATCGATTTGTACAACGAGCCCCTGGGAAATGATAAAAGCGGGAAGCCGGTTTATCTCCGCGACCTGTGGCCGAGTTTGAAGGAAATTCAGGAGGCGGTTCGCACTTCTGTAAAAAAAGAAATGTTCGAAAAAGAGTACGCCGAAGTTTTCACGGGCGACGATCGCTGGCGCGCGCTGGAAGTGCCGGAAGGTGATCTTTATGAATGGGAGACGGACTCCACCTACGTCAAAAATCCGCCGTACTTCGACAACATGCCGCTGAAGCCGGCGCCGCTAAAAGATGTGAAAAACGCGCGCGTGCTGGCGCTGTTAGGCGATTCCGTCACCACCGATCACATTTCCCCCGCCGGCTCGATTCCGGTGGACAGTCCGGCCGGCCAGTATTTGATTTCGTTGGGAGTGGAACCGAAGGACTTCAACTCGTTCGGCGCGCGGCGCGGCAACCACGAAGTGATGATGCGCGGCACCTTCGGCAACATCCGCCTCAAAAATTTTCTCACCCCGGAAAAAGAGGGCAACTGGACGCTGCATCTGCCGGATAAAAAGCTGACTTCCATTTATGAAGCCGCGATGCAATACAAAAAAGAAGGCGTCCCGCTGATTGTTCTCGCCGGCAAGGAATACGGCACCGGCTCCTCCCGCGACTGGGCGGCGAAAGGCACGCGGCTGTTAGGTGTGGAGGCGGTCATTGCCGAGAGCTTCGAGCGCATCCACCGCAGCAATTTGATCGGTATGGGCGTGCTGCCGTTGCAATTCAAAGCCGGCGAAACCCGCGAGTCGCTGGGATTGACCGGCTTCGAAATTTATGAAATCACTGGCATCGCCGGCAATCTTACACCGGGAAAAGAGCTAAAGGTCACCGCGAAAAGTGACAACGGCGCGGTGAAAACCTTCACCGTTATCACCCGAGTCGATACGCCGGAGGAATTGAATTATTATAAGCACGGCGGGATTTTGCAGTATGTGCTGCGACAGTTGGTGTAATAGGAATATCAAAGTAAATAGTATGCCAAATTCAAAAGAAAAGAAACATCAAGTCTTGTATGGTTTTGAACACGAAACCATGGAAGCAAAAATTGAGAGTTTTCTTCAATTGACGCCCGCACAACGCTATCTGCAGATGGCCGAATTCTCTCAATTTCTCAGAAAACTCAAACGCCCAGAAGTGAGCCTGGATGACTATAAGTCATTTGGACGTGTACAGATCCTTAAACAATCATAACGTCCGTTATCTGGTCGTTGGTGGATTGGCAGTCAACGTTTACGGCGTACCACGCTCAACAAAAGATATGGACCTGTTCATCGATCATAAAATGCAAAACTGCCGCCGTCTGCTTAAGGCGTTCAAATCGATTCAACTTGGAACTGCGTATCTCACAACCGCTCAAAAAATATTCGATAACGAGGTAACCATCTTCGATGATGTGATTCGAATAGACGTCCTCACGCGAGTCACCGGTTTGGAATTTGATTCTGCGTGGAGAACACAGAACGAATTGAAAATAGAAAACGTCTCTATTCCTTTTGTATCATTCGACCACTTGATCCAATCCAAGAAAGCTGCCGGTCGGAAACAGGATTTGGAGGATGTTGAGTTCTTGACTAGAATCAAAAATCAAAACTTACAGTAGTCTTATTTTGTCTGGAGAGGAAGGAAGCATTGGATCGACTCTTCTTTGCCGCCGGCGCCGTCGCTGGATTTCTCGCCGTGGCGCTCGGCGCGTTTGGCGCCCACGCCTTGAAAACCCGTTTGTCACCGGAAATGCTCAACACTTTTGAAGTCGGCGTGCGCTATCATTTTTACCACGCGCTGGCGCTGCTGGCCGCGGCCTGGGCGTGTACGCGCTGGCCGGGATCATTAACGGTCGCCAGCGGTTGGTTGTTCATCGCTGGCATTGTGATTTTCTCTGGCAGTTTGTATCTGCTCACCTTCAGCGGACTACGCTGGTTTGGCGCCATCACGCCTATTGGTGGATTGGCGTTTCTGGCCGGCTGGCTCTGCCTGCTGTTCGCGGCGCTAAAAAATTGAGTCGGTGGTCTTGCCAAACTTAGCCACAACCATCGACGAGGTCAGCGCGCAGCTTGACGAGATTATTGAGGACGCGGTGCAGCAAAACAGCCGGCTGGGTTTTTTTGCGGTACTTTATCGCGCCGTCACATTAAAAGTGAAAGACGGCATTGCTGCCGGACGATTCGAGGACGGCAAAAGAATGGAGCGCCTCGATGTCATTTTCGCCAATCGCTACCTTGAAGCTTATGAACAATATCGCAGCGACGCCACGCCCACCAAAAGTTGGCTCGAGGCCTTCGCCGCCGCACAGCGCTGGCGGCCGCTGATTTTGCAGCATCTGCTGTTGGGCATCAACGCGCACATCAATCTCGATCTCGGAATCGCGGCGGCGCAAACCAGTCCGGGCGATCAGTTGCCAGCGCTGAAACGCGACTTCGATGAAATCAACAACATCCTCGGCGAGCTGCTGGATCTCGTTCAGCAAAAAATTGGCTCGCTTTCTCCGATCCTGGGTTTGCTCGACAAAGTTGGCGGCCGCAGCGACGAGGCCATCTTCTCGTTTAGCATGGAAATCGCCCGCGACGGCGCCTGGCGCTTCGCAGAAAAATTTGCAGCACTCAATCCGGAGGAATATTCCAAAGAGATCGCCGAACGCGACGAGAAAATCGTCAGGCTGGCTCGGCGAATTATCAATCCAGGTTGGCTGGTGCAAGTAGCAGCATTTGTGATTCGAGTTTTCGAAAGCGGTAACGTTGCCAAAATTATTCGCACACTTTCGTAAAAATAGGACGCAGATAACGCGGATTTACAGGATTAAAATCATCAGCGAGAATCTGCGTCATCAGCGTCCCAGCCTTAGAGGAGACAATGTCCGAAAATAGCTGCATAGTCAAAATAAAAAAACTTCATCCGGATGCCGTTGTTCCGCAATATGCTCACGAAGGCGACTCCGGCGCCGATCTCTTTTCCACCATCGATTACGTGCTGCAGCCGATGGAACGCAAAGCCATCCCCACGGGGCTCGCCGCGGAAATTCCCAAAGGCTTCGAGCTGCAGGTGCGGCCGAAAAGCGGGCTGGCGCTGAAAAACGGCATTACGGTTTTGAACACGCCGGGCACCATCGACTTCGGCTATCGCGGCGAGATTCACGCGATTTTGATCAACCTCGGTGCGGAACCGTATTCAATTAAAGTCGGTCAGAAAGTCGCGCAACTGGTGGCCGCGCCGGTGGCGTACGCGCAATTTGAAGTGGTGGATGAACTTTCGGAAACCAGCCGCGGCGAGGGCGGGTTTGGCTCGACGGGGTTGGGGAAGTAACGCAATAAAACAAAGAACGGCAAAACTCTCCTTTACTTTTCTTTGGTTATTGAATAAATTGCATTGAACATGTTTCTTGAGCGATTTGCAATGAGAACTCAGATAAACATAAAACCAGATGTCATAACCTGGGCAATTACCAGAGCGGGATATAATTTGCCAGAGTTCGCCGCTAAGTTCCCTCAAGTCCTTGATTGGTTAGAAGAGAAGAAAAAACCAACGGTAAAACAATTACAAACCTTTTCCAAAAAGGTGCATGTACCATTTGGCTATCTTTTTATGCCGGATCCACCAGTAGAAAAATTGCCAATCCCGTTTTTTCGAACCAATAAATCCCCGGCAACCCGCGTAAGCCTGAATGTTTATGACACCATCTTGCTAATGCAACAAAGGCAGGATTGGCTTAGAGAATACTTGAAAGATAATGAATTTCAGCCTCTCTCTTTTGTTGGCCGGTTTCGCAACCAGCAAAACTACAAAGAAATAGTCGCAGATATCAGACAAACGCTTGGACTTCATATTGAATGGGCGAGAGCTCATCAAACTTGGCAGGCTGCTCTCGATCATCTCACAAAAAAAGTTGAAGACGTTGGGATTATTATAGTTTTCAATGGCGTAGTTGAAAACAATACAAGTCGCCGTCTCAAAGTGGAGGAGTGCCGTGGCTTTGTTTTGGTTGATGAAATGGCCCCATTTATGTTCATCAACAATTCTGACGCGAAAGCCGCTCAATTATTCACCATTGTTCACGAATTAGCCCATGTTTGGACAGGACGAAGTGCCGGATTCGATTTCAGACAATTGCTCCCCGCTAGCGATCCCATCGAATTGCTTTGCGATCAAGTCGCGGCGGAATTTCTGGTGCCGGAGGATTCTTTCAATCGTGTGTGGAGTGGACAACCTAACATTCAAAGTGCCGCGCGACATTTTAAAGTGAGCGAAATAGTTATTGCACGAAGAGCGCTTGACTTGGGTAAACTAACCAAAAAGGAATTCTTTGAATTCTATGAGGAATATTCTAATCGGGAACTAAGGAAAAAAGAAAATCAAGAGAGTGGTGGCGACTTTTATGCCACTACAAAAAAGAGATTGAGTTTAAACTTTGCTGCTCATGTGAATCAAGCCGTGAAAGCCGGGAAACTTTTGTATCGCGATGCTTATAAGCTGACGGGTTTGAAAGGACAAACCTATCAAACATTTTTCACTAAATTCTTTTAATGAATGAGCATTTATGTCGTTGATAGCAACTTCTTCATTCAAGCCCATCGAGTAAGTTACCCATTAGATGTAGCCGTAAGTTTTTGGAACAAGGTAAAACACCTCGCCGCCAATGAGAAAATCATCAGCATCGATAAAGTGAAAAATGAAATTTTCAAAAATGAGGATGACTTAAAAACCTGGTGTGAGGACAATTTACCCGAGATTTTCTTTAAAGACACAACAGCGGTTGTCACTGAATATGCTCAAGTCGCAAATTGGGCTGCATCACGAAGCAGTCATTATCTGCCCAAGGCGCTGGCCGAGTTTCTGGACGCGGATGAAGCCGATGCCTGGCTTGTTGCTTATGCGCTGGCCGATCCCGGCGACAGAATAATCGTGACTCAGGAATTAAGCGCACCCCAAGGACGAAACAAAATCAAAATTCCCGACGCTTGTACGGCAAACAATGTTCGGTTTGTAAACACTATTGAAATGCTCCGTCAACTTGGTGAGAAATTTTAACAACGAGCTCCAATATAAACCTCTTTCACTTTGTAGCCTTTGAAAACGTTGCTGAAACAATTATTCTCCTGCATCCTTCCCATCACTGTCCTCATCCTCGTGCCCCTGTACATCGAAAATAATTTTGATTTATCACTAAATGTCCTTACCATCATTGGACTGCTGTTGGGTTTGGCAGGGTTAAGCATTTTGTTGATGACCATCCGCATGTTCATCCGCATTGGCCAGGGCACGCTGGCGCCGTGGAGTCCGCCCAAAAAATTAGTAACCAGCGGCATGTATGCCCACGTCCGCAACCCCATGATCACCGGCGTATTGACCGTTCTGCTGGGAGAGTCGCTGCTCTTTCATTCGAAAAATATCTTCATCTGGTTCGTCTCATTTTTTTTCATCAACTATATTTACTTCATCCTGTTCGAGGAACCGAGTTTGGAAAGAAGATTTGGCGAGGAATACCTCGAATATAAAAGTAATGTGCCGCGTTGGATTCCTAGATCAAAACCGTGGCGAGCGACTTAGCATAAAACAGACTATTTTCGAACTCAAAAAGAAGGGGACCCCACTATGCTCACCCATAACTTCAAGTCCATTGAGCACACTGATCCGATGCTTCTCATTCGCGGCCAATGGGTGATGCTCGACGCCGACCTCGCGGGCGCTTATGACGTCTCGACCCGGAGCTTAAAAGCACAGGTGCACCGCCACCGCGATCGCTTTCCGGAAGATTTCATGTTCGAGCTTACCGCTGAGGAGAAAGCCCAGGTGGCCGCTATTTGCGATCACCTCCGCCATCTCAAATACAGCCGGCGCCCAACCTTCGCGTTCACCCTGCCCGGGCGGTTCATGCTTGCTACCATTCTCGGTAGTAAGAGCGCCGTGGAAATGAGCTTGGACATCATCCGCGCCCTCGTTAATCTGCACAAAGTGGAAGCCAACTATGCCGAACTGGCGGCGAGATTGTCTGAAATGGAGTTGAAATACGATCAAAAATATCAGGCCGCATTCGAAATCATTCGGCGGCTGCAGGCTTATGTCGATAATCCGCAGAAGCCCTCGGGCAGCCAGTGGATGAACTGAGAACGGGTAATAATTTTGTGATTCATTTTTAAGATGAGCCGAGCCAATCTCAAAGGACTCGATTTATTAGAACTGCAAGCGTTCGTCGAAACGTTAGGCGAGAGCCAGTTTCGCGCCCAGCAGATTTTTCGCTGGCTCTACGGCCGCGGCGTGTCGTCCTTCGATGAGATGACCAACCTCTCGAAAGAACTTCGCATTCGTCTGAATGAGAAGGCGCGAATTACAAGCTTGCGCTGCCTCACGCAGCGGAAATCGCAAAAAGATCAATCCACGAAATTTCTGTTTGAATTGGAAGACGGCCGCAAGATCGAGTCGGTGTTAATGAGCGAAGACGGCCGCCAGACGCTGTGCGTTTCCACGCAAGTGGGCTGCGCCATCGACTGCAAATTCTGCGCGACCGGCATGATGGGGTTGCAGCGCAATCTCGCCGCCGGCGAAATCATCGATCAACTCCTGAGGGCGCAGGCTTTGAGTGGGGCCGCCGTCAGCAACGTGGTGTGCATGGGAATGGGTGAGCCGTTTCACAATTATGAGAACGTCATCAAAGCGTGCCAAGTGATGAGCCACGAGCTCGGCCCCAACTTGGCCAAAAAGCACATCGTGATTTCCACCAGCGGGCTCGTTCCCAAAATTATCCGTTTCGCAGATGAAGGACAAAAATTCCGGCTGGCGATTTCCCTCAACGCCACCACCGACGCCGTGCGCTCACGGCTCATGCCGCTCAACAAAAAGTGGCCCATCCAAGAGCTGCTGCGCGCCGCGAAATATTACACGGAAAAATCCGAGCAGATGGTGACGTTCGAATACGTGCTGCTGGAGGGCGTCAACGATTCGGTGGAGGACGCTGAGCGCTTGAAAAAATTAGCGCAGGGAATTTTTTGCAAAATAAATTTGATCCCCTACAATTCGACGGAGGGTGAATTTCGCCGGCCGCCGCACGCTCGCATCTTGCGTTTTTACGAACGCCTGGCGTCGCTGCGGGCGCCGGTGACCATTCGCTGGAGCAAGGGGGATGATATCGAAGCCGGCTGCGGGCAATTGGCGATTAAGAGCTAAAGATCGATTTCCGCTATCGCGCTTGCGCAATCACCCCGTTGTGCGCTTTGATATACCCGCAGCGCAAAATTTTAAAGCCGTTCTCGTGGGCAAACAATCCGAGCTGGCGGGCGTCCATCAGCTCGCGGTAGCCGTAGTTCATAAGCTCGCCCATCACCAGGTAAAACATTTTGGAGCGCAGTTGCCGGCGCGGCGTGGTCATGATGGCGTAGCCGCCGGGCTTGAGAAAGCGGCGGTGGAAGTCGAACACCAGCGGCTTGTGCTGTGCCGGAAAATGCTCGATAAGCCCAACGCTGAGCACGATGTCGAACTCCGCGCCGTATTTCAAATCGCGGATGTCGCACACTTCAAAATCCATCGCGAAATCCTCTTTGTGATAGACGCGCCAGTGGCCGGTGGCGGGGTCTTTGCCGAGAAAGGGATAGGCTTCGGGAAAATGGCCGTAGCGATCGCTGCGGCAGAAGTCATCGTAATCCACCAGCACGGCGTGACCGCCGGGATACATCGCCAAAAGCTGCATCGCCTCGTAGCCCTCGGCCGCGCCCAAAAATAGAATCTCGGGTTTGCGAACGTTCAATCCCTCAAATAGAGCTCGTTTGCCGCGCGGATCCCACACCGCGTCTTCGACTCGGTGCACGTAGTTCCAGACTCGCAGCCGCAGCAGGTCCTTGAGAGTATCGTTAGCCGCGGGCAAATTCAAATGTCCCACGTGCTCGAAAAACTTCCGCCGCGTCTCCGTTTTTTTCTCATCATCGGACATGAACAGCGCGTGAAAATTGCGATTGAAATGCTGCCACTGAATCGGCACCGGCATCTCCTCGCCGTGTTCTTGCTCCCAGGCTGTTTTTCGTTTTGAATAATTCTCCACGAGATACGGCTTGCCCAACTCCTTCCAGGTTAATCGCGACCAATCGGTGGCGGTTGCATCCACAAAAATATCGGGCGGGCCGGTGCGCAGGTCGGCGCGATACGTGGGCAACAGCGCCGTGGTTTCGAGTTCGAATTCAGAATCGATTTCAGTTGGGACGGTTGTCGTCGTGGGCATGTACTTTCCTCCGGTTAGAAAGATTATCTTTCTGCTGCCAAAACTTTTCTGATGCGCTCCAACGCCCAATCCAATTCCGCGCGTGAGATCACCAACGGCGGCGCAAAGCGGATGACGTTGTCATGAGTTTCTTTGCAAAGCAAACCTTGCTCTTTCAACGCCTCACAGTAGGGCCGGGCTTTTTGATCCAACTCGACGCCGATGAACAAGCCTTTGCCGCGCACTTCGAGGATGTGCGGATTTTTGATGGTCTGCAATTGGCCGAGAAAATAGTTTCCCAACTCGGCTGAACGTTCCACCAATTTTTCTTCGACGATCACCTCCAGCGCGGTCAACGCCACGGCGCAGGCCAGCGGATTGCCGCCGAAGGTGCTGCCGTGATCGCCGGGTTTAAACACACCCAGCACTTCTTTGCGCGCCAGCACCGCCGACACCGGCATGAATCCGCCCGAAAGTGCTTTGCCAATGATGATGGCATCCGGATGAACATCTTCGTAATGAAATGCAAAAAATTTCCCGACGCGGCCGAGTCCGGTTTGGATTTCGTCCACCATAAAAAGAACTTTGTTGCGTTTGCAAATTTGCTCGACTTTTTTCAGATAACCCGCCGGCGGAATGCGAATGCCAGCTTCGCCTTGAATGGGTTCCACCAAAAGCGCGCAAGTGTTGGGCGTGATGGCTTTCTCAAAGGCATTGGCGTCGCCAAAGGGGATGATTTTGAAACCGGGGGTAAATGGTCCGAAACCGTCGCGGTACTGATGCTCGGTGGAAAAGCCCACGATAGTCGTGGTGCGCCCGTGGAAATTGTTTTCGCAGACGACGATCTCCGCTTGGTCCGCCGGGATGCCTTTCACGGTGTAGCCCCATTTGCGGGCCGCTTTGATGGCGGTCTCCACCGCCTCGGCGCCGGAGTTCATGGGCAGCACCATTTCCATGTTGGAAAGCTTCGACAGCTTTTCGCAAAACAGCGGCAACTTGTCGTTGCGGAACGCCCGCGAGGTGAGGGTGACTTTCTCTGCCTGCTCTTTGAACGTCGCTAAAATTTTGGTATGACAGTGGCCCTGGTTCACCGCCGAGTAGGCGCTCAGGCAATCGAGGTAGCGCTTGCCCTCGACGTCATACACCCACACGCCCTGCGCGCGCGAGATGACGATGTCCAGCGGATGATAATTGTGTGCGCCGTATTGGTCTTCCAGCGCGATGAAATCCTGGGTTGTGCGTAACAAGTTGACCTCCATTTTTGGAACCACGAATTACACTAATTACACTAATTGACACGAATTTATCGGTTCACATGAATCACCATTCTCGTCACCGTGCCTTCGTTGGGTACGTTTTTGATCTCCATCTCATCCACGAGACTTTTGATCAGGAACATGCCCCAGCCGCGCGGGTCTTCGGCCCCGGCGATTTGCTTTTCGAGTTTTGGCATCTTGATTTTTCTGCCAATTCCTTTGCCCTGATCTTTGATGTTGACTTCCAGACTCTTCTTGTTGATTTTCAGCGTCACCAGCACGGTGGTATTCTGCTGCAGGCGGTTGCCGTGCTCGATGGCGTTGATGCAGGCTTCGGCGACTGCGGTTTTCAAATCCTCGACCCGGCTTTTATGAAAGCCCATAATTTTTGCGGCCGCGGCCGCAGCGTCCATCGCCACTTTCTCATAACCTAAAATCGAAGGAATGGAGAGATCGATGGTTTTTTGTTTGACCGGCATAACGCTCAACTCACTTTAACAATAACCAGCGTAACATCATCCTGGAAGTTTGACTTTCCGGCATACTCGCTCAGATCGCTGACCATCAACTCGAGCATCTCTTTAGGCGGCAAAGCGACGTGGCGATCGATGGAGTTGGATAAGCGCTCGAAACCGTAGGACTCGTAACGGCCGTTCATTTCATCGACGATGCCGTCGGTATAAAAAATTAGCGCGTCGCCCGGCTGAAGGTCGAACGCGAGCTGTTCATAAACGGTATTTTTCACGATGCCGAGGGGAAAGCGATCGCTGTTTTGCGCCTGCGGCAGGAACATGATTTTTCCGCGCCGCCAGAGATAGGGCATGGTTTGCCCGGCGTTGGTGTAAACCAGCCGCCGCTGCTTAGCATCGATGATGCCGTAAAACAGCGCCACGAACATGTGGTTTTGAATGTCTTTGTTGAGACGAGAATTCACCAGGTTCAAGACCTCGGCGGTATTCTCGCGCTCCTCGGCGGCGAAACGCACCGCGCTCATGGCCGCGGTCATCACCATCGCCGCGGAGACGCCGTGCCCGGAAACGTCGCCCACCACGATCCCCAACCGATGGTCATCCAACCGCAGAAAGTCATAAAAGTCGCCGCCCACTTCCTGCGCCGGCATCGAGCGGGCATTAATTTGAAAGCCTTGAATTTCGGGAAAAGATTTGGGCAGCATGCGCGCCTGCATCTCGCGCGCCACGTTGAACTCTTGCCAGATGCGCGCGTTCTCGCGCAGCGAACGCACCATGTTGTTGAACGACTGCGCCAGGGCGCCGATTTCATCCTTTGATTGGTAATCGATGGAAATGTCCCAATTGCCGCTGGCAACCTCGCGGGTGCTTTCGGTTAAACGCTGAATGGGCTTAAACATTTTGCGAATGATAAAAAAAACCACCAGCACGCCGCTCAGCAGCACCGAGAGAAACACTTGGATCAAAGTCGTTCGCAGGGCATCGCGGCTGGAGAAGACGTCCTTCTCGTAGCCGGTTCCCAAAATCATCCAATCCCAGGGCGCGAAGTATTTGAAGTAACCGACTTTCAATTCTCCTCGGAGTCCGCGGGCGTCGGTTCGCTGGCGATACTCCGTGAAATTGGCGTAGCCGTGGATTTTGCCGGCGGCGTCAATTTCATCATGGAGTTTTTTGATGTGGGGGAAGGAGTCGTTATACAAATTCACACCAACCGCTGAAGGATGAACCAGCAGCGTGCCTTTGGTTGGTCCTTCGCGATGGTCTAAAATAGAGATATAACCGTTGGTGGCGATCTTGATGGCCGCAATCTCCTGCTTCAATTCTTCCGAGGGGTAAAACTCGTTTTTGTAATGACGCTCACACAGCGCAAACGCCTGCTCGGTTTTGGCCACCAGCAGCTCCCGGGCCAGGGCTTTGATCTTCCACTTCGATTCGCGGTAGCCGATAAACCCAGCCACCGCCACCGTGACCATCAACACCGAGACCGCAACTAAAATCAATTTGACGCGAAAGCTCATGGTTTTAATTTTCGTTGGTTCGCGTCGCGAGGCCGCGATTCTGAATTTTCAAACGATCGATTTTTTTCTGCAAGCCCAGACGGCTGAGGCCTAATTTGCCGGCAACCTTCGATTTATTCCAATGGTATTTGTCTAAAGCTTCCGTGATGAGGCGCCGCTCAAGGTTGTCCACGGCCTCGCGCAGCGTCGCCGCCGGCGCTGGATTCGGGGCATCGAAAATTGGCGCCGCTCCCAAAATTTTGGGAGATAAATCCTCGGGCTGGATGAGCGAGTTCTCGCCGCTGAGGGTGATTACGCGCTCGATTTCATTTTCCAATTCGCGAATGTTGCCCGGCCAATCGTATTGCATCAGCGCCTTCATCGCGCTTGTAGAAATGCCTTTAATTTTGACTGCTAATCTTTCTTCATACTTTTTGATGAAATGCGCCACCAACAGCGGAATATCATCGCGGCGGTTGCGCAGCGGCGGCAGCCGCAGCTCCAAAACACTCAAACGAAAATACAAATCTTCGCGGAAATGGCCGTTACGAATTTCCTGCTCGAGATTTTTGTTAGTGGCGACAATAATCCTCACGTCCACCGAAATTTCTTTGGTTCCACCCACACGGCGAAAGCTGCGTTCCTGCAGCACCCGCAATATTTTTGCCTGCGAGCTCAGCGGCATGTCGCCGATTTCGTCGATGAACATGGTGCCGCCCGCGGCCTGCTCAAAATAACCAATATGCTTTTTGACGCCCGTCGCCACGCCGGCCTCGATGCCAAAAAATTCCGATTCCACCAAATTCTCCGGAATCGCCGTGCTGTTCACCGCCACAAACGGCCCGTCTTTGCGCGGGCTCAAATAGTGAATGGTTTTGGCCACCAGTTCTTTGCCGGTGCCGGTTTCGCCGTAAATCATCACGTTGGTGGGACTTTTGGCGACGTTGCGGATTTGCTGCAAAATTTGTTGGATGCTCTCGTGCTGCCCAATAATACGCCCTTCTTCGTAATCTCTTTGCACTTCTTCGCGCAGCGCGAGGTTTTCGAGCTGCAAGCGTTCCTGCGCCGCTTTCAATTCTTCGTAGAGACGCAGATTTTCCAGCGCGGCCGTGGTGTGACTAATGATGGCTTGCAGGAGCTCGTAATCGGCCTCGTTGTAGGCTTCGCCGGATAGTTTCGCTCCCAAAAAAATTCCGCCCAATACATTCTCGCGGCTCACAAATTCGGTCCACATCGCGGACTCGCCGGACAGTTCTTTTTTGCTTAATTTTTTGAGCACATCCTGTAGAATGATCTTTCGCTCGAGAGGTTGTTTACCGTCGAATTGCAGAGCGGATAATTTGCGTTCGAGTTCAGCGGCAAGATTTTTGTCAAAGCCGCGCCCGGCCACCACGCGCCAGCCTTCTTGATTTACCACCGCCAGCGCCAACCCGTACTCGACGCCGAAGGTGCCCATTAAAATGGAAAGCACTTCGCGGTAAATCTCGACGCGCTCGCGGCAATGGTTGAGAGACTCCGCAACTTCATAAAGCGTTTGCAGATGGAAGACGCGGCGTTCGAGATCGCGTTTGGTTGGATCGCTGGTCATAAACTTTAACCACGAATTTCACGAATTATACGAATCTAAACTAAAAAGGCCATCATCAAAAAACCGAATGGCCTAAAAGAACGGGCATAATTAATCAAGAAAGTTTAGCACCCGGATGACACGGATGGGACAGATTCGCACGGATTCATGCAAGCGGTGATTCATTCCGCTTTTAGTTACCAAAAACGCCGATTTATTTTAACGAAAGGGCGTCTGAAAATTGACCCCGGAAAGGTTTGGAAATTAAAGTATCCGCGTCTCATCCGTGTTCTATTTATCAATTTCCGAATATTTTACCCAACCACATCCTCGCCGCCATCCACGCGGATGACGTTGCCGGTCATCCAGTAATTATTTTCGTGAGAAAGCAGCGCGATGGCTTTGGCGACATCCTCGGGCGTGGTGAGCCGCCCCATTGGATTCAGCTTTTTGGCATGTTCGATCATCGCCTCGTTGCCCGGAATTTTTCGTAAAGCTGGCGTGTCTGTCACTCCCGCTTGAATGGCATTGACCGTGATTTTTTTTGGCGCGAGCTCCATCGCCAATTGCCGGCAGTGGGACTCCAGCGCTGCCTTCGCCGCGGAAACCGGTCCGTAAGTTGGCCAAACGCGATGCCCGCCGGAGCTGGTCATCGCAAAAATGCGGCCGCCGTCGCGCATCAATTTGCGGAACACCAGTTCCTGCGTCCAATAAACCAGGCTATTGGCCATCACTTCGAGGGTCATATCCATTTGCGCTTTGGTGATGGCTTCGTTGGGATCGTCTGGCGTAAATCTACGCAATGTCCCAAATGCCAGCGAATGCATCAGCACGCGGATTTGCGAATCGCTGCCGCTTTTTTTCACTTCTTCCTGCATGGTTTGCAGCGCCTGCTGCCGCGCCTCTGGATCCGACGCGTTGATGTTGAAGAACACCGCCTGCCGCCCCAGCGCTTTGATGTCGCTCATGATTTTTTCGGCGTTGGGCAGCGTCGCTTTGCGGTCGAGATGCACGCCGAAGATGTGGAATCCCTGCCGTGCCAATTCCACGGCAGTTGCGCCGCCGAAACCACTGGAGGCGCCTAAAACCAAGGCCCAATCATTTTTGCTCGATGCCAACGTTTCCTCCTCACAATTTGCTCGATTAAAGTTGAGTAATAATAGTCAGCTTTTGAGAGAATGTCAAGCGGTAAATTTTGGACAAATTAAAATGACGAATAGCACCTACGTATGAAATCGTTATGTGAATTTGTTTTTCAATTCAGACATTTCTTTCATGTCAAATCAAGAACCGTTTCATCGTTCCATCATAAATAGCTTGAGGAGCGTCAACTGGCAGACCCGGTTCTTGGACAACTTGTTTCGCTAAAGTTTGGCGTACAAGTTCTTCCTGCGGATCAGACGAATGTAGATTCTCATACCCGGTTTCACCCGTCACCGCTGGACTCTCCTAACCAAGTTCGAAAATGTCCTTCAGTCTCTGCAAACGATCAATCAAAAACTCCGGCACCACCGCCGCCAACGCCTCCCGGCTGCGATACCCGTATGTTACCGCGCAAGTGTGAATTCCGGCGCGCTTGCCGGATTCAATATCCGTCGTGCCGTCGCCGATGATCACGGCGCGCGCCGGCGGCACATCCAGCTTCTTCAAAATATGCAGAATCGGCGCGGGGCTCGGTTTCAGCTGCGGCTGGGAATCGCCGCCGAGAATAATTTTGAAATAGTGCTCGATGCCGAGTCCTTTCAAAATCGCCAGCGTGAATTCATCCGGCTTGTTAGAGATCACCGCCATCTTTTTTTCTCGAAAATGATCCAAAATCTCATGCGCTCCGTCGTACAAAGTTGAAAAGTCGAGGCAGTGTTCGCGGTAGTGGTCGCGAAAAATTTTTATGGCCTCATCGATCCGCGGCGAGCCCTGAGTCGGCAGGGTTCGTTCCATCAACTTGTGAAGGCCATCGCCCACGAAGCGCATAACTTCGGTTAATTCCAACGGCCGCTCCCCAAACTGGGCGCGAACGAAATTGACCGAGTTGGTTAGGTCCTGGCGGGTATCTACCAGCGTGCCGTCGAGGTCGAAGATGAGGAGATCAATTTTTATCATAGCCTGATACTTTACCGGCGTTCGCGAAATTTATTCTGATCCACGATGATTAAATTACGGTGCATACTCATACGGCAGCAAATCCGCCACGCTCTGCCACGCCCAGTAGCCGTACACCGTTACGGCCAGCGGATCATAAAGGTAACCGGTAGTATCGATGATCGCGAAAGATTTGTTCATCGCTATCCACGAGGTTTGCGCTTGCGGCCGCGTGGACTCGCGGCGCTTTTGCGAGGTCATTTGCAGCGCCGATTTGTCGTAATTCAAGCGCCAGTAAATGTATTCCCGCTCCTCCATCTCTTTGGTATAAACCACCTGCAGCACATCAAGAAAATGCAGGTTGCGCTCAAACGATAGCTCACCGGGAGAAAGCAATCCCTCGAGGCTTACTTGCTGCAGCTCGGCGGCGTAAAGATTTTCCTCAAGCTGGTTCATGCGATAAACGAGGAAGCCCGCGCTGTTGATTTGGCCGGCCGTGAGCGTCGCCAGAAAATGCCGCAGCGAGCCGTAGTAGGTTTGGCGGCGATTTTTCTGCCATTCATTGCGCTGCTTGTCATTCTTTGGAGTCAGCTCTTCGAATTTGGTGTTGCCGGTGAATTTCAAAATCTCCTCTTTTCCGCCAAAGCGGATCCGCCAAGCGGATAAAACGAACGATTCCAGCAAATAGAAAATGCGATACCCCAGCGCGTGATTCTCGATGAGCAGCAAGTCGCTGGCCACGGCTGAGAAATCTCCGTTCGAATCGTTCGCATCGAAACTCAAAACTTCTGGATTGAGGATGCGCGTTTTGGCGGCGTTGCGCGAGGTGCCGAGAAAAAAGGTCTCGAATTGCTGCAGCTGCTTTTTCCAGTCGGCGAACCGGGAGGCAGTAACTTCCACGGGCGGCGCTTGCAGTACCCGCGGCTGCAATTTGAATTCATAGGCGCGATCGTTGGCCAAAACCAGCCGCACCTGCACGCGCTGAGTTTCATAACCGAGACAGGAGACGATCAGGTTGTGCGTGCCCAATGGCACGTTGGTGATGATAAAATCGCCGTTGGCGTCGGTGGCGTCGCCCAACATGGTTTGTGACAGAAACACATTGGCGTTGGCGATGGGCGCGTTGTTCTCGGCGTCGAGCACCTGACCCGAGATGGTGATGGTGGTGTGAAACTGGCCGAAAACGGAAGATGATAACAGGAATATCAGAAATAAAAATGTCATCCCAAACATTTTCTTTGTGAGCTTTAACTTTTGTGTCCCAACCGCTCTCTGTAAAAAAGAATCAAATCCGTGGCGACGGTTTCAGCACCGAGTTGGCGCAGCATAGTAACCACTTGGCCGCGGTGGTAGCTGGAATGATTGACGACGTGCCGCATCATCTGCCACAACGGATTTGAGAACGGCTGCCCCGCTGTGTTGCGATAACTGATCACGCGATTGAGCAAGTCATTCGTTAGTCCGGAGACAAACGCAGTTTGAGCGCGCTCCACTTCCAGCCATTGTTTGCGGATAGCTTCCTGGGTTGTGAGCTTCCATGAATCCGGAATGCCCGTGGGCGAAGCGCCTTGCCAGCGCGTGAGCCAAATCCATTCGCCGGAAAGAATGTGCACCAGCGTATCTTTGATCGATGGGAAGCTGTTCCGCAGGTCGCGGCTGAATTCTTCCGGACGCAGTTTTGAAGTTGCCTCTAAAATACGATGATTCGCCCAACGGTTGTATTCGAGGAGTTCCTGAATTTCTTTGAGCATATTTTCTACAAAATAATAAATGATAATAAATATAAGTTAAAATTGGACTATTGTAAAAAACTTTAGAAGTGATGCCTTCCGTCAATGGAAAGCAGAGCGCTTGGAAATGAATTTCCAAGCTAATAGCTTAAGCTTAATAAATTAAGCTGCTG
>JBBIIG010000082.1:0-16991 GCA_037446635.1 bacterium
GAATGAGCATGTTGTACTCTTTGGAATCGAAAAGATGACCCGCCAGCACCAGCCCGGCGTGGGCGTCGTCGTGGGCCCGGGCCCAACCGTTGATCTGTTTGGCGACCCGCGTTTCCTGCCCCGAACGCGTTTCACGAATGACGATCTCGCCATCAGAAATCGTGACCCTTTTTATGAAATCGTATTCTTTTATAAATGAACGGTAATGTTCCTCCTGTTCGCGGGTGAGATCGAGCGAGAGGTTGACGTCCGTCTTCGTCTCTTTATGGGCGGTGTATTTGATGGTCAGCCGCGGCTTGTTGAAGATGATTTCTTCCGCCGATTTTTGGAGATCGCCGGTGCCTTTCAGCAAGCTGATTAGGCTGAAGCGCAATCGCAGCTCATCGACGGCAATTTCATAGGGAGAGTCTTTGAAAGCGAGATGGACGCCGGAAAAATAAACGCTGCCCAACCCGATGCGGAAATTTTTTATACTGCTGGCGTCGCCTAAGCTGGTTTGTAACTTCGTCAGCAAAAGGGTTTTCACGCTGGCGTTGCGCGCAAACATACTCCAGCCCTGCCAGACCAGGAAGGCAAAAAACAGAACCAACAGGGTTGTTCTCAATAGCAGCTTGCGCAGCATTTTTTATATCGACTCCAACACGGGTTGTTTTTTTAACTGGTCGCTGACCAGACCGAAGCGGCGCTCGCGTTTCTGATAAGCGCGAATGGCTTTGAAAAATTCCAGCCGGCGAAATTCCGGCCACAGCACTTCGGTCACGTAAATTTCAGTATAGGCGAGCTGCCAGAGGAGAAAATTGCTAACCCGCAGCTCCCCGCTGGTGCGAATGAGCAAATCCGGATCGGGAATGGCCGCGGTGTAGAGATGCTGCGCGATGAGTTTTTCATCGACGCGGCCTTTGTCGATTTGGCCCGCAAGCGCCTTCTGAACGATCTGGTTAACCGCCTCGGTGATCTCCTGGCGGCTGCTGTAACTGAGGGCTAAATTCAACGTCAGGCCGGTGTTGTTTCGCAGCATTCTGATGGCGCTTTCCATGCCGCGGCGCGCCGGCAGCGGCAAATCTCTCAACTTGCCGATGGTCATCAGCCGCACGTTGTTGCGGTTTAACTCATCCACCTCGGAGCGGATGGTGTTCACCAGCAGGCGCATGAGCGCGGCCACTTCGCCGTGCGGGCGGTTCCAGTTTTCAGTGGAGAAAGTGTAGAGCGTCAAATATTTGATGTTGATTTCGCCGCACGCCCGCACCACCTCACGCACCGAGTTGATGCCCTCGCGATGCCCGGCCACGCGCGGCAGATTTTTACTGCGCGCCCAGCGGCCATTGCCATCCATGATTATGGCGACGTGCGCTGGCAAATTGCCCTGTTGTAGAATTTGCTGTTTGAGTATTTCTTCTTCCATGAGGACCTCATCAAGAATGTCGTTAAGGGTTTTTAAGTTAATTGAAAATTGCTATAAAGTCAATTAATTTCTTGCGCGATAACTTCTTTATTTATTCCTTCCTGTCCGCCCATCTTTCACAGCGTCGCCGCAAAATGGTTCCCATCAATTTCCTTGATGTTTGAGCGGGGGTTTTTTAATATCAGTCCGTGATCGTTCCCTCAAAACGCAAGTACCTTGCCGAGCTGTTGACCCTCGCCGCCAGCCTGTTGTGGGGCTCGTCGTTTGTGGCCATCAAAATCGGTTTGCAGCACCTCGACCCCCTCTGGTTCGTGCAGCTTCGAATGTTCTTCGCCTTTGCGATTTTGTATCTGATGTTCAAACGCGCCATCCGCCTCCGGTTTTATCTTTCCAATAAATGGATTTGGCTGATGGCGCTGTGCCATTTTCTGGCTTACAGCCTGCAATTCACCGGTATGCCGTTCATCTCCGCCAGCGCCGCGGCGTTTTACGTCAACTTGGCGGTGGTGTTTACCGCGGTGTTTTCGTTTGTCTTTCTGCGCGAATATTTTGGCGGCGCGAAAATCGCCGGCTTGATGTTGGCCCTCGCTGGCGTGTTTTTGCTCTCCACCAACGGCGAACTGGGGCGCCTGCAGGACGAGTCCCTTTTAATGGGGTCGTTGGTGATCGTCAGCGGCATGTTCTGGGCGCTTTATACTGTCGTCAACAAAAAAATTCTCAGCGATCCCAAAATCGAGGTGCTGCCTTTAACCGCCGCGGTGCTGTTGATTTCATCCACCCTGCTGTTGATTCCAGCGTCGATTTGGGGGACGTGGCCCGCGCAGTGGAGCTGGCTGAGCGGCGGCGTTTTGTTTTACACCGTCGTGTTCTGCACTCTGCTGCCGTTCTTGTTGTTCGCCGAGGGGCTGCGCGGGATCAGCCCCACAGTGTCAGCCACAATATTACTTACAGAACCGATTTTTGCGGCGCTGTTTGCCTACCCGATTTTGGGTGAGCTGTTCCGCTCATGGGAAGCCTTGGGCGCGATTTTGATTTTTCTGGCGCTCGCGCTCATTTCATACAGTCGGTAACGCGCGCGTTTTGTTTAGCCAGATTTTTTTCGCTGAAAAAAATGATCGGCGTCCGGCACCTGTTTGCCTTTCAGAATTTCGATGGCGTGGGGCAGCACCGGCAAAATCGCCGCGAGGTTTTCACGCACGCCTTTGGGGCTGCCCGGCAGATTGATGATGAGAGATTTTTCGTAGGTGCCGACCACGGCGCGAGAGAGCATGGCGTGGGGGGTGTGTTTGAGGCCAGCAGCGCGCATCACTTCCTCAATGCCGGGGACGCGGCGCTCGATGACCGCAAGGGTGGCCTCAGGGGTGACGTCGGTGGGAGAGAGGCCGGTGCCGCCAGTGGTGAGAATGAGCTCGGCTTTGACCGCCTCCGCCATGCGCTTGAGATGCCAGATGATTTCTTTTTGGTCGTCCGGGATGAGTTGATAATCCACCACCTTGCCGTCAATTTGTTGGACGATTTCTTTGATGACAGCGCCGCTGACGTCCTCGCGTTCGCCGCGGCTGCCGCGGGTGGAGATGGTGAGAATGGCAATTTTGAGGGGCATGAGAGAAAATTGTCAATTGACAATTATCAATTGACTCGCTTCACAGAGTTATTTGGTAAGTGAGTACATCCGCGGCTTCTTTATTAAGCCGGTTTGCATTGTGGTTAATTAATTCCAGTTTCACTCAAGTCTTGCGCAGGCTTCTTTTGATTAGCAAGAAAAGTTTTCAGAATCTTTTTATCCTGCAAGATTTTTTTCTCAATGGAAATTTTGGTTTCTACTTTCATATTCCGCAATTTAACAGAAAGGTTTGAAATCGCAAGATTTTTTTCCGTGGCACTCTTCTGCTAACGGTTTTGCCAACTTATCCCGCTAACTTTTCCAGCGCTTCGCCCGTCAGCCGGACACCGTCCAATCGGACATCGGGGTCGCGCCGAGTCTTTATTTGCGTTCTTTCGCGAGGCGGGCGAGATAGGCGAGCATCTCCCGGCCCCAGCCTTGGCCGCGCATTTCCGGGATCACAAACAAGTCTTCCAAGTAGAGGCCGGGCTTTCCTAAAAACGTCGAATAATTGTGAAAGAAGAGCGCGTCGGAACCGATCCGCTTCGCGGAAAAGCTGCCGGCTGATTTTGGTAGTAGCCGATCGCCACTTCGGCGAAGGGCCGCTCTCCGAAAAGCGTCGCGCGCAAGCCTTCTTCGGTGGCCGTTACTTCGTGGGCGAGGCGCTCGTACTCCGCTAACTGCTTGATGAAAGCAAGGATGAGCGGCGCCTCCTCCTCTTTCGCCGGTTTAATGACGAAGTGGGGAATTCGAGTTGAGCCTTCCATTTTTTGGCAGTCTGAAATTATTCAGTTTGATAGCCCCAACTCGCTTCGTAAAACGGAATCCGCAGGGGTGTGCCGCGTCCAGTAATCGGACCGGATCGAGTGCGTCTTCACCGCTTTGGTGGTGAGCAGTTTTGCCGCGGGGCCGAATCCGCTCATGTTGGTTTCTTCCCACCCCACGATGCGATGGGGAAAATTCGTTTCAAATTTAATGGCGAGTTTTCTTTCGATGTCTTTATACTCGATGGCATAAACTTGCAGCTCATCCGGGGAGAGCTTGGCGTCGCTAGTTGCCGTGAGGGTCGCGACGGCGGTTTCAATTTTCAGCGGCTGGTGGCGCAGCCGGGAAAATTGCTGGCCGGGAATGATTTTGATTTCGCCGGTGGGCAGCGACTGCGGCGCCAGCCGGATTTTCGTCCACACCTCGTCTTCCAATAACGCTTCACCGAGTTGGAAATTCTGATCGCCTTCGCTCTGAAAATAGGAACGCACCTGCACGTCGAATTGGCCGACGCGGCGGTTGATCTGGGTGAAGGTATGCCCACACCACTCCTGCGCAGACGAGGTGACTTTCAAAGTCGGGCTCACGCCGTCGGCTGGGGTGAAAACCGAGGTCATCAAAGAATAGGGATAAAGCCCGGTGTTGAATTTTTTGGTGAAGTTCAGCTTCAGTACGGAAACGGCGTTTTTACGATCGCCGAATTCGTACTTCACTTGTTTGTCGGTGAGAAAATCTTCGGTCACGAAAATCAGCACAGCGTCGCCGCGGTGGATTTCACCGTAGCGCGCCTGTTCGAGGGCGTAGCGCGTCAGCTCGGCTTGGCCGGCGTACCAGTACTGATTGAAGACGGTGCGATCCACGGAGGCGGCGTTGCTTTCTCCCGACGAGCAGCTGGAAAGGCCCACGGCGGCCGCAACCAAAAGCAAGCCGCTGAGAATTCGGAATTGAAAATGCGTCGTCCTACTTTTCATTATTTCACCACTCCTTTAAATAGTCGAAAATTATGGGATTTTTAAGTCCGCTGTTTCTGATGATCCGACGTTCTACCCGTCTAAAACGACTGCCGTGAAGCAAACATTCCGGAAATGACAAATTAAAAAATTTGAATAGAATTAAGATAGAAATTTGGGAGGAGGGATCAAATAAAAAAATTGGGACACGATTGCACAGCGCGGCGAAACTCAACCGCAAAGTTCGCAAAGAAAACGCAATGCGCGCCACGGGAAAGTATATTTTTTCTTGCGATCTTTGCGATAACTTTGCGTTCCTTGCGGTTGCTGTGCCGATTCGTCAATCTGTGTGCTATCTTACGCGCGCTGGCGGTGCAGCGATTTGTCCACTACGCCGGCCATCTTTTGGGTGTCGAGGTTCCCGCCAAGAAATTGATTGATCTTTTCGATCACCGGCAGTGGGTTTTCCAGCGCCTCGGTGTAGTGAACGTAGAGTACCTCCATGTTGGGTTGTTTGCTGAGCCAGGTCTCCACCTGCAGGAGGTGAGTCTGAAAAATCTTGGCCATTTTTTCGTCGCTGATGGTGTCGGTGGGTTCGCCGCGGCGGATGAGCATCTGCTTCTGAGAAGCCAGCACCTCTTCCATTTTGCGGCGCATGAAAACGATTTTGTATTTATATTCCGCCGGCAGTTGCTTCAGTAGCTGCGAAATAATTTTGACGACCTTCCCGCGCGCATCCTGCAGCCAGTCTTTGTTGCTTTCCAACTGTTTCACTACTTCAAATTCATAGTAGCCTTTGGGATTGTCTTCGTCGGCGGTGCGGATGTTATCGGTTAAAATCGGCAAACCGCCGGCTTCGAGCATTTTCATCATCATCGAGGTGCCCGAGCGCGGCAAACCCGAAACAACGATCACAGCATCTTGGTTCATTATTTAACTCCGTTCATTGTATGATTTTCAAAATTACATCGGCTGAAATCCCAAAATACTCAAGTTAAATACTCGATTCCTTCCGAATTTGCGTAAACACTGAACCCTAACTTATCGCCACCACCACGCCGAGGGAAATCATTCCCAGCACCGTGCTGATCACCACGGCGCCGGCAGCCAGCGCGTCGTCGCCGCCGATCTGGTTGGTGAGAACATAGGCGGCAGCGGCGGTTGGACAGGCCAGATAAATCAGGGCGATGCGGGTTTCGGCCGGCGAGAGCTGCAGCCACTGCGCGGCGTAAAATCCAATGACCGGCGCCGCGCCGACTTTGAGCAGCGCGGCCGCGGCGGCGAAACCAATGCGCGCATGAAACTCCGCCGAGGCCAGCGCGCCGCCGATGCACATCAGCGCCAGCGGCAGCGCCATCTGGCTCACCGCCTCGAAGGTGCGCATCAGCGCCAACGGCAGCTCCCAACCCATCACCACGAACATCCCGCCAGCGACGCTGGCGATCACCAGCGGATTGGTAATCATTGGCTGCAAAAATTTTTTGAGCGACCCCCGCTGGGATTTTTGGCGGCTGACCAGCAGCACGATCACCGACAGCAAATTGTAAATCGGCGTTATGGGCGCAATTACCAAAATACCCAGCATCTCTAGATTGCCGTCAACGCCGGGCAAATCCGAGGAAGTGTAAATCAGCACCGGCAGCCCGATGAACGCCAGGTTGCCGCGGAACGCCGCTTGCACGAACGTGCCCACCGCAGGCGCCGGCGTCCGCAGCAGCCACGCCGTCAGGTACCCCAGAATTAAAACGCCGGACATTCCAATCACCACCACCAAAAACACACGCCCGGCGGTGCCGAGGTCGTAATGGGCACTGGCAATTTTATAAAACAACAGGCACGGCAGCCCCACCCAGTAGGTGACCCGATTCAGTTTATTTAAATCGGCTTCGGAGAGGAAGCGGCTTTTTAAAAGCGCAGCGCCTAAGGCGATGATCAAAACTACTGGCGCGAGGGAGTTGAAAACGTGCATGGCGATTTTTTTAGTAAGGGCGGTTTGAAAGGCTAGCGGGTCCCTTCAGCCTGTTCAAGGAAGCACGCGGACAAACGAAAATCTTTTCACGAATTCCACTCGCCGTGCGCCACCATTTGTACTTTGCCGCCCACAAAAATTTCAAACTGGCGGCCGCTGATTTTTTTGCCGCGAATGCGAAGCAGCGAGGGGCGGCCGATTTCGTAGCCCTGCTCTACCCGCAAGTCGAGTTCCGACTTTTTGAAATAATTGTGTTTGAGCAAATATCCCAAGAGGCAGCCGCAGCAACTGCCGGTGGCCGGATCCTCCGGCACGCCAAAATAATCGTCGAACATGCGGGCGTGCAAATGGTTTGCACGTTCGGCCGTCTCGGGGCAAAAGATCATGAAGCCGGAAGCGACCAACGTGTGCGGCTGGGTTTTCAAAACCGGGTGGGCGCGGTAGAGCCAGTCGTAATATTTTTCAAGGTTCACCCGGATGGCTTCCACTGTCTGCAACGACTTCAGTGGGACGATGAAAAACGGGATGCCAGTGGAGACTTCTTCAATGGGAAAACGGTGATCGAAATCGACTGTCTTTAAATTAAAAATTGGCGCGATCTCATCCGCGGAAAGGCGCCGGCCAAAGTCAGGGTTGATTTGCTGCATCCACAAATAGCCGTCATTTTCAAACGACACCGGAATTTTGCCGACGACCAAATTCAGGGTGATGTTCGGAACGGGCTGTTGGATGATTTGTTCGTGGATGATGAACGCTGTGCCCAAAGTTGGGTGGCCGGCAAAGGGCAGCTCGGCTTTGGGGGTGAAGATGCGCACGTCGTAGCCGCCGTCGCGGGGCTGATCGGAAAGGATGAAGGTGGTTTCGGAAAAATTGATTTCGTGGGCGATGGCCTGCATCTTGTCGGCGCTCAAATCCGCCGCGTCCCGAAACACCGCCAGCGGATTGCCAGCGTATTTTTTCTCCGCAAAAACATCGACGAAATAGAAGGTGTGCATCTCTTCTCCACTTGGTATCCAATTTCTAAAACCCGAAATTCGAGCCTCGAATCTCGAAACAAATTCAAATCATCCTTCGACTCCACTCAGGATGATACTAATTTTCTTCTTGGTGAGTCGAACCATGAATTTGTGACATCAACCATTTTCTGACCAGCCTCATAGCTGACGAGTTTCATTATTCGGATTTTTAACTACGTCATCAATAATTATGAAATCCTGTACTTAGCTACTTCTCCTCGCTTCGACTGGTTCGACGGCCTCTTCCACTATTTCTTTCTCTAGCACGGCGTCGGAAAAGTGCAAGTTCTCTTTCCAGAAATAGAGCAGGCCAATGACGGTAAACGGCAGGGTATTCAGCGCGTGGCTGATAATGGCGAAACTAAGGGCCTTGCTGTGGGGCACGCCGTAGAGCGCCAGGCTTTGCATGCAAAACCAGTGATAGGTGCCAACAAATCCCGGCGAGGAGGGAATCATGATGCCGATGCTAACCGTCACCAAAACTACCAGGCTGGCAGCGACGTTGAGATCGTAGTCGCGCGGCAAGTCAAAGGCGAAAAATGAGCTATAAACGGTGGCGGCGTAAAGCAGCCAGACTAAGATAGAAAAGACGGCAACCACGAGGTAGTGCTCGTCATTTCTCAGCGCCTGGAAGCCCCGCAAAAACGAGCGCACAATTCTTTGAACTTTTGTGAAGATGGGCGCCGGCAGCAATTTTTCCAGAAGGCGGATGGTGGATTCGGTGCGCTCCATCAAAAAAATCATGAACACGATCACCGCCGCAGTGATGGCGAAAATCACGTAGCCGCTGCTTTTGATGACCTCCGGCAGCGGATAAAACATGATGGTGCTGGCGAGCAGCAGCAGCAGCGCCAGAATATCGATTAAGCGCTCCACGATGATGGTGGCGAACGAAGAGCTTTTGGAAATTTTCTGCGATTTGCCGATGGCGTACGCCCGCAGAAACTCGCCCAGCCGCAGGGGGAAAATGTTGTTGGCGGCGTAGCCGATCATCAGCGCGGAAAACATCGGAGAGAATTTCACGCCGGCCTTCATGGGTTCCAAAAAATAGCGCCAGCGGTAGGCGCGCAGAAAGTGGCTGAGCAGCATGAACATGAACGCCGGCAGCAGCCAGAGGTAGTTGGCGCCGGTTAGGGCCTCCAGCATTTCCTGAAAATTGACGTCACGAAACGCCAGCACCACAAAAACAAAGCTGATGACGATGCCGATGATGACTTTGAATTTCAATTCGATCTCCAATCAAAAACAGTAGGCAATTGGCAGTAAGCAGTGGCGGACTTAGCAACTGCCCATTGCCTACTGGATGTTGTCCAGTTAAATTAAACATTAAAGCGGAACGTGATCACATCTCCATCCTGCACGACGTACTCTTTTCCCTCTAACCGCAGCACGCCGTGCTCTTTGCATTTGGCGAACGAGCCCCATTTTTTTAGAATGTCGAAATGCACGACTTCGGCGCGAATGAAGCCGCGTTCGAGATCGGAGTGGATGGCGCCGGCCGCTTCCTGCGCCCGCGTGCCGCGGCGGATGGTCCACGCCCGCACCTCTTTTTCGCCGGCGGTTAGAAACGAAATCAATCCCAAGAGTTGATAGGAATTGCGAATGACTTTGTTCAGCGCGGGCTCCGAGATGCCCAGCTCCTTTTGGAACGCCGCTTTTTCGGATTCCGGCAGTTGCGCGATCTCCATTTCCAATTCCGCGCTCACCGCTTCCACCGCGGAGTTTTTGCCGGCGGCTAACTTTTCAAAATCCGCTTTGAGGGCGGCCTCTTTTCCCAAGTCATTTTCACCGATATTCAATACCAGCAAGATCGGCTTGGCGGTCAAAAATTGATAGCCGCGCATCATTTTTTGTTCGGCCTCGCTGAAGTCCAGCTCGCGCAGCGGAGTCTCTTTTTCCAGCGCCGCGAAACAGCGCTGGTAGAGTTCCAACTCCTTTTGTTTCTCTTCCGATTTAAGTTTTTTCACTTCGGCGCTCACCCGCTCGATGCGGCCCTCCAGCAGCGCCATGTCGGACAACAAAAATTCTTCCTGAATGATGGTGAGGTCGCGGCCTGGATCGACGCTGCCTTCCGGGTGCGGCACGGCGTCGTTCTGAAATGCGCGCACCACGCACAGCAGCGCATCGACGTTGCGGATGGCGCCGAGAAATTGTTCCTGAAATCCTTTGCGCTGGGTGGAGCCCTTTTCAAGGCCGGCAACGTCGAGGTATTCAATCGTAGTGTAAGTTTTTTTGGCGGTGGGATAGAGGGTGTGCAGCCAATCGACGCGCGCATCCGGCACTTTCACGGAGCTGATGTTCACCTCCTTTTTGCCGAACTGCGGCGCGGCGTCGTGGGAGGTTTTGGTGAGGGCGTTGAACAAAGTTGTTTTGCCGGATTGCGGCAGCCCGATGATACCGATTCGCATAGTATTGTTTTTACCTAACTGATCAGATCGCCTGCTGATGAATCATCAGGCTAATTGTTGAAGTCGATTTGAAATCGACTATAAACAGCAGCAGCTTAATTTATTAAGCTCAAGCTATGCTTGTTTGGAATTTGACGAAGGCCGGGAGGGTGCGCCCTCCTGACCCCTGTTTTTAAAAAGCGAAAATGGTGGAAAAATTTCTGGTCATCTTTCTTCGATATCCACCCGCACCATCACGTCGCCGATGGCGATTTGCTGCACCACCTCAAAGCCCTCGATCACCCGGCCGAACACCGAGTACTGGCCATCTAAAAACGGCGTGGCCTGCAGGGTGATGTAAAACTGGCTGCCGCTGGAGAGCCGCTCCGGGTTGACCTGATCGCCCTGGCGCGCCATGGCAATCACCCCTTGGTGGTGCGGCAGGCCGATTTCCGCGGGGAGGCGGTAGCCCGGGCCGCCGGCGCCAGTGCCCGACGGGTCGCCGCCCTGAATCACAAAGTTGGGTTCGACGCGGTGGAAGGTCAGGCCGTCAAAAAATCCCTGGCGCGCCAAAAACACAAAGTTGTTGGTGTGCAGCGGCGCGGCCACCGCGTCCAGCTCCACCACGATGTTGCCTTTTTGAGTGTGAATGGTGGCGATGTAGCGCTTCATTTCGTCGATGGTCATTTCGGGGGCGGCGGAATAATACTGCTCGCGGTCGTTGGGCGGGACGTTCGCCAGCGGGCGATCGGCGGCGGTCGCTGCTGCCGCGGAGTCGGCGGTTGAAGTTTCGGCGGCGGGTTGCGGTTCGGTTTTTTTGCCGCACGACCACGAACCCAGAGAAACCAAAAACATCATTAAAAGAATAATCAAACCAGGTTGCATGATAAACCCCTTCCTTAAGATGAATAAATCTAAGTTTAAAGGCGGCGCAATTTAAAAAAACGCCTTATGAAATTCAAGGTTAAAAACAAAAGCCTTGATAAACTTTTGCTGGCTGATTATATTGTTGCCACTGAACTTTGAACGGTGGAGGAACCATGACTTTTGTATCTGAATTTGAACCTAAGGAACTGTGGCGGCATTTCGACAAGATTTTGACCATCCCGCGCGGATCGAAAAATGAAGCCGCGATGCGGGAGTATATTATTGGCCTCGCAAAAAAACATAATTTAAGTTACCAGCAGGATGCGGCTGGAAATTTGGTGGTGCGCAAGCCAGCAACCAAAGGCAACGAATCGGCCCCCATCACGATTTTGCAATCCCACCTCGACATGGTGAACGAAAAAAACTCCGACGTCCAACATGATTTCAAGAAAGATGCCATCCAGCCGCGGCAGGAGGGCGAGTATCTTTACGCCACCGGCACCACGCTGGGGTCGGACAACGGTGTCGGCGTGGCAGCGGCGCTGGCCATTTTAGAAAATCAAAAGATCAACCACGGTCCCCTCGAGTTGCTTTTTACAATAGATGAAGAGACCGGTTTGACCGGCGCGGCCAATTTGAGCAGCGACCTGCTCAAAGGCCGGCAGCTCATCAACCTCGACACCGAAGAAGAAGGCGCGCTCTACGTCGGCTGCGCCGGCGGCGCGGGCGTCAACCTGACTTTGCCCCTGAAATTTGCCAACCTCGCCGCTGACGTGGTGGTTTTTGAGATCAAGCTTCACGGGCTGAACGGCGGCCACTCCGGCGTGGACATCCATCTGCAGCGCGGCAACGCCATCAAACTGCTGGCGCGCGTTCTCACCAGCGTCTTTCGGAAAGTCAAATTTCAGCTCGCCAGCCTCAGCGGCGGCAACATGCACAACGCCATCCCGCGCGAGGCCTTTGCGCAGGCGGCGGTGGCGGCGTCCGAAAAAGATTCGTTTCAAAAAATGTTGTTCGAGCGATTTCAGGAAATCTATTCCGAATTCAAGTCCGTGGATCCCGAAATGAAGCTCGCCCTCTCCGAAGGCGCCGGCATCAAAAAAAGTTTTGATGACGACACCACCGCCCGAGTGTTGAATCTGTTGAACGCCCTTCCCCACGGCGTGGCCGCGATGAGTTACGATATCCCGGGTTTGGTGGAAACCAGCTCCAATCTCGCGACGGTGAAAATCAAAGACAGCGAGATGGTGATTCACGTCAGCAACCGCAGCTCGGTGGCCTCGGCCATTCGCGCCACGCAGGAGCGGGTGGCCAGCATCGGGCGATTGGCGGGGGCGGAAATCGAGGAACTGGAAGGCTACCCGGGCTGGAAGCCCAACATGAATTCCCACGTGCTGCGCGTCGCCAAAGAGGTGCACCAAAAATTGTTTGGCAAAGAACCCGAAGTCAAAGCCATCCACGCCGGCTTGGAGTGCGGCATCATCGGCGAGAAATTTCCGGGGATGGACATGGTTTCGCTGGGGCCGCAGATCGAGTTTCCGCATTCGCCCAACGAACGGGTGCGCATTCCCTCGGTGGCGGATTTTTATAAACTGCTCACCGGAATCCTCGAGCAATTGGCGCAGGATAAAAGATAAAATTTGGACGCAGATTGGCGCAGATGAACGCAGATTAATAAGACCGACTGATTCAAAAATAATCTGCGAAAATCTGCGCTCATCAGCGCCCAAAAATCATTTTACAAAAAATGGAGGGAGGATAAATGGAAAACTTACTCATTTTACTGCTGGTGGGCTTGATCGCCGGTTGGCTCACGGGCAAAGTGATGCGCGGGAAAGGGTTTGGGGTTATTGGGGATATTATCATTGGTTTATTGGGCGCGGTAATCGGAAATTGGATCTTTACTCAACTCAAAATCGGCAGAATCACCACTCTTGCTCTCGTCGATGCGATCTTGGTCGCGTTCATTGGCGCGGTGGTTTTGGTGGCCGTGGTTCGGCTTTTACGCCGGGCTTAGTCTGCTATCGGTTGCTGTCTGTCACTCTCGCATGTTTTTAGCGGGAGTCCATTTTATAGATGCCCGCTAAAAAGCCCGCGGGCATGACACAAAAAGCGAAATCTGTCTTTTGGACGGTCACTTCTTTCTGCAGCGAGCATGTCGATTTACACCCTCGTGGAAAACGTGCGCAGCGCCTACAACGTCGGCGCGATTTTTCGCACCGCCGACGGCGCTGGCGTGACGAAAATTTTTTTGAGCGGCATCAGCGCGCGGCCGCCGCACCGGGAAATTCATAAAGTGGCGCTGGGCGCGGAGGAGAGCGTGCCGTGGGAGTATCATCCCAACGGCGCGGAGGTGGTGGAAAAACTAAAACGGCAGCATGTGCAAATCGTGGTGTTGGAATCGCGGGCCGAAAGCCAGCTTTATGATTCTGCGCCGTATCGTTTTCCTCTGTGTCTGGTGGTCGGCCACGAGCTGCGCGGGGTGAGCGATGAGATTTTACGCGCCGCGGATATGTCGGTTAAGATTCCCATGCGCGGCAAGAAAACTTCGCTCAATGTGGCGGTGGCGTACGGCGTCGCGGTTTATGAAATTTTGAAAGTCGCGAACCTTGCGATGCCTTTGCGTTCCTTGCGGTTAAAAGTTTAAACGAAAAAATGGAGAAAGCTAATGTCAACTTTTTCGACGATCTTGCTGGTGGCGCTGGTTCTGCTTTTGGGTTTAGGAGGATACTATTATCTCGCGGAAATCGCGCCGCTCAAAGCCTCTGTGCAGGAAATGCAGCAGAAAAATCAGGAGTTGGAATTTTACGTTGAGCAATTGGAGAAGAAAAATTCGGAGCTGTCGGCGCAATTAGAGGAGAAGATCAAAGAAATCTCAACCGCCAAAGAGCAAGAAATTAGCAAGCTCAAAACTACTTATGACGAGTTGATCACCGAGATGAAAGATCAGATCGAAAAAGGCGAAGTCACCATCACGCAATTGGCCGATCAGTTGAAGGTGAACATCGTCGATCGCATCATCTTTCCTTCGGGCGAAGCCGAGCTCACCCCGGAAGGCATCAAGGTGATGGATCGAGTCGGCCAGATTTTGAAAAACACCTCGGACAAAATCATCAAAGTGCAGGGGCACACCGATAACGTCCCCATTCATCCCAATCTGCAAAAAAAGTTTCCCTCGAACTGGGAGCTGTCGGCGGCGCGCGCCATCAACGTGGTGCGCTTTCTTCATGAAAAAGTGGGCATCGACGCCAAGCAATTGGAGGCGGCGGGCTACGGGGAGTTTCATCCCATCGCCACCAACGCCACTCCGAAAGGCCGCGCCCAGAACCGTCGCATTGAGATTTTGCTGATTCCGCAAAAGAGCGAATCCCCGCTGGTCAAGAAAGAATAGGGAGCGATTGTGGCTACCCCAATAAAGGTCGTCCAGTATGGTCTCGGACCCATTGGCGTCGCCGCCGCCAGACTGGTTTTAGAGAAAAAAAATCTGCGGTTGGTGGGCGGCATCGATATTGACCCCACCAAAGTGGGACACGATTTAGGCGATGTTTTAAATCTCCCCCAAAAATTAGGTCTGGTGGTTTCAGACGACGCCGAAAAGGTGTTGGCGCAAACCCAGCCCGACGTCGTTTTGCATTCAACGGCTTCATTTTTGAACCGCGTTGACGAGCAACTGCAGGCGTGTTGCCGCGCCAAAGCTTCGGTGGTCTCCTCCTGCGAAGAATTGTTTTATCCATTTCGCCGCGATTCCGGCTTCTGCCAGCGCATCGATGAGCTGGCGAAAAAATGTGGGGTGACCGTGATGGCCACCGGCGTCAATCCGGGGTTTTCAATGGACGTGCTGCCGCTGGCGCTGACCAGCGTCTGCACCCGCGTCGAAAAAATTTTTGCCGCCCGCATCGTCGATGCTTCGAAACGGCGGCTGCCGCTGCAAAAGAAAATCGGCGCGGGTTTGCAGCCGGAGGAGTTTCGGCAATTGGTCGCGCTGGGAAAATTGGGGCACATTGGTCTGCTGGAGTCACTGCACGCCGTGGCCGATCGACTTGAATTAACTTTGGATGAGATCCAAGAGACCATCGAACCCAAGATCGCCAGCGCGCCCGTTCACACGCCCTATTTGGAGGTCGCCGCCGGACAGGTTGCCGGCATTTTGCACGTGGCGAGGGGATTGCGCCGAGGGGAGGAAGTTATGAAACTCGAATTGCAGATGTACGTTGGCGCGGCGAACCCGCTGGATCGGGTGCGCATCGTTGGCGATCCGCCGATTGAGCTTGAGATTGCAGGAGGGATTTTTGGAGACGCCGCCACCATCGCTCGCATGATCAATGCCATTCCCGTCGTGCATCGCGCCAGCGCCGGATTCTGCACCGCCGTGGACCTGCCGATGCCGTTTTGCATTCAATAGAAAAATCATTTTATCTTATTGGAGAAAATCGTGGGCGCCCAACTTTTCACTATCACTCTTGGGTCTTTGCTGATTATTTGGTTAATCGATTTTTTTGTGGGATGGTATGCAAAATTTTTGAAGCGCTGGCTGCCCAGCGCGAAGATGCAGGCCTTGTTGATGAGTTTGGTGTGGGTATTTTTGGCGCTGATTTTTTGGAATTCGTTGTATCATAAACACTTTCCGGAAACGTTTAGTCTCACCTATTCGCTTTTTGTTTTGTTTATTTATTCTTTGCGCGGCCTCATCGATTCGTTCGTCAGCAGGCTCAAGAACCAACGAAGCCATTTTAGTGAGTCTGAATAATAGAGCAAGTTAGAGAGTTTCATGGAAGTATTTCTGCAATATGTCGTGATTTTGTTTTTCGTTTTTCTCAACGGTTTTTTTGTGGCTGCGGAATTTGCGATTGTCAAAGTTCGCGCCTCCAAAATTGATCAGCGCGTCGCCGAGGGCATGTTCCGGGCGAAGGTCGCCAAGAACATTTTAAACAACCTCGATGCCTACCTCTCCGCGTGCCAGGTGGGCATCACCCTCGCCAGTTTAGCCTTAGGCTGGATCGGCGAGCCGTTTTTGGCCAGCCAATTCCGGCCGCTTTTGCACGGTGTCGGCGTTCAGTCTGAGGCGGTGGTGCACGGGGTGTCGTTTGCCGTGGCGTTTGGAATTATCACTTATTTGCACATCGTTGTGGGCGAGATGGCGCCGAAGTCGCTGGCCATTCGTTTGGCGGAGAAAACGACTTTGTGGACCTCGGTGCCGTTGCGAATTTTTTATCGGGCGCTCACTCCCTTCATCGAATTGTTGAACCGTTCCGCGCTGTTGTTGCTGAAGGTGGTGGGCATCCAACCTGTGAGCGAAAAAGAGCTGGCGCATTCAGAGGAAGAGCTGAAACTCATTTTTGCGCAAGCGGCGGAGAGCGGGCACGTGGGCGGCCGCGAGGTGGAAATTATGGAGAATGTGCTGGGGCTGCACAATAAAATCGCGCGTCAAATTATGATTCCGCGCACCGCGGTGGCCTACATTTCCACCACTAACACGTTTGAACAAAATCTGAAAATTGTTATCGAAAGCGAGCACACGCGGTATCCGTTGTGCAAAGGTGATCTCGATCACGTGCTGGGGGTGGTGCATATCAAAGATGTGTTGGCGGCCACCACGCGCGACGATAAAAATTTGCGCATGATGCACATCAAACGTGATATTATTTTCTATCCCGATACCATCACCCTCGACGTGTTGTTTCGGGAGTTTCAGCGCACCAAGCATCACATGGCGGTGCTCATCGATGAGTTCGGCGGCACCACCGGCATCATCACGCTGGAGGACGTGCTGGAGGAAATGGTCGGCGAGATTTACGACGAATTTGACGAGCCGGAAAGTTTCATTCGCAAAGTGGGCAAGCAGGAGTATATCATCGATGGCTTGTGTCCGGTGGAATTGTGTGAAGAAAAGCTCAACCTAAAGTTTCCCGAATATGACGTCGAAACCGTTGGCGGGGTGGTGTTCAGCCTGGCTGGCCACATGCCGAAGCCGGGCGAGACACTGCCGTTCCTGCATGGGGTATTTATTGTGGAAGCCATCGACCGCCAGCGCA
>JBBIIG010000083.1:0-16861 GCA_037446635.1 bacterium
AATCGTCCCATTGGTTCATTCATTTTTCTTGGCCCGACCGGCGTCGGCAAAACCGAGCTGGCGCGGGCATTAGCGGAATTCATGTTCGACGATGAGAATGCGATGGTGCGCCTCGATATGTCCGAATACATGGAGCAGTTTAACGTCTCACGGCTAATTGGCGCGCCGCCAGGATACGTCGGCTACGAAGAGGGCGGGCAGCTCACGGAGGCGGTTCGCCGGCGGCCGTACTCGGTGATTCTGTTGGATGAAATCGAGAAAGCGCATCCGGAGGTGTTCAACATTTTGCTGCAGGTTCTCGACGAAGGTCGACTCACCGACAGCAAAGGCCACGTGGTCAACTTTAAAAATACGATCATCATCATGACCTCCAATTTGGGCGCGGAGATGATCATGGAAAAGTTCCGCGACCTCACGGACAAAAACCGCGACCAAATTTACGAGGAAACCAAACGCAGCATACTGCAGCTTTTGCAGCGGCGGATGCGGCCGGAGTTTCTCAACCGCGTCGATGAGATCATTGTCTTCCATCCGCTGACGCGCGATCATCTGCACCACATCGTGGATATTCAATTCAATCGCATCGTGCGCAGTGTTTTGCAGCGGCAGGGCCTCGATGCCGAGCTGACGGAGCGCGCCAAAGACTTTCTCACGGCGCAGGGCTACGACGCGGTGTTCGGCGCGCGGCCGCTGAAGCGCATTATGCAGCGCCAGATCATCAACGAGTTTTCCACGCGGATTTTGTCGGGCGAGTTTGTGAAAGGCGACAGCATTCAAATTGATGTTGTGGATGGGGGGCTGGTGTTCAAGAAAAAACAGCTTTAGTTTGATTTGTAAAACTTCGCGCTTTTGGTGTTCGTGTTGCAGATATAAATTTTCGTTTTCCCCATTCCTCTCAAAAAGCGCTATAATATTACGTGAAAATTATCTGGACAATTTAGTTAGGGCAATGAGGGAGCCTTGCACAAGTTTCTCATCGTAAATTTCCCGCTGATTTCTTCATCAAAAATGGACGACTGGCTTTGGAGCGCATGTTTGTCGCTACTGGGAGCGGCATTGTTTTTCTGGCTGATAAAAAAACCGAAGGACGCCGTCGGCGATTTGGCCAAACGATTTTTTTATGCGGCCGGGTTCAAGAAGCTCCAACAGGTTTCGGAGCACCTGCTGCTTTTGTCGCCCAGCAACTCCGAGTCCGGCGGCCTGGTTTATTTATGCCGCGATGAATTGGCGATCGAGGAGGGGCGCATTTCAAAAATCATCGCGCCCTTCCAGCGAAAATTCAATCACCGCCTGAAGCTGTATTTGATTTACCGCCATCGCAGCGAGTTGTTGAAAAAGTTCGCTCTAAACGGCGGCCTCGATTGCACGACGATTCCGGTGCACGTCTCCGCCCTCGTGCAACCGAATTACACCAGCGCCTGCCGGCAAAAATTACGCGAGTTGGAAAAGCCGTATTTGGCGCAGCTCGATCCCTACCGCGAAAATGAACCCCTTCAAGATGGCAATTGCTTTTTTGGCCGCAGCGAACTGCTCCATCGTTTGCCCAACCTGCTTGCCGCCAGAAATCACGTCGGTATTTTTGGATTGCCCAAAGTTGGCAAAACGTCGCTGCTGATGCAGTTGCGGCAAGTTTTGAAACACACCCCCACGGTTTTGCTAGAATGCCAATCCTACCAGCTCAACGCGGAGGTTTTTTTCGAGCAAATTTTACGGCAGCTTCACGCCCAGCTTTCGTTGTTGGAAATTGACAGGCTGCCTGGCAAATCCACGGTGTATGGAAAATCGTTTGCGCGCAGTGTGAGTGGGTTAGCAAGCCACTGGCGCCGAGCTGGCCGCGGCGAACCCTTTGTTTTGATGATCGATGGCGTCGATCAGTTTATAAACGCCATGAACGGAGAGGGGGGCGAGAACGTCGCCGCCGAGTACCAACGGTTTTTTGGCGAAGTTAAAGAATTGGCCGACCGCCTGCGCGACCTGGCGCTGGTGGTGAGCGCTGACGACGCCCAGGTGACTCGTCTGCCACGCCTGCTCGGGAAAAACGCCAACCCCCTCTTCCGATTTTTACAGGAGGAATGGCTGGGGCTTTTGTCGGCGCATCAAACCGCCAGCCTGCTGCGGGAGTTGGGCTGGCGGCGCAGCATCAAATGGCGTGCGGACGCCCTCGAGCGGGTGTATCACTACAGCGGCGGCCACCCCTGGATCACCCGCAGCCTCGCCAGCGTTGCCACGCGGCAGGGCGAACTTCGCGATATCGACGCCGCCGATGTTGAGACCGCGGCGCAGCACATTCAAGCAAGCTGGCCGCAACATGAAATTGGCCATTACATCGAAAATGAATGGTGGCCTGCGCTCGCGGCGGATAAAAAAAATTTGTTGGCGCGAGTCGCAGAGCATAACGGCGGCGGTTTTCCCAAACGCACTCTGGCCCCGCGCTCTCAATCCACGTACCACGATTTGGAGAACTGCGGGCTACTTGCCAACGATCTTGGACGCCTGAGTGTGGTTGGTGAATTTTTTCGATTTTTTCTATTGAAAAAGGTTGCGGCACTCCCCTGACGCTTTCTTTTTATGAAAAATCTACCGGAATCTCGTGTTATCGTGTAAAGCCTACACGTCAATAAATTCGTTTGCCAGCGCGGTGGTCTAATTTTATAAAAATCTTCAAATCAGCGCTCGTCGCGGTTTTTTAAATCGACAGCGATTTTTGAGTGTTGTGGTATTTTTTATATTTTCTAATTTCAGAGCCCAACTGGCCTTTGGTTGGAAGCAGCTGGCGACACGCACGATAAAAGACATTTAAAAAATTGGACATACCTCTGCAAAAAAGCCGCGCCCGACGTGTTGAATTATTTCTGGCATTGGCTTTGCTTTCGCGAAACGTGCAAGCAGAGGAAACGGCTGCTTCAAAACAATCCCGAACATCTGGAGGCAGGGGGACGGTGGTGGATCTGGCTCAAGTTGATCTCACATCACGCACTGCATCGCACTACATTCGTTGCCACCACACATTCGTTATCGAAACGGGGGAAGACGTTTTCACCTCATTTCTGAAAGAGGCGACCGATGTTTCGCGACGGAAACTGGGAGGGAAAGAATCGCGCTCGGCCCAACGACATCATCGGCCTGGATGAAATCGATACCCTTGACGATCTCATCCGCGTCAAAGTCGAATTGATGGGCGAGAAGGACGTGCTGGCGCATGAGGTTATCAAAATTTTGCGCAAAGAATTCGACTCGCCGCAGGTGCTCAGCGCTCTCAAAAGCGTGCGGCTCTCCAAAGCGGATTTCCTCGATCTCAAACAACTCACCGCGGTTTTGCACAGCATTCCCGATAAGCTTTACTATTTTTTGTGGAGCCTCAAAAATTCCGACCTGCTGCCCGTGGAAGGGGTGATTTCCTCGTTTCAATTGCAGAAGGCGGTTTTCTATCTGTACAAATTTTTGTTGGTTCTGGAAGTTTTTATAAAACGCGCGCCGCGCAATATTCCGGTTTACGAGAACCTGGGATTCGTTTATCTCGATCTGGCGGGTCTGGCGAAATACAGCCGTTTCGGCTTGCTGCTCAAAGGCAGCGTGTACCCCCACACGGCGCTGCTGCGAAAAGCCATCACCTGTTTTCAAATTGCATTGAAGCTGGAGGCGCGCCACGGCAAAGAGCTGGATGCATTTCATAAAAATACCCTGCGGCTGCTGGATAACAGCTTCGATTTTCGACAGTCTCGCATCAACCTCTATCTCAACCCCTGGTATTTCCTGTACATTTCGTCGGCGCTGCGGCAGTTGAACGATGAAGAAGGCGCCGAGGCCTATCTGCAAAAAGCCCGCATCATTTTAAACGGCCTGGCCAATCATTTCAATCCGCGCGTCAAATCCCAGCAGCCGGTGCTGGAAGCGGTTTACGCCATCCTGAAAGATGCGGAGAACGTGCGCTTCGATTTCGAAGAAAACGAGGTGACCGTTCTCGAAAAAAAGATCAAACACGTGCGTATGGAAAAACGCAACGGCAACAGCCAGCGCAGTTGTTACAGTCCGCTGGTGGAAGACGCGCTGCTGCAGCAGTACCGGCAGCGAAATATGTTTAAAGAACAGCGCCTGCCCGATCCCCGCCAGTTGAATTTTCTGAACAGCATTTTTACGCTCTATCGTCAGGTGTCCTCGCCAGCCGAGCGGGATAAATTGATTTATCGTTTAAACATCCCACCCCTGAAAATAAAAGGCCGCCCGCAGGCGATGAAACGCCTGCTCTCCCGACCCAACGGCGCCGCGCACGCGCAGCCGCCTGCCAAAGTCCGTTAAAATTCCATCGACCCGAAGTCCGCAACAAAGTCCTTGCATTTTAGTTCTCATAGGATTATTTTTCCGAGGCTTTTCGTAATTACTCAAAACGGCCGCGTCTGGTACCTATCACAAATAAATTATTGAGGAGTGTATGATGAAAGCTATTTTCACAACCTGCTTGATCGCGATTGTCTTTCTCAACCTGGGTTTGGCGCAGGTGACGGTCGTTGAAAAAGCCAGCAAGTCCACCATCACCTTTAAGGGGTTTGGAACCTACAACACCGATGAAACTACTATCACTTCGGAAGAAGTGAAGCGATCGGATTCCAAAAATAATTTTAAGGGACAGGGGCTTGCCGGAAAATTGGTGGGCAAATTTTTTGCAAAGCCCGCCGACGCCGGCGAAATCATCAACCTGCCGGAATCCAATATTTACGAATGGGACGTGAAGAAAAAGAAATGCAGCGTTCGGCCCATCAAAAAGCTGGAACTCGAGCCGAAAGAATCCGCTGCCAAAGAACCCGCTGCGGAGGATAAAGAAGATTTAGAAAAGGAGAAAGAACGGGAAAGCTCCATTGAGATTATTAAGAGCGAGTTCAAAGTTGAGAAAACCGGTAAATCCGGCACCGTCAACAATTTTCCGTTTGATGAATATTGGATCAATGCCTACACCCTGTGGCGCGATAAACAAAGCGGGATGATCGGCTGCGACAGCCTGTCCGTGCTGAGTTCGATGACCCCGCACTCGGAGAGCATTCAAAAAGGCATGGCGATCGAGGCGGCGTTTGCAACCAGCTATCTCGAAAAATTGGGAATCAATCTCGCACAAACTCAGGATGCGCTACTCGGCAGCCAGTGGTTGAAAATGCTTCAGCAAATGAAAAGCGAAGATGTCGCCGCTGATTCCAAATATCAAAATATGGCCGATGAGATGGCCAAGCTCGATGGGCTTTATCCAGTGGTGACCGACGGCAAATACTACGCGCGGCGCAGCGGCGGCGAACAGATGGCCAGCAAAAGTGAGGAGCCGCAAGAAGAGTCCACGGACGTCACCGACGTTAAAAAGGGCCTCGGCGGTTTGGCAAAAGGCATGTTTGGGAAAAAGAAGGAAGACGAAAAGCCGAAAGGTCTGGAACCAGCGCTGGCGTTTTACACCGAAGTTTTGAAATGGAACGTCGCCGCGGTTGACGCTGGCCGATTCACGTCGCCCTTTCCGTGTAAATGAAACGATCACCCTAACAATCGAAAATGGCTGCCCTCGTTCTGATCAAAGAAAAAATCAACAACTGGTCGAAACGGCCGTTGACTTTTAACAGCGCGTGTTGTTTTTCAATCATCGTGCACGCGGTGTTGTTTTTGGCCGCCGCCGTGGTGCTGCATTTTTTTGAAACGGTCAACTTTTATTCGCCGCCGCTGATTTTTGACTACGTGTTTGCTCCGGAGCAGGAAGTCGGCCAGGCGCTGGAAAGTTTGGAAGCCGAATCGGAGCCGGAGGTGCCGACAAAACCGTCTAAAACGACGCAACTCGAACCAAAACCCACCGCGCGCGCAGCCAATCCGGAAGTTTCAAACCGACCATCTGCGAATGAAAATCGCAGCGCAGAGGAAGCGGCGCCGGCCTACTCGGCGGCTGATGGAATAATAGAAGAAGATCCGCTCGACCAAACCACCGCAGCGGGCGCCGATCCCGATGAAGCTGCGACGAGGGAACCGCAGGCGCCGTTCTACGTCGAGGCGGTTTTGCCGAAACGGCTGTCGTTTGAGCAGCTCGCCTCCCGGCCGCGCGATGATGTTCCCGCTAAAATTTTTATATCTAAAAAACAGCAGAAGATGCTGGCGAAGAAAATCAAAAAGTGGTCGGAAGAACTCGATCCCGAAAAATGGACTGAGTCAAACATCGAATGGCGGCACGACGGCAAAACCTATTCGGCGAGACTGCTGCGCCGGCCCGCCGCCAGCGCAACCGCGCTGGACGAGGCGGTGATCGAAATCAGCACCGCGGAAGACGGTTACGTGGTGTCCACTGAAATGCGATTGCGGCGGCTGGCTTTCTCCAATTTCGCGCAATTCGTGGATTACTGGGATCCCAACGTCGCCGTTCATAACGATGAATTGAACGGCCGCTTTCACGCCAACACCACCATCAACGTCAGCAGCAGCCGCGGCGTCAAACCAAAATTCAATGGCAAAGTCACCACCGCCTCTTATGACGTGAAAATGGCCGGCCCCTTTCCGGTGTTCGATCAAAAGGCAATTTTTCTGGGCGGCCTCGAAACCGGCGTCAAAGAAATCCGTTTGCCCAAAACCAATTTGCCGTTTCTGAGCGACAGCACCATTTCCGAAAATCAATGGCACCGACTGACAGAAGAAAGCTGGCTGCATTTTCGCGGCGACGGCACGTACAGTTGGCGAAGCAAGTCAGCGGAGAAAGAACAAAAACAACTTTTGCCCAATCTGCCGTTTTATATCATTGGAGAAGAGGACGCCCGGCTGCACGTCAAAGGCGTATTACGCGGACAGATTTTGATCTACGCCGCCGATCGCATTATTATTGATGACGACCTCATCTACTCTCGCCACCCGGAGGCGGCAACGGATGCGGATGATTTTCTGGGACTGGTGAGCGAAAAGGATATCGAGATCGCGCATCCCGATATCACCGGGCCGGGGGATTTGCACATTCACGCCTCGATTTACGCCAAAAGCCGGTTTCGCGTCCGCCATTTGCAGGGCAAGAATGACGCAACCCTTTACATTTACGGCAGTCTCACCGCCGGTTCCATCAGCGCCACGGAGCCGCGCTACGCCACTCACATTACATTTGACAAACGCCTCGAGTCGCGGCGGCCGCCCAATTTCCCGATGTCGGATCGCTACGAGCTGAAGGATTGGGACGGCGCGTGGAAGCTCAAACCCCGGGGAAAAGTGGAGTGATGGATGTGTAACTCAAAGCTCTGCTTTGAGAAGCTTTGGATGAATGGATCGTAAATTTAAAATGCAAATTGAAGAAATCAAAATTCAAATTTACATCTCACGTTTCACGTTTCACATCTCACTTTAAAATGAAAGATATCGCCACACTTTTAGACGATCCCCAAACCACGATCGCGGTGGTGGGTGCCAACGACAATCCCGCGAAATACGGCGCGGTCATTTATCGCGATTTGAAGCGCAAGGGGTTTAAGGTGTACCCGGTCAATCCCAACCGCAAAACCGTGGATGGCGATCCCGCTTACCCGCGGCTCGCCGATCTGCCGGTGAAGCCCACCATCGTGAATATTGTGGTGCCGCCGGACGTAACCATGCGGATTCTTCGCGATTGTTTGCAATTGGGGTTGATGAATATCTGGGTGCAGCCCGGCGCCGAAAGTCCGCAGGTGCTCTCTTTTTTGCAAAAGAATCAATTCAACTATCTCGCCAACGCCTGCATCATGGTGAGCAGCCGCATGAAAGGCGCCGCCCGTGCTTAAATTTTCGCCGCTCATTTTATCCGCCATTTTTCTGGCCAATCACACACAGGAAACCACTTCGTCCGGCGCTGAAAAGGGCGTCATCGACATTCACGCGCACATTGGCAGCTTTGCCGGATTCGATCTCAGCATTGCGACGCTGCTGGCGAATGTGCAGCGGCACAAAATCCGGCTGGCGCTGATCTCCAACATCGATGGCGCCGAACTGCCGGAGACCCGCAACCTCGACGAAACCGCCGCCAACAACATTACTTTGGAAACGATTCAACTTTACCCGGAGGTGTTCCGCGGGCTGGCCTGGGCCCGGCCCACGGATGGCGCGCCGGCCAATCTCGAGCCGTTTTTGCGCGATCATCATTTTGTGGGAATTAAACTTCATCCCGAGATGAATCACTTCGCTGCTGATGATTCGCTGGTGGACGGCTATCTCTCTTTGTGTGAAAAATATGACGTGCCCGCGGTTTTCCATTGCGGCAAAAGCGGCAGCAACTCCGCGCCCCGCAAAATTTACCGCGCCGCGCAGCGCCACCCGACCGTCGCGGTCATTTTATATCACATGGGATTCAAAGGGCCGCACGACGACGCCCTCGCCGTCGTCAAAGAATCGCTGCAAAATCGCGACGCCCGGCTTTATCTCGAAACTGCGCAGGCCGATCCGCCGGCCGTGCTGCACGCGGTCAAGGAACTGGGCGCGGAACGGGTGTTGTTTGGCAGCGACGCCACCTACTACGGCAAAGATCACTACGAACGCTACGCAGCGCTTTCCGAGCTGCTGCGCCAGCAATTGCGCGACGAGGATTTTGCAAAAGTGATGTGGGGCAACGCCGAGCGTCTGTTCAAGTTGGAGGAGAATTGATTCGGTCTTGTTTTTTCAAATTTTTTTTATAGATTAAACTTACATTTTCACCAAAAAAGGGAACGCCAATTTATGTTTAACAGAAAGAAGAACCATCATACCGCTGCCGCGCTATTAGGCGGATTAGGATTTGTTTTAGGATTGGGCGCCGTCTTTCTTTTTGGAACGGAACGCGGCAAAAAATATCGCGATCAGATCGGTGAAATGGCGGCCGATTTTCTGGAAACCATCGCCGATGGCTGTAAAGAGATCAGAAAGAATTTTTCATCCGAAAGCCAGTAACTCAACGGCACACAAACTTTGAAATCGTAGCGGAGGCCTTTTCTTATGCCATTTTTGGAACCGAAATATCAAAAAGCCGCGGAGCTGCGCGTGAGCCGCCGGCCCAAACAATTAGCAGTGGTGAACCAGGGCGGCTGCACCGGCTGCATGGTGTGCGTCGATTTCTGTCCGGTTGATTGTATTGAAGTGGTACCCGGGCCGGATCCGACCAATCCCACCGTTCACAAATTAGTGGAGATCGATCTGCCGCGCTGCATCGGCTGCACCCTGTGCGCAAAATACTGCCCGTGGGAAACCATCACCATGTTTGAATTCGCCGACGCCTACGCCATCGCGCCGGAGTGGACGCTGCGCGCCAAAGTTGAAAAGCAGTGGGAACGCGAGCCGGTGCAGGAAGAGCAGGCGGTGCGTCCGCGGCGGCGGGATTTGGAGAAGCAAGCCGCGGCAGCAGAGTAAATGGAGTGTCGGAATAATGGAGTAATGGAGTGATGGAGTGATGGAGTGATGGATCATTGGATCGATGACAGCGTACGGCACGTCTGCCGTCTGCCATTTGCCGTCTCACTTTTTACGTTTCACTTAAATCAAAGGACTGAACCATGCCTGAACCTAAAAAACGAGATGCTTTAGCCCCCAAGAGTCTCATCGTCGAGATTAAAGATTCTGAAGGAAAAATCTGGGGCGCCGTTACTGCTACTGAAAAGCAGTTTTCCTCCGGCTCAGTAGGATTTTATGCCAATGGCAAGATCGAAAATCCGGACTCGCACGAACGCTATCAATTGGGCGCGAATATTATTTTGATTGGCAGCAAGCCGGAATAGTTCTCGAAAATCAAAGCTAAGTTGGAAATAGAATGACATCGAAACGCAAACGCATTTTAACCGGCGATCGTCCCACCGGTAAACTTCACCTCGGCCACTACGTTGGCACCCTCGCTAACCGCGTGCGGCTGCAGGATGAGTACGAGGTCTTTCTGCTGGTGGCCGATTACCACATGCTCACCACCCGCCACGAAAAGCATTTTATTCAGGAAGTGGCGGAGAATGCGCGCCATTTGGTGTTGGATTATCTCAGCGTGGGAATCGAACCGGAGAAGACGACCATTTACGTGCAGTCGCTGGTTCCGCAAGTAGCGGAAATCTGTTTGATATTCTCGATGCTGGTGACCGTGCCGCGTTTGCAGCGCGTGCCAACTCTCAAAGAAGTGATGGCCGATCAGGAGATCGAAAACCCATCTGCCGGCCTCCTGCTCTACCCGGTGTTGCAAGCCGCGGATATTCTGATCGTCCGCGCGGATCTGGTGCCAGTGGGCAAAGATCAGGAGTCGCACATCGAAGTGTGCCGCGAGATCGCACGGCGTTTTAATCAACTTTATGGAAATGTTTTTCCGGAGCCCGAAGCGTTAATCGGCGACGTGGCCACGCTGGTGGGCACCGATGGCAAAGCCAAAATGAGCAAGAGCCTCAACAATGCCATTTTTCTTTCCGACGACGCCGAGACCGTTGCCCAAAAAGTAATGAGCATGTACACCGACCCCAAGCGCATTCGCGCAACGGATCCCGGCACAGTTGAAGGCAATCCGGTGTTCATGTACCACGACGCGTTTAACTCCAACAAAGAAGAAGTGGCAGAATTAAAAGAGCGCTACCGCGCCGGCCGCGTCGGCGACGTGGAAGTGAAGAAGCGTCTCATCGCGGCCCTCAATCAATTCCTCGAACCCATCCGCGAACGCCGGCAAAAATATTTAGCCAAACCAAAACTGGTGGACGAGATCATTCATCACGGAACCGAGAAGGTCTCCGCAGAAGCCCAAGAAACCGTGCGCTTGATGCGCGAGGCCATGGGGATGACCTATTTTACGTGAGACCGCAAAAAGGCAGATGTGAAAAGGTAATCACTTGCAACTCACGTCTTCCCGGGGGCGCGAATCAAGCAACGTTGGCTTCACGATTTCGTCTCCTCGAAAATGCAGCATGCCGGCGTTGGCTGATTTCGTTCATGAAAAATCTTGGTACAGTTTTACGCATCTTCCAGCCTTTTTGAATATTTAGTGTATCATATTTAAAAATCCTTGAATACGATCACCAAATTCAAGAGAGACTCATGCGGATAATTCTCATCGGCCCCCCCGGCTCCGGCAAAGGCTCGCAAGCCAAAAAACTCACGAACATCCTCGGCGCGCCGCACATTTCATCGGGTGATATGCTGCGCGAAGCGGTTTCACGCGGGACGCCGCTGGGAAAGCTGGCGGAAAAATATATGCAGGACGGCGCGCTGGTGCCGGACAACCTGGTCATCGAAATGATTATGGATCGCATTTCCCAACCCGACGCCCAAAAGGGCTTTTTGATGGACGGCTTCCCGCGCACGCCGGCCCAGGCCGAAGCCCTCGATCAAGCCTTTAAAAAAACCGGCGTGCAACTCGACCACGTTTTGCTGTTTGAAGTGCCGGACGAAGAAATCATCGTCCGCAACTCGGCGCGGCGCATGGACCCGGTGACCGGCATCATTTACAATTTGCGCTTCAATCCCCCGCCCAAAGAAATTCTGCCGCGCCTCGTGCAAAGGTCGGACGACGAAGAAAAAACCCTCCGCATCCGGCTGGCAAAATATCACACCGAAACCCGGCCCATTATCCCTTATTATGCCAAACAAAACCTGGTGCGATTAATCGACGGTTTGGGGAGTTTTGACGAAGTGCAGAAAAGAATTCTGAAAGCGATTGGCCTCTCCGAATCCCCCAAAAAATAAAGCGCCGATATTTCCAGGTCGCCGTGCATTTATTTTCTTTAGGAAATACCGACGCTTATTATTTGAGACCGTACGTAATACAAGGCCTGCCCGCAATTATTCCACTCAACAAAAGTTTTATTTCGCCGGCAACGGGGTGTTGTCCAAGCTCGCCCACAGGTACCAGGTGGCAATCGAGCGGTAGGGACGCCACGGCTCAGCGATTTTTTGCAACTTCTCCGCGGCCGGCAGCTCAGCCAGGCGGTAAGCAATTTTCACGGCTTTGCGAAAACCGAGATCGTCCACCGGCAGGACGTCCAAGCGGTTGAGCGAAAAGATCAGAAACATCTCGGCAGTCCAGCGCCCGACCCCCTTCACCTGCGTCAGAGCGGCGATGATCTGCTGGTCGGACATTTTAGAAAATTTACGGGGCTTAATCAGACCGTTCTCGAATTTCTCAGCCAAATCTTTGATGTAGGTAAGCTTCTGCCGGGAAAGCCCGGCAGCGCGCAGTTGGGCTTCGGAAGTTGCAACCACCTCGGCCGGTTTGGGATAGCGCTTGCCGGGGTACAACTCCAAAAATCTTCGAAAAATAGTAGCCGAAGCTTTCACCGACAATTGCTGCGAAACAATCGACTCCAGCAGCGCGGCAAAATAATTTTTCACCGGCTGCAATTTGCAGTCGCCGATGCGCACGATAATCTTCTTCAAAACTGGGTCCGATTTTTCTAAATAAGAAATGACGTCTTCGTACATGACCGGTTCCTCAAAAATTTTCGCAAGCTAAATAAGCGAGAAGAAATCCGCAAGTAAATGTTTGACTTTACCCGCGAGTTTTGTTATCGTTTGTTTGAAAAATTTGAAAGGAGTTGACGATGGCCACCGCGAAAAAGGAACAATTCAAGAGAAAGCTTTCAGGCGATGAAGCGGGCGGGAATTACATCATGATCCAAAAACGCGATTTGGATTTTTTCCCGAAAGCCGGCAAGCCGTTTAAGCTCAAGATTGGTCGTAAGGAAATTGAAATGGCGGTCAAAGCAGTGGAGTGCTGGTGCATGGGGCCGCAGAAACCCCACAGCCATTATCGCATCGACGCGGCGCCGCTGCGCGAACATATCAAGCTGACGTGGGGTTCGAAAGTGGTGATTGAAAAGTCGGGGGAGGAAAAATATAAATTGATTATCTGATTAAGTATCGATCTTCTCGGCTTGTGTCGTTCCGATATTTTTTACAGGATAGGCTTATGTTTAGAAATTACTTTAAAATAGCCTTTAGAAACCTGCTGCGATACAAAACCTATGCAATAATCAATATAGCAGGTTTCGCAATTGGAGTAACGTGCTGTGCCCTTCTTCTTCTTTTTGTTTATGATGAGACATCTTACGATACCTTCCACAAGAATGGGAAGAGAATATTTAGAGTCATCAAAATCGATTCTGACTTAACCGGCACATTGGATAAAATTGCTATTACTCCTCCCCCCTTGGCTCCTGCCCTCATCGAAAATTTTTCGGAAATTGAGCTTGCGGTACGGCTAAAGATGTTTGGAGGTAACTTCAAATTTAATGACACTGAACATTTTGAGGGTTTCCTGTTCAGTGATCCCGGTTTCTTTGAAATGTTTTCCTTTCGCTTGATCCGCGGAAATTCTAAAACAGTTCTTACAGATCCCAAATCGCTGGTAATTACTCAGAACAAAGCGGTTCAATATTTCGCGGACAGTGATCCTATAGGCAAGACGATTATTATGAAACACGGACAAAAGTCTTTTGAGTTTACTGTTACAGGCATCATAGACGAGATCCCTAAAAACTCGAGCCTGCGCTTTGACATGCTGATGCCCATAGCCATAATAAAAGAGATTCTCGGCGAGAATAATCTGAACAGTTGGAAAATAAATGATGTTATCACCTATGTCCAACTTAAACAGCCTGAAGATGCCGAAATACTACAAGCAAAATTACAGCAATTTGTTGAAAAGCATTTTCAGAATCCTCCAAATGCGCTTGAATTGCAGTCAATACTAGACATCTATTTAGAGCCAGAAGTCAAAGGCGGAATCGAGGCGGTCAGCAACCCTCTCTATTCGTGGATACTATCCGGCATTGCGATTCTGATCCTCATCCTTGCATGTGTAAATTTTATGAACTTGTCGACTGGACAGCTAACTGCACGTACCAAAGAAGTGGGAATTCGTAAAACAGTTGGTGCAAAACGTTTACAACTGATCACGCAATTTTTAGTCGAAAGCATGTTAATGAGTTGTTTAGTATTAGTTGTAAGTTTTTGCCTTTCACTGCAATTCTTACCGGTCTTCAATGAGCTTTCTGGGAAAACCTTTACTATTAAGGATATGTACAACTGGACTTATTTGCTTTCCATTATAGGTTTAGTTCTTGTCACAGGGTTACTAACCGGCATGTACCCAGCGCTTCTACTGTCATCTTTTCATCCGGTGCAAATACTAAGACCTAAATTCAAGTTTACCGGTACAAATTTGTTCAGTAAGATTCTTATTGTCTTCCAATTTAGTGCTTCTGTGTTTCTCATAACCTTTACGCTCATCATGATTCGTCAACTTAGTTTTTTGAGGGACAAGGATCTTGGCTATAATGGTGAACAAATTGTTGTTGTGCCTATCGGTCAAGAAGCATACAGTATTTATAAAAATGAAATTTTGCAATACAGGGGTATCGTTGACGTAAGCAGCGGTATGGGGCCTTTTGGATCAGGGCTCATGACTGTCAAAATGGATTTTCAAGGAAGAGATTTTTGGTCTAGAGCTTACTCTTGCGACTATAATTTTATCGATGTGCTTGGAATAGAAATCATTGAAGGTCGTGGCTTTCAGACGGATCGAACAAGTGACAAGAAAGCGGTAATTGTCAACGAAGCGTTTATTAAGGAAACAGGCTTGATAAATCCAATTGGAAAAAGTCTACCAAGTTTCTTAGGGCTTAATAACCCAACCATAATTGGTGTGGTTAGGAATTTTCATTTTCGTTCACTACAATATAATATTGAACCCCTTTGTCTTTATTGGCAGCCATCATGGGCAACTTTCATTAAAATAAGACCTGAGGAAACATCAAAAACAATTGCATACCTGAAACAAAAATGGCAAGAGCTCCGCCCGAATGAGATTTTCGATTATTATTTTCTGGACGAATATGTGAATCGCCTTTATGACAAAGAGGAAAGATGGAGCAAAATTGCTGGCCTAGCATCAGCTCTTGCAATGATTGTAGCAAGTATTGGGCTTTACGGCATTACATTACTTGCTGTTGTTGAGCGTACTAAAGAGATTGGAATTCGCAAAGTGTTTGGAGCAACAGTATGGAAAATAAGTACACTTCTAACGAGGGATGCTATTGAATTGGTTCTTGTCGCAAGTTTAATAGCCGGGCCCATGGCCTTCTATGCCATACAAAAGTGGTTACAAAACTTTGCTTACCATTGTGAAATCACTATATGGCCTTTTGTGCTAGCATGTTCAATTGTCACATTCTTCGCACTTACCGCAATAAGTTTTCAAACATTAAAGGCATCTAATGTTAACCCGGCAAATTCGCTTCGATATGAGTAGAGATAGAGAGTCGGAAAGTTTCTTTCAGACAAAATTAAGGAGAGAAAACACTGTTGTAGAAAAATTTTACAGCAAGAAAAAACACGACGCTGCCAAATTATGATCGCGATTACCGGAACATCGCTTTGATGCTGCCCCAGGTTTGCCGGGCGCTGGAGATGGTGGGCGTAACCGAGATAACTTTGGAGTAGGAAAAGGTGTTGTCGTTATCGACGATTTTTAGGCGGTAGTAGTAGGTGCGCTCTAATTGCTTGAAAACCGACTTGTCTTCATAAGTGTAATCTTTTCTAAATTTTTGCTCGACGCTGGCGTTGACGAAATCGACGGCTTTGAAGCTGCTTTCGTTGGCGTTGTCCGGGCTGCGCTGAACCTCGAAGCCCTTCAAATTGATCTCATTTTCCGTCGTCCACTTTAGCGTGACCAGATTAAACCCCGGTTGGGCATCGAAATTCACGATGATGCTGCCGGCCCATAACAAGCTTATCATCATCAAAAAACAAACGCAGCAAGTTACAAAAATTCTTTTCATACGAGTCGAGTCTCTGATTTTTTTGTCTGTTAAATTAGACTTTAATACGAAAAAGTCAAGCACTTTTTTTTAATCGGTTTAGCCGGGGTAAACATTAAGATTTTTGTTGCATTTTCCTTTGATTCCGTTAAATTAAACCCCCGATACCGGACTTCAGCAGATTGCCAGCCAATTAATTTTCAGCCAAACAAATTTGTGGCGAGGAAAAAGGAGGGAGAGCAATCTCATTAACGCCGTTTCAATCTGAGCCTGCTAGTACTGATGCGGTTTGTGGTTTGCTATTCTTTTGCTCAAGAAAACCCAAACAAAATCATTCGCTCCATCGACATCACGCGCCACGATGTGTTTCCGGAAATCACTGCTAAGCCGGCGTTTCTTTATCACTGGGCGAACAGCTTGCACGTCGTCACCCGCGAGCGCGTTATTCGGAATACTCTGTTGTTCAAAGCTGGCGATGTTTTCGACGCTGAGTTGTTGGAAGAAAGTGAGCGCAAGCCGCGGTCAGTAACGCAAAGCTCCGCTTGGCGGGTTCTCAAAGCAGAGCTTTGAGTTTAGAGGCGAGGAAATTTTGACAGCCATTCGTTTTACTCTGATCACCCTAATTACCCTAATTGCGCTGGCGGCAGCGCAACCGCTGTTTTCGCAGGAACAAAAAGAGGACGTGCCCGAACAACAGATTCCTGTCGAAGAACGCGACACCGGCGACAGCTTCATCGAAAACGTCGGCGAGCTGCCGGGGAAGATCGTCACCCTGCCGCTGAAGCTGCTTTTCAAAGGGGTGAGCAAAACCGCCAGCGCGGTGGATTTCAACGGCGTGGTGCTGCGCGTCACCGACGTGCTCACCAACGAAGACGGCACCCGCAAAGTGCGCCCAATCTTCACTCCAATCTCCGGCGGCGGGTTAATTTTCGTGCAACGAAATTTTCTCAAGCCCGGCATGTCGTTCCGAGCCTCGGCCAGCGGCGGCATTCGCACGCGGGCGAACTTTTACGGCAGCCTGCGCGACCCGCGACTTTTTTCTCCGCGCTTCGGGCTGCAAATCGAAAGCTTTTACCAGCGGCTGCCGGACGAAGATTTTTTCGGCATCGGCAACAATTCCCGTCGCGACGCCGAAACCAATTATCTGCACG
>JBBIIG010000084.1:0-15780 GCA_037446635.1 bacterium
ACCCACTCGAAATTGGCCTTCTGGAAATCGTACAGCAGCTCGTCATCGTGGGCGAGGTTGAGGCTGGCTTCGGTGCCGAAGTGGAAACGATAATCGTGGCGCTGCTGGTAGTCTTTTAAAAAAACCATCAGCTCTTTGGCGAGGCGCTTGTTGCCGATCAAATTGTCGTCCACAAAAAAGGCGCTTTTCACATTCAGCCGGCGCAGCACGTCCAACTCCGCGCCGATTTGTGTCATCGATTTCGTGCGCGGCTTGCGGCCAAACATCACGATGATGTCGCAGAACTCGCATTGAAACGGACAGCCGCGGGAAAACTGCAAGCTCACGGACTGGTACTTGTCCAACTTCAGCAGGTCAAAACGCGGCGCCGGCGAGTCGGTGAGCGCCACGGTGCCGGTTTCGGAGTACAAGCGTTTCGGCCTCCCCATTTCGAAATCGCGGCAGAACTCCGGCCAGATGTATTCCGCTTCGCCGGCCACCACCACGTCGGCCAGGGTTTCATAGACTTCGGGACACAACGAGGCGTAGCTGCCGCCCGCCGCCACAAAATATCCTTGCTGGCGATAAAAATTCAACAATTCCCGCTGGCGATGGAATTGTACCCCCATGCCGCAAACGCCAATGAGATCCGCGCGCGGCTGCAGCGGAACGGTCTCGATGTTTTCATCGATGATTTCCACCTCCCACTCCGGCGGACAGAGGGCGGCCAGCGTCGCCAGACCCAGCGGCGGATTGACGGTGCGTTTATTGGGCAGCACGGTTTCGACAGCCCATTTGAAGCTCCAGAAGCTTTCCGGAAACTTAGGGTTGATCAAAAGTAATCTCATTGTTGATTTCCTCTCTTATAAAAAATGAAGTTGAAAATTGCAGGCTATAATTGATGCTGAACGATCACAAATTCTCGCACCGGCTGCCCGCCGATCAAATGCTCCTGAATGATGCGCTCCAAAACTTCCGGGGTGCACGAGTGATACCAGATGCCCTCGGGATACACCACGGCCGTCGGGCCGTTCTGGCAAATGCGCAAACAGTTGGCTTTGGTGCGATAGACGCCGCCCTCGCCGCTCAGTCCCAATTCATCCAACCGCCGTTTGAGATACTCCCACGATTCGAGACTCGCTTCCTTTTCCGAGCACTTGGGCTTGGTTTGATCGCAGCACAAAAAAATGTGGCGCTTGATTTTTTTGATGGCCAGTTTTTCGGCCTTTGCTTGCAGCGCATCCGGCATCGATGGGATCATTGAAATGGAAATAGGTTATGATAAACAAAATAGAACAAAATGCAAAGGGAAATTTCCACACCTGTGGTTTTTCTTCACAGGAGATTTTGGTTTGAAAGGCTTGTTTTGTAGCTGTTGAGCTCGCATATTTTGTTGGTACGGGGTTTGTTTGAGTGATAACAAACTAACCGAGGTGCGAACATGCGAAAGAATCTACTGAGGGTTTTGGTGATATCGAACGTGATTTTACTTTTGTGTTTTGAATTATGGGCGCAGGGGCAGCCATCGCAACCACCGCCATCGCGCTTTTCTCACAAGGGCATCAAAGGGGCGATCGGCGTGGGCGCGTTTGAAAATTACTTTGGCCAAAAATTTGACGACGGCGGCGCCGGTCTGCTGAGCCTCGGCTTCGGCTTCGACGATCACTTCACGTTGTGGCTGACGGCGCTTGGCGCCGAGCATCCCCGCACCGAGACGCACGAGAAATCGAATTTCGGCGGGCTGGAGCTAAACCTGCAATACCGCTTTTTGCCGCAATCTCGAATTCAACCCTTCGGCAAAGTCGGCGTTGGTGTTTATGGATTCGAAGAAGACGAAAGCAACACCACCTTCACGGGCTCGGGCTTTGCGTTGGGATTGGGGGTGGACTGGTTTTTCTCCCGCCATTTCGGACTCGGCGCGGAAGTGATGTTCAAAGAACTCGATTACTCAAAAATGACCGAGCAAGTTAGCGGCCGCGATATCACCACAGACTTAAAACCGCAGCGCGATGGCGACGTCGTGGGGGTGATCATCTCGCTGACGATTCAGTGATCTTCAAACTCTCACACAAAGACGCAAAGTCGCGAAGCGCAGACAGGTCTGCGTTAAGAGTTACGACCAACTATTTGAACCGCTGTCGCACCGGCCAAATAAATATCATGAGCAAGCCATACGACAGCGGAATGCGCAGCGTCTTGAAAGTGGGGCCGAGAAAATAGATCTCTAAAACCAAAACCACGATCACGAGAATCGAAATCAGCGCGATCCCCCATTTTTTCCACTGCCAAATGGCTGCACAAGCGAGGATGCCGGCGCCGGCGCAGCCCGCCAGCGCCGCCAAAGCCGGCGGGGTGAGACGCGGGAACTGCGCTAAAAAATCTTGCCAGCGCAGCACCACGGTCGCAGCGCCAAACGCGTTGAGGATCATGAGCAAAGCGAGAATGATAGCCAACCCCAGCGGCCGGCCGGGGTTGCTTGAATTCGTTGAAGTGCTTGCAGTCATCGGTTGATTTCCAATGTTTCTGCATCCGTCAACCCAAAATATTTGATCTTCTTGTGCAGATTGGTGCGGTCGATGTCCAACTCCTTCGCCGCCTGACTGATGTTCCACTTCGTGCGTTTTAAAACCGCGAGAATGTACTCCCGCTCCACGCTGTTTTTCATTTCTCTCAACGTCATCCCCACTTCGATTTTGAGGGCTGTCTGCGCCGTTGGGTGCTGAATGTTCGCGGGTAGATCATCGGCGTCAATGGTATCGCCGCTGGCCATGATCATCAGCCGCTCGATCACATTTTTCAATTCGCGAATGTTGCCGGGCCAATCGTAGGCGCGCAGGGCCTCCAGCGCCGCGGGCGTCAATTGCTTACGGCGGTAGCCGTTTTCGCGGCTGAAGCTGTCAATGAAATGCTCGATGAGCAGAGGAAGATCGTCTTTGCGCCGGCGCAGCGGCGGCGCCGTGATGGGCACCACGTTCAAACGAAACAGCAGGTCTTCGCGGAAGCGGCCTTCCTTCACTTCCCTTTCGAGGTCTTTGTTGGTGGCGGCCAGCACCCGCACATCGACTTTCTCGGTTTTATGTCCACCGACTTTTTCGAATTCACCCTCCTGCAGCACTCGCAGCACTTTGGCCTGCACTTTCAAACTCATGTCGCCCACTTCGTCTAAAAACAACGTGCCGCCGTCGGCGAGGGTGAACTTGCCGTCGCGGGTTTGATGCGCGCCGGTGTAGGCGCCCTTTTCGCTGCCAAACAGCTCGCTCTCGATCAGCTCCTCCGGAATCGCCGCGCAGTTGACTTTGATGAACGGCCCGTTTTTGCGCGGGCTGTTTTCGTGAATAGCGCGCGCGATCAATTCTTTGCCGGCGCCACTTTCGCCAAAAATCAGCACCCGGCCGTTGGTGGGCGCCACTTTAGCGATTTGCTCCCGCACCTCTTTCATCGCGCGGCTGGCGCCGATCATTTCGTACTTGCCGGCGACCTGCTGCCGCAGCTCTAAATTTTCCCGCTGCAGCCGGCGATTCTTCAACGCATTCTCGATGGCGATCAGCAGCTTCTCTTTGGAGATGGGCTTTTCGATGAAATCGTACGCGCCCTCTTTGACCGCGGCCACGGCGTTTTGCACGGTGGCCTGGCCGGAGATCATAATCACGGTCACATCCGGATAATCCGCATGAATTTTTTTGAGAAGCTGCAGGCCGTCGGTTTTGGGCATGATGATGTCCAGCAGCGCCAGATCGATCATGCCGGCCTCGAGATGTTTCAGCGCTTCGTCGCTCTCCGCTGCGGTTTTGACGGCGTACCCTTCGCCGCTGCAAATCATCTCCAGCGAGCGGCGGATGTTTTTTTCGTCGTCAACGATCAGGATGGTAACGGCCATTTTGGGTCAGGATTTTCGGTCCGAGTCAGCAGCAAAAGCGGCGCGGAGGTTTTCGGTAAAATCATCGTCCCAGCGCGCTTTGACTTTGCCGTCATTCAGCCAGTAAATGCGCGGCGGGCTGTCGCCGATGAGATCGAAAAACTCGGCCTCTGATATCAAATGATAAGGATAGCTGACGCCGGTGATTTCCCAAAAAATAGAAATCATCGCTTCGTTTTCGCTGAAAAGCAGCACATAGATTTCCGGCAGCAAGACGTGTTGTTCCGCCAGCGCGCGCAGCTCCTTTGCGGTTTGCTGACAATGCTCGCACTCCGCGTTGAACACGGCAAGCAGTTTTTCGCCGCTGGTGAGATCGACGCGGCCGGCGCCCTCAAATTGGGTGTAGTTTACGAAGACGCCGTCGTAGTTGCGGCGAACCGGCGCCAGCAGCATCACCGCCGCCAGCGAGCCCACGGCCAAAATCGCCGGCGCAGCGAAATGGCGTTTTTCCTCGCGCGTCGTTTTTAAAAGCCAAAGGCTCAAGCCCAGTAGGAAAATATTTTTTGCCAATGATTCGGCGGATGACATGGGCAATAATTCGCCAAAGCAGCCGCAGTCGGGGGTCGACTCGCCAAAGAGCAATTGATAGCCCTGCAAAATGCTGAACGCCGCCAACGTCGCGATGGCCAGCGGCAGCACCAGGCGCTTGAGGAAAAACGGCAGGAACAAAGCCGCGCCCAAAAACAGCTCGAAGGCGATGAGCAGCCGCGCCGGATACGCCGCTTGTTCGCGCGTGGCAGCCAGGCCTTGCTCGACGATGGCGATTTCAAACAGTCCCACCCCTAACAACTTCGAGACGGCGGAGAAGACGAACACGCCGCCCAATAGAAATCGTAACAGCAGCGATATTTTCATAACAGCAGAAATGGCTCCCACATTTATTGCGGCCACGAGGATATTTTATCCTTTGCTAAATCCCCCGCCGACGACCCAACGATTTGACTTTCTGCCCAAAATTCTTCCCTTTTGCTCCAACCGGTTGGATTGAATGGAGACGATTGTGTTGCAGCAAAGATAATCGGCTGAAAGGTAAAAATCAACTGGCAATATTTTTGGAGGAAAGCGGAGAACTCTTTTAAATCACAGCCAATTCGATATTCGACATTCATTATTCCTTTGTTCTAAAATTTATTATGCAACCCCTTTTTAAGGAATGTCGAATATCTAACTAACAAGGAATTTCGAATCATGAAGTTTTAAATAAACAAGGCCCGAGTCGGACGACTCGGGCCTCTGGCTCAATTAAAAGGAGGGAAGATAAGAGGGAAGCTCTCTCGGAATTTCGATCAGGTAGGGGCGTATAGCAATACGCCCCTACGTTCATTGCAAAAAGAACGAGATGCCGGCGGCGAATTCGATGTTGTTATTCGTCCACGAGGTCCTGCCGCGACCGCTGGTGAAAATGTGATCGTTGATTTCGAGTCGAACGGACGTGCGCGCGCCGATGGGAAACTTGAAGCCCATCCCCGGACTGATAGTGATATTCGATTCCGAGTGCTGGCGGGTGACGCCGAGCCCCAACGTCCCGTACGGCGCGACGCCGCGATACGGGAACGTACGCGTCACGCGGCCGCTGTAAAAAATCACGGTGGAGCTGCCCGGCTCCGGCGCCGCGCCCAGCGCTTTCTGAAAAAAATTCTGCCCCGCTTTGGCAAAGCCGAGGGTCGCGCCCAGCGACAGCCGCCCATCAACGTGGTGTTCGTAGCGCACGCCAATGACGATGGAATTTTGAAAGCGATCGGCGGCGTACAAACCCACGAACGGAAACAATTCATGCACCCGCGAAACGGGCTGCGCGGCCAATGGCAACGCAATCAAAAACGCGTTTATCAAAATTGCGGACAAAATTGTCTTATCCAACTGACGCCTCCAACACGATCAATTATGAATTTTTCGACAGGTATTATTTGCGGCTGTCCCAAAAGCCAACCTCTCCTGCCATGCCCGAATGCTTTTGTCGGGCATCCAGTGAAGATCCCCGCTAAAGGCATTACCTTTAGATGGGTGGAAACTTGCTTACTTCCAAAACCGGCCCACCAAAATGCCGGCGCTGAACTCACGATAATTCGCCACGCCGTTGCCGACAAACGCGGTATAGTGGTTGACGTTGACGACCAGCGACAAATTTTCTTTTAACAACCGGCGCGCGCCGACGCCAACGTTCACGGCTATATTGGAGGCGCCATCCGACCCCACGCTGCGCGCCGGCGCCGTTTTGATCGCGCCCGCGCCGCCGGTGAGGTACGGCCGCAATTTTCCTTTCTCTTTAAGCAGATATGAAACATTTGCCGCGATGAAATACGAGTCAGCGGCGTCGCCCAGCGCGTGTCGAAACGACCCCTCCAGCGCCAGCCGCTGCGAGGAGTGAAAAACAAATTTCCAGTTGTAGGTGAACTCCAGCTCAATGACGCCCAATCCGAATGAGTAGCCAAAACGGCTGTGCGTTTTATTTCTGCTCCGCGGTTGCTCCGGCGGTTTTCGCAGGCTGTCTGGCTGCTCTTCGCTGTGGCCATTGGTTAGCTTTTTATGAAAACCGTTGCTGGCTTCCGGGGCGCTGCTTTTGGAATTTGATGATGTTTGCGAGTTGCCATTTGCCGCTGCAGATTTTTCAACGTGCAATTTCATCCACCCTTTCTGGCCATCGTGAAAAGCGATTTTCACCCACTCTCCCCGTTGGCCGATCACCCGCACGGTGTCGCCTTTTGCCAGCGTGTCGCTCGGCTGGATATCTTCCATCGGCAGCGCATAAACTTTGACGCCATCGACCGCGATGAGCGCCCGCTGCGCCAGGGCGTCGGCGGCGCCGCCAGCCTGTATGCCGGTCAGAGCGGCGATCGCCATCATCCACTTAAGGGAGAGTAATCTGCATTTCATTCTAAAGCAGCCAGCGCTGGGGATGAATTTAAAGTTGACAAAATGTTTGATAACATAGACGCGCGTCTCCAATTTCGAAACCGCCGTTGTGATCTGTTGAGCAGGGCTGAATGCGAAGGCCAGGTTAAGCTGAAGAAAGTTCGTGGCGCCGTGTCCTACGCCTAACCCAATAGAGGGGCATGTTTCAAATGCGGCCGCCAAATTTCCAGATGCGTCCGGCGGCGAGTCCCCAAATAGCTTGTCTTTTTGTTTGTAATTTTCCCTTCTATTGCAGATATTAATTTTCAATTTTTGGATTGATTTCGGTGCGACATCAAGCAAGGCGTATGCCATTCACCTGGCAAGTTCATTTTCCTCAAACCGCGAAGGCGGAAGAAGCTGATTCATGACAACCTGTGGATAATTTTTGAGCAATTGATTGAATAATGTGCAATTTAAAATTCATTTTGATTTCATTGATCTGGCTGGCCGCTGAGCAGACTTCCGCCGCAGCGGGGGATTTATTTCGCGTTTTCGATCTCAAGTTTGAGGGCGAGATGCTGTTCTATCACGTGGAGGATATCAATCGCGATGGTTATAAAGATGTGATCATCGCGCTCAAACCGGCCGCCAACTCCACCAGCGTGCTGAGCTTGAGTTTATACCTGCAAAGCCGCGAGGGTTTTCGCGCCACGCCCCACCAGCAGTTGCATTTGGATGAAACGATCATTCTTTTCGACTTTGGCGACGTGATCGGCGACGCGCAGAAAGAATTGGTCTGTCTGAAAAAACAGGGCGTCTTTTATCATTCTTTCAACGACAGCGGCTTCGTTTTGACGCCACGCAAATTGTTCGACGCGGAATCCGCGTTCATGCTACCCACCTACGCGCCCACGAAATGGGAGCTGGTGGCCGACCTCAACGGCGACCATCGCGATGAGCTGCTGCTGCCCAAGCTCAGCCGCCTAAACATCTATTTCCGCGCGCCCGGCGGCAACTGGCTCATCAACGAGCTGCCGAGCGCCATGGAGTCGCGGGTTTCCGGTATGTACGACCCGCGGTTTTCCGTTGGCAATTACGCCGAAGCAGTTTATACCACCCCCTTTCTGCTGACGGAAGATTTCGACGCCGATGGCCGAAGAGATTTACTGGCGATTTATAAAGACAGCTTACTGGTTTTTTTGCAGGAAGAAACCGGCTACTTTGCCCAGCGGCCGCGGCAAACCCTGCCGCTGCATTTCGGAGAAATCTGGCGGGGGGCGAAAATTCAGCGCGTCCGAATCGCCGACGAAAGCGAGCGCTTTCGTTTAATGCGCATCAAAGATTTGAACGGCGACGGCGTTTTGGATGCGGCCACAGTTCGCGTCTCCACCAAAGAGAGCATGGTGAATCCGGCCACCGACGTGCGCATTTATTTCGGCCGCCGCGATTCTGCCAATTCCAAGCAGTCGGTGTATTTTTCCACGACCCCCGACCAAATTATCCAGCCCGACGGCACGCAGTTAGTGCTGGATATCGTCGATATCAATCGCGACGGCAAACTCGATCTGGTGATTCCAGCGATAAAAGTGGGATTGCAAAACATCGTGAAAATGTTGATCTCGCGCACGGTGGAACTCCGCGCCGATATTTTTTTGATGACTGAGGAGGGCCGCTATCCCAAAAAGCCGGACCTGGATATTCGCATGGTGGTGGGGTTTTCCTTTCGCGGCGGGGCGACGTCGCCGGTTTATGAAATCGCCGATTTCAATGGCGACGGCTACCTCGATATTCTCAGCAGCATCTCCGAAAAAACGCTGGCGATTTTTTTAGGCAACGACAAAAAGGGACTGGATACGAAGATCGGCGCGAAATTCAATGTCCTGCTTCCGCAAAATGGCGAAATGGTCAGAGCGCTGGATTTGAATTCAGATAACAAGTGCGACCTGGTGATTACGTACAATGAAGACAACCCGCTCCATCAAAACCTCGTCAACGTCCTGCGGGTGTTGCTGGCAAATTAATCAAACCTATTTTTACCGCAAAGAACGCAAAGCTGGCGCAAAGGCGCTAAGAAAATTTAAGCTCTTTCATTGCGTTCTTTTGCGTTTCCTTCGCGAACTTTGCGGTTAAGTTTCAGTATTCAGGCGCTTTTCGGTGAGTTCAGTGTTTTTAAAACCAACTCCGTGAATCTCTACCTTCCCTTCTTCGCCCAATTTTCCATCAATAGAAATTTTCGCGCCTAAAAATTTTTGGATCACGTCGGCGTTGGTGAGCAGATGCTGAGTGATTTTTGGAGTCACAAATTGCGAGACGCCCGCGGCCAGGCTCAGCGGCAGCAGCAACTGATCGGCTAAAAATTCATCAAAGACGCCGCCCGTGGCCAGAAATCTCGTGAAGGACTCGGCCGCTTCCGCAGCAACTTTTTCCGCCGGCTTGCCTGTCTGCACAGGCTGGCCGCGCGCACCCAAAGCAAAATAGCAGCACAAAGAGCGCTCGAACACCCCTAACAGCAGCATCATGGTGTTGACCCCGCGCGACCGCAATTCTTTGATTTCGATATTGGGCGCGATGCCGCGGCTCTTCAACATCCGCAGCGCCTGGTTCATCTGGCGCTCCGCCACCTCGCGTCGGAGATTGGCGTACGCCGAGATGCCCAATGTTTTTTTAAGCTCGCCGCGATGAGTGAGCTGCAGCGGCGCAACCGTTTTGACCGGTTGAATTTTCGCCACGATTTTCCCACCGCCCTTGGGATAGAAGCCGGCTTCGACGAGCTGCAACTCCGCATCGAAGCCCAGGCGCTTCATGAACGGCAGCCATTGCAGTTCCAGGTAATCGTAGCACGGCGACCACGGTACATGGGTGCCGCCAGTGATGGTGATTTGCGATGGGGACGCGGCAAAGCTCAAGGGCAGGAAGACCGTTTGCAGCACCAGGGTCGCGGCGCCGGCGGTGCCAATGTCAAACTGGTAGTCGCCAGCGGCAACCGCGCCGGGCTCAAACGTCAATTGGGTGGAATGCAGTTGAATGTCAGAGACGCGCGCGCGGCAGATAGCGCCCGCGGCCTCCACGCTTTTGAGATGCTGCGGCTGCAATCCGGGCTTGGGGCGATTTTGCCGGATATTTTTGATCTTGAACGCTTGAGCGGTCAAAGCAGACAGAGCGAGAGCCGATCGCAGAATCTGGCCGCCACCCTCCCCGGCGGAGCCGTCGATTTCGATCATATCACCTGGAAAGCTCACTGAAATGGTTCAGCGCCTCACTTCTCCATTCGGATTTGTCTTCCACTTCCAAGTCGAGATACGTTTCCCACGCCGCTTTCGCTAAGTCGGTTTTCCCCATGGCTTCCAAAACGATGGCTTTGTTGAAATGAGCCTCCGGAAGTTGGGGGTTGAGAGCTAAAGCTCGTTCTAAACAGTCGAGCGCTTTGAGCAAGTCTTTGCGATGGAAGTGAATCAAAGAGAGGTCGTTATGAATTTCGGCGTTGTTGCTATCCAAAGCCAGCGCCCGCTGGTAATAGGTTTCAGCAAGATCAATCTCGCCATTAAAATAATAGACGGTTCCCAGCATGTGATTGAGATGGAAATGGTTGGGTTGAATTTCCAGCGCGTTAAGGAAGGGGGCGGGATCGGCGTTGGAGGTAAGCGCTTCACCGCTTTTGGTGCTGAAACTTTTTAAGCTGTACCCACCCGAAGGTCGCAGTTCGCCGGCTTTGACATAAAGTCTTTTTGGAAGTTCATTTGTAAAAAAGTCGATGGGTTTTTGAATTAAAAAGTGCACCTCCAGCTTGCGGTAGCCAAAAAAAGCGAGTAGAATCAGGCCGACCGCAAAGCCCAACTTGAAGGTGAGAGAGAGTTGCTGCCAGGAAAGTCGGGCGGCGGCGAGAACTTCGACGAAATAATTTTTAACCGGCCGGGTCTCAAAGCGGCGGCGGTATTTGGCCAAGCGGCCTTCCACTTTTTCCGCATCGAGTTGCTTGAGAAAATCCTGCCCGGCGTCGCTTAGCATGTCGAGCGAGGCTCTGGCGGCGCTGCTGAATTCGTGGAAGCAATCGTTGCAAGCTGCTAAATGCCGATGCATCCACTCGCGCTGGGTGTGATTAATCGTGCCCTGATAGTATTGTTCTAACAATGGCGCGGAGATGTGTTGGAGGTCACGCTTGGGCTGCTGACCCGGCGGGGTGGGTTCCTGCCTGATTTTTATTACTTCCTGAATTTTCCGAATGAACGTGAGTTTCTCGCGGCAGCGCTCGCAGGATTGTAGATGCTGCTCCATCCAGAGGGTCTGCTCTTGCGTCAGCCGAGCGTTTATCAAGCCGAAAAGCTGGTGAAATGTCAAACAATCGTATGATTTCATCACTCTACCCCTTTAGGTTTATCCCACAATTTTGAAATGGCTATTCCATCTACCAGTCTTAATAGACAAACCTAACACTAAAAAACTCTCAGATGACTCAAAAATCAATTTTCGAAGTATATTTTTTCCAGCGTCTTCTTCATGCGGCTAACGGTGCTCTCAACTCCACTTGCCGAGAGTTCACCATTAATAATGTTGTGAATCTGTTTAGGGGATAAGCCTTCAAAGAAATAGAGCTTAAATATCAAGATATCACGATCGAGATTGCGGCTGGGATAGTTGGCGCGCAGCATTCTGATAATATGTTCCTTTACAAACGCTTCGTCCAAATGTTCTTCGGTTTCGTTGGTCACGGAGTTGATCCTGAAAAGCTCCGGGGCGCTGGATTCGCCAATGACGTCATTCATGCGCCTCTGCTGCAATTTTTCTCTTTTGGAAAAATTTTTGGTCAGGTTGATGGTGATGCTTCGCAGGTAAGCTCGAAAGGACTCGGTGTGTTCGCCGCGGAACTCCTTCAGGGCTTTGCCGTCGTCTTTCAAAAGCTTTTCATACACATCCTGCCGCAGGTCTTGAATCGATTCCTTGAGATCGTAAATAACTGAAGAGCTCAACTGCCGTCTTAGTTCATAAAGAATCATAAAGAAGATGTATTCATCAAATCTTCTCTCGAATTCTTTCCAGAATCTATTCCAATCCGGGGAGTGCTCACGGCATTTTTTGATCAAGTCATTATCGGATAGATCCTCGATAAGCTGTGCAACCACAAGCACAGAAGATAAGAAAAGCAAAAAATGGTTGAGCAAAGTTGGGAGGAGCGAGGACGCGGCTCGCATGACGGCATCGTATTGAAGCTGCCACCCCCAAAAACCGATTGCAGCCTCTACACAGACATTCCACGTTGGCATAACGGGAGACCTGGCTTTGCCGGTTAATAATTGCTACTAAATTTCAAAACTGAGCCAAGAAAGCTGGGGCTGCCCCCAAGGCAACATCTTAAAGCAAGACGTCCAATATTAGTTGCTTATGTAGCAATTAGCAGATTAAAAATCAAGGAATTCTAAGAATTTTTTGGGAATTTTTTTAGCGTTTAGAGCTTTCCACGCCGCCGTTCTTTGGCCGGCAAAATTTCTAAACAGGTTGTCCACCAGCCGCTGAGAATGGTTTCGATAAACTCCGGCGGCAGATTTTCTTCACGCATCTCCTGCGCCAGGCGTTGGTGGTCGTATGCCAGCGGAATGAATTCGATTGCCGCTTCGCCATTCGCCGTGACGAGGGCGTACCAGACGTTGGTTTGGCCATCGTTCTCCGGCCGGCCAATCACGCCGACGTTGGCAAACAACTTGTGGCCCACTCGCCGCTGCCAGTGAATACCGGTGTGGGTGGCGAGGATGACGTCGGCGGCAAAATCGCGAAACAGTTTTTCCAAAAAGTGATCGGGCGTCGTCGATTCCCAGAGAAACTCGTTGGTTTTACGGGGCGAGCCGTGGCAGAGCAAAAAGTGTTTGCCGCCGAACTCAAAGCGGATTTCCTTTGGAAGGTGTTTTTGATACTTTTTGAAATCGTCGCTGGTGTGGGCGAAGGTGTAATCGTAGCTGAGCTGCGCAAAGTAATTGTCGCGGGGATCGGTGTAGCCGCACTGGCAGTCTTTCAAACCGTTGCCCACCGAGTGATCGTAATTGCCCTGTACGACGGAAATATGATTCTCTAACAAAAGTGGGAAAACCCGATCGGGATGCGGCCCGAATGCGCCCAGATCGCCCAGGCAAAAGAGCTTCTCCGCCCCGCGTTGTTTTGCATCTTTGATGAAGGCATCCAATGCGAGATAGTTGTTGTACACGCCGCCGCAGACAGCGATTTTTTTAAAGGGGAGGTTGGTCATTACAATTATGATGGCGTAATAGATGACTGGCACTTTGAAAGTGCCAGTCATCTCAGTTATTTACAGCTTATCAGCAGCACCCATCCACGCCGCAGTAGGGCGCATCGGTAATTTCGGTTCTCTTGTACTCCAAACCCTTGGTTTCGCGCGGGTGGCGGCGGGCGTTTTTGCTGCAATTGAATGGCTGCGCCGCCTCCAGTGAAATGGTTTCGTACGGCTCGACGGCGATGATATCCTGGCGGTAGGGCGCCTTCGTATAAATTTGAAACGTCTTATCGCACACCGCCATCCGTTCGCCGCGGTAGAGGGTGTGGCCGTCATCGTCAATCACCGCCTTCCAGGGGCCGCGGTAGATCACCGCCTGGTTGCGCTCGCGGCACGGCCCCTCTTTGCCTTTGTACGCCGTCACCGTGACCGCGCGAAACTCGATGCCCTCCACCGTTTGCCACGGGCGTTCATCGCGCTTTTCTATTTCGATGCCATAAAAGCCGGCGTCAGCAAAGGCTTGCAGGAATTCATCTTCCCGCAGGGCGCCGGAGATGCAGCCGCTCCACAGGTCGGGGTCGTTTTTCAAACGGTCGGGCACATCTTCATCCGAGACGATATCGGAGATGGCGATACGGCCGCCGGCTTTCAACACGCGATAAATTTCTGCAAACAGCCGTCGCTTGTCTTCGTCTTTCACCAGGTTCAACACGCAATTGGAGACCACCAGATCCACCGAGTCATCCGGGATCAACGGATAATTTTGGCGCTGCGCCGCCACGAACTCTTCGTAGCGCACCAAATCATTGGCGTTTTGCACCGGATTTTCGCGCAGATAAAAATCGATCTTGTCCAGGTCCAGCCGCAAGTCCTGAATTTTGCCGCGCCGAAAATCTACATTGTGATAGCCCAGGCGATCGCCGATCTCTCTTTGATATTTTCGCGCCAGCTCTAACATCTCCGCATTCATGTCCACGCCGATGACCCGCCCTTGGGCGCCCACCTTCTGCGCCAGGATGTAGCAAATTTTGCCGGCGCCGCTGCCGAGGTCTAAAACCGTTTCGCCGGGTTGCGCATATTTTGAAGGATCGCCGCAGCCGTAGTCGCGCTCTAAAATTTCCGCCGGCAGAATTTTTAAAAATTCCGGATCGTATTCCACCGGACAGCAGAGCGCGGCTTCCCGCTGCTGCGCCGCCTGCGAATAGCGCTGGCGCACCGCCCGTTCCACCACCATCGTTTCTTCTGAAAATGACATAGTTCGCCTCCGTTGAAATTTTCATCAAAATGCAATTTGCTGAAACATCAAATTAAAATAGTAAGCTAAAACGCCGGCGGTGGGCAAGGTCACCGCCCAGGCCAGAATAATTTCGCGCACCACCCGCCAGTCGATGCCTCGTCGCGCTTCCAAGCCGATGCCCACAATGGCGCTGGTGGTGACGTGGGTGGTGGAGAGCGGCATCCCGAAAAAGGTCGCCGTGCTCACTAAAATAGACGAGCAGGCGTTGGCGGAGAGTGCTTCAATGCTGTCCATCGCGGTGATTTTTTCTGAAAGCGTGTGCAGCACCCGCCGCCCCCAGAGCAAACTGCCGAGGCACATTCCCAGCGCCGCCAATCCCAAAGCGGGCGCCGCGGATGCGCCGTCAACCCAGGCGACGCTCAGCAGCAGCGCCGCGATCTTGGGGGCATCGTTCATGCCGCGGGCAAAGCTGGTGAGGCCGCTGGTGAAAATGTGCAGGGCGTCGGCTGCTTGAACTTTGACGCCAACCACCGTATTCTTCGGCTCGCAGGCCTCGGCTTGGCCGGCGATCAGATGAAGCTTTGGCGCGTCGGCGGCCGCCAGTAAGGTTGGCCCCGCGGCGGTTGGCGCCGGCGCGAGCCCGTTGTGTTGAACTTCAAGGCACAAGCAATACGCTTGCGTTCGAGAAAGCATGCGCCGGAAAATTGGCATACTCAACCGGGTCAGAGCGGCGGCCATCACTGGACTCAGAGCCAGCGGCAGGGCCGCTTTCTGCAGCAGCGCTTCCCAGACGATTGCACTCGATCCGGTTTGCGCCCAGGCCGCGCCGATGAGTCCGCCCACCAATGCGTGCGTGGTGGAAATCGGCATCCCGAGGCGAGTAGCGATGAACAGCCAAACGATTGCCGACAACGCCATCGCCAGTGGCAGCAGCGGAGAAGAAATTGGCTGGGAGAGCAGCGCCGAAGAAAACGTGCGCAAGAGGCTGGCGCCGACGACTCCACCTACCAGCGCGCCGGCGCCGGTCAGGAACGTTCCCCACAAAATAGCTGTCTGCGGGCGCAGCGCTCTCCCGCCCACCAGCGTGGCGACGCCCTTTGAAATATCGTTGGCGCCATTGGCGGCCGCTAAAATAAACACGAAAATCGGAATCAATAACTCCGTCAAAGTTTTTCCTTCGTTTGATTGAGTGAGTTATTTTTCCGAAGCCGAGAAATTGTGGCAGATGGCGCCGGCAAGATAACAGGTGTAGCACGCTTGATGTTTGAGCGGATAGGGCATAAACGAATCCGCCAGCGTGTCGCTCACTTTGGCTTCGGGATAATCAATCAAGATTGGGCAGACGTACACCCCTTTGTCGGTGGCCATCCGGCTGTGAGTACATTGCAGCAAATTTTCGTCGTAGTCGGCCATCATCTCTTTGGCGACGTATTCGTAGCGATCGTAGCCGCGGCCGCGGATTTTCTCGCGCCCAATTCGTAACGGAGGAATCAGCTTGATGCGCGGGCGCGTGTAACCCATTTCAAAAAGCATCTTGCGAAAGCCCTGGAAGATCGCTTCCGTTTCCGAATCCTCCCAGGTTTGCGCCGCGGTGAT
>JBBIIG010000085.1:0-5625 GCA_037446635.1 bacterium
ATTCAAACTGAATTTGAGCAATCTCATTTCGTTTTTTGTGGGCGGGAAAAAGCAGTCGCAGTACAGCTCCGACTGGCATTCGTCGCCAACCTTTCGCCTTGAGGATTTAAAATGACCATTCGCACCAAACTCATCGCCACGCTGCTGCTCATCGCGCTGCTGCCGATCCTGCCGATCTATTTTTTGGTGAAAGACCTGCTGCGCAAAAGTCAGGATATCGGATTCAATCAAAACGTGGAGCTGGCGCTGGAGCACGCGACGGATATTTCGCGCGAGCTGTACTCCATCTACAAAAACGAGACGCTGAATTTCGCCCGCGAGCTGGCGGACAGCGACGAGATTTTGAACATCGTTCGCGGCGAAACCGGTGCCGCGCAAAAAAATCTGCCGCCAATTCATTTCATGAAACAGAGCAGATTAAACGTGTTTGATCAAAATGCCGATCTGATTTACACGATCAGCGCGGCGGACGGCCACGCGTTTCCGCCGCTGTATCAAGCCACGCTGCAATCGCTGCGCACCAAAACGAAGGCCGACTTTATTGCTGGCGGCGACGACCCCGGGCACATCCTCGCTTACGCGCCCATCGTGCGAAATGGCTCGCGCCGCGGTTTTGTGGTCGTCACGCGCGCCGTCGATGAAAAATTCACTCGCGGCTTTCAACAGATAGTGAGCGTCAACCAGATGTTCAAAACCCTCGGCTTTTTAGAAGAAGAAGTGAGACGCGGGTTTCTGCTCTACTTCTTTGCGATTTACGCGCCCATTGCCGCGCTGTCGATTGGACTCGGGATTTACTTTTCCCGCAAAATCACCACGCCGCTTTTGCTGCTGGTGAACGGCACAAAGAAAGTCGCCGAAGGAAATTGGGAGCACCGGGTGGCGGTGACTTCCAATGACGAAGTCGGCGAGCTGGTGGCGGCGTTCAATCACATGATCGCGGCGTTGAAAGAAAAACAGGATCAGGTGATCGCGCTGGAAAAGATGGCGGTGTGGCGGGAAATTGCGCGCGTGCTGGCACACGAGATCAAGAATCCGCTGACGCCCATCCAACTCACGGTGCAGCAAATGAAAGACAAGTACCGCGGCGACGACGAAGCTTACCGCCAGTTGCTCGCCGAGTGCAGCGACATCGTCAACGATGAGATCGAAAATCTGCGGACGCTGGTGCGGGAGTTTTCGGAATTCGCGCGCCTGCCCAAACTCACCCTCGCGCCCGGCAGCCTCAACGAATTGGTGGAGGAAGTGAGCAAACTCTACAGCGATCGTCCGCTGCAGATGGAGCTCGATTCCGCGCTGCCAGAATTCAATTTTGATTATGAGAAGATGCGGCGGGTTTTGATTAATTTGATCGAAAACGGCTTCGACAGCATGAAGGAAAAAAGCGGCGGCGTTTTGAAAATTCAAACCAGAAGGAAAAATGGCTCGGCGGGGCTGCAAGTGATCGATCAGGGCAGCGGCATTCCCCCTGACTTACAAACCAAAATTTTCGAGCCCTATTTTTCAACCAAAAAAAGCGGCATGGGTTTGGGGCTGGCAATCGTGAAACGGATCATCGACGAGCACGGCGGGAAGATAACTCTGGAGAGCATCGAGAATCGGGGGACGACGTTTTGCATTCAATTGCCGATCGTGCGGGGCTTCCCGAAAAGTTAGACGGTTGCTTTGAAAAAAATTTTCTTGACAATCGTGAAGGAATTCGCTAAAAATACATTTAAGAAATTTACTGAAACAGGTATCCGTGCGTCGCCGCGAAATATCTTATCCATGTTCAGCAAAACCTTTTCCCACTACATGATTCTTAGCTAAATAACATCCCCAAAATTGACCTTGACTTTGAAATCCATTTTGTTATATTTCGATTGAATGATTGCTCAATCGTTGAGAGTGAGATATGAATGACGCAGCCTGCGACATCCTGTTTGTCGATGAAAAAAAAGTGAAGGCGGTGCGGAAAAAGCTTCTCGCCAACGGCCACCTTTACGAATTGACCGAGACCTTCAAACTGTTGGGCGATCCCACGCGGCTGAAAATCATTTTAGCGCTCAACCAAACGGAAATGTGCGGCTGCGATCTGGCGGCGCTGTTGGGCGTGACCCGTTCGGCCATTTCCCACCAGTTGCGGCTGTTGAAAAATCTGCGGCTGGTGAAATTTCGCCGCGAAGGCAAAATTGCCTACTACTCACTGGACGATTCCCACATCAGCGAATTGATTGACGCGGCGATGGAGCATATTCGAGAATGATAAAATTTAAGGAAGAAGGTTAATGCACGACCACCTCAAATCCGAAGAACTGCAAATAGAAGGGCTGCACTGCGCCGACTGCGCCGCCACCATCGAAAATACCATCGCGAAAGTGGGTGGGGTGAAAAAGGTCAAAGTCAGTTTCAGTACCAGCAAACTGAAAATTGATTACGACCACCACAAAGTGGCGCTGGACGATCTGGTGCAGCGGGTGGCAAAAATCGGCTACAAGGTGAAGCAAGAGGCGCACAAAAATTTCGAGCAGCGGAATTTCTGGCGCGAACGGGAAGTCCATTTCATGCTCGTTTCCGGCGCGGCGCTGGCCACCGGACTGGCGCTGCGATTTCTAACTCCCGACCAACCGCGGTTTCATGTTTTGGGCCGCGGCGTGTCCGCATCGGCTCTCTGGTTTCTTTTGGCGACATTTTTCGGCGCGATCAATTTTGCCCGCGAAGGCTGGGCCTCCATCCGCAGCCTGCGCTTCACCATGGATTCGCTGATGTCCATGGCCATCGTCGGCGCCATCATCATCGGCGAATACGTTGAAGCGGCCAGTCTGGCGTTTTTATTTTCACTGGCGGAATGGTTGGAGAGCTTCGCTGTGGAGCGCGCCCGCAACTCCCTGCGCGAGCTGATGAAGCTCACGCCGGAGGTGGCGCGCGTCAAACGCGGCGGCCAGGAAGTTACCCTGCCGGTGAAGCAGGTTGAAATCGGAGATATCATCGTGATTCGCCCTGGTGAGAAAGTGCCGGTGGACGGCGAAATTATCACGGGCGCCTCCAGCTTGGATCAATCGCCCATCACCGGCGAATCGGTGCCGGTGGCGAAGCAGGTGGGCGAAAGGGTATTTGCGGGCTCGATCAACGTGGAAGGCTATCTTGAAGTCCGCACCGATAAACGCAGCGAGAATTCCATGCTGGCGCGCATCATTCATCTGGTGGAGGAAGCGGAATCGCAAAAGGCGCCCAGCGAGCGTTTCGTGGAAAAGTTCGCCAGAATTTACACCCCGACCGTGGTGGCGGTGGCGGTTGTCATCGCCATCGCGCCGCCGCTGTTTTTCGGCGCTTCGTTTCACGACTGGTTCGTGAAGGCGCTCACGCTGCTGGTGATTGCCTGCCCCTGCGCGCTGGTGATCTCCACGCCGGTGTCGGTGGTTTCTGCGCTCACCAACGCCAGCCGCAACGGCGTGCTCATCAAAGGCGGGGTGTATTTGGAAGAAATGAGCCGAATCAACGTCATCGCGTTCGACAAAACCGGCACGTTGACCAAAGGCCGGTTGAAGGTGACCGACGTCGTTTCGCTGAACGGCGTTTCGGAAAATGAGGTGCTGCGGCTGGCGGCGTCTCTCGAATCCCGCAGCAGCCACCCCATCGCTCGCGCTATCGTCGAGTCCGCGGACGGCGCGGCGCTGGAATCTGTGGAAGATTTTGAATCGCTTCCCGGTAAAGGCGTGCGTGCAAAATTAAAGGGCGAGAATTTTTTAGTTGGCCGGCCCGAGCTTTTTAGTCAATCGCTGCCGTCGCAAAAATTGTTGTCGCTGCAGCAAGCCGGGAAAACCACCATGCTGGTGGGAACGGAAAAAGAAATCGTGGGCATCATTGCGCTGCAGGATGACATTCGCGACAACGCCAAAGAGATGGTGCGGCAACTGCAAGCCGCGGGCAAAGAATTGGTGATGATCACCGGCGACAACCCGGAGACCGCCAAAGCCATCGCCGGGCAATTGGGCCTGACGCACTACCACGCGGGGCTGCTGCCGGAAGACAAAGTGAAAGAGATTCGTTTTCTGCAAAAGAAGCACGGCAAAGTGGCGATGATTGGCGACGGTGTGAACGATGCGCCGGCGCTGGCGGCGGCCGCGGTGGGGGTTGCCATGGGCGTGGCGGGAACCGACACCGCGCTGGAAACCGCCCACATCGCCCTCATGTCCGATGATTTATCGAAACTTCCTTATCTGGTAGAATTAAGCCGGCGGGCGCAGCGGGTGATCAAGCAAAACATCTGGGCTTCGATTTTGATCAAATTCACCCTGGCGGCCGGCGTGTTCCCCGGGCTGGTTTCGCTGGTGATGGCGGTGATCATCGGCGACATGGGGGCGTCGTTAGGCGTCACCAGCAACGCCATGCGGCTGGCGCGTTTCAAACCCAATGAGCCTAAAAGTTTAACAAGCTCGTTTAAGGTAGGAAAGGAAGAGCAGGCTCGCTAAATCCCGCGTATGAACATCTACGGAATCATCATTTTCTCGACATTACTGTTCAGCTTCATCGTCAATCTCATCACCGAGCTGCTCAACCTGCGGGCGCTGCGCGATGAGCTGCCGCCGGAGTTTGCCGAAGTTTATGACGCTGAACGGTACAAAAAATCGCAGGATTATACCCGGGTAAAAACTAAATTCGGACTGGTTTCCGCAAGCTTCGGGCTCGCGCTGACGTTGAGTTTTTGGTTTAGCGGCGGCTTCAACTATCTTGATCAAATCGTCCGCGGTTGGGGGCTGCACCCAATTTTAAGGGGGCTGGCCTATATCGGCATACTGGCTTTTGCACGCGCGATTCTTTCACTGCCGTTCAGCATCTACTCCACTTTTGTGATCGAAGAGTATTTCGGCTTCAACAAAACTACGCCCCGCATCTTCGCGACGGATTTGATCAAAAGCGCTCTGCTGACGGTTGTTTTGGGCGCGCCGCTGCTGGCTGGCGTGCTGGCTTTTTTTCAATACGCCGGCGAGTGGGCCTGGTTGTACTGCTGGCTTGCAGCTATATTGTTCACTCTGGTGGTGCAGTTCATTGCTCCGACCTGGATTATGCCGCTGTTCAACAAATTTAGGCCATTGACGGAGGCCGAGCTGCGGCGCGCCATCCTTACTCTGGCAGAAAAAATTAAATTTCCGCTTAAAAATATTTTTGTGATGGACGGCTCCAAACGCTCCACCAAATCCAACGCTTTCTTCACCGGCTTCGGAAAAAACAAACGCATCGCGTTGTTCGATACGCTCATCGAAAAACTCACAGTCGCGGAATTAGTGGCGGTGCTGGCTCATGAGATCGGCCACTATAAAATGAAGCATATCATCAAAGGGCTGTTGCTCAGCATCTTTCACCTGGGGGTGGTGTTCTATCTGCTTTCGATTTTTTTAAGCCACGAAGGTTTGTTCGACGCTTTTTATATGCAAAATATGTCCATCTACGCCGGGCTGATTTTTTTCGGATTATTATATTCACCCATCGAGCTGATTCTGGCGGTTTTTATGCAGATGGTTTCCCGCAAACATGAGTACCAGGCCGACCGCTTTGCCGTCGAAACCACCGGCGATCCCCAGCCGATGATCGACGCTTTGAAAAAACTTTCGCTGCACAATCTTTCCAACCTCACACCGCATCCGCTCT
>JBBIIG010000085.1:5714-6946 GCA_037446635.1 bacterium
ATGACAGCATTTCTCTTGCGCTACTTTGCGTTTTCTTAGCGCGCGAGTTAAAAAGTTGGCATAAAACAAGGCGCAGGTGGATTATAATGAGATGCCAGGCACTTTAAAAGTGCCTGGCATCTTTAAGAATCTCTGAGAATTAAGGAGACCGCATGTCAATACTCGATCCCATCAAACGTGTTCAGCGGCTGCGCCAGGCCCAGCCCAAACGCCAACGCGGCGACCGCCTGCCTGCGCCGGCAGGCGAACGCGATCGCATCCCCCCCGGACAATATCAAACCGATAAATTTCCGGTGTTATCTTATGGCGCCACGCCGCGCGTCGATTTGAGCGCCTGGCGGCTGCGGGTGTTTGGGCTGGTGGAGGAGCCTTTTGAGATCGCTTGGCCGGAGTTTACGTCGCTGCCCACCACCATCGTCCAAGCAGATATTCATTGTGTGACCCGCTGGAGCAAATTGGACACGGTGTGGGAAGGCGTACGCTTCAGCGATTTCCTGCAGCGCATTAAATTGAAGCCGGAGGCCCAATTCGTGCTGGAGCATTCTTACGGCGGCTACACCACCAACATGCGCCTCGACGAGCTGCTGGACGACGACGTACTGCTGGCTTACAAATACAACGGCCAGCCACTGGCGCCGGACCACGGCGGCCCCCTGCGGCTGCTGGTTCCAAAACTTTACTTTTGGAAAAGCGCCAAATGGCTGAACGGCCTCGAATTCATGGCCGAGAATCAGCCGGGATTCTGGGAACGCTACGGCTACCACATGCACGGCGATCCGTGGACCGAAGAACGTTTTGGCTGAGCGCGTTTCTGCGCTTTTAGAAATACTTCAACCGCAAAGATTGCGAAGAAAACGCAAGGCCCGCAAAGAAAAAAGTTTTATCACGAAGTTCACGAAGAAGTTTATTTACCTCATCAAATCGGTTTTGATGATCTTTAAAAACTTCGTGATCTTCGTGTCCTTCATAGGTGAATAAATTCAGTCTAGCTAGAAATCAAACTTGTAGTGGGCTTTTCCTGCAAAAGCGGATCGCCGGCGAAGCGGCGCCGCTTGACTTTCCCCCAATTAATTTCTACTATTGGCAACGTTTTAACGGGAGGGAGAATGTCTTCTTCGCAGAGCTACGACCGCCGCGCGGTTTTTGCCTGGGCCACTTACGACTTCGCCAACTCCGCCTTTTCCGCGCTGGTTTTGACCTTCATTTTTTCCACCTATTTTACGAAAGCCATT
>JBBIIG010000085.1:6972-15164 GCA_037446635.1 bacterium
CGGCACCAGCTTGTGGTCCCGGGGGCTCACCATCTCCGGACTGACGGTGGCGTTGCTGTCGCCGTTTATGGGCGCGCTGGCGGACAGCGGCGGCTACCGCAAGCGTTTCCTGTTTGGGCTGACCGCCGTGGCGGTGATCGGCACGGCCATGCTCTACAGCGCCCAAGCCGGCGACGTTTTGAAAGCACTCGTCTGGTTCATCATCGCCAATATCGGTGTGGAAATGGGCATGGTGTTTTACAATGCGTTTTTGCCGGAGATCGCGCCGCCGGAAAAAATCGGCCGCGTCTCCGGCTACGGCTGGTCGTTCGGGTACGTGGGCGGCCTGCTGGCGATGCTGCTGGCGATGGTGGGTTTCGTAGAAAACGACGCCCCCTGGTTCGGCTTCTCCAAAGAAAACGGCGAGCACATTCGCGCCACCAACCTGCTGGTGGCGGCCTGGATTGCCGTCTTCAGCATCCCAATTTTCGTTTGGGTGAAAGAGAAAAAACGGGTTTTGGTAAAACTGGAGCGGGTTTTCATCTCCACGCTTCGCCAGTTAAAAGAGACCGCCGCGGAAGTCCGCCGCTACCGCCAAATCGTGCGCTTGCTGGCGGCGCGCATCTTTTACAACGACGCCATCCTCACGATTTTTTCCTTCGGCGGCATTTACGCCGCCGGCACCTTCGGCTTCACCTTCACAGAAATTCTGACGTTCGGAATCGTGCTCAACATCACCGCCGGCGTCGGCGCGTTTGCGCTGGGATTTTTAGACGACGCCATCGGCGGCAAAAAAACCATTCTCATAAGCAATGCCGCTTTTATGGCGGCGACTCTGATTGCAGTGCTGGCGCCCAACAAAATGTGGTTCTGGATCGCCGGAATTATCGTGGGCACGTTTTCCGGTCCCAACCAGGCCGCCAGCCGTTCCCTGATGGGACGATTCGTGCCCCCAAATAAAGAAAATGAATTCTTCGGATTTTATGCTTTCTCCGGAAAAGCCACGGCGTTCATGGGGCCGCTGCTGTTGGGCATGTTGACGAAAGCCTTCAACTCCCAGCGCGTGGGGGTTTCGGTGGTGCTGGTCTTCTTTCTAATCGGCAGCGTGATTTTATCTTTGGTGGACGAAGAAGAGGGGAGGCTGAGCTCCGGCCGGGTTTAAGTTTGTTCCGCCGCCGCGCCTAACATTTCATTCAGTATTTCCAGCAACTCCTGCCGGCGAATAGGTTTTCCGAGGTAGCCGCTGCAGCCCACTTGCCGGCATTTTTCGGATTGCTGCTGGTAGTCATGGGCGGTCATGGCGATCATCGGTATAGTTTTGCAATGGGGCAGCTGGCGAATGGCCAGAGCGGTGGTGAAGCCGTCCATTTGCGGCATCTCCATATCCATCAGGATGAGCGCCACCAGGCTGCGGCTGCAGATTTTAATTGCCTCATCCCCGCTCTTGGCAAACAGCAATTTGTAGCGCTGCGATTCAGGCTGCAGAAATTTTTTGATCAATAAACGACTTTCTACCGAATCATCCACCACCAGCACCGCCGGGCGCGGATCGAGCCATTTCTGGATTTGTTCGATGAGAACTTTTTTTCGGATGGGTTTGGTAATGTAGTCATCCATGCCGTGGCGCAGGCATTGTTCGCGATAGCCAGCGATGGCGTGGGCGGTGAGCGCGAGCACTGGGGTGCGCGCGCGATTGTGACGTTTCTCCCACTCGCGGATGGCGGCGGTGGCCTCGAAGCCGTCCATCACCGGCATTTGGATATCCATTAAAATGAGATCGAAATCAAAATGGTGCGCCGCACTCACCGCCATTTGGCCGTTGTCCGCCACATCGACTTCATAACCTTCGTCCTGCAAGATTTTGCGCGCCAGCTTCTGGTTGTCGGAATTATCCTCAACCAGCAGGATGCGCTTTCTAAATTTCGGGGAGACGAAGTTGCGGGTTTGAGCGGAGTCAGCGCTGGCGGCCTCACCAGCTTCATAGTTGAGGGTTTTGAGGAGAACGTCGAATAAGCGCGACTGCTTAACCGGCTTGGTAAGCGAGGCCAGAATTTCCAACTCCGCTTCCGCCGCCAAATCCACTTTGCCGATGGAGGACAGCATGATCATCTTCTCCCGCCGGCTGCGCGACAACGCGCGAATCCGCCGCGCCAACTCGTAGCCATCCATTTCGGGCATGGTGTGATCCAAAATAATTAAGTCGAAGGGTTCGGCTTGCTGCAGTTTGCTGAGCGCGTGATGGCCGCTGGCAGCCTCGATAACTTTCAGCCCCCACGAGGACAATGTTTTGCTGAGAATAAAACGGTTGGTTTCGTTGTCATCCACCACCAACACGCGCAGCTTATTAAAATCGGGGATGGCGTATCCGGGGCCGGGCTTGCCGTTGGAGGCCTGCGGTTGTTCGGGGGCGGTTTGCAAAGGTACGGTTACATGAAAGACGCTGCCTTTGCCAACTTCGCTTTCCACCCACATTTTTCCGCCCATCAACTCTACCAGCGATTTTGAGATGTTGAGGCCCAGGCCGGTGCCGCCGAAGCGGCGGGTGGTGGAGCTGTCTCCCTGCGAGAATTTTTCAAATATTTTTTGCAGTTGCGCCGGCGTAATGCCGATGCCGGTGTCCGAAACCATAAAATGCACGGCCGGGCCCGGCGCCGTGGTCACGCGCAGCGCCACTTCGCCGCGCTCGGTGAATTTAATGGCGTTGCTCACCAGGTTCACCAGAATTTGCCGCAGCCGGGTGGGATCGCCCACCATCCACCTGGGCAGCGACGGTTCGAGATAGCACAGCAGCTCGAGGTTTTTGTTTTGCGCGCGCAGCGCAAACATTTCGGCTGTGCCCTCGACCACCTCCGCCAAATCGAACGGAATGACTTCCAGTTCCAGTTGCCCGGCCTCGATTTTGGAAAAATCGAGGATGTCGTTAATCAAGCTCAGCAGCCCTTCGGAGGAGTTTTGCACCACGCTCAAATAGCTGCGCTGTTCGGCGTCGAGGCTGGTCTCCTGCGCCAGTTCGGTCATGCCGATGATGGCGTTCATGGGCGTACGAATTTCATGGCTCATGTTGGCGAGAAACTCGCTTTTAGCCTGGTTGGCGGACTGCGCTTGCTGCACCGCCAGCTCCCGTTCGGCCATCATTCGCCGCACTGCGCTGACCATCTCGTTGAAGCTCTTGGCAAGAACGCCAACTTCGTCCGCGGCGTCCACCTGTATGTTCACGTCGTACTTGCCTTTTGAAACGTGGCGCGCAGCCCAATGCAAATCGATAAGCGGGCGGGCGATCATGTTGCTGAAAAACAGAGAAATTGCCACGCCGATGCCCATGATTGCCAGACTGATGTTGAAGGTTGTGAATCGATCTTTACGCAGCTCCTGGTAAATGGGCTCGAGGGAATATCCCAGCATCAGCCGGCCCTGTGCCACGTGCAGCCGTTTGATGGGCACCACCGCGTGAAAAAATGTTCCCGTTTGCGAAATGCCTTCGGTTCGCGAAAGCTTTTCTAAATCCAAATCCAGCCCATCGGGATTGTAAGCGGCGAAGGGCTGGTTTTCCTCGTCGAGCAGGATGATGTACGCCAGCGCACTGTCGCGTTTGGCCCATTGCAGCGCCGCGGTGACCGCCGCATAGTCGTCCTGATCGATGCCGATGCTCACACCAATCGCGACCATCTCCGCCATGCCCAGCACATGGGTTTCGAGCGCCGCCAGGGACTCTCGCTGATGCCGGCTGGGGTAGTAGGCGTAAATAAACGCCGACACCAGCAGCAGGATGAGCACAAAACTGCCCACCAGTTTAACGCGGATGGGAAGGTCTCTGAATATTTTTGAAACGCGCGTCTCCATTACTCAATCAATTTTGGCGAGAACGGTTACGGCGTCGGTGACTTTGTTGGCTGAAATGTAGCCAATGGCGTTGGGGGTGGCCGCCACTTTTTGCAGCAGCTCGTCTTCGTCCTTGCAGGCTGTGGGCGCTTTGGCCTCGCCAGTGAGCTCGAAGCGAATCCAGATGCGCTGCAGTTGCGTGGCGGTTTGGCCAAGTACCTCATAAAATTTTTCTTTAAGTGCGCTTTTGGATTTCAGGTTAAACAACACGATGATCTCGCCGTTGGGCCATCTTTGGGTTTTGAGAGTGTAGATGTCTCTGATTTCTTTGACTGTGATCGCTTGCACCGGAGTTGACTTGTTGGCGATTACCGCGATTTTAGTCTGCTCTTCTGTTTCGGAAAACAGGCCAATTACCAGAATAAATGAAAGCAAAGTCATGTGCGTTTTCTCCACCTAAACTAAAACGACACACTGATCGCCGCATTAATGGTGTGATAATAAAACCTGAAATCCACCGGCACGGGCGTGGTCTCCGTGGGAGGCAACGTGGTTTTCGCGATTTTAAAATAAACATACTGCATTTTGAAAACCAGCGCTTCCAGAAAACGGTAGCCGCCGCCAACCGAAACGCCGCGGATGCCGTCGTCGAGGGCGGGCTGGCTGTCATCTTCGAGAAAGTTGTACGATACATAACCGAAGAGGCGATCGCTGAAATCATATCCCAGCGTCCCATAATAAAAAAGCTTGTCGATGCTGACGTTGGGCCGGCCCTCATCGTGAAAAACCCGGATGATCTCGCTTTCAAAAAACCAGCGGCGCCAGGAAAACGACAGATCTCCGCCCAAGCGGAAACGCGGGACCTGCCCGAGACCGAGAGCGCTTTGCTCGTCTTTATCATACGTTGATGAAACGCCGGCTTTAAAGCCGCCGCTTTTTACCCCTAAACGGCCGCCCAACAAAAAATGGCCCGTGGTATCGATGCCGGATTGGATGGTTTCAGTGGCGGCGCTAATTAGGAAATCCTCATCGCTGTTGCCAACGAAAAGCGCATATTCCACATCTACCGCCGCTGGCAAAAGGCCATACAGTTGAAAATAGGCGCGCGACGGCGCGAAGTCATCCTGATCGAACAATTCTGAAAACGACGACTCATACACCACCGGCCGGATGATGTACGGCAGGTAGGGCATGCGATTTTTTACTTCATTCAAATTGTTGAATGCCGGCAGAAGCAGCCCGGCTTTAACAATGAAACTGGTGTTTCTGTAATAGCGCGCCCACGCCTCCTGCAAATTGAACGCGCCCCAAAAATGCTCGGAGGAATAGTTGTTCTTTATTTCCAGGTTGATCCAGGCCGAGAAATCGTTGTTGAGCTGTTTGTGCATAAAAAGATTGAGCTGCTGCACGTTGAAGGAATTGCGGTTATCACGGAGGTCCCGCCGAAACCCAACGGCGGAATTGGCCATGGATACTTTGGAGTGCACCTCAGCGAGATTGATCTGGAAAAAACCGAACAGCTCCAGATCGCTTTGAGCGCTGGCTAAGCCCGGCAGAACCAACAGGCTCAGAAAAAGGGCGCAAGCAATTTTAGACATCACGGTCTCCCAAAATTTTAATGTCCAAAAATCAGAAAGTCGGAGATAAAAAATCACGGTCTTGAATACGCGGAGCTTCAAAAGATGGGAAGCGCATTCCTGCTTTTTGAAAACTCATCCTTAAGAAGCGCCTTATTCTATATCGGCTAAATTGATGAAAAAATTCAGGCCGGAACTAATTTTTTCTGAACATAGCTTAAGGCCTCGGGTTCGGAGCTAAACAATTTGATTATTTTGTCCGTGCGAGTAAGCTTAAACATGGAGAGAATGGGCTCGCGGGCCCGACACACGACGACAGCGGTTTTTTCGTCGCTCAGCTTCAACCCTTTCAAGAGGGCGCCCAACCCGCTGCTGTCTATGAATTCGAGATTCGAAACATCGATGATCAGGCCGGCGGGGCCGCTGGCCAGCAGTTCCTGCCACTGGCGTTTAAAATGGTGGACATTGTTGGCGTCGAGGCGATTTTCGAGAATGGTCAGCTTCAGGATGGGACCGCGTCTTTGTTTTTTTAAGCGCATACTCTTTGTTTATCCCAAAGCGCTGTAAACAATTTTCACTGAGCTCAAATATTCCGCCAGCCGCTGGTTTAACTGCTCGACTTTTGTCCGGTCGCCGCGCATTGCTGCCAGCTCCATTTCTGCGCCGATGTTGGTGATCTCATCGAATCCAAAACCGCCGCCGCTGCCTTTCATGGTGTGGCCGAGGCGCTGCACTTCCGAGAAATCCCCAATGGACAAAAGCCGGCTGATCGCTTCGATATCCTGGTAGCGGTTGTCGATAAACATCGGGATTAATTCTTCAAGATCGGGATCGACGTGCACAATAATCTCGCTCATTACTACTCCTATTTCATCCAGTCCAAATCATGGGGTCGATTTATCGCGCGCCGGGTTTTTGCGGGCTTCGCGTCTCAAATTCACTATCTCCTACATCGGCTTTTCAAGTTGAAAGTTGAGCCGCTGGCTTGGCTTTTTTTAATGAAGTTGGACCCACCAAATGAAACGATCCAAACACCGTTTGAAACGGTGTTTAATCGGTCTTGAGATCCTTAGCTCAAGCTCGTTCGGGATTTAAAATCTCGAATGCGGATTTGAGAGGGAATTCAATTCCCAAAACAATTTCCGAGTGTTAATCCGATGTTTACTGTAAATCCGCGCTCTTTTTCAGCATTTTGAAGGGTTCGCCCGTGGCCGCGAGGATGGCCGAATGAATCCAGCCGTTGCTGGCCGCAACGTGGCCGCAGTGGAGGTGGCTATCGCCGCCCCAGAGGTCGGTGATTTTGCCGCCGGCCTCGGCAATGAGCAGCGCGCCGGCGGCAATGTCCCAGGCATTGAGGGTGACTTCCCAGAAGCCATCGAGGCGGCCGCAGGCGACGTAGGCCAAATCCAGCGCCGCGGCGCCGGCGCGGCGAAAGTCACTAATAGTATGGAAGAGTGAGATGAAGGCTTTGAAATAGGGCTCGGTCAATTGTTTGGCGCGAAAGGGAAAGCCGGTGCCAATCAGACATTGCGACAAATCCTGGGTCTCGGAAACGTGGATAGGCTGGCCGTTTAAAAAAGCGCCGCGCTGGCGCTCGGCGTGAAACAGCTCGTCGCGCAGCGGATCCAAAACCACCCCCACTATCAGGCTGCCGCGATACGCAAGGGCAATGGAGACCGCAAACATCGGGAAGCCGTGGATGTAATTTTTGGTGCCGTCCAGCGGATCGATGATCCAAAAATAGTCGCGCTGCTCGCCGGCGGCGCCGGATTCCTCGGCGAAAAAGCCGTGCTGCGGGTGCCGCTGGCGAATGAATTCGATGATGGCGCTTTCCGACTGCCGATCCACCTCAGTCACAAAATCGAATTCCTGTTTGCGCTCGATCTGCTGGCGGCGTTCGCTTTTGAGGTTTTCGACCAAAATCTTGCCGCCCAACTGCGCTGCTTCGATGGCGGTTTGAAGAAAGTTATTTGTCGTCATTTAATTAAATTTGCACATTGCAATTTTCAATCTGCATAATTTTTCATTGATGTTTATAAATGCAAAATTCAAATTGCTAAATTCAGGACCCGCATTCAGTCCAACTCCACCACCGTCACCCCCAGATCGCCTTCGTTCCAGGCGCCCATTTTTTTGCTTTTCACCCGCGGATGATTTTCGAGAAACTCCGCGATGCCTTTGCGCAGGGCGCCCGTGCCTTTGCCGTGAATGATGCGCACCTGGCTCCAGCCGGCCAGCAGCGCGTCGTCCAAAAACTTATCCACTTTGGGAATGGCCTCGTCTAATTTGTTGCCGAGCAAATTGATTTCGGGAAGAACGTCGCTTTTGGCCTCCGCCTGCACCGAAACCGCGCCCGCGGTTTTTTTCTCCGCCGGCGATTTCGGCGCCGGGGCGAGCTCGGCCAGCGGCACCCGAAATTTAAGCTGATTAACTTGAATCAGAACTCGGCCGTTTTCGTCGCCTTCAGAAACCACCACGCCCACAGCTTTTTGTTTTTTCCACAGCACCTCGTCGCCAATCTTGACCTCTGTGGTTTGATCCGGCTCGGGCTGTTCTTTGGTTAATTTGTCCAAGGAATTTTTCACGCGCGCGTTTTCTTCGGCGAGCATTTCTTTGGCGCGGCGAATGGCCTCGTGTGCGGCCTGGCTTTCGCGGATTTCTTTGATGGCTTTCTCCACCGCGGCGTTGGCGGTGTGCAAAATTTCCTGCGCTTCAGCCAGCGCTTTTTCCTTTAACTGTTTTTCTTGTTTGAGAAGGGCGTCGTAGCGATCCTTGTACAATTTTATCAGGCCTTCCAAGCGATTTTTTTCGAGGCTC
>JBBIIG010000086.1:0-14783 GCA_037446635.1 bacterium
GAGGCGTTGATGGCCGGCAGCAGCGCGTTTAGTTTTCTTTTGGCTTGCGGATTAGCAGAATCGAGCTCAAGAATTTTGGTGAGGGCAATGGCGGCCAATCCGAAATCGCCCTGTGATGTAAATTTATTGGTGAGGACAAACAGGGAGTCGATTAAAATGCGATCGCGCGCCAGTTTTTTGTCAATCGCTTTCACCAGCGCCTGGGTGGTCGCCGAAGCGGAATCGGCCAATTCAAAAAACAGATACTTGCGCAGCTCGCGCGCCGCGCCGCGGTAGTTGCCGTCTTTAAAATATTTGTATCCGCGTTCGTAATAGGGTTGCGCCAAAGACGAGGGCGCTGGACTGATGCGTGCGCCCAGCGTCAGCACGAAGCGCTCGGAATCTGTTGAATAGCTGAAATTGAAGAGGAAATTATCGTGAGTATAACTCACCCCAACGCCGACTTTGTCAACATCCAAATCTTCGACGCCGCTGAACACCGTGATCTTCGGCACCGCCTCGAAACCCAGGCCCAGGTGGTTGCTATCTTCCCCCTGGCGGAAATGATGGCCGGTATTGATCAACAGCCCGACAGAAGGAAACAAAAAACTCCACCCCACTTTTGCAGAGGGATCGAAAAAATCGTTGCCCAGAGGAAGATTGTGGATGGTAAGGCCAATATTCATGCGGTCGAATAAATGCGGCGTGGCTATTTCGTTCCACCTGTGCGCAAGTGTGCCGACGCCGGGATTTCCCCAAAAAAATGCTGCGCCGGCGGTGGCAAACCACTCTTCTTCTAATTTGGAAAGGCTGAAATCCATGCCCACAGAAAATCGTTCAACTATTTTCAGGCCCCAGGCGAAGGTGCCGCGATCAATGGTAGCGCTCTCGATGGGCATACTGGCCAGAGCCAGGCCGATGGCGCCGTACAACGGCACGAACTGCGTGACGCCGACGAAATTAAATTCAAAGGGCTCGTTGAAACTGAGGAGCATTTGGCGGTCGCGAAACCCGGAGAGAATGGCCGGGTTCCAAAAAATCGCCGAGGGGTCGCGGGCTTGCGTCACCAACGATCCCCCCAACCCCACGGCGCGGGCGCCCGGACGGAAGTTATCAAATGCGGACTGGGGAGTGCTAAATGACGGCAAGAAAAGCAGGGCAATCCCCGTAAAAATGACGACGAGGATTTTCCGTTGGGTGCGGCTCACAGCAGGATGTCCCGATCGTAATCAACTTCACAAACTTCGATGGCCTGCGACCGGCCTTTGACTGAAACGGATTTCAAGCGCGAAGTGGGATACGAGCCGTTGACTTTGTGAGCCAGCTCCAGGGACGTGATGATTTGCCCGGCCTTGGCGGCGGCGCAAAGCCGGGCGGCCACGTTCACCACGTCGCCGATGACCGTGTAGTCCATGCGGTTGGCCGACCCCATGTGCCCCATGACGGCCATGCCGTTGTTAATGCCGATGCCGATCTCCAACGTGGCTAGGCCGGCGGCGCTGCGTTCCTGATTCAAGGTGCGGATTTGGCGCTGGATTTCCACCGCCGCACGCAGCACGTTGTCGGCCATGCCGCGCCCCTGAAAAATCGCCATGATTTGGTCGCCCATAAATTTATCGACGATGCCGTGGTGGCGCTCGATGATGCGGGTTTGCAAATCGAAATAGATGTTGATGAGTTTGACGATATCCTCTGGTTCGAGCATCTCCGCGATGGCAGAAAAGTTGCGCACGTCGCAAAACAGCACCGCCACGTTACGCCTACTGGCCTTGATATCTTTGCCGCGCGTGCGCACGGTATCTTTGATCATGTCCACCGTGAGTTTGGACATGAATTTTTGCATGTGCCATTTTTCGCGGAGCTGCTGAATCATGCTGTTAAATTCGTTCGCCAGCGATCCCAACTCGTCCTTGGTGTTGACGGAAATCTGCACGTTCAAATTGCCGCTGCCCACGGCGCGTGCACCGTTGGACAACAGTTGAATTTGCCGCGCCATTTTGCGGGCGATCAGGTAAATCCCAATGCTGGAAAATAAAATGATAAACATCGCCGTGCCGATGGCTACTTTGCTGGCATCTTTCATCGGCGCAAAAATTTCATCTTTGGAAAAAAGAAAATACATCGTGCCAAGCGTGTCCGTCCTTACCGTCTGTCCGTAAACCTGGCGAGTGATGATCTTAGAAGCATAATAATAATCGCCGCGCGCATTTTCTTTCAACTCGTTAAGAGAAACGATCGTTTTTTTTATGTTGGGAACGACTTCGTTTTCCGGGTGATTGACGATCAAATCGTCGTCGCGATTCCAAATCGCAAACTGCCGGAAGCCGTCAATGCTACTTTTTTGCAGCAGCCGCAACGCCACTTCTCGGACTTTGTCATATCGTTTAAACAACATGTGCTCTTCGAGCGATACCGCCAGATTTTGCACCAGCACCTGGCACATTTGAGTGGTGCGCTTCTTAATAGCATATTGCTGATTTAAAAGGACGATCACACTAAAAACGCTCATCACCAGCAGCACAATGGCGCCGATGATCACGGTCAGCTTGTAACGGATCGGAAAGCAACTGAAGAGCTCGAGGCTTTTTCGCCAGAGCGCGGCCATCCTAAAACGCATTTTGCGGACGGCCCTTTTGCTAATGGGGGCTGTGGGACTGCTGATTACTCTCGGAGTCGCATTCGTAGAAACGAATTTGTTTTGGGGTCGATTTGTTGGTCGCACCGTAGTCAAGAACGTCTGATGTTGCAGTTTACAAATTAGTGAATTAAGTCCCCAACTCACCCTGGCACGAGAAAAATGATAGACGGTCCCTGTCAACGAGAAGGCATCGTTTTACTCGTTGGTCGTTTCTTCTATTTGTATGCTCTCAATTTTGAATTTTGATTGGTCTTCACGAACCAGATCATTAAAATAATATAATAGAAAAAGCAGTATGATTACAAAAAATATTTTGGCGCGCAAGGATCGCGGGGAAGAGGGCGGGCGCCGCGTCAACCTGCGAAACTGAATGCGCGGCGTGGGCTCGTCACTATGCTCGGCGTCCTTGCTGGGGTCATAATAATAGGGCGTGAACGTAAACCGACGCGCCTGACTTTTTGCAAACAAACTCTGAAAAAACATCTAAAACCTAACGAGTAATTACCATCAACCCGTGATTTTAAGAGAAAAATTTCAAACGTCAAAATTTAAAAGAATCGCGCTAATTGTCAAGCTTTCAAGGCAATTTTTTTTCTTCAGCCAAAAATTCACTGTTGCTTATCGAAAGCTGAATGTTTATTTTGCAACCCATGAACCAAGAAAAAAACTCCGATCTCGCAGAAAAGTTTCAAACCCTGGTGGATATCATGGCGCGGCTGCGGGGGGAAAACGGCTGCCCGTGGGACAAGGAACAAACCCACCAGAGCCTGCGCCAATATTTGCTGGAAGAAGCCCACGAAGTTTTGGAAGCCATCGATGAAAACGATCACCTGGCCCTGAAAGAAGAATTAGGCGATCTGCTGCTGCAGGTGATTTTTCACGCCCAGATTGCGTCGGAAAATGGACGCTTTGATATCGCCGGGGTGATCGATATCATCCGCGAGAAACTGATCCGCCGCCATCCCAATGTTTTTGGGGAGGTGAAGATCAACTCCGCGAAAGAGCAGGTCATCAATTGGGAGAAGCTCAAAAAACAGGAGGGCAAAACCTCGGCGCTGGATGGCGTGCCAAAGGCGCTGTCGTCGCTGCTGCGGGCGTATCGCATTCAGCAAAAGGCGGCGGCGGTGGGATTCGACTGGCCGGCGGTCGAACCTGTTTGGGATAAAATTCGCGAGGAGATCGAGGAGCTGCGCCAGGCTTCTGAAAATGGCGAGCCCGATCAATTAGAGGAAGAATTCGGCGATTTGCTGTTCTCGCTGGTGAACGTCTCGCGCTTTCTGGAAATCAATCCGGAAGATGCCCTGCGCCGCACCGTCGAGAAGTTCATCGCGCGCTTTAATAAATTAGAAGAAGAGTTTGCGCGCCAGAAAAAGGATTTGCGCCAGGCTTCGCTGGAGGAAATGGACGCGGTGTGGGAAGGAATCAAAAAACAGGAGCAGTTGGATTCAAAACTTTGGACTGCGCAAGCCATGCCTGCGCCCGAGGCGGGAGATTAAATCTCTAAACTTAGCCGGGCGACCCCACAGACCGAAGTTTCCGCAACCCTTTCGTGCTGAGCGTAATCGAAACACGCCAGTCCTCCCCATTTACTCCATTCCCAAGAATAAGAACCCCGACTTCAATTTTTCCAAAAATCAGGAATTTTGTGGTCCAAAAAATTTTGTGAGTGCGGAGACGGCCTCATTTCATTCGGCACTATGTTTGCAATTTGAGTGAATCGCTCCATTCGATTTAATTTTTGAGATCAATGTGATTTTTTTTAAGAGGAGCGCCCGCCATGAAACGAACCGCTTGCCTCGTCTGTCTGATTTCAATCAGCTACTCCCTGCTCTATTCAGAAACAAAATCCGAGAACGAAATTCGAGAGGTTGCCAAAAATTTTCTGGCATATTATCAAGCCTTTGCTGCGCCCGTTGCTGAGTCGTCGCAGAATGTCAAAACCGTTCAGCCTTTGTTCGACCGCGCGGGAACGGAAACCGTTGGTTTTGTCGCCATCATCGAACCGAAGGGATTCATCATACTTTCGACAACTCAGGAACTGCCGCCGGTCCTCGCCTATTCTTTCCGGCAGGAATGGAACGCAGACACCAGCTCAGCGAACGAGTTTTACCAACTGCTAACAACCGATCTGAAGATGCGCAAACAAGCGCGCTCAGATTTGTCGCCAGAAGAAATCGCGCACAACCAGAGTTTGTGGCAAAGCTATTTGAAGTCGCAAGACGCGGCCCTCAGCCGTTTTGCCTTTCGCCAGTGGCCAGCGCCGGGGGTAACGGCCACCGGCGGTTGGGTGGAGACCACCTGGCATCAATATTCGCCCTACAATAATTTCTGCCCCGTCGATGCGCAAACCAGCGCTCGCTCCCTGGTGGGATGTGTGGCCACGGCGCTGGCGCAAATCATCAACTACCACCGCTGGCTCGGCGACGCGGCGTTCGATGACAGCGACGCTTACAGTACGGCGACGCGCGGAATTATAATCGACGCGGACAGCACGCAGTGCGGCTTTCCTTCTTTCAATCGACTTAATGGTTATCTGACGAACTTGCAGCAAACATACCTTGATGGCGCACCGCTCGCCAACGAAGACCTGGCGGCCCTCAGCTTCGCCAGCGCGGTCAGCGTCAAAATGGATTTCACGAGCGACGTTTCGGGAGCCGACATGGCCGCCGTCATCCCGAGCGTTCTCGATAAATTCAGGTTCAACTCAGCACAACTCACCCCAAACCTGGCGGACGAAACCGCGACCGCTCACTTCTTCTACCGCCTGCAGGAAAATATGATGAACGGCGAACCCGCCATCCTCGAAATCGGCTGGACGGCGTTTTTCAATTTGCACGCGGTGGTTTGCGATGGCTTCAACAGCGACGGCTTCTATCATCTTAATTTCGGTTGGGGCAGCGGCTCGCCGGCCGTCATCACGGACGCCTGGTACCTGCTGCCCGACGGGATGCCGGCCGGTTATGAATTCGTCCTTTCCGCGGTGACCGATATCCGTCCGGTCGCGGCGCCCGCGCCAGTGTTGACTTGCACCACCGACGAACTCTATCTCGATGCCAGCCCGGTGAACGAGGCGTCGCCGCTGAGCAGCTTCGTTTTGAGCAACGGCAGCGCTCAAACCATCACCATCGAATACATTGTGGCTTCGGAAAATTTTCTCGTCGGCGTAAGTCCGAGCAGTCTGGCCGACTCTATCGGCGTTCTGCTTTTGCCGCCCACCAGCGAGTTGACTCTGTATGCGCAGTGCAACCCGGACAGCGTGGGTCCATTCGAGGGCCAGGCTATTATTTTTTCCTCCGCCGGAAATCCATTTTTGAATGTGCACCTGCGGGGCTTTGGTGTGCCGACCGGCGGAACGATCATCAACACCCTTTCGGGAAATTGGGGCAAAAGTGGTTCGCCGTATTATCTCTATCGCAGCGTGGCCGCCACGGGCGCGCGACTGGATATTCAAGCGGGCGCCGAAATCGTGGCGTTTGAACATTCTAGTATGACGATTGGGCCGGGGGTACGGCTGCGCGCCATTGGCGCCGAAACCGACTCCATCCGTTTCCGCGCCTGGGATAGAAACAAAGGCTGGGGCGGGATCAAAATCTCCGGCAGCGGCGCCGATGACCAACTCTCCTATTGCGTCATCAGCGACTGCAAAAATCCCTGGAACGGCGGCGGACTATTCATTCAAAATGCTTCTCCGATCATTGAACACACACGCATCTCAAATAATCAGGCCACGTACGGCGCTGGACTCTATTGCGAAGCGGCGACGCCGATCATCCAATTTTGCGTGGTGGAAGGAAATCACGCGAGCGAAATCGGCGGCGCGTTTTATCTCGTGGATTCCGCGCCGCGGATTTCCAACACCCTCATCTACCAAAACCAAGCGGAAACGAATTCCGCCTTTCTCTACTGCCATCGTTCCTCACCGACTTTCACCAACATCACCCTGCACAATAACATCGATGGCCAGTACGTTGGCGGCCTCATCTATTTGGCCGCCGACACTCACCCGACGTTCATCAACTCGGTGCTGTGGTCAACTTTCGGGGATGGCAATTTGAACATCTTCATGGAGGAACGCAACACCCTCGAATTCCATTATTCGGATATTTACACCAGCCACCTCTACCAGGATTGGGGGATCGTGGGCCTCCCCTTTCAACAGAATGAAATCATCTGGGGAGAAGGAAACCTCGCCGCGCCGCCGCGGCTGATTTCCGAAAACAACAAAGTCTATGTGCCGCGCGACGGCGTCTCTCCCTGCATCGATGGCGGCGACCCGAGTGCGCTCTATTTTGACCGCGCAGATCCCCAGAATCCGGGATTTGCCCGGTGGCCGGCCAAAGGCACACTCAGAAACGACCTGGGGGCGTACGGCGGACCGTGGACGGATATCCCGGTGCCGGTGGAGTTGACCACGTTTACGGCAGACGTCAAAGCCCGGGAAGTCGTGCTACTGTGGACCACCGCCACGGAATCCAACAACTACGGCTTCGAGGTGGAGCGCCGTGAAGGGGATGATGCGTTTGCACGAATTGGTTTTGTCCGCGGCAATGGCACCACCACTCAGCCGCACAGCTATTCGTTCGTCGATAAAAATTCCAAACCCGGGCGATACAGCTATCGTCTGAGGCAAATCGACACGGACGGCGCGCTTCATTTCTCGCCCACCATTGACGTTGTCATTTTACCGCCGCAGCGCTTTACATTATCGCAAAACTATCCCAATCCTTTTAACGCCAACACGAAAATCGAGTACGCGCTCCCGGAAAAGTCACACGTGCAAATTATTTTGTACAACATCCGCGGCGAGAAAATCAAGACATTAGTGGCGGAAGAACAGGAGGCGGGACATCACACCGTCGCCTGGGACGGTGCCGACGAGCGCGGCCGGGTCGTTAGCTCCGGAGTTTACATCTTCAAAATGACGGCGGGTGGGTTTAGTGATTGCAAAAAGCTTTTGTTGCTGAGATAAACAAATTTTGGCATGGCACTACGCTTATTCGGGAAGGGAGCGGTGCCAAATTAATTCCCAGAATGAGTCCAACCGGGTCGAGAGCCATCGTCAATATCCATAGAGATTTGGCGATGGTTTTACTTAGATTGAGTCTTCCTCGGGCGATTCAAAATTAGTGCTATCGTTAAACTCAATAGCCCAACAATAACGAACGTTATAGTAAGCAGTTCAATCATTGACTGGCCTTTTTAAATAATTCAAGTTCTTCTGCTTTTTAATGAACAAAGCTCCAGACAAGTAGAGAAGAAGCGATGAAATAACACCACCGGCGATTAACCAAAAAATCAAGGCAATATCTGTAACCTGACGTATCACCAAATTCGCCAACTGTCCAACCACTAAAACAGCCAAAAAGATATTAGCCAACTGCAATAAGCTTTTGCCAACTTCTTGTCTCCATCTCATGCTTGGATAGGCTCCGAGATCTTCAATCAAAAAATTTCTTCAACCGCTCCCACGTCTGCGCCAGCGCCTCGGAGATCACCTTCGTTTCCGCCACCACCGGCATGAAATTGGTGTCCGCGGCCCAGCGCGGGACAATATGAAAATGCAAATGGTCGTCGATGCCGGCGCCGGCAATCTCTCCCAAATTGATCCCAATGTTAAAGCCGTGGGGTCGAATGGTCTCTTTCAAAACTCGCAGCGATTTGGCGATGAGATTCATCATTTCCAGGCTCTCGTGCTCGGTTAAGCTTTCAAAATCGGCGGTGTGGCGATTGGGCACCACCATCAAGTGGCCGTTGTTGTAGGGATACTTATTCATTATAATGAAGTTGTGTTCACCGCGGTAGAGAATGAGATTTTTTTGATCGTCCTGCAATTGCAGCCGGGTGCAAAAAATGCAACCTTTTTCTTTCTCGCCCAAAATGTACTCCATTCGCCACGGCGCCCATAAAATATGCGATTTGCGTTGAGCGCTCATTTATTTTTTTCTTCCTGGGCCGCGGCGATAATTTTCTGCGCCACCTCGTGGGGCACTTCTTCATAATGGGAGAATTTGCGGCGGTGGCTGCCGCGGCCTTGCGTCAACGATCGCAGCGTCGTGGAGTAGCGGTACATTTCGGCCAGCGGCACTTTTGCTTTAATCACCTGAAACGGACCTTCCGCCTCCATCCCGGAAATCTTGCCGCGGCGGCTGGAGAGATCGCCCATTACGTCGCCCATGAATTCCTCCGGCACCGTTACCTCGACTTCGTAAATCGGCTCCAGCAACACCGGTTTGGCTTCCTGAAACGCTTTTTTGAAGCCCATGGAGCCGGCAATTTTAAACGCCATTTCCGAGGAATCGACGTCGTGGTAGCTGCCGTCGAAAACCGTTACCTTCACGTCCGTAACGCGGTAACCCGCAACCACCCCCTCTTCGAGCGCCTCCCGCACACCCTTCTCAACCGCCGGGATGTATTTTCCCGGAATAACTCCGCCGACGATGGCGTCCTCGAATTCAAAACCGGCGCCGCGCGGCAGCGGCTCCAATTTCAACCAGCAATCGCCGTACTGGCCGCGGCCGCCAGATTGTTTTTTGTATTTGCCCTGGGCTTCGGCGCGACCGCGAATGGTTTCGCGATAGGGAATGCGGGGCTCGGTTAAATTCACTTCGACGCCGAAGCGATCTTTGAGGCGCTTGACGATGATATCGAGATGAACTTCCCCCTGCCCGGAAATAATGGTTTGCCGCAATTCCGGATCGTAGGCGGAAACAAACGTCGGATCTTGCTCGTGCAGGGTGTGCAAGCCAGTGGAAATTTTTTCTTCATCGCCTTTGGATTTGGGTTCAATGGCTACCCGGATGACGGGCTCCGGAAATTCGATTCCCGCCAATACCACGGGATCGCGCTTGTCGCACAAGGTGTCGCCCGTGTGCGTGTCTCGCAGCTTGACGGTGGCGGCGATATCGCCGGCATTGAGAACTCCAATTTCTTTGCGGTTTTTGCCGTTCATCAGATAAATCTGTCCAATTTTTTCCGTTACCTGGCGGGTGGAGTTCAATACTTCCATCCCGCTGGTTAACTTTCCGGACATGATTTTGAAAAACGATAACTCGCCGACATGGGCCTCGGAGACCGTTTTAAAAACCAACGCCGCCAGATGCCCATCTTCCCGGCATTCAATTTTTACTTGTTCTTCAGATTTGGGGCGTTTAGCGATTTCTGGCTCGCGCTCTTGCGGCGAGGGGCCGTATTCAGCGATGAAATCCAATAGCTCGTGGGTGCCAATGTTTTTGGCCGCCGCGCCGCACAAAACCGGGAAGATAGTTTGTTTCGCCACGCCGGCTTTCAGCCCTTGTTTAACTTCCTCGCTGCTGAGCTCCCCTTGTTCAAAAAACTTTTCGATGAGCTGGTCATCGCTTTCCGCCGCCAGCTCGATCAATTTTTCGTGCGCCTGCTGCGCCTGCGCCTTAAATTGCTCCGGAATCTCAGAAGTGGTGTGTTTGCCGGAGCCGTCTTTTTCATATTTGATTAGCGCCATTCTCAAGACGTCGATGAAGCTGTCGAACTGTTCGCCGGCATTAATTGGAATGTGAATGGGCACCACGCCGTTGCCGAAACGCGCCTGCGCCGTCTCCACACATTTCTTAAAATCGGCGTGTTCCTTATCGAGCCGGTTAATGAATAGCAGGCGCGCATCTCTGTAGCCCTGCGCAATTTTCCACACGCTCTCCGTTCCCACTTCCACGCCGGCCACGGCGTTCAAAACCACTACCCCCAATTCGGCGACGCGCAGCGAGCCAATCACTTCGCCAATAAAATCCGAGTATCCCGGCGCATCCAGAATATTCAACTTGCAATTTTTCCAGGCGCAGTGCAAAAGCGACGAGCTAATGGAAATTTTGCGGGAAATTTCATCGACGTTGTAATCGGAGATTGTTGAGCCGTCGTCCACTTTTCCCAGGCGATTGGTTTCGCCGGCCGTAAACAGCATGGCTTCCGAAAGCGTGGTTTTGCCGACCGTGGCGTGCCCGATGATGGCGCAGTTGCGGATATTCATAGAGAGATATTCTTTCACGTTTGCCTCCCTTTCATTCAATAAATTTAAGAATGAACAATATCGATAAATTTAGGGCATTTGTAGGCTGGCAAATTTTGGCGGCAATAGGCGGCTAACTCGTCTTTGCTCACATGATTGCCGTTGGCCAGCGTCACCAGGGCTTTGATTTCCTGGCCGAGAATCTCATCGCGCACGCCGATGATGGCCGCCTCCTGCACCTTCGGGTGTTGGGTCAAAAGGGCTTTGATTTCATTTGGGTAAATCTCGAAGCCGCCTTTAACGATCAAATCCTGTTTCCGGCCCACGACGTAAAGATGGCCGAGGGCATCGAATTTTCCGAGATCGCCGGTGCGAAACCAGCCATCAGATGTTAACGGCGGCGAAGGGTTGGGCTCGCCGGCGCTGAGATACTCCCGCGCTACCGCTTCGCTTTGGATTAAAATTTCACCCACGGTGTCGATATCCACGTTGCAGTTCTGCGCATCCACAATTTTGATTTGAAAGCCAATGCTGGGAAAACCCACGGACTCATTTTGGGGATGATATCGTGGATCATAGACGCTTACAAAAGGGCCGGCCTCGGTTAGGCCGTAACCCTGAATAACTGGCGCGCCAAACTTCTCTTGAAACTCGAAGCGGCAGGCGGCGCTCAGTTGCGTATCCACACACAGCGCCGCCAGCAAGTTAGGTGCGTTAGTAAAATCGTTGTGCTTTTGAATCATCTCTTTTAAAATAGCGGCCGGCGCAACCAGCAAAATATCCTGATGAGAATGCAAGGCAGCAATCAGCTCTGCCCACTCGATGCGGGCAAACGGAATCGCGGTGTAACCAAAGAGCAGCGGCGCCACCATTGAAGCAATGTTAGCCAAGGACCCGCTATATGGCAGGAGGCCAAAAACCACGGCTTTGTTTTCAAACGACAGCGCCCAGCGCGCCGCCTGAATTTGGTAGTTAAGATTCTGCTGGCTCAAAGCAACGGCTTTAGGAGAACCACTGGCGCCGGCAGTGTGAAAAATCACCGGCTGCCAATCGCCGGGAATGGCCGGCTCGCCAGTCAAAGGTTCGGAATCGGCGATTAGACTGGTGAGATTATGAGAATTTTGGAAAACGGTTTCGCCTAAGGTGATGCGAATCATGTTGGGGGAAACATTCGCCACCGCGGACTGAATCGCATCGAAGAAACGATCCCAGGCAATAATCCCTTTCACCGCGCAAACTCGCAGCGCCGTCTCCACGCTTGCGGGGTCGTTCGTTGAGTGCAAGGGAACGGCCGTGGCGCCCACTCGGTTGATGGCAAAAAAGCTAATGACAAATTGTGGAATATTGGGCAGCAGCAGCGCAACGCGATCGCCGGCCGACACCCCTAAATTGGAAAGCGCGCTGGCAAGCCGGTCGATGGCGTCCAGCAGTCTTTTGTAGGTTATGGGGTGATTTCCAAATATGATGGCCGTTTTATTTTCATGCTTGAGCGCAGTGCTTTTGAGTTCGTGATATAAACTTTTATAAAGCATGGGCAAAAAACAATTTCGATTAACGGTGGCTACTTGCGCGAGAAACTCTGCGCCGCGCCCTCGGCAGTTCCATAAGTCTCGAAGATGGTATTCAGCTTGGTCATAACCAGAATTCCTTCCATGGTCTCGTTGATGCCTGCCAATTTCATGTCGCCGTTTTTGTTGCGTAAAGAGGTCAAACCCTGAATGAGAATTCCGAGACCGGAGCTATTCATTCTTTTGACATCGGCGAGATTCACCACCACTTTGTTGATGCCTTTTTCAAGATACTTGTAAATCGCATCTTTGAATTCCTGAGAATCCGGCGGACCGCCCATGATTTTACCGCTGATATCCAAAATAACCACATCCCCGCTCACTCTCTCTTTTATTTTCATATCTCCTCCTCGAAACGGTTAGACGAGCAACATCTCAGGTGGGTTAGGGTGCGTTCAAAAGTCTTGTAATAATAAGATAAATGTCCCTAAAAGTCAAGAGAAAGTTTGTCGCTGGAAATGGCCGTAAGTTATCGTATAATAAAGTTAATAGCGCAGGTCGAAAAGATTTTTTTGTTGACTTGAATGGTCAATTTTTGTATATTCGGCCATTCAAAACCAAAAAGGAAAGAGCGAACTTAATGTCACAATCAGCAGTTAAACGAGCACGAAAAAGCAAAAGAGAACGGCAACACAACAAAAGTTATAAATCGCTGATGAAAACCGCCATCAAGAAGGTGCTGGCCTCACCAGATAAAGAGAGCGCCCAAAAAGAATTGGTGCAGGCGGTATCCATCCTCGATAAACTGGCGGCCAAAAAAATCATTCACAAAAACAAAGCCGCGAACCAAAAGTCGCGGCTGACCCTTTTCGTCAATCGCATGACCGCAGCTTAAGCTTAAGCTGCGAAGATATGAAACCGGGTAAGCAAATCAAAACCGGTAACTCCCCCTAATCCCGGTTGAGATGGCTTGCTCGGTTTCTTTTTATGCCTTGTTGTAATTGGGCGCCTCCTGAGTGATGGTCACATCGTGGGGGTGACTTTCGATTAGACCCGCCGAGCTAATTTTGACGAAGCGTCCGTTCCGCTTCAAATCCGCAATGGTTCTGGTTCCGCAATACCCCATGGCGGCGCGCAACCCGCCAACCATTTGATACACCACCTCCGAAATTTTTCCACGATACGGCACGCGGCCTTCGATGCCTTCGGGCACCATTTTTTTGGCATCGGTTTCTTCCGCCTGGAAATAGCGATCGGCGCTGCCCTGCTTCATGGCAGAGATAGAACCCATGCCGCGGTAAACTTTGAAAATGCGACCGCCCAGGAATATTTTCTCGCCCGGACTCTCTTCGGTGCCGGCAAACAAACTGCCCACCATCACCGAGTCGGCGCCGGCGGCAATGGCTTTGGCGATATCGCCGGTCTGTTTGATGCCGCCGTCGGAAATGAGCGGCGCGCCGTGCTTCTGGCACACTTCGGCGCAGTTCATCACCGCGGTAATTTGCGGCATCCCGACCCCGGCGATCACCCGCGTGGTGCAGATGGTTCCCGGCCCCATGCCCACTTTCACGGCGTCGGCGCCGGCGTCGATGAGCGCGCTGGCGCCCTCAGCGGTGGCGACGTTGCCGGCGATTACTTCCACTTCAGGGAAATTCTTCTTCAGTGATCGCACCATTTCAATGACTCCTTTCGAATGCCCGTGCGCCGTATCCACGACAAGTACATCCACCTGCGCAGCGATCAGCGCCTCCGCCCGCTCGAGGGTGTCCGTGGCGACACCCACCGCCGCGCCCACTCGCAACCGCCCGTTTTGATCCTTCGCGGCCAACGGAAACGTGCGCTTTTTCTGAATATCTTTAACCGTAATCAATCCCTTCAACCGGCCAGACTTGTCCACCACCGGCAGCTTTTCGATGCGATGCTTTTGCAGAATTTTCTCCGCCTGCTCCAGCGTCGTGCCCTCCGCGGCGGTGATCAAATTCTCCCGGGTCATCACTTCGCGAATGGGCAGCGCGGTGTTCAGCTCGAATCTCAAATCGCGGTTGGTGAGAATGCCGATCAGCTTATCATCCTCAACGATGGGAATTCCGGAAATGCTGTAGCGCCGCATCAGGGCCAGCGCCTCCGCGATGGTGGCGTCGGCGGTCAGGGTGATGGGGTTGCTGATCATACCGCTTTCCGAGCGCTTGACGCGATCCACCTCCTCGGCCTGGCGCTGAACCGACATATTTTTGTGAATGATGCCCATGCCGCCCTCGCGCGCCAAAGCAATCGCCAGTTCCGACTCGGTCACCGTGTCCATCGCGGCGGAAACCACTGGAACGTTGAGCTGGATGTTTCGCGTCAGCCGGGTGCGGGTGTCGGTTTCTTTAGGCAGAACTTCGGAGTACGCCGGAATCAACAACACGTCGTCAAAGGTAAAGGCCTCGCCGCGAATCTTCTCCATAAAAATCACTCCAAAAAATTTCGGTGGAATGTAACTAAAATGATCGAAAAGAATCAATTTATTTTTGGCCGCATCAACTGCTGAGAAAACGAAAGGCCGTAGTTGTTTTGGGAGTTTTGCTTTTATTCGGAAGAGCGTTCAGCTTAGGCGAAAAGCTGACTTATTTACTGGATGTAAAAATTTTCAGATCGCCTGATGATGAATCATCAGGCTAATTGCTGAAGTCGATTGAAATCG
>JBBIIG010000087.1:0-13953 GCA_037446635.1 bacterium
AATTACATTGTTCCATTACTCCATAACTAAATATAACTAAATATCCTACATCACCATGCCGCCATCGACGTGCAGCACCTGGCCGGTGATGTAATCGGCGTCGGCGGAGGCGAGAAACGCCGCCAGCGCCGCCACGTCCGCCGGCGTTCCCAGCCGTCCCAGAGGAATAGCTTCGCGCAATTTTTGTTGCACGTCTTCGGAAAGGCCGCTGGTCATATCGGTTTGAATATAACCGGGGGCAATCGCGTTCACCTGAATGTTGCGCGACGCCAACTCCCGCGCCACCGCTTTGGTCAAGCCGATGATGCCGGCTTTGGAAGCCGAATAGTTGGCCTGGCCGGCGTTGCCCATCACTCCAACAACGGAAGTAATGTTGATGATTTTGCCCGCGCGCTGTTTCATCAGTGTTTTGGTTGCGGCGCGAATGCAGTTGTAGGTGCCTTTGAGATTGACATTGATGACTTCATCCCATTCGTCGTGGCTCATGCGCACCAGCAGGTTGTCGCGGGCGATGCCGGCGTTATTGACTAAAATATCAATTTTCGTGAATTTATCAAGTGTTGTTTTGATCAGCGTTTCGGCCTGGGTAAAATCCGCGACGTTCACCGCCAACGCTAGTGACTCGCGGCGCAACTGCTCGATTTCCGCGGCGACTTTTTGCGCGCCATCTAAAGTTGTGGCAGCCACAACCACGTGCGCGCCCTCCTGCGCCAGGCGCAGAGCGATGGCGCGGCCAATGCCGCGCGAGGCGCCGGTGACGATGGCGACTTTATCTGTCAATCTACTCATCGATATTTTGAAAGCTTTCCAAATTATTTATCACCACGCACGACACTTCACTATTGATTCTTTTGCACAATCCCGCCAAAACATTCCCCGGTCCGACTTCATAAAATTTCGACACACCGTCTTTGATCATATTTTCGATAATCTCCACCCAACGCACCGGACTCGTAAGTTGAGAATACAGTTTCTGCCGAATATCTTCAGGTGCGGTCACCGGCTGGGCGTTCACGTTCGTGTAAACCGGAATCGACGCTGGCTGTATTTCAACCTCGTTCAAAATTTCGCCCAATCCCGAAATCGCGTATTCCATCAACGGCGAATGGAACGCGCCGCTCACCGGCAGCGGGATCGCGCGCTTGGCCCCGCGTTCTTTGGCCAACTCCATTGCGCGATGCACCCCGGCGACCGAACCGGAGATCACCAGTTGATTCGGCGAATTATAATTGGCGATTTGCACGACGCCGGCCGAACTCGCTTCTTCGCACACTTTTTTGAGATCAGCCGCTTCCAATCCGATGATCGCGGCCATCGCGCCGGGATTGATTTCGCCCGCCTTCTGCATCAGCTCGGCGCGCACCTTCACCACCCGCAGGGCGTCCTCAAACCTCAGAGCCCCGGCGGCATACAATGCGCTGTACTCACCCAAGCTGTGTCCAGCCGCCATCACCGGTTTGATATTCTTCTTGAATAATAAATCGGTAAGAATAACGCTGTGAACGAAAATCGCAGGTTGGGTAACGCGGGTTTGCTTGAGCTCCTCCTCCGGGCCGTCAAAGCAAATCTTCGCCAAATCAAATCCTAAAATTTGACGGGCGGCGTCAAACCGCTTGCGCGCTTCGGGAACGTGGTCGAAAAGATCTTTCGCCATCCCAACGAACTGGGAGCCCTGTCCGGGAAATATAAAAGCTGTTTTGTTGATGTTCGTTTCTCCAGTAGTTGCTTACATGCGCACGGCCGCCGAGCCCCAGGTGAAGCCGCCGCCGAACGCCACCATCACACAAACGTCGCCGGGTTTCAGCAGACCTTTTTGGCGCGCCTCGTGCATAGCCACGGGAATCGAGGCGGCCGAGGTGTTGCCATAATTTTGTATGTTAATATAAACTTTTTCCGGGGGAAGTTTCATACGCTTGGCGGTGGCGTTGATGATGCGGGTGTTGGCCTGATGCGGGATCAGCAGTTTGATTTCTTCCGAGGTAAGTCCGGTTTTTTCGAGAATGTGCTCGGCGGCATCGCCCATGGCGGTGACCGCGGCTTTGAAGACTTCCGGCCCCTCCATTTTGATGCAGTTGAGATTTTCAGCCAGCGCTACTTCCGCCGGAAAACGGGTGCCGCCGCCGGGCATCCACAGCAGGTGGGCGAGCCGGCCGTCGGTTTTGATAAATGACCCCAGCACGCCGCGGCCGTCGCCGTTGGCGGGCGTAAGCACGGCGGCGCCGGCGGCATCGCCAAAGAGCACACAGGTGCTGCGGTCTTTCCAATCGACGATGCGGGTGAGCAACTCGCAGCCAATAATCAAAACATGTTTGGCCTTGCCGATGGCGATTAATGAGTCCGCCAGGTGCAGAGCAAAAATAAACCCGGAACACGCCGCCTGAATATCGAAGCCGGCGGCGTTCACTGCGCCGATCTTTTCCTGAACGTAGCACGCCGTGGAGGGGAATCGCACGTCGCCGGTTACGGTTGCTTGAATGATTGTATCGATTTCTTCGGCCGGCATGTTGGCTTCTTTCAACGCTTGTAAAGCGGCGGCCGCGGAGAGATCGGAATTGTGGGTTTTGTCGTCCACGATGTGGCGAATTTCGATGCCGGTGCGCTCGCGGATCCATTGGTCGGTGGTATCCACCATCTTCTCCAAATCGGAGTTGCTGAGGGTTTTTTCCGGAATGGCTACGCCGGTGCCCGCGATCATCGAGTATATTTTATTTGGCATCCTGTTCTTCCTCCATCATGCCGACTAATTCGTTGCTGATTTTTTCGTTAACGCGCTGTTTGATCATGGTGGCCGCTTCTTTCACGGCGTTTTTTATTGCTTTGGGAGTGGAGCTGCCGTGGCAGATAATGCAAGTTCCGTTGATGCCCAGCAGCGGCACGCCGCCGTATTCTTCATAATCATAAATTCGGCGCAGCCGTTCAAGCGTCGGCTTCAATAGAAACACGCCGATATTGGAAAACACTTTTTTGCCGATCTTGCGTTTGAGAGTTTTCGAATAGACGCCGTTGAAGCTTTCGGCAAATTTCAAAATCACGTTGCCGACGAAGCCTTCACAAACAATCACATCGACCTTGCCGTCCATCACGTCGCGGCCTTCGATGTTGCCGCAAAAATTTAAGCGGCTGTCCGCCAAAAGTTGATGCGCTTCCTGAAGAACGTCGGTTCCTTTCGAGGCCTCCTCGCCGATATTCAACAACCCTACTCTCGGCGAGGGCAGTTTGTACATGTTTTTCATGTAGATGCTGCCCATAACGCCGAATTGCAGCAGGTGAATGGGCTTGCATTCCAGGTTGGCGCCAACATCGATCAACAGAGTGATACCCAACCCGTGCCCGTACGGAATCAACGAGCCGATGGCCGGCCGCTTAACACCTTCGATTCTGCCTAAACTAAGAAACGCCGAAGTCATGGCGGCGCCGGTGTGGCCGGCGCTGATGACGGCGTCAACCTCGCCGCGTTTGTGCATGGCCATGGCCACCGCGATGGATGCATTCGGTTTTTGCTTTAAAGCCGCGGTAGGCGATTCATGCATCTCGATTTTTTGAGAGGCATGATGGATCGAAATTGGCAATTCATGGATTCGGAAATGGCGGGAAAGACAAGCTTGAATCTTCTGCTCATCCCCAACCAGCACCACCTCGTATTCCCCTTTCCCGGCTCTAACAGCCTCAACGCTTCCATGCACAATGGCGTCTGGGGCGTAATCTCCTCCCATGGCGTCAACAGCAATACGCATGAGTTTTCTCCGCACTGAAGTACCCGTCCCCGACGCGAGTCCGCTCTTTTACAACAAAAATCAGATTACGACTCTTTCGGAATAAATACGGAACGCCCGTCATAATATCCGCAGTTTGGGCATGCGCGATGCGGTAGCTTGGGTTGATGACAATGAGAACATTCAACAACGGTTGGAGCGGATGCTTTCCAGTGTGTCCGTCTTTTATCTCTTCGTGACTTGGAATGACGTCGTTTTGGTAACGGCAATGTTGTCTCCTTAATGATTGAATAAATTAGCTTAGCAATTTTTTCAACTCAGCCCAGCGCGTATCAAAAGTTTCTTGAACACACCTACAACGTTCTTCATTTAAATTTACGCCGCAGGTGGGGCAGAGGCCTTTACAATTCTCAGAACACAAGTGCTTCATCGGCACGGCCAGCAACACCGATTCCCGCACACCAGCGCTTAAATCGATCTCCCGGGTGTGGGCGCTAATCAACTGCACCAGCTCGTTGTCGTCGCTGTCGAGATACGTTTGATCGGTGGTGAACAACACCGTAAAGCGTTCGTCAATAGGGCGGCTGAAATCACACAGGCAGCGGTCGCAGACATAATTGGCAATGGTCCTGGCTCGGCTGAAAACCACGATATCGGTTTTACGTTTATCGACGTTGCTTTCGACTTTCACCGCGTGGGCAAACATCTCCACGTCTTCGATATCAAGCTCAACGCTGGTTTTTTCAAACTCAAAGAAGTATTGCCCATCCTTGAGATTCTGTATATTGATTTTCATTCGTACTGCCAACCGTTATTTAAGGGCGCAATTTAAATAATAAATGCTGAATAGTCAAGTTTAAATTTATTGCCTGGTTTCCACTAACTCTTTTTCAGAAAAGAAGAAAGCGATTTCGATTTTGGCGTTTTCAACCGAGTCCGAGCCGTGCACAATATTGTTTTGCTTGCTCTCCGCGAAGTCTTTGCGCACAGTTCCGGGATCGGCTTGCGCCGGATCCGTTGCGCCAATCAGCTTGCGGAAATCGGCCACGGCGTTGGTTTTCTGCAAAACCATCGGCACGGCGTTGCCGGAACTCATGAAAGCGACCAAATCTTTATAAAACGGCCGCTCTTTGTGCACCGCATAAAATTCGCCCGCCGTGGCTGGCGTCAATCGCACCAGTTTCATGCCAATGATTTTGAAGCCGGCGCCTTCAATCCGGTCAATCACTTTGCCCATCAGATTTCGGTTCACACAATCGGGTTTAAGAATCGCTAAAGTTCGCTCCACAAACGTCTCCTCTTAGTTTATTAGTCTGACTCCATCATGCAATTTTTTTTCATAAAAAAAACTCTACGTGTTTTCAAGTGGATTAATGGATTGTTGGATTGATGGATTAATGAAAGTCGAAAAACATTGATCCATTTGATCCATCAATCAACAGCAGATAATGAATACCAATCCCGACCGGGGTCGTAAAGCTTGAACTCATCGTTTACTTCAGCAGCTTTTTCATCGTGGCGCCAATCACGGCCGGGCTCTCGGCTACGTGCACACCCGCGTTCTGGAGAATCTCGATTTTCTCCTGCGCCGTGCCTTCGCTGCCGGAGATGATTGCGCCAGCGTGGCCCATCCGTCGTCCCGGCGGCGCAGTGCGACCGGCCACAAACGCCACCACCGGCCGATCAAAATTCTCTTTGATGTAAGCCGCCGCCTCCTGTTCCGCCGTGCCGCCGATTTCACCGATTAAAACCACGCCCTTCGTTTCAGGATCATCTTTGAACAGCTTCAGCGCGTCGGTAAACGTGGTGCCGATGATCGGGTCGCCGCCAATGCCAATGCAAGTGGACTGCCCGACGCCGAGATCGCTGAGCTGCTTCACGGCTTCGTACGTCAGGGTGCCGCTGCGGGAGATCACCCCCACGTTTCCTTCTTTATGAATAAACCCCGGCATGATGCCAATTTTGCATTTTCCCGGCGAAATGATGCCCGGACAATTCGGGCCAATCAACCGCGTGCTGCGAGTTTTGAGATAATTGGCGACGTTCAACATATCCATCACCGGGATGCCCTCGGTGATGCACACCACCAGCGCGATGCCGGCGTCCGCGGCCTCCATGATGGCATCGGCGGCAAACGCCGGCGGCACAAACACCACCGAAACATTCGCGCCTTCTTTTCTGACGGCCTCCGCTACCGCATCGAACACCGGGACTTTGTCTTCGAATTTCTGTCCGCCTTTTCCGGGCACCACGCCCGCAACCACGTTCGTGCCGTATTCCATCATTTGTTTCGCATGAAAAGAACCCTCGCCACCGGTGATACCCTGCACCACCAGCCGGGTGTTTTTGTCAACTAAGATACTCAATTGAAAATCTCCTTTTGAAGTGTTAAGGTTTAATAAACCTTGAGGTTTAGTAAACTCGTAGGTTACCGAATCGCGGCCACAATCTTCCGCGCCGCTTCTTCAAACGTGCGACCCACCTCGAACGCCATGCCGGATTCTTCCAGCAGCTGTGCGGCTTCCTCGGCGTTGGTGCCTTCGAGGCGCACCACCACCGGCACATTGATTTTCATTTTACCAGCCGCTTCAATCACCCCTTTGGCGACGCGGTCGCAGCGCACGATGCCGCCAAAAATGTTAATCAAAACCCCTTTCACATTTTTATCCGAAAGCAAAATTTTGAAGCCATTTTCGACGGTTTCCGGATTGGCGCCGCCGCCAACATCTAAAAAGTTTGCCGGCGCTGAGCCGGCCAATTTGATCATGTCCATCGTCGCCATCGCCAGGCCTGCGCCGTTAACCATGCAACCCACTTCACCGTCTAACTTTATGTAATTGAGATTGTATTTCGAGGCCTCGACCTCGAGGGGTTCTTCTTCATTCACATCGCGCAGGGGCACAAAATCCGGATGGCGAAACAGCGCGTTGTCGTCGAAATTGATTTTGGCGTCGAGGGCGAGCACCTGCCCGTCTTTGGTGACCACCAGCGGATTGATTTCCGCCAGCGAGCAGTCCGATTGGACGTAGGCGCGATAGAGCGCCGCAAAAAACTTCAGCGCATTTTTCACCTGATCACCCTTTAGTCCGAGGCCGAATGCCAACTTGCGCGCCTGAAACGGCTGAAATCCGACGGCAGGATCGATATATTCTTTCAAAATTTTCTCGGGCGTCTCCGCGGCGACTTTCTCAATTTCCACGCCGCCCTCGGTGCTGGCCATGAAGACGAGTTGTTTTTTCGCGCGATCCAGCACAATTCCCAAGTAGAGTTCTCGCTCAATCGCCAAGCCCTCTTCCACCAAAACTTGGTGAACCTCTTTGCCCTGCGGTCCAGTTTGGTGGGTGACCAGCTTCATCCCCAACATTGCTTTGGCGATTTTTTCGGCTTCTTCGGGAGACTTCGCCAGTTTCACCCCGCCGCCTTTGCCGCGGCCGCCGGCGTGAATTTGCGCTTTCACCACCACCGTGCCGCCCAACTCGGCGGCGATTTTCTTCGCCTCAGCGGCGGTGGTGGCCAGGCTTCCCCGCGGAACGGCCACACCGAATTTTTTTAAAATTTCTTTGGCTTGGTATTCGTGAATTTTCAATGTTGCCTCCTAAAAATTAAGCTGAAAATTTCACCGCAGAGACCGCTGAGAACGCCGAGCTTTTTATATTCCAAACAATCGCCTGCCGGCAAGGCTCGGGCTGGCGGGCTTCTCTTACGTTTTAAGAATTTGCACTTTGAAATTTGTAATTTGCCTTTTCAGTTATGCCGCGATGCGCGTCCCGGTTTTGCCCGCCAGCGCTTCGGACATGTTTTCGACTGAAGTGATAATCACTGATTTCCCGCCGCTTTCGATGAAATTAATCGCCGCCTGAATTTTGGGTCCCATGCTGCCTTTGGGAAATTGTCCTTCGGCGAGGTAACGTTTGGCCTCCGCGACGGTCAATTCATCCAATTGGATTTCATTGGGTTTGCGGTAGTTGAGCGCTACTTTGTCCACGGCGGTGAGGATATACAGTTCTTCGGCATCGATATCTCTGGCCAGCACCGCGGCCGCCAAATCTTTGTCGATGACCGCATCCACGCCTTCATAGGTGCCGTCCTCTTCGACGTAAACCGGAATCCCGCCGCCGCCGCAGCAAATCAGAATGATGTCGTCGTCAAGCAATTTTTTTATGACGTTCTTCTCCACAATATTCAGCGGGGTGGGCGACGGCACCACTCGGCGGTAGCCGCGACCGGGATCTTCTTTGACAATCCAGCCGCGCTCGCGGACGACTTTGTCAACGTCTTCTTTTTTAATAAACGGGCCGACGAATTTTGTGGGGTTCAAAATCGAGGGATCGTTTTTATCAACGATAACTTGCGTGAGTATGGTTGCGACTTCGAGTTTAATGCCGGAACGATGCAACTTGTTCTGTAAAGACTGCTCGATCATGTAGCCCATGCCGCCCTGCAAATCCGCCACCATCACGCCCAGCGGCAGCGGCGGCACCAAGTGGCGGGACTCTTCGACGCGAATCAAGTAGTTCCCAACTTGCGGGCCATTGCCGTGGGTGATGGCCACCCGGTAGCCCCCCTTTATCAATTCAAAAATGCCCACCAGGCTGCGGCGGGTGTTAGCAAATTGTTGGGTGATGTTCCCTTCTTCGAATTCACGGGTGATGGAGTTGCCGCCTAAGGCAACTACCGCGACGGGACGATTGGGTTTGCTCATAAAAGAAGACGATCGGATCGCTTAACTAAATCTCTGCAGCACGTCGTGCAAATTGGGCCGGCCGATCTCTTGCAATTCATAGGTTACGCGCACAGCCGGTTTGTTGATGTTAATGATTTTGCGCAGGTCGATGGGGGTGCCGATGATCACCGCATCACAATCGGTATTGTTGATGGTGGCTTCGAGATCTTTGATTTGTTTCGCGCCGTAGCCCATCGCGGGCAGCAACATGCCGATTTCGGGGTATTTTTCGAACGTGTCAATCAGCGAGCCGACGAGGAACGGCCGCGGATCCACCAGCTCCGAGGCGCCGAAGCGTTCGGCCGCCACCACGGCAGCGCCGAAATCCATTTCGCCGTGCGTGAGGGTCGGGCCGTCTTCAACCGCCAAAACGCGTTTGCCTTTGATGATTTCGGAATCTTCGATAAAAATGGGCGAGGCGGCATCGATGATCACCGCGTCGGGATTGCGGTCGCGGATGTTGGCGCGCACCTGCTCGATGTCTTCGAGGGCAGCCGACGTTTCTTTATTAATAATGACCACGTCGGCCATGATCAAATTGGTTTCGCCGGGATAATACGTAAGTTCGTGGCCCGGGCGCAGGGGGTCGGCCACTACGATGTGCAAATCAGGTTTAAAAAATGGCGTATCGTTGTTGCCGCCGTCCCAGATCACGATGTCGGCCTCGGCCTGCGCCTGTTCTAAAATTTCTTTGTAATCGTTGCCGGCGTAAACGATGTTGCCCATCGCCAAGTGGGGTTCATATTCTTCGCGCTCTTCGATGGTGCAGTTGTGGCGCTCTAAATCCTGATACGCCTCAAAGCGCTGGCAGCGCTGCGCCGCTAAATCGCCGTAGGGCATGGGATGGCGGACGACAACCAGCTTCTTGCCCATTTCCTTCAATATTTTCGTCACTCGGCGAGTGGTCTGACTTTTACCGCAGCCCGTGCGCACGGCGCAAATCGCAATAACCGGCTTGCTGCTGGTCAACATGGTATTTTGTGCGCTCAACAAAACGAAATCGGCGCCAGCCGCGGTGGCTAACGCCGCTTTGTGTTGTACGGCCTCATAAGAGACGTCGCTGTACGCAAATACCACCTCATCCACTTTGTACGCCTGGATGAGACGAATTAATTCTTCCTCGTGATAAATGGGAATTCCTTTTGGGTACAAATTGCCGGCTAACTCGGCCGGGTAGGTTCGCCCTTCGATATCAGGGATTTGAGTCGCCGTGAAGGCTACAACCTCACAGTTTTCATTATCCTTATATCGCATATTGAAATTGTGAAAATCCCTTCCCGCGGCGCCCATGATTATGACCCTGCGGCGAACCATATAACCTCCTGCTCAATTGTTCCAAATTCAAATGACAAAGAAGGCGCGAAAATATAGCATTTCATTCCAAAAATTGCAAGGGGTTTTTGGCTGGTGGAATGAAGCTGACCCCTTCGAGCCGATTAAAAACACTGAGCGCTGCTCCAACGCTGCTATTCGACAAATTGCTCAGAAATTTACCAATTACAAATTTCTCTGGCCGATTTTTGACCATAAAATCTGTGATGATATCTTCCTATTACGGAAAACTTGCCGACAAACCACCTCGGCTTGGAGAAAGCCGGCACAGAATGCGAGTGGCTTAATTTCTTAAAAATATGAATATTATCACAAAGAGAAAAAGTTGTAAAAATTAGCGGCTCTCCGGCCCGCGCAATTTTTACCTAATTGGCATAAATGTTGCGAAAATTAACGCCACATTTCACGAATTTAAAATTATTCTCCTTCGCGCTGCTACATCAAAAGCCTCACGTTGAGCTTCAGCGTGAGGCACGGTATATTGGGCAATCAACCGTTTTCAATTCCTAACCAGAATCTTTGGAGGCCAGCTATGGAAAAGGTGGAAATGGGTAACGTCATCTTTTTTGACAAATCACTTTTGAATGGGGGTTGTGCTTTAGATGACATGCTCTCGAAAGAGGGATTTTTCACTTCCCATTTTGAAGATTTCGACAGCGCGCTCGAAATTGCCGTTCGAGAAAAGCCAACGGTTATCGTCATCGATTTGGATGAGGCGGGCGCCCAGGGTTGGGCCACCTGTATGGAACTCAAAGAGGATATCGCTGCCAAAAACAGCGGCCTCATTCTACTGTCTTCCGATAAAAACGAAACGGTGAAAATCAGAGGTTTGGAGATGGGCGCCGACGATTTTATCGTCAAGCCTTACAGCAAACGGGAGCTGGTAGCTCGCATCAAAGCGGTGAGCCGACGACTGAGCGCGGGCGTCAGCAAAAAAATCAAAGTCAAAGATATCGAAATCAATTTGGATGAACACCGCGTCAGCAAAGCCGGCAAGCCCATTGATTTGACCTATATTCAATTCAAGCTCCTCTACTTGCTGGCGTCGCGGCGCATGAACGTTTTCTCAAGGAAAGAAATTCTGGAAAAAGTTTGGGGCAAAAAAGTCTTTGTGACCAATCGCACCGTCGATGTTCACATCAAAAGACTGCGCGAAAAGTTAGGCGAATTCAAATATCCGTCGCAGTATATCGAAACCATTCATGGCACAGGATACCGTTTCCTCTAATACCTCATTTTTTTTCCTCCCTCCGGCCCCTGGCAGCAGTGCTAGGGGCTTTTTATTTTCTTCCGTTCCGAACAATTTTCCAGCGAAACCCCTGAAAAAATTTGTCATCAAAAAAGCCGATGCGGAAGGGCGGCGTCTGCTGCAAGCGCAATTTGATGGCGATCGCTTTGGCGGCGTTCGTTCTGTTGAACAGCACCCGCAGTGGAATCTGCACCTCCATTTCATCAGCGGGGAGGCGCGCTGATTTTTGAGACGGCTCCGAGATATTAAAAATCAAACGCTGGGGATGATAGAGATTCTGCGAGCCGTCTTCGAGAGTGACAATTAAATTCGTTTGCAAAAAATCAATCAGCCGTTCTTTCGACCAGCCGGAATGAAACGGCATGCGCAAATCGAGCGCAAAAATAAAATAGCTCTGATGCTGCTGCTCCAGCTCCTCCAGTCGTTTTTTAAATTCTTCGGCGGAGAAACCAGCGTCGCGGCCCGCAGCTGCCAACTCTAAACGATCCACCTCCGGTAAAATCCAGTAAACCGAGGTGCTGCGATTAAAAATGGCGTCCCCAAATTGTGCGCCCCTCACCTTTTCCAACAGCTGGGCGAACTGATCGGCAGCGATGGTGTTTTTTTCCTCGAAAGCCGTGTCGGGTTCGCGCGCAAAATCGAGTTGTGAGTCGCGGATTTTAGGCGCTGCAGCGCAGCCGAGCAGGACTAAAGATAAAGCAACAATTCTTTTCATGACTGCGGAAATTTTCTTAACACGTTCCCGGCTTTAAAATGGATTAATGGAATTTGGTCTTTACATTGATTCATATCGTAACGACTTAAATTTCTCCGTACTTAGAACTTGTTAGCAGACCGCTTGGAAATGTATTTCCAAGCTAATAGCCTTAAGGCTTAATAAATTAAGCTGCTGCTGTCTATAGTCGATTTCAATCGACTTCAGCAAATTAGCCTGATGATTCATCATCAGGCGATCTGAAGATTTTTACAATAGTTAAGTGGCTTATTCAGATCAAGCAGCCTTTTGTTTTTGTTCCTGAGAAGCGTACTGCAACTGATACAACTTGTAGTAAATGCCCTCTTTGGCCAGCAGCTCCTGGTGGCTGCCCACTTCTCGAATTTCACCTTTGTGCATGACGATGATGCGGTCGGCGTTTTGGATAGTGGAAAGCCGATGCGCCACCACCAGCGAGGTGCGGTTTTGCATCAACCGTTCTAACGCTTGCTGGATCAAGATTTCGGTCTCCGTGTCCACGCTGGAAGTGGCCTCGTCCAAAATCAACACCGCCGGATCGAACGCCAGCGCCCGCGCAAACGCCAGCAGTTGCCGCTGGCCCACGGACAGACTTTTGCCCCGCTCCTGAACTTCCTGATTGTATTTCTCCGGCAACTTTTCGATGAAATAATCCGCGTGCACGTCGCGCGCCGCCTGCCGCATTCTCTCATCGGCGATCTCAGAATTTCCCAATTTGATATTGTGCGCCACCGTGCCATCGAAAATGAACACGTCCTGCAAAACGATGGCAAAATGCCGGCGCAATTCCAAAGAGTTGATATCTTGAATGTTCACGCCGTCAAACAAAATCTCACCGCGCTGAATTTCATAAAACCGCAGCAGCACATTGGTGATCGAAGTTTTGCCGGCGCCGGTCGCGCCCACCAACGCCACCCGCTCCCCTGGCCGCACTCGAAAGGAGACATTTTTCAAAACATAATCTTCGCCTTGATACGCAAACCAGACGTTGCGAAACTCAATCTCGCCGCGCGCTTTTGGCAAAGAACGGCCGCTAAGTTGCAAGCCAGTCTCCGGCTTCACGTCCAGCAGCGCAAAAATGCGTTCCGATGCCGCCATTGCCGACTGCATGATGTTGTATTTCTCCGCCAACTCCATGATGGGACGAAAGAACATTTCCGCATATTGAATGAACGCCACCAGCGCGCCGAAGGTCAACGCGCCGGCTAAAATGCGGCCGCCGCCGTACCAAATGATCAGCGCGATGGCGATGGAGCTGATCAAATTCACTGCCGGGTAAAACCAGGAATAATAAAAAACGGTTTTCAAGTACGCATCCTGGTGATCGCGGTTCAATCCATCAAATGTGTCGAAGCTCTTTTTTTCGCGATTGAAAATCTGCACCACCGACATGCCGGTGATGTGTTCCTGCAAAAAAGAATTGATGCGCGCAATCCGCACCCTGATCAAGCGATAGTTCTCGCGAATCAATTTTTGAAACAGGAACGAAACGCCGAACAGCAGCGGCAGCACCGAGAAGGTCACCAGCGCCAATTTCCAGTTGACGCTCAGCAAAACGATCACGATGCCAACCAGCTTGAAGACGTCGCCGAAAATCGCCACCGCTCCCGACGACAGCATTTCGTTGAGACTTTGCACGTCGTTGGTGACGCGAGTGACCAATCGCCCCACAGGATTCTTATCGAAAAACGAGATTGGCAGACTCTGCAGGTGAGTAAAAATCTCGCTGCGCATATCAAACATCGCCTTCTGGCCGATCCAGTTGATGACGTACGTTTCCACCACGCCCACCACAAACTCGATGATCAAAATCGCCACAAAAATCAAACAGACGAAATTCAATCCCGCGAGATCTTTTTTGGCGATGTAGCGGTCGATGCCGATCTTGGTCAAAAACGGCCCGGCCAATTGCAGCAGCATCGCCAGAAACAGTATCGTCACCGCGAATGCGACCTGAAAACGATAAGGCTTGAGATAGGCAAGCAGCCGCCGCATCAAGCGACTGTCGTACGATTTATCCAGCGCTTCTTCTTCGTGAATGTTGGTGTTTTCGTCCAAGTTCAAACTCCAGTGATTATATCTTTGGAGTGCTGAAGCCCTGCTTCAGCACTCACCGCACTGCGCGAGCACGGCTCGCGCACTCCCAAAGCACTGCGCGAGCACGGCTCGCGCACTCCCAAAGCACTGCGCGAGCACGGCTCGC
>JBBIIG010000087.1:14053-14762 GCA_037446635.1 bacterium
GCACTCCAAAGTCAAGCCAGCTAAAATTCGTCCAGCGATTCTTCCAGCAATTGCTTGCGATACAGCTCCGCGTACATGCCGTCCAATTCAAGCAATTCCTCATGCGTGCCCTTTTCTTTGATTTCACCTTCATCGAGCACGATAATTAAATCCGCATCTTTCACCGTCGAGATGCGATGGGAAACAATGATGCTGGTGCGCTCGCGCATGACGTCCCGCAGACGCGACAAGATCGCCTCCTCGGTGTAGGTATCCACCGCGGAAAGCGCATCATCCAAAATCAAAATCCGCGGCTTGCGGATCACCGCCCGCGCGATGGCCGTGCGCTGTTTCTGGCCGCCGGAAAGATTGATGCCGCGCTCTCCCAACATGGTTTCAAATTGCGCGGGAAAATCCACCACGTCTTTTTTGATCTGTGAAATCACCGCCGCTTCTTCGATCTCCTGAAACGACGGCACCTCTACCCCCAGCGCGATGTTGGATTGAATGGTGTCGGAAAACAAAAACGTGTCCTGCGGCACGTACCCGATGTGGCGGCGCAGGGTTGCCAGCGGAATCGTTTCAATGGGGTGGCCGTCGATGAGCAGCTCGCCGCTGGTGGGTTGAATCAGCCGCGGAATCAAATTAATCAGCGTGGATTTTCCAGCGCCGGTGGGTCCGATAATGGCGAGGGTCATGCCTTTTGCGATTTTCAAATTCAGATTCTTCA
>JBBIIG010000088.1:0-14105 GCA_037446635.1 bacterium
TCGAGTCGCTGTTTCACAAACCGGAAGAAGCGCTGGAGATTTCAAAAAAATACAAAAGCTGGATTTGCGATGAAAAGCTGATGAAACTCGCGAAGCAAGAGAGCATCTACATGCACTGCTTGCCGGCCGATCGCGGCAACGAAGTTACCGATGCGGTGATTGACGGCCCGCACTCGGTGGTGTATCAGGAAGCGGAAAATCGGCTGCACACTGCGAAAGCGATCATGGCGCTGACGATGTGATCGCTGATTGATGATTGAAACTTGGTAATTGGAATTAGTCAATAATCAATAGACAATAATCAATTGAAAGACAAGTTTGATCTGCTCGTTGTAAACGGTGAAGTCATAACCGAAAGAGATTCCGAAAAGCTGGATGTCGGAATTCGAGACGCAAGAGTTGTGGCCCTCTCTCCGAGCTTGAAGGGGAATTCGGATCGCGTCATCGACGCCGCCGGCAAGCTCGTCTTCCCCGGTTTCATCGATGCCCACACCCACATGGGCATCCCCATCATGAACACTTATTCCAGCGATGATTTTGAATCGGGCTCCGTCGCCGCGGCGTTCGGCAGCGTTACTACGATTATCGATTTCACCGTGCAAGAAAAGGGACAGACGCTGGCGGATTCCGTCGCAGTGCGAATCGATAAGGCCCGAAAAAGTCATGTCGATTACGCCTTGCATGTGAACATCACCGATCAGCCGGAGAAGCGACTGGATGAAATTCCTGCCATCATCGCCGATGGTTTTACCTCGTTCAAAGTTTTTTCGACGTATCGGCAAGCTGGCATGATGATCACCTGGGATGAATTTCGAAAAGTCTTGCAGCAGGTGAATGCACACGGCGGACTGCTTTGTTTGCACGCCGAGGACAATGATTTGGTGGAAACCCTCACTGCTGAACATTTGGCAGCCGGCCGAAAAGCCGCTATCTTTCACGCCCGCAGCCGCACCGCCGAGGCCGAGGCAAAAGCCATCACCCGGGCTGCAGAAATTGCCGGTGAATTGGGGGCGAGCCTCTACATTGTTCACGTCAGCAGCCAGGCCGGTTTGGAAACGGGTTTGAACGCCCGGGCGCGCGGCGTCAACATTTATCTCGAAACCTGTCCGCAATATTTGGTTCTCACCGAAGAATGCTATCGCCGCGAAAATGGCCACCGCTGGATCACCACGCCGCCGCTGCGCACGCAACAAGATTGCGAAGCATTGTGGCAGGCCCTTGCTGACGATCAAATCGATGTAGTGGCCACCGATCACTGTCCCTTCACCATTCAACAAAAAGACGCCAGCCGCGGGGCCTTTCATCTCACACCCAACGGTTTGCCGGGCGTGGAGGCGCTCTTTCCCCTGCTTTACACGTATGGTGTCGCACACGGACGAGTGACGCTGCCGCAACTGGTGCGACTGTTAGCCAAACGGCCTGCCGAAATTTTTGGCCTCTATCCCCAAAAGGGGACGATTCAGATTGGCGCGGACGCCGATTTGGTGATCTGGGATCCGAATGCGGAAGAAGCGATTGCCGCCAAACATTTGCACGGAAAAGCCGACTGGTCGCCGTATGAAGGGATGCCTATTGCTGGGAAGTTGGAGTACACAATTCTGCGCGGCCAGGTTCTGGTGCAGGGCGATGAGTTTGTAGGGCAGGAGGTGAGGGGGGTAGAGCGTAGGGTGGCAAAGCGCTAATTGCTACTTTGTAAAGCTTTTTAGCGCGTCTGGATTAGACTTAAATCCTTGCCAACACCAGCAGCGATGTCAAAGAATACGACAACGAAGGCAAGCCGCACCATCTCATGGGCGACACGATTGCCGATAAAAATCTGATTCGGAAATCAAATCTTTTTTAGGTTCTTTGTCATTCAAGTTTTTCAAGCGATAGCTTTGCCAGTTATTTGCAGGAAGTGAACATTCGGCGGATGTCTCTACCGGGGGGCGGCCGTCGCGGGGCCTCAGGAACCCGCGGTTCCAAATTGACCATTCACAATTGGACGTTCACAATTGACAATTGTAGTTGAGGGACGCAAATTGTGAATAGTGAATGGTTAATTGTGAATTGAGAATTCTAAGAGGATGAGATGGCCGCCCCGTTTAACCGCTGACACCTACTTCTCCACCACCAGCATCCCATGACCATCCGGATCCCGCACCAGTAACCCCTTTTTATATGCTAATTTATTCTCTGAAAGCGATACCACTCCGGGCGTGACAAAATTAGCCTTCCCGCCGCGTAGCCGCTGAAACGCCGCTTCGACGTCGCGGATGATAAGCGCGGTCTGCCAGTGCATGATGTCGTTGGCGCGGATGTCCACCGGCGTGGGGCGGCCGTCGCGCGGGGTTAGATATTCGAGAAATTCAATACCTGGCCCGCGTTCGGAGCGCAGCCCGGTGATACGCAGCCGAGCGCCAAACACGTTGTTGAGATGCTCCTGCTCGGTTTCGTAATTCTCGCTTTCGCCAGCTACGCGCAGTCCCAAGAGATCGCGATAAAATTTCAAGCTGCGTTCGGTATCCGAGACCACGATGGCGGTGTGATCGATTCCCAAAAACAAATTGTCAGTTGGCCTCTGCCAACGCGGATCGCCTTTGCCGGGCGGGAAGTAAATGACCTCGAGGTTGTGGTTATCGGGATCGCGAAAATAGAACGCGCGAATGCCGGCCGCGCCCTTGTTCCAATCGGGAATGCGCTGCGGCGCGGTGGAGACGTGCTGCACTTTGAACTCGCGCAATCGCTGGTAGGCTTTGTCCATGTCGCTCACCACAATCGCGATGTGCTGGAACCAGTGATCGTTGCTTTTGGCGTCCACGGGAATGGGGCGACCTTTGGGCGTGAGATACTCGGTCAATTCGATCAGCTCATCGCCGAGCTGCATGCGCACCACGCGCATCCGCAGGCCGAACAGTCCCTGCAAGTGTTCGTACTCGCTGCCCCAGACTTCAACATCGGAAATTTTTTGGAAGGCCAGCACCTCCGAGTAAAACTCAACGGAGCGATCCATGTCCGACACCGTCATGCCGATGGCATCGACGGCTGTAACTGTTCCCTGCTCGTTGAGCTGAGCAACAGCGCTCATCGACGCGAGAATCATCAGCGCCAGCAGCGCCCGGGAGATGACAATTGCAGCATTTTTGATTTTTTTGCCAAACATATTTCTGTCCTCTCTTATTCGTTCATAATTCACAATTGATAATTGTCAATTGACAATTGTGAATTGCTAACCGCTAGGATGTCGAGCTTGAGCTTGACGGCCAAACTGAAGTTTGGCACTCCAAAATTGCACGCCCAGCCGCAAAGCGGAGCTTCGCGTTACACGCTGCGTTGAAATTAATTTTTGTGTTCGGGTTTCTTTTTCAGAAACTTCGGCCAGTTTTCGTCGCCCTTAGCAATGTTGCTGGAAATGTCCGCTTCCCAAAGTTGCCTGGCTTCCTGGTTGTAGTTCAAATAGAGCTTCCCGTCCACGATTTTCCAAACTTGCGGATCGCCATCAGCAGTATATCCGCGGCTGACAGCATAAGCACAATATCCGCCGTATTGCGGCGCGTACTTCTCTGTATTCTTCGTAAACGCGTCGCGATTGGCGGCGCTGCTGAATTGCCAAACGGCGCCGTTCCACTTGTGCTGAAATTCCGCGCGGCCGGCGACCGGCTTGCCTTCTGTGAAATAAGCCACCGCGTCGTATCCGCGCAGCGCCAGTCCTTTGTCGTTTTTGTTTACGGGATCAACGCCGCCGCTCAGTGAATTCGAACAGGCGATATAAAACAATAGCAAGAGGAGAAGGCTGATCATTTTTTTCATGTTTGTTCCTCGTGATTTGTTTGTTGTCCGTGGTCCGTTGTTTGTTGTAATGGTCAATGGTCAATTGTGAATTGTGAATTGCTAATTGCTAATTGCTAATTGCCAACTGCTTACTGCTTACTGCTTACTGCTTACTGACAACGGACAACTGACAACTGACCAATCACCCCATTCTCTGCAGAAGATGCTCTCCCACCCGCAGCGCATTCGCCATGATCGTCAACGCCGGATTCACCGCCGCGCTCGATACAAAGAAACTGCCATCGACGACGTACAGATTGTCCACGTCGTGGGCTTTGCAGTTGGCATCCAGCGCCGAAGTCTTGGGATCGTTGCCGAAGCGAATGGTGCCATTCTGGTGCGCCACCCCGGCCAGCGGAATACGCTGTCCGACGAACAGACTGCGAGCAAACAGACCCACGTGGCAATCGTGTCCGTGCATCGGACATTTGGTTTGCTGCTTCAGCAAATCTTTTAATTTGGCGATCAGCCGCTTGTGGCCTTCTTCGTTGTTTGGCTTATAAGTGAGGACGATGTTGCCCTCGCGATCAAGAGAAACCCGATTGTTGGGATCGGGCAAATCCTCCGACGTCAGCCAGAAATCCAACGAGTGTTTCGCCATCAATTCCAACGTAAAACCTGGAGCGATCGCCGGCGCGCCGGCTTTCAACGTTTCACCGTCGAGTTTGCCGACAAAAGAAATGTGGCCCATGGGATAATCCCATTCTTTGGACGCGAAATAAAAATCATTCACCCCCAACGTTTTTTGAAAGATGGTCGGGTTGGGACATTTGGAGATGGCCATCATCACCGAGTTGACGTGGCCCATATAGTGGCGGCCCACCACGCCCGAACGATTGGCCAGGCCATTGGGGTGTTTGTCGTTGGCCGAGCGCAGCAGCAGCGCTGCGGAGTTGATGGCGCCGCACGACACCACTACCACATCGGCGGACAGTTCCTCGGTGGAACCGTTGCGGCTCACCACTACTTTTTTCACCGTTCGTCCCGAGGCGTCGGTGAGCAGCTTTTCCACTTTCGCGTTCGTCATCAAAGTGATGTTGGAATGTTTGAGCGCTGGATCCACAGCGCACACTTGCGCGTCGGATTTGGCGTTGACCAAACAGGGGAAGCCGTCGCAGGTCTCGCAGCGAATGCAGGCGCTGGCGCGGCGATTTTTTTCGTTGAGCATGACGCCGATTGGTACGTGAAACGGCTTGAGTCCCAGCGCTGCAAAATCATCGCTGAGCTGCTGAATGCGCGGCTCGTGGCTCACCGCCGGATAGGGATAGGGCGCGGTGGCCGGCGGCTCGGTCGGGTCTTCGCCGCGCTGGCCGTGCACGTGGTAAAGGTTCTCCGCTTCGGTGTAGTAGGATTCCATCTCGTCGTAACTGACTGGCCACGCCGGCGAAACCCCGCCGTGGTGGCGGATTTCGCCAAAATCTTCTTTGCGCAAACGAAAGAGCGCGGCACCGTAAAATTTGGTGTTGCCGCCAACGTAGTAGTTGGTGTGCGGATGCAGCTCCTTGCCGTCTTTGTCGCGCCATTTTTCTTGGGTTTGATACTTGCCCTCCACGTTGACGGCGCGCGGATCCCAGTTGGCTTTCTCGCGCGGCACATAATCGCCGCGTTCCAGCAGCAAAATCTTTTTACCCGACGGCGCGAGTTTGTAAGCGAGTGTGCCGCCGCCGGCGCCTGTGCCGATGATTATAATATCGTAGTGGTTGGTTGCCATAACTTCTCCTTAAATTTTGTTTGTTGTCCGTCGTCAGTTGTCAGTTGAAATTGACCATTAACAATTCACCGTTCACCATTCACGATTGGCTATTGGAAACCGACGATTTATTTGCACTCATATACCCACACCTGAAAATGCATCTCTTATCGTTATGATGATGCAGCTTGGCGCAAATGACGTTTTGAATGCCGCGCTGGCGAACGTAAAGTTCTGCGGCCAACAGCATCCCGATGGTCGGCGCGGTGAAATAAATCCACAACGTATTCCACAGGTGCGGCGGCACCGCGGAGGCAAAGGTGCGCGCCGGATTCATGCTCATGCCGGAGAACGGCGCTTCGAAGGCGATGTAGGTTGCCACCAAACCGCCGGCGAAAACCCCGGTCAGGCGCGCCAAATTTTGGTTATTGCTAACGTGCAAAATCGTGGTCATCAAAATAAAAGTGATAATAACCTCGGCGATGAAGGCGATGGCAATTCCGTTTTCGCCTGGCAGGGTGGCCACGTAATTGACGCGGGGATCGGCGATCCAATTTCGCAGCAGTGCCGCACAGAGAAGCAATCCAAAAAGTCCACCCGCGAATTGCGCCAGCATATAGAAAATAGCGTCCCAGCGCTGAATCTTGCCTAAGCGGAAGAAGGTCAGCGTCACCGCCGGATTGAAGTGCGCGCCGGATCGCTTTCCAATTGGCGAGTAAATGATGGCGATGGCGGTAAGTCCCATTGCCAAGCCCATGATCACTCGGCGCAAAAAAGCATCCGGCAGCGCCTGCCGAATCGGCGAGGCGGGATGTTCCAGAATCACTCCGAACATGCCCGCGGAGATCATGAATAATCCCAGCTCCGCAGCTTCCATCAGGTATTCGGGCCAGTGGTCTCGCAATGCTTTCTTCATTTAATGAACCTATCGCTTGTGGATTGATGGATTACTGGATCAATGGATTAATGCAAAAGCAGGTACATTGATCCATTGATCCAATACTCCATTACTTCCCACAGTTAAACCATCTCAGCTACCTTCTTCACTGTAGTCTGTTGATAATCATCTTCCCCGTGCGACACGCTCGGCGCGCGGAAAGTTTGAAACTGCACAAGATCTTTCGAGAAGATCAGATCAAGCGTCCAATCTATCGCGACGCGGATTTTCTTTTCTAATCGCGGCAGCTTGCTCAGATAGATCGAGCGCCACAGCCACCAGGCGATGAACCCGGAAAAATTGAATCCGAGAATGTTGGCCACGCCCGTGCGCCGGCCAATGGCCGCGAGTTGGCCGATGGTTTTAAAGACGAACGACTTTTTCCGCCGGCCGCGAATGGCAGCGGCGATGTTATTCGCCAAAACTTTGCCCTGCCGTAACGCGTGTTGCGCGGTGGGTGGATAATATTTTCCGGGATTCTGTTTGTCGGGAATCGCGGCGCAATCGCCAACTGCCCACACGCCCGGCCATTCCGGAACTTCCATGTTTTCATCAACCAGAATTCGGCCCTTCTCCCGTTTGCAGGGCAATCCCTGCAAAAGCGGATTCGGCGAGGTGCCGGCGGTCCACACCAGCGTGTTGGCTTTGATTTCGGAGCCGTCGCTGAGCACAATTCCGTCGTCTGAAATTCCAGCGACTCGGGTGTTGACGCGAATCTCGACCTTGCGCTCGGCTAATTTTCGCTGCGCGTACGCGCCCAATCTTTCGCCCAACTCCGGCAAAATGAATTTGCCCGGATGCACCAACACCACGCGGATAAGATCTTCGCTGAGATGCGGATAAAACTCCACGGCCTCGCGCAGAAAGTCGTTGACGGCGGCAATGGTCTCGACGCCAGCGAATCCGCCGCCGGCCACCACCACGCTCAGAAAATGCTCGCGCCCGATGGTGCATTCGAAGTCGGCCTGTTCCAAAAGATCGATCAGACGATTGCGCAGCGTGATGGCATCGCCCAGCGATTTCATGGTCAGCGCGCGCTGCTGCAAACCGGGGATGTTGAAGAAATTGGTGATCGACCCCAAGGAAATCACGAGGTGATCGTAAGTCAGCTCATGATGGTGATGATCGTCGCCGTGCGAAACCACCACCGTGCGACCCGGCAAATCGATCGACTCCACGTCGCCTTCGAAAAAACGCACGCGCTTCAGCAGCTTGCGAATGGGGTTGACGATGTGCGTCATGTCGAGATCGCTGGCCGCCACTTCGTGCAGCATCGGCGTAAATAGGATAAAATTGTCCCGATTCACCAGAGTAACTTCGATGCCGGGATCGCGGGCGAGAGTTTTCTCCAACTGCAGCGCCGTATAAAGTCCGGCAAAGCCGCCGCCGAGGATCACAATATTCTTCTGTTTTTCGCTATTCATAGAAATTGCTCCAATACAAATATGCGTTGAGGGACACTGAAGTATTGGATTGATGGATTAATGGAGCAATGTCAAACGAGAGAAGAATTTTAAATTTTGATTTCTGCAATTTGCATTTTGCATTTTCATTCACAACTGCCTGTCCAATCCATTAATCCATTAATCCATCACTCCATTACTCCAACAACTCTGCCAACCACCAACAGCCTACTGAACGTCTACTCGATTCCACAACGTGATCTCCGTCTTCCAGCCTTCCTTCTGTCGCTTTTCGAAGGAGGAGCGGAGATGCGGCGTCAGCTTGTGCGTTTCGAGATCCGCCGGGCTGCGCCAGATTTCAAAACGAAGAAATTCATTCTTTTTGGTTTGCGACTGGTAGAGATCATATTGGATGCATCCCGGCTCGGCCAAAGTCGGCGCGGTGAGTGAAAGCAAATGACTCTTCAGATCATCCTCTTTTCCTTCCAGCCCGTGAATGAAGGTGAAAGCCGTCAGTGTGCCTTCATTGATTGGATCGGCGGCCGCTTTGCCATCGCTGGATTTCGCCGCTGGCGTTTTCATCTCCACGATAATGCCGCGGGCATCAGTATCGCCGATGTTCAGCGGCGAGTGGGTGACCGCCTCGCCGTACAAAACGTCGCCGGCCCGGGTTTCGCGGATGACGGTTTTGCCATCCGGGAAAGTGAATTTAATTTTTAACGGAGTTAGCACGTAAGTGACCGCGGCTGGATGCGAATGAAAATCCTCGGTGTCGCCTTTGCGCAGCGTAAACTCCATCACTCGCACGCGATCGTTTTCTAACAGCACTTTGTAGTTATTTGGATAGAGCGGTACTGGATCCTGAGCCATGGCGCGCGCCGCCAAACTCATTATGGTAATAAAGCTCGCTATCAAAATTTTATTGATGAACATAACGCCTCCTTCTTTTTGTTGGCTCCATTAAACCATTAATCCATCACTCCATCACTCCATTACTCCACGTTTTTAAAACCCCGTTCCTTTGGTATTCAACCGAACTCGATAAATGGCCGTGTTCGAAGTAATAAAGAGCGTCGAGCCGTCTTCGCCAAAGGCGCAGTTGCCGGTGGCCACGCCAAAATCGATCATGCCAAGCAGGGCGCCATCCGGCGCGATGAAATAAATTCCCCCCGGTCCGCCGCCGATGACGTTGCCGTGCTGATCCACTTTCAAGCCGTCGGGGACGCCTGGTTTGTCTTTGTTCAGTTCCGATCCATCGAGCAAAACGCGGCCACCAGTGATCGCGCCGTCGTCTTTCACATCGAAGGCCATCCAGCGGCGCAGCCCGGAATCCGAGAGGTACAAAGTTTTCTCATCCGGCGAGAAGGCGATGCCGTTGGGCGCCTGCAAATCTTTGGTGAGCAGGGTGAGCTTGCCCTCCTTCGAAAGTCGATAGACGCCCTGAAAATCCAACTCTTTGTTTGGATCATCAAAAACGCCCGGCAGCCCAAACGGGGGATCGGTGAAATACATGTCGCCGTTGGATTTGAAAATCACATCGTTGGGACTGTTGATGCGCTTGCCTTGATAGCGATCCACTAGCGTGGTTTTCTTGCCATCGGCTTCGAGGCGAGCGATGCGGCGGTCGCCGTGTTCACAGAGCACCAGCCGTCCCCTGGTGTCGAAAGTCAGACCATTGGAGCCGGGTTCTCTGCCGGTAAACGGCTCTTTGCCGGTGTAGCCGCTGGGTTTCAAAAACAGGCTCGTGCCTTCTCCTTCTTTCCATTTCATCACCGCGTTGTTGGGGATGTCTGAGAACAGCAGATATTTTCCCGCGCGATTCCACACCGGGCCCTCGACCCAGGAAAATCCGTCCGCCAACTTTTCCACGACGGCGTCTTTTGGGACGAGTTCGTCGAAGCGCGGATCGAGCCGCACGATTTTGGGGTACTCATTCGTTGCGGCGGCGGCCGGCGGATGGTGCGAAGCGATGTCGGTCAACAACTGATACAAGGCCAGCAGTGCCATGACGAAGTAAACGGCTGGAAAAAGTTTTTTCATCGCTAAGCCTCCAGTGAATTTTTAAAAATGTCATTTCGAGCGAAGCGAGAAACTTGGCGGAGAATCGACCCAGCAAATGCGCTCGCAACCGATGTGGTCTGAGGACGAATTTCTAACCGCCAGATTTCTCACCTCGACAATCGGCAGAGCCGATCCGCTTTGCGGAAAAACGTCGCGGTTCGAGATGACAATTTATTCTATCAATCTACTTCTTTGTCAACTCATCCGTCTTCACCACCGGCCGCACGCCGGCAACTCTCAGCGGCATGCGATAGAGTCCGCTGCGGGCGCAGAGATAGAGCGTCTTGCCGTCGTCGCCCCACGCCAGGTTGTGAATGTGCTTCGGCGCGATGATCGTCCCCAAGTGTTTACCCGCCGGTGAAATCACCCACAATCCGCCGGGTCCGGAAACATAAAGATTGCCCTGCTCATCTACTTTGATGCCATCGAGCGCGTCTTCTCCCGGCGCGCTGGTCATGTCGAAAAAGATTTGCCCGTTGGAGAGCGTGCCGTCTTTCTTCGCTTCGTAGCGCATCACTACCTTTTTGTTTTCGTCCCAGTTGCCGACGTAGAGATATTTTTCATCCGGCGAAAACGCGATGCCGTTGGGCCCGCTCAATTCTTTGCTGAGGAGTTGGAGCTTGCCTTTGTAGATGGAGTAGATGCCGCTGAACGGCAGCTCTTTGCGCGGGTCGTCGAAAAACTTGGGCAGACCGAACGGCGGATCGGTGAAGTAAAGCGTGCCGTCCGATCGATAAATAAGATCGTTGGGACTGTTGAGCCGTTTGCCCTGATAACGATCCGCCAACACCGTCACCTTGCCGTCCTTTTCCAGCCGGCTGACGCGGTGGTTGCCGTGCTCGCAAATGGTGAGCCGTCGCTGCGAATCGAGCGTGAGTCCGTTCGAGCCCGGCTGGCCGTACTCGGAGACATCGCCGCCGGCGTAGCCGCTGGGGGTGCGAAAAATTTCGAGCTTGCCAGTGTTGTTGCCGGCCGGCGTGAATTTGTAAATGATGTTGCTGTTGGGATCGCTGAATAACAAATAGCCGCCGTCCGCAATCCAGATGGGACCTTCGGTGAATTTAAATCCTTCCGCAAGCTTGAAGATTTTCGGATTCGGCCCGACGATGGCGTCGATGCCCGGATCGTTGCGGATGATCTGCACGTTCACTTCACTCGGAGTCAGTGCAATCGGCGCGGTGCTGCCCGGATAAAAATTCAGCCGGGCGAATCGCATCCAGATGAAATTCGTCGGGGGATTCGAGATCGGACCGTTGATGCCAAAAATTGCCAGTTGGATCTTTTGGCCGGGCTGAACGTTGCGCCCAACGATCAACCGGTTCGGCGCGTTCCAGCCGCTGATCACCGAGCCGCCCATTTGTCCCAGCGCGCGCGACAGTTCGCCGTCCACCCAGATTTCGGCGTAGTCATCCAACGCCGTCTCAAACACCACGGTTGAGCCGCTCGGATCAAACTCGCCGATGCGCTCCGGAATCGTGACGTTGATGCGGTACCAGTTAAAACAGATTCTCCCCGTGGAGCGCCGCGTGGCGAGCGTGGTGGCGTCGATGGCTTGCCACTGCGCGTCGTCAAAATCCGCGCCGCCGGCTTTGGGAGTGTAATCGTACGTCTTCACCGGCGCGCCGGTGGGCTGATTGTCCAGCCCCGGCCCGGTGAAATCCACTTCGATGATTTTGGTGTCGCTGTAGCGCCACTGCCCGTTGACCATCTGCACGCCGTCAGCAGTAGCGAGATCGATCACGGCTTGCGGTTGGCCGGCGGGAATATCCGCCGTGGTTTGCGCCTGGGCCGCGGCGGCCAGCAATAGTGCTATCCCAAAGAGTAGCTTTAATTTCATGATTTGTCCTCCATTCGTGGCGGAGTAATGGAGTGATGGAGTAATGGAGTAATGGATTTATGTTCTTGAGACGGCGCCAATCCATTCATCCAAAAACACATCACTCCAAAACTCCAGTACTCCACCACTCCAATAGTAATAGTTATTGAATCGCTGCAGCCGTGACCGCGGCCCCGGCTTTGGCGATGTCTTCGTCTTCCTGCGGTGTGTTGCCGCTGACGCCAATCGCGCCGATCACTTTGCGGTCAACAATGATGGGGACGCCGCCCTGCAGCGGGGTCGCGCCGGGCAAAGCGAGTGCAGCCACCCGGCCCTCGCGTACTTGATCCTCGAAGACCTTGCTGGGCCGGCGAAAAATGGCCGCGGTGCGCGCTTTGCCAATGCCAACCTCGACGCTGGCGACCTGGGTATCGTTGAGCCGCTCGAGAAGAATGAGGTGACCACCGTCATCCACGATGGCGATAACCACGGTCGCGCCCCGCTTGATGACCTCCGCCTCAGCCGCCGCGGCGATCTTTTTCGCGGCTTCCAGCGTCAGCACCTGTTTCACCGGCAACTGCGCTAAAGCCGGCGCGGCCAGCAAAAGCGCGATTCCAAAAGCTTGTCGTAATTTCATGACTTGTTCTCCAACGTTGTGGAGTAATGAAGTTTTGGAGTAATGGATCACGTTTGCCGTCTGCCTTTTGCCGCTTCACATTAATCCAGCAATCCATTAATCCATCACTCCAAAACTCCATCACTCCAGAACTCCAGAACTCCATCCCGCCTTCACCCGATAACTTTGACCACGTAGTAGTCGATCTTCCCGTTGACTTCTTTGAACCAGTGCGGCACGCCCTGCGGCACGATGATGACGTCGCCTTTGGTGATCTTGCGGGTCTCACCGCCTTCAATTGATTTGCCGCGGATTTCGCCCGGGGCGGTGGTTTGGCCTTCAACCACGGCGCCGCCGGTTACGAAGGTGGCCGAGCCATCCAGCACGTAAATGACGTCGGTTTCCCAGGCGTGGACTTCCGCCTGTCCGGCGGCGTTGCGGTGGCTGGCGTGCACTTTGTAATCGCCGACTTCAATCAGCGGCTGGCCTTTCACAAAGGCCGCGGCGACTTTGTCGTTTTTGAGATAAAAAACATCATCGTTGGCCGCTCCATTCGTGGCGGCTGCAAATGATTTCGCGGCCTCGGCGCCGGCGAGGGCCAGCTCCTCATCCTGCTGGGCGCTGGCGGCGCCGCTGACGCCAATTCCCCCCACCACCTGATCGCCAACGACGATCGGCACGCCGCCCTGCAGCGGAGTGAAGAATTCATCCGGCAGCGCGATCATCGGCGTGCGGCCGTCGCGAATAATTTTTTCGAAGACCGCCGTGGGACGCTGAAACAACACCGCCGTCCGCGCCTTGCCAATGGAGATGTTGGCGCCGGCGGCAAACGTGCCGTCTAACCGCTCGAGGGCAATCAAATTTCCGCCGTTATCCACCACCGCGATGACGCCGCCGGGCGCATTGAGCCGGCGCGCCTCGGCCACGGCCGCGGCAATCACTTTCTTCGCGCCATCGAGCGTCAGCGATTTTTTCTCGGTAATTTGTCCCGCTGCTGCCATTCCAAACGTCAGTAGCAGCAGCGTAATCAGTATATTTCGTATTGACTTCATTTTGCTCCTCCTTGCATTTTGGAGTATTGGATTGCTGGATTATTGGATCAATGGGAAACAAGCTTTGCCAAAAATCCATTAATCCAGCAATCCATTAATCCAACTGAAAATCGCACCGGCCCGGCTGTTTGGCCGGGCCGGTGGTTCAAAAAGTTATTTGCTGGTCAACTGCACGGTGCTTTCAAACTCGGCCTCTCCCAACAACGCTTCCGCCCACGAGCAGTAGATCTGCACTTTGGCGATATCTTTGATGTAAGAGGGAACGGTGATGGTCTTGTTGAATTTCTCTTCTTTGCCCTCCATGTTCTTTTTGATCATACAGCGGTTGAGCAAATAGACGTTACCTTTGGAGTCCACAATTTGAATATGCGGATCCGGGGTTTCCGGAGTTTTGAAATCATCCGAAAACGTCAGCATGTCTTTGTCGCCGTCTTTCCAGTGGGTCACCGTGCCGGTGTTGGCCTTCGCGCCCTGGAACGGCTTGCTGGTGTGTTTATCGCCGGCAAAGCCGCTGACCGCAAAAAAGGCAAGCAGTGAAAGGATCAGCGTGACAGATTTGATTAGGGATTTCATAGTAAATGCTCCTCTCTTTGTTTGATATTAGAGTTTGTTTAATAACTGAATTGTTTCTGTTGACTCACTGTTTTGTTGGAGTGCTGGAGTATTGGATTAATGGATTAATGGATTAATGGATTAATGGATTAATGGATTAATGGATTA
>JBBIIG010000089.1:0-13529 GCA_037446635.1 bacterium
AGGTGCCGCTGCCGTCGTTAACGAATACCGAATGTAAATCCTGTGCATTCTGACCGCCCCGAGTAACCACTACTTTCAACTCGTTGCTGGTACACTCTTCTGTAAAAGTTAAGGATTGATTTTGACTGGTGCCGAGGTTGGTGAAATTACTGCTGCCTTCATATCTTACCGACCATTGGTAACTAATGGTGCCGCTGCCGCCGCAAACATTGGCGGTCCACGTGCCCTGAGTGCCAGCTTGAATACTGCCTGGTCCGGAAATGGTAACGCTTAAGGATGGCAGATTAGTTGGAGTGATGCCATGATTGGTTTGAAACGCTGTCAGAATCGCGTTGAGATTGGGCGTTCCATCGCACAGGGTACCGTTGTTATCATCGGCAAGGATGACATTGTTGACGTATTCTTGGTACGTATCCGGTTTCGGGTTGATCTGCATGGCTTTGAAATTAATCTTGCGAGCAGTGTTTAGAGAAATCAGATTCTCCAAATCCCACATGGCACCACCCAGAATCTGACCATTATAGTGAGGGCTCTTAGTAGGGTCCAGCGGCATACGGAGACTGTTGGCTAGGTTTCTCGCGTTGCCTCCTATGCCAGAAGTAGTCCACTCAATTACACTATTTTGATTGAGTGATGCCGCAAAATAGTCAGAAATGCCTTCATCCATGGCATCAGCTTCTAGCCCACTAGTGATGTTTCCGATGAAGTTGCCATATATAGCGTAGATAACGTTATGGGTATATTCATGATAGACCACATCGGAGTTTTCCCACCAGCGGCGCCCACTGTTTGAACTGAATGAGATACGCCTGCCAAATGCCGCGGCATTTGGCACCGTATTATCATTGACCCGCGCCTCCATCTGATAATCCATACCGTTGTAATTGAATGGGGAACCCTTAAAGAAATCGTGAACTTTATTCATGTGATAATAAGCGTTGAAACCGTCGAAGGTATTGGTGAAGGGGAAATTGAAGACATAGCTGCCAGAGGACACAAATGAGACCTCTCTTTGCACTTGATTACTCGGATTCTTAATTCTCGCCCAGCTCCCGGCCAGATCGAACCTGAGATAGAAGGTTTGAGTCGCATGGTTGCCGCTCATGCTGTAATAGCCATTGGCATCAATCTGGTCCGTGGCGACTTGCTGTCCTAACACATTAGTGACTCTTACCGAGTTTAAAGTCTGCGGTGGCAGCGTTTGCGAGCTGTTATCAGAGTTTGTCGGCCAGACAACTCCATTGATGGTACCACTAACCGACCAGTTCCCCTCGCGCCACAGTGGCTGCGATGCGACTATTGCGCCGGAGTGGGCATCCACAAAATGGCGCCATTTTTCACCATTGGCGTTGTCATCAATTTCCACTTTATAGGTTAGGTAATGCCGAATGCCCTGTTTAGTGCGTTCCGGGTAGATCATCAATTCTGGTTTGCTTATGGCAATTAACGAGTCAATAGTTTCTGGATGAAGCTTTCGAGCCAAAATAAGGGCGTCGTCAGCCGACAAACTTGGCGTAACCGGAATATCAATGTCCGGATAGCTGTCTGAACCAATCGAAATGATGTCGCCATTCTGGTTGAGAGTAAAACCAAACCGGCCATTGAACACCGGCACGCCTTTGTAGATCTGATCAAAGCTGACATACCAGAACTCACCATCACCTTCTGCCTGAACCAGCCGGAACTCCTCCGGATTTACACGCAGGATGTCTTTGTAAGATTTCAGTACTCTTGGGGCGTACCGCCGCAGCAGTTGTTCGTGGATATCGGCTCCGCGCAAGATTCGAATCGGCTCTCCTTGCTGCAAATCGGGAAACATGCCAAGATTTGGGTTGGAGTGCCAGATTCTTCCGGCAACTCCCGTCAGAGAGTCCCGCTCCACCACAACCGCGTTGCCAAACTGATCCGTGGTGGTCTCAATCACAGGCGGTTGCGAAAACATGTTGGGTGCAAAATAGAGAAAAGACGCAACCAATAATAATGTAATCTTAATCTTCATGTAATCTTCATGGCTTTGTCCTCCAGTTTAAGGTTTTCATTTTCATGAGTTATTCACCATCAACCAGCACTCAGATAAAGCCTGTGGGCCAGAAATAATGGTACCGCAAAATATTTGTTGACTTTATCATTTTTATATTTGAAAATTGGTCGAAACAAAAAGGGCAAGCCGCACGGATCTCACGACCGTTGCGAAAAGGCTCTTTTTGTTGACCATAGGCGTATCGGAAGTCTCTTGCCGGAGTGCTGATACGCCTTTCTTGTTATTGTTCTACGCGTTCATTGTGTTACATCTACCATCGCCAGTCAAGGCTATTCACGTTGTACAATTGCGGGTGGGTGAACAATTGTCTAAGACCCGTGCCATCGTTGTTGATGATATATATGCTATTTTTATCTATCATTGCTAACGTATTCCAGGCCAGGAAGGCAATCTGCAAGCCATCTGGTGACCAAACCGCAGCGGATATGATGGTATTCTCCAGCGTGACTATGGATCTTTTGTTAGAGCCATCCACTTGAATGGTGAACAAACTATCACGGAACGTTGGAGCTAAAAGACGTTCTCTGCTCACATAGGTAATCGACTGGCCATCCGGTGAAAACCGACCACTTCCGAATTCCCCCCCCTTACAAGCTCGATTCTCGTGCTGTCTTGCAAATCGATCAGACAAATTTTGGATTCGCCTTGCGTAGTTAAGTCTTCGTGAGCAGTAACCAGCAGAAATCTACTGTCTGGAGACCAGTCGGATACAAAATAATCGGTCGAATCCGGTAATACCCAGGTCGCTGTTTGTCTCGTGAGGTCAAAGATGACAATATCGCGTTTTCCTCCCCAACCAGGAAAGTCTGTATCGTAGCCGAACGCAATGCGGTTGCCGTCAGGAGAGAACACTGGTCCATAACCATGCTCCAGCACTCCACGTTCATTGTTGCCATGTTCTTCCGTAATCACTATGGAAAAAAAATGGTGATTTGGCGTGCGATCTCTGCTGTTGAATACGATTTTCTCTCCATCTCGTGACCAACGCGGCGAAAAATTGTTAAAGGAAGACCTCGTTAGCCTGATTAGGCCGCTACCATCCTCATTAATGGCATATATTTGGGTATAGTCTCCGCTTTTGGTGGCGAAAATTATCGGGCCAACTTCTCCCAACGGAGCGACTGGATTGTGTTCACAGCTTAAAAAAAGCGACCCGGCGAAAATCAAATAGAGTATAAAATTTTTTGCCATCTTAAACCCTCTCTGTGGTCAGAGTCTTTCCTCTTTCATATCTTACCGTCGCCAATCTAGACTGGCAAAGCCTATCGTTTCACGCGGGGTGAATACTACTCTGGCTTGAGCGCCGTCGGAGTTGACGAGATAGATTTTCTCCTGCTCTTTTGTTGCTAACGTATTCCAGGCCCAGAAGGCTATCTGCGACCCATCCGGAGACCATACCGGAGCGGTGATAACGGTATTCTCCAGTGTCAAGATATCTCTTTTGTTTATACCGTTCACTTGTATGGTGCATAGACTATCGCGAAAACTTATTGCGGAAGGACGTTCTCTACTCACATAAGTAATCGATTCGCCATCCGGTGAAAAGCGCCCGCTGAAGAATTCCCCCCCGGTAATAAGCTCAATCCGCGTACTGTCATACAAATCAATGAGACAAATTTTGGATTCAAGTTGCGTCAAATCTTCGTGAGCTGTAACTAATAGATATCTGCCGTCTGGAGACCAGTCCGCTACAAAATAATCGCTTGAATTCGGCAATACCAGAGTACCCACTTTTTGCTTCAAATCAAAGATGGCAATATCGCGTCTTCCTCCTAAGCCAGGAAATTCTGTGTCATAACGAAACGCGATTCGGTCTCCTTCAGGAGAAAAAACCGGCCCATAACCGTGCTCCAAAACAAGGCGCTCATTACGACCATGCTTGTCGGCGATGATAATAGAATATAAGTGGCGGTTGGATGTTCGATTCATACTATTGAATACAATCCATTCTCCATCCAGCGACCAGCGCGCCCAGATGTTGTTGTATGGTGAGGTAGTTAACTTTATTAAACCACTACCATCTTCATTGATGCTGTAGATTTGGCCATATTTTCCACTTTTAGCGGTGAAAATTATCGGACCAACTTCACCCAACGGCGCAACCGGATTGTGCTCACAACTCCAAAGCAGAAGCGCTGCAAAAGCACCGTTCATAATCACAGATTTTGACATGCTAAACTCCTAAAATGAAACAGTGGGTGGTGATTTAACTTAGAAGTGTTTCCTCAAAAGTAGTACTTATTTCGTGGATACGGGACCTTTTCCCTTGCAGTCGATAAGAGGCTCTGGTAAAGGGAGGAGAGACTGATTCCAAAAAAACGACTTTGTTAAGTGCCTATAATTAATTCTTACTTAATATTTTAAAAAAAAAAAAAAGCAGAAAGTCAAGATCAATTTTCAAAATCTTGCGAATGCTACGCACGAATGGCGGCCGTCCCGACCTCAAAGACATCTTCGCTATTCCGATTCTTATCGCAGCAGCACGAGAAAAATTTTGTGGAGGAAATCGCTAGCGCGAAGAATTTGAAACGATTCAGTAATGAATGTTAAACCTTAATCAATCCCAGCAAACTGGTAATCAGCAGCATCCCGGACAGGCCTACCATCACGCCCCACGCGGTGAGGCTGCGGCCCCCTTCTTCCAACGCCTCGGGAATGAGTTCGAGCACCACCAAGTAAATCATGGCGCCGCCGGCGAAACCGAGGCCCACGGCTAACAGCGGCGCAAACAACCACACCGCCAGCGCGGCTGGCACCGCGGCCAACGGCTGCGGCACACTCGATAAAACGGAGAGCAGCGCGCATTTGAAAAACGACTCTCCCTCCGCGCGCAATGGCAAGGAAATGGCAATTCCCTCCGGAATATTGTGCACCGAAATCGCCAGCGCGATCAATAAGCCAAAATTAAAATCGCCGGTGGCGAACCCCACGCCAATGGCGACGCCTTCGGGAAACGAGTGGATCAGCATCGCCATGAAAATCAGCGCCCCGCGCCGGCCGGCTTTTCCACCAAGATTGGCTACTCCCATCTTGCCGTCTTTAAATACCCGATCGACATACCAGAAAAAGAGCGCGCCCAACAGCAGTCCTAAAATCACTTCGTAGGGCGCGCTGGGCCGCTCGCCTTTGAGCGCGATGCCTTCCTGCGCCAGCGAAAACACCGAGGCCGAAATCATCATGCCGGCGGCTACGGCGCCGGAAAACGCCCGCACCACTTTGGATTTGTTGCCAACAAACGCCACCGGAATGGCGCCCAAGCCGGTAGCCAACGCGCTCAGCAGGCCGGTGGTGAACGTCCAAAAAATCAGATCGGCCTTTTCCACTTTAGTTTTTGTTCAGTTCTTTGGAGAGCTTTTCGAGGCGGGCGCTGGCTTTGGAAGAGAGCGCATCGTTGGGGTATTTGTCCACCACCAGCCGGTAATATTCGATGGCTTGCTGGAAATCCTTCAGCCGCTTCTCGTGAATCTCGGCCGCGGCGTAGAGCGCGGTCGCGGCAATCTGGCTTTCGGGATAGAGGCCGTAAACTTTGTAATACACACTAGCGGCGTTAAAATAATCGTTCAGCCGTTTTTCATAAATTCGCGCGGCCTCGGCCAGGGCGTAGGGCGCTTTCAGATCTTTGGGAAAGTCGCGCACGATTTCACTGTAAACGCGAATCGCCTGATCGTACTCTTTGAATTTATCTTCGTAAAGCCGCGCCGATTCAAACAAAGCCGGCACTGCCTCCAGGCTACTGGGGTAGCGCTTGGCCACCGCGGTGTAAGCGTTGATGGCTTCGAGATAGGTTTTCTTCTCCTGCTCTAAAATTTTGGCCATGCGCATTTGCGCGTAAGGCGCTTGCGGGTCGTCGGGGAATTCCAGCAAAAATTCTTCTAACGTTAGAATCGCATTTTGATGCAGTTTCAATTTCTCGGTGAACAGCTCCGCCATTTTCAATTTGCTGGCGGTGGCGAGCGAACTCTGTTTGTGGAGATGGGTCACTTTCAAGTACTCGGCGAGGGCGCGCTCGTGCTGCTGATCTTGGGCCAGCAAGTCCGCTTTCCAAAACAGCACCTCTTCGGATTTCGGAGACGTTGGAAACTCGTGGAGAAAATCATCGCTCGCGTCAATCAAAAGCCTGGTGATGGCTTCGATATTATATTCGTGCGCGTCGCGCAAAAAAGTGTAGCGCCGGCCTTCTTGGGTATCTTCCAAAATTTTGGGGTTCAGCACCGTCTCCACTTTATCTTTCACGGTTTTGAACTTGTTGTCCTGAATGATCAGCGTCCGCAGTCGATCCTGCGCCACGGCAAGATGTTTGGAATTGGGATAGAAATAAATAAATTGCAAGTGGGCGAAGAACGATTCCACCGGCTGTTTGTTGTCCGAAAAAATAGACGCCATTTTGAAGTGCATGTCATCGCGGTTGGCGGCGTCGGGAAAACGGCGCAGGTACTCGTTGAGCTCGGCGATAAGAATGTTGGTAAAATTTTTGGCGGGCAAATTCTCCAGCGAAGCGATGAACGCAGCGTAGTCCGTCTGGGTGTCCGACCCCAGCGCCGGAGCGCCGCTCACCGTCAGCAGGGCGAGACCAATTAAAATCGACTTCTTAAAAAGCAACGGGCTCATCGGGCACCTCACCTTTTTATTTAAGCGATTTCACGCGATCCAAATCTTCATTTTTTCCCATCACCACCAGCAGGTCGCTGTCTTTAATCACATGGCTGGCGGTGGGGATGACCACGACATTTTCCGGGATGATCTCTTTGATGATGATCACTTGCACGCCGTATTTGTTGCGCAAATCCAACTCGCCGAGAGTCTTCCCAGTAAAGCTGGCCGGGGGCGCCAAATCGACGATGCTGTAGCCTTCGATGACCGGCACATAATCGAGGATGTTGGGGTTATCAATGCGCTGGGCGATTTTGTACGCGCTGTCCCGCTCCGGAAAAATGATTTCCGAAACGCCGATCAAATTCAAAATCTTGGCGTGCTCCTCGGTGAGAACTTTGACGTGAATTTCTTTGCAGCCCAATTCGCGAAGATACAAAACCGCCAGCAAACTGGCGTCGATGCTTTCGCCGAGGCTGACGATCACCGCGTCGGCGTCCTTCAATCCCAGCTTTTTCAGCGTCTCTTTGTCGGTGGCGTCGGCGATGATGCCTTTTTTGACGTACGGTTTCACCCGCTCCACGCGCTGCTCATCCGCATCGATGGCAACGATATTGAATTTGCGTTCCGCTAAATACTGCGCCATGTACTGTCCAAACGTGCTCAAGCCAATGATCACAAATGTTTTCATTTATCCTACCAAAGTTTCTTCTTGAACGTACTTAAACCGCGCCTGCGTTTCGCTGCCGCGCACCGCCAACGCAATCGTGAGCGGACCGAGACGGCCGACAAACATCAACAACGTGATCAGCAGCTTGCCAACGTCGTTCAGCTCAGCCGTGCCCCCAGCGCTCAACCCTACCGTTGCAAACGCCGAGACCACTTCGAACAAATAATCTAAAAACATGCCGCGGGTTTCCGTCGGCGAGCGGCCCGACAACTGCGTGATCAAAATCGCCATGGTGAAAACGATCACAATCAGGCCTGAAAAAAAAACCACCGAAATGGCGCGCGACACGATGGCGGTGGGAATGCGCCGTTGAAAAATATTGACGTCTTCTTCCATGCGGTAGCGGGCGATAATCGACGCCACCAGCACCGCAAAGGTGCTGGTTTTGATGCCGCCGCCGCACGAAGCCGGCGACGCGCCGATGAACATCAAAATGATAATAAAAAAAAGCGACGCGCTGGAAACCGCGCTAATGGGCAGCGTGTTGAAACCAGCGGTACGGGCAGTTACCGATTGAAACACCGCCGCCAGCACCTTTTCTCCAAGCGGGAGATCGCGCAATGTGTTTTGATATTCAAAAACAAAGATGACCATCGCTCCGAAAATAATCAAAAGCGCCGAGACAAACAGCACCAGCCGAGTGTGATATTTTAGCTTCATAAAATAGCGCTGGCCAATGTAGCGGCGATTGTGAAAGAGATCGTAGATCACAATGAACCCCAGGCCGCCGAGTACAATCAACCCCATCACAACCAGGTTGATGAAGAGATCGCCGCGATAGCTTTCGAGACTGTTGGCAAACAACCCGAAGCCGGCGTTACAAAACGCGGAAATGGAATGAAACAATCCGAGATAAAACGCCCGCGCGAACGGAAAATCCTGGGCAAACCGCAGCGTCAAAAGTCCACAGCCAAAAGCTTCGATGACGACGGTAAAAAACAGCACCACTTTCAGCAGCCGCGCCATATCCGCTGCCGAATGCTGGCTGAGAGTATCCTGAACGATGTCGCGTTCCATCGCGCCGATTCTGCCGGCCAGCAAATAAATGAAAAACGTGGCCATGGTCATGATGCCCAGCCCGCCAAGTTGAATCAACATCAAAATGACGAGCTGGCCAAATTTTGTAAAGGCGGAACCGGTGTCCACGACCACCAGCCCGGTCACACAGGTCGCCGAGGTGGCGGTGAACAATGCGTCAACCAATGAAATCGAGCCGGCCGCCGTGGCTTGCGGCAGCATCAGCAGCAGCGTTCCGAGAACGATTGGCGCCAAAAAACTTAGCATCAATACCCGAGCCGGGTGCCGAGAAATATGCGACTGCTTCGGGAGCGTTGGTTTGCCGATGGCTGCCAGCGCCCGCCTTCGCTGCAAGCGCTGAATGATGTCCATTGAAGCTAAGCGAGTCGTTTTAAATTTTGGCATTATAGCCAAAAAACGAAAGAATTGCAACGGATCAACTCCACAGTTTTTCGAGATCGCCGGCGGGGCGAATCACCCGCACCTGCGCGCCGTCCACCAACATCTCCGCCGGGCGCGGGCGGGCGTTGTAGTTTGAGGACAGCACAAGGCCGTAGGCGCCGGCAGTCATAATAGCCAACAAATCGCCGCGGCGAAGTTCGGGCAGCCGGCGATCGCGGCCGAGAAAATCGCTGGACTCGCAAATGGGTCCCACCACATCCACGTTCACCAAATCGTCCTGTCGCTTGCAAACGGGGACGATTTCGTGATAGGCGCCGTACAGGCTGGGTCGAATCAAATCGTTCATCCCGGCGTCCACGATCACGAAGCGTTTGCCGTGCGAATCCTTCTGGTAGAGCACGCGGGTCACTAAAATCCCGGCCTCGGCCACCAGCGCCCGGCCCGGCTCGAAAATGATTTTACAGTTCAAACTCTCTAAATCGGAGCGAAGACGATCTACCAGATGAGCTATATCGATCGCGGGTTCGGATTCGTCACCCTCAAAAACGTTTTGGTAGGAGACGCCGAGCCCGCCGCCGAAGTCCACAAATTGCAAAACGTGGCCGCTTGCGCGCGCCGCGGCGGCGAGCTCTTTTAAAATTTGAACGGCTTCCACAAAAGGCGCGATTTCGGTAATTTGGGATCCGATGTGACTATGCAAGCCAACAAGCTGGAGGTTGGGATATTTTTTAAATTGGCGAATGACGGCCCGCGCCGCCGGCAGCTCGACGCCAAATTTGTCCGCCGCCGTGCCGGTGGAAATATAGGGGTGCCCGTGAATGTCGATATTCGGATTCACGCGAATGGCGACCGGCGCGATTTGGTTCATCGCCCGCGCGATGCCGTCCATCACCGCCAATTCTTCCAGCGACTCCACGTTGAACACCAAAATATTTTGCGCCAGCGCGTACTCGATCTCGTCATCGCGTTTGCCCACGCCGGCGTAAACAATTTTTTGGGGATCGAACCCACTCTTCAGCGCCAGAAATAATTCGCCGCGCGAAACCACGTCCGCGCCGGCGCCGAGACCCGCAAGCAGCGAGAGCAGCGTCTGGTTGGAATTGGCTTTCAAGGCGTAACAAATCAAATGATCGATTCCTTGAAACGCGCGCTCGATGCGCTCAAAATTTTCGACAATGGTTTTCTGGCTGTAAAGATAAAAAGGGGTAGCAGTCACGGCTGCAATTTTTCGCACGGATAGCTCTTCACAGTGAAGCTCATCATTTTTGAAACTGAAGAAGTGCATCTATGTCCTTGTTACAAATGACAACTGACCACGGACTACTGACTAAAAACAATATCATTTCCCTCGTTCGGCCAGCGCGAGCGCACCTGAATTTTCTCCGGGTGAATGACAAACCGCTCCGCCGGCTGAAATGAAACGGCCCGTCCAAAATCGTATCGGCCATTTTGATTGCGATCGCGGAAAGCCTCGAGGGTATAAGTTCCGGGCAAGATGTCGGAAAACGTGTACGGACCTGGCTCGAACAAAGTCAACTCGTAGGTCGGGCCCTCCCGCTCGGTGGAAATCGCTTTCAAAAAAATCGGGCCGACTGCGGTGGCGTCTTCATCGCTCACGGTTCCGGAAATGGCGGCGAGGGTGTCCGCGTTCAAGGTGGTGAACATCGCGGTCCACAGGCGATCGCGAAAAACATTTCCGTGAAAATCCCGCACTGAATCCAGTTGGATGGAAACAAAATAGTCAGACAGAGTTTGCAATTTTTCTGCGGGTTGGAATTTGACCAGCGCCGGCGTGGCCCACTCAAAAACGCCCGCCACCGAATTGCCGGTGGAGTCCCGCATTTCAAAATGGCGCTCAAGCGACATTTGATTCATCGCGTGGCTAAATCTTATTTCAAAAAAAGTCGAAAGCGGAACCGCCCGGGCGCTGTCTTTCGGAACCGTGGAAACAATTTTGGGGGGAATGGTATCCGGCAGCGCGCTGCCCACAAAAGTCGCGCGGTTATAAGCCGGGTCGATGAGATTTCCGCTAACGTCCGTCAAATTTTGCACCGCGATTTCGTACTCGATTTTTGCCGTCAGCGGCGCGGTGATGACAGATACCTCCATCGTTTCCGGCTCGTTCAAATAGGCCAGCAAAATTTTCACCGAGTCGCGCGGCGATTTCACCGGATAAATTTTAAAATTGTCCACGGCATCCGTCCCCGTTTTCTGCAGCGCTTCATCGAACCGCAAAACGAGCCGCGAGCGGCTCTGCGCCGAAACCGACACCAGCGCCGGGCCGATGGTGTCGGCGAGCGCCAGCCGGAAATTCAAACCGGTAAAAGAGGCCTGCTCATTTGAGAGCGTTACGTCTCGGGTGGGTATGCCAAGCGCATCGAGCCCCGCTTCAAAAAAACGGTTGTTGTCGTTATCCTGAACGGCGAAAACCCGGTAGCGCCCCTCGGATAAATTCGTCAGTTCAAATTTTCCGCCGGCGCTGGTTTGGGTGGCGTAATCGCCGGTGCGTCCGCGGGGGTCGGGATCGCCGTCTTCCAAAATATAGGCCCAGATCAAAATTCCCTGCGCTTTGTCCTTTGAAAAAACCTGCCCGGCAATTTTGCCGCTGCTGATTTCCGCGCCGGTGGAAAAGGCGAGGGTGTACGAATTTTTCATGGCGTTGCCGCGGGAGTCTTTCAAATCGGTGCCGAGGGTGATGACGTACGTGCGGTTGCTTTTCAAAGAATCCTCAAATTCGACCCGCAGCCTTCGCCCTTTCCATTTATATTTGACGCCGCCCTCGCCGGGATTGGGGGTGATGAAAATCGCCTTCGCCAGCGATCGGTGATCCATTCCCTCGCTAAACTCAAACTCGACGATCTGGTTCAACGGCACGAGCGTCGCGTTGTTTTCGGGAGTCACCTTCACGATCTGCGGGGGAATTGTATCCGGCGGGCCGCCGGCGGGCGGTCGCTGGCTGGCGCAGCCGCTGACTAAAAAAAGAGTCCCAATCAAAAGTGACGCAATATGTCTGATTCGTGGTCTCCCAATCGATTCAAGTCGCTGACAAATTAGCTAAACGGGCGGGTATTTTCAAGGATTTTTTTGGCGCGGCCCAATTGGCGTTCGTGAAAAAATTCTTCTTGACTTAACAAGATTTCTTATTATCTTTTTTCGTAAATGTTATCCGGCCAAGGAATCTGATCCCACGTTTTCCCTACTCTCATACCGACTTTGCCAACGGATAACATGATAGACATTTCCAGCAATTAAAAATAATCTTTAAAACTGGGCGGCATGAAGTCGCAATTCCCAAAGCACGAAATGGAATCGCCAAAACAGGCTTGAGCGTTAGGATTAACTGACAAAATTTTTGTTGTAGAGGATTGATTCCACCAACGGAAGAAAGGAACGTACAATTGAAAATCACTGCCGCTCGTTATTTACCGACCCCTCTCAAACAAGAAATCAAGCATACACCACAAGGGAAAGAGCTTCTTCCCGGTTTTCTAATAGGTATAGACGAGATCCTTGAGCAATATCCTGTCCTACATAGCAACCTGTCAACAATACAGTCGGAGTACGAGCTTATCGGTCGCTCCTGCTTAGTCGTTCCCCCTGAACAGACCTTTAACATCTTCGCCTACGATAAGGAACTCGACCTGATCAAGACGATCGCAGGTAATGTCGCGATGCTGATTCATCCTCATTTGAAAACTGGAATTGATGGCCTTTGGTTGTGGTACAAGGCAGCCAAACTTTATGATGATTGGAAAAAGCCAAACAGAGATACGGCTGCCTGTCTCTTCAAGGTGGCCGGACTAGCTTTGAGTACAATTAAGGCCATCGGAAGTATCTATCCTGACCTCAAGATTCCCGATCATTGGGCGAATGGGATTAACTTTGTTGTGAAAAGTGGTGAATCTCTCTATAAGGATAGAACACCACCGATTAATGAGATGATACTTTCGAGTGACAAGCGGCTGGCGATACCTCTGAAACTCTTGAAGGTGGCGGGCATCGCAATTGATCCAAGGCCGGAGTTTCAAAGTATTACAGTGATGCCATTACCCACAGCAGTGAAGAAATAGCAAACCGCGTGGAAATGAATTTCCAAGCTAATTGCTTTAATTAGCTACTGCTGTCTATGGTCGATTTCAATCGACTTCAGCAATTAGCCTGATGATTCATCATCAGACGATCTGAAGATTTTTACAATAGTCCAGTAAATAACTAAACCACCAACTCTGACACTCATACCAACTCAACCCTCTCTTCCACAACTCAAACAACAGGCCCACAAATTCCACTTCCCTGCCCGACGCCGGCGGGGCGCCCTTCGTGTGCTTCGTGTTTTTCTTTTCTTTCCCCCCCTGTAACGGACCCGGCTGCCCGCCCACTTATTTCTAATTTATGAAAAGGATTTTTGCTTGACTTAACCGAATATTGGCTTAAATTCGGTAAACTCGAAAAAGGAGGAGCTATGTTTTTGGTTTTAATTCTTACGTTACTTTTTACGGCGCAGGAAACCACCTCCCGTCTCGAATCCTCGCCGCGCCATCATGAGTGGGTGAAACTCCAACAGGGCGAGCGCGAGGTGCACGCCTACCTCACCTTTCCGGAGGTGAGCGAAAAAGTCCCGGCCGTGCTGGTGATTCACGAAAACATGGGGCTCACCGACTGGGTGCGCAGCGTGGCCGATCAACTGGCAGAAGCCGGCTACATCGCCGTCGCCCCGGATTTGCTTTCCGGCATGGCGCCCAACAACGG
>JBBIIG010000090.1:0-12646 GCA_037446635.1 bacterium
GTTTCCCGCCCACAAAAAACCAAATGACATTGCTCAATTTCAGTTTGAATCCGCCGGCGCGATCCTCGGAGGGCAGCGATTCCTCGGTTTGATTGGGATCCAGCAGCCAGTCGGTTACCTTTCTCCCCTGAGTGGTAGAAATGGGAAGGATGGCGGCGCGCATCTGGATCACGAATCTCAGGTTGGGTGGAAGCTGCCGCGCCGAAACCAAAACGGCGTTTTCAACGCGGCTGCTGATTTTTTTGACCTCCTCCAGTTCGCTGAAAAATCGCACGCTGTCCTCGGCGACGGTGTAGCGGTTTTCCCACACATCGTAGGAAATGGAACGGGTGATCTGGCGCTGGACGATTTGTTTGTTGCGGTCATCTTTCAGCTTGATTTCGATTTGCACAATGGCGGGCAGGCCGCTTTGAATGGTGCCGACAATTTTATTTGAAAATAAGTTTTCACAAACCGCGGAGACGGTGAGCGACTGGCCGGACAGCCGCGGCATGATCTGCATTACACGGATCGCGTCCCCCTCGCCGGCCGCGGCCCAGCCTGCGATAAAAATCAAGAAGAAATAAATGGCGTTTCTGGCCTGCATGATTTGCGAATTATCTAACTAAATGGAGTAATGGATCGATGAAAAAGAAAACTTCATTACTCCAATGATCCATTATTCCAATACTCCCCGTTAACATAGCAGCACTGATTAGATGTTGACTTCCGTGTGGCTCATCTCTATCCATTATTTCAGAAGGTTTGCCCCAACGAAATGTGAAATTGAAAATCGTTGTTATCGACGTTGTTTAATGGGAACGAGAAATCGAAGCGGGTGACGCCCAAGACCGGCAGCCGCACCCGGAACCCGAAGCCCGCGGCGGCGAAGATGTCATTCACATTCGGATCGTCTGCGGGCGACCAGATTCCGCCGGCGTCGAAAAACAAAACCCCCGAGGATTTGTGGTTTGGGAAATTCCGGGCCGTCAACGGGAAGCGGAATTCCGCGCTGCTCAAAAATAGTTTCGTGCCCCAGCCCAGCGGCGTGAGGCGGCGGTCGCCGTAGCCGCGCAGGGAGTTGGCGCCGCCCAAATAGAAGCGCTCGTAAAACGGCGCGTTTTCGCCGGCGTAACCGGCTTTCAAATGCAGCGCCAGCACCTGATGGCGCAGCGCTTGTTTGTAAAAACGGGCGTCGAAGGTGATTTTGCCGAAGTCGCGGTCGCTGCCAAAACGATCGTTGGCAATTTCGGCGGTGAGCGCACCCCAGAAGCCGTTGAGCGGATAAATGGGGTTGTCGCGGGTGTCGATGGCGGCCCCCAGCACAATGGCGCCAATCTGAGTTTTGGGGATATCTCTCGCCAGTTCCGGCGGCAGCAGGTTCAGCGTCGAGTCGGTTTCGGTTAAGCTGACGAAGCCCTCGGGGTTGTACGAACCGACGCGATAGGCGTAGAAGAAATGTTTGAGCCAGCCGCGGTTGGAGCGCAGCTCGAAGCGGGCGCCGCCGAAACCAACGTCCTGTTGTCCGCGATCGGCGCCGAAGTAGTGGATGAATTGCTGGCCGCCGCCGTAAAGCTCAATGTCCAGCGCCACGGCATCGATGGTGCGGCGGTATCCCAGCGCCAATTTGCTGACGCGATCGCCCAGCACCCAGCGCAAGCCGAGCAGCTCGCCGGCGCCGCTGAAGTTGTCGAAGCGCAAGCTGGCGGGCACAAAGAACCAGCCGTTGAGATCGCTGAAGCCGCCTTCAAATTGAAAATAGGGCCAGCTCCGCTCTTTGACCTCCACGATCAGCACCAGCTTGCCGGTTTCGGCGCCGGGGTGGGTGTAAAATTCCACCTCCTTAAAAAAATTGGTTTGTTCGAGCCGGCGATCGTTTTCTTCGATCGTCGCGGGATCGATGGCGTCGCCCGGGCGGATGGTGAGGTGCTGGTAAATGACCTCGGGATTGGTTTTGGTGTTGCCAACGATTTCGATTTTTTCAACAATCAACTGGCGGGTGGAGTCGGGGATTTGGGCGAATACACTCTGGAACGACAGGGCGACGATTCCGGCGATCAGCAGCGCGCTTGGCGTTGAAAACAGGTTTCGAATTAGGGGATACAAGAGTTTTTTTATTCGATGTTGAAATTGATTCGACGGCATGTGGTTGGCCTGAATTTAAAATAAAAGCATAATAATTCAATGGATTTGTATTCGCATCCCGGCGCAAAACGGGATCGAACATAAACAGATCTCAAATTTCAGGCCAGAAGTAGTTTTGGGGAGATTAAGCTTACTCGATGGTTTTGTGATGTAGAACCAATGGGAACGCAGACAACAGGTGTGGCTGTTTTACAACGAAAGATTCGCCAGAAACTTAAGTTTCTGGCTGATAGCAAAAGTCTGCTGAAGCAGACTAATTTCATGGGGCTGTCCAAAAAAGCCAGTTGCCTGTCATGCCCGAATGCTTTTATCGGGCATCCATGTGCGTACAGCAGAAAATTCCCGCCAAAAACATGCGGGAATGACAACTATGGAACACCTTTTTTGGACAGCCCCTAGGTTATGAGCCTGAAAATTTATTTTGAGCGGTTGCTTTACTCATACCGCAGCGACTCCACCGGATCGAGTGCGGCCGCTTTGCGCGCCGGGAAGAATCCGGAGAGCAAGCCAATCAACGCCAGAATGGTCACGGTTAGAAATGTAATTCCCTGCGATAAAATCGGGCGGCCGAGAAACTGCATCGGGCCGTCTTCAGCGGGGATGAGCCGCACCAGCGCCACCACGCTCCACGAAAACAAAATGCCAATCGCCCCGCCGATGAACGCAATCAGCAGCGCCTCGAAAACAAACTGCACGAGGATGTAGCGCCGCCGCGCGCCCACCGCCATCTTGATGCCAATTTCGCGCGTGCGTTCTTTCACCACGATGTACATGATGTTGGCCACGCCCACGCCGGCAATCAGCAGCGTCAGAAAGCCCATCGAGCCGAGGAAGATGCTCATGCCGAGGTTGATCTTCTGGCCGATTTTGTCGGATTCGATCGTGTCCCACACGCTGAGCGCGCGTTCGTCCTCCGGGTCGAATTTGTACTTCCGTCCCAGCACGCGATATAATTCGCTTTTCACCAGCTCCTGCTTGTTGGGGTCTTTCGGACTGATTACCATCGAGTTGAGGTATTTGTAGCCAAACTGCGTGCGAAACGTGTTGTACGGAACGATCGCGCGGCGGGAATCCGGACCGTTGTTCATGCTGGTTTGAATTTTCTTCTGCATGATGCCGATCACGGTGTAGGGCACACCGTCGAGCATAACGACTTTGCCGATGGCATCCTCTTGCCCAAAAATTTCCTCGGCGATTTTGATGCCGAGGAACAGCACGCGCCGCTGGAGCAAAATGTCCTGATCGCTGAGGAAGCGGCCGCCGGCCACCGGATACATGCGGCGCATTTCTTCAAAGTACGGCGTCACGCCTTCGCATTCGGTGGTGACCGAAATTTTGCCGTAAGTGAGGGTGACGTTTTTGCGGTACTGCGGGCTGATCATGTCGATGAACGGGATCGCTTCCTTCAACAATTTCACATCCTCCTCCACAAAGCGAATGCGCCGGCCTTTGGGGAGGCCTTCAAATTCCTTGCCGGTTTGTCCGCCCCAAACCATCAGCACGCGGTTATAGGCATTGAGCATGCCATTGCGCATCTGCGTTCCCAGCCCGTTGCCAAACGACAGCAGCAGCACCACCGTCACCGTGCCCCAGGCAATGGCAATGATGGTGAGAAGGGCGCGGGTTTTATGCGCTTTCAGGTCTTGGAAGAATTCTTTAATCAGTTCGGTCCACATAGCTTTTCCGTGAGACGTGAGATGTGAAACGTGAGACGGCAAACAGCAAACGTGATATTTTTTCAGTTTGCATTTTTCATTTATCGCGCTTGATCCAACACCGTTTGTAACGGTGTTTTCATTCGACTCGCAACATCCCAAAACACAGTTACAAACTGTGTTTTATCGAATATACAAACGAGACCTTGCGCTACAATTCAGAGTTCCAATTCTACTGTTATGCTCGCAAACATTCCGCGGCATCAAGATTCGCGGCCTTGCGCGCCGGCATCAAACCGGCGGCGAGGCCAATCAAAAACAAAATCGCCGCCGTCGCCAGCATCACTTCGATGGAAATTTCCGGCGTACCAACGAATTCTTTAATCGGGATGAGCTTCATTCCTTGCGTGATAGCAATCGCAATGATGAAGCCAATAATTGCGCCCAGGGCGATGATGAAAAACGTCTCCATAAAAAACTGAAAAAGGATGTTGTACTTGGTGGCGCCCACCGCCCGCTTGATGCCAATTTCTTTGAAGCGCTCCTGCACTACCACGTACATAATATTCGCCACGCCAATGCCGCCCACGGCCAACGTGAATGTGCCGATGACGCCCATGAAAATGTTGAACGCCAGAAAAAAGTAAAACATGAATTTGTCGAACTCCGACGTGTCCCACAGCCAGATGGCGCTTTTGTCGGTGGGATCGAATTTGTAGCGCTTGCCCAGCACCTGCCGCACCTGCTCGTTGACTGCCTCCGCCTGCCGCGGATCCGCGTGTTGATAAATGATATTGTTGATGTAAACATCACCGAACGCGGCGGCAAACGTAGACGCCGGAATGAACACGCGATCTTGATCGCGGGAGTTGTACGAGGAGTTCTGCGTCTTCTTCTGCATCACGCCAATAACGGTGAACGGCATGTCGCCGAGATAGACGAGTTGACCCACGGCGTTTTCTTCGCCAAATAAATACTCTTTCACTTTATTGCCGATCACCGCTACCCGCCGGCGCTGCTGCATATCGAGATCGTGGAAAAAGCGGCCGCCCACTTCACAGATGATGTTGCGCATCTCGCCGTAAATGGGATACACGCCAGTGATGTTCGGATTCAAAATACTTTTGCCCACGTGCACGGGCGTGTTCCAGCGGCTGTATTCGGGACTGATGGCGCGAATGCCTTTGACTTCACGTTCAAGCAGCCTTGCGTCATCTTCAATTAAGCGGATGCCGCGGCCTTTGCCAAACCCCTCGAAGGCTTTGGTGGTTTTGCCCGGAAACATGATGACGATTTGCTCGCCAATGCCGTGCATGTTAATGGAGAGCTGCCGCTTGAATCCCATCCCGAACGCCAGCAGCACCACAATCGCCACCGTGCCCCAAATGATGCCGAAGATAGTGAGAAAGGTGCGCAGCTTCTGCGCGCGCAAATCTTGTACGAATTCGGAAAGGGTTGTTAGTAGATGGTTCATATTCACAATCTATCATTCACAATTGACAATTGACAATTCACCATTCCCCATTCACTATTCGCTCTGCGCTTTGCTCATTCGATCTTCTTCACCGGCTTCTCCAGTACCTCATCCCCTTCTTTCAAACCTTCCAGCACTTCAACGTTGATGGCGTCGCTCAGGCCGGTTTTGATATAGCGCTCTTCGCTCTTATTCTCCGCCAGCGCTACTTTCACAAAAGCGGAATCGTTGCGAAAGGTCACCACCCGTTCCGGGATCACCAGCACGCTGTCTTTACGCTGAATGATGATGTTCGCGTTAGCCGAGTAGCCGGCGCGCAGAGTGGTGCCATTCGATATCGCGATCAAAATTTCGATGGGGAACACTGTGGTGTTGTCGTTCTTCTCCGCTTTCAGAGAAATCTTTTGCAGCGTGCCGGTGATTTTGGCGTCGGGCAGGGCGCCAATTTTGATCTCTGCTTCCATGCCCTCGTGCAATTTGCCCACGTCGATTTCATCCACCGTGCCTTTGAAAAGCAGATTTTCCATGTTGGCTATTTTCATCAGCACGGTGCCTTCCTGAAAGGAAGTTAGCGGCGTGACCGAATCGCCAATCTCCACGGTTTTACTAAGGACGAAGCCATCGATGGGCGCGTGAATGATGGTCTCGATTTTCTTGCCGCCAATATTCACTTTTCCGCTTTCGATGAGCGCTAACTTTTCTTTGGCGATGTTGAGCCGAAGTTCCGATTCTTTAAATCGCCGCAGGAAATCGTCAAACTCTTTGTCCGAAATCAGTGCGTTTTTCAACAGCGATTCCTGCCGCGCCTTTTCTTTGGTCATATTGTCGAGCTCCACCTGCGCCAGCTCGACGTTGCGTTTGGCCTCCGCCAATTCCAACGGGGTGGGATCGGGATTCACTTCCAACAGCGGATCCCCCGCTTTCACAAACGAGCCCGGCTCCGCAAAAATGCGGCTCACTACGCCGGAGATTTTGGATTTGATGGAGATTTCGTTTTCGGGTTCGATGGTGCCGACCGCGAGGGCTTTGTCCACGATGTTGTCGCGCGTGACTTTTACTTTGGGGAGGGCATTCTTTTCATCGCCGTTGGAGCGGCCGATCATCACCGCCACTGCCGCCATCGCGACGATCGCGCCGATGCCAATAAAAAGCCATTTTTTCTTTTTCATAGTCTTTCCTCATCAACTAAGATTCATGGGGAATGAATCGTTTTTCTCAGGTAAGAAGTCGGCAAAAAAGTACGACTGCCAACTCTGCATTGTTTCAAAGTTTTATTCACAGCAATTGATTGCAGTGATCCATTACTCCAGAACTCAGTACTCCAACACTCCACTCCAACGCCCGCCTCTTGCTTTTATCGGGAAAACCTTTTATTATGAGACAACTAAATCACGAAAGTTGTTGCCACGATGGAAAATAAATTCTTTGCCAAAGAAGTGGAAGTAAATACCGCCGAGCAAACGTTGACCATCCTTTGGGGAGACGGCCACCGCTCGGTTTATCCGCTGGAAGGCTTGCGGATGTCCTGTCCCTGCGCGGTCTGCGCCGGCGGCCACGAATTCATGGGCCGCCCGGTTGATCCGGCCATCTTCAAAATTCCACCCGCGAAAACTTGGACGATCACCGATCTGCGCGAGATGGGCAACTACGCCGTGCAAATCGTTTGGGGCGACGGCCACGACAGCGGCATATATCGCTGGGAAAGTTTGCGGGAGATGTGCCCGTGCGAAACATGCTATCCGGAAGAGTCACAAAAATGAGCGGCAAAAACCTACTTTCCGAATAACAGCGTCGAGAATCTTATGTCACTCAGGAGGAGTCTTTTTATTGCGATATAAATTTGAATCGTAGCGTGATAAGTCAAAATAATTATCTTATGTCACTCAGGAGGAGTCTTTTCATTGGGATATCCCGCTGTTTGCTAAAAGGGTTCCTCCTGAATGACAGATGTTTCGTAATGATGCAGACTAATTTCGAAATTGATTTTTGGATTTTATTTGAAATTTGGGATTGGTGTTTTGGGATTTCAAAGCGTTGACCGTTAGGTACTTATGATTTTTCAACTGCTGGCCGACCTGGTGGTGATTGTCCATCTCGCTTTTGTGATCTTTGTAGTGGCAGGCGGCCTGGTCGCGTTCAAGTGGCGCAAGGCGATCTATTTTCATTTGCCGGCCGCAGCTTGGGGCGCACTGATTGAATTCGCCGGCTGGATTTGTCCGCTGACGCCGCTGGAAAACTGGCTGCGGCGCCAGGGCGGCGCCAGCGCATACTCCGGCGATTTCGTCAATCATTATATTATGCCGATTCTCTACCCCAGCGAGTTGACGCGGGAGGTGCAGGTGGTGTTAGGGGTGTTGGTGGTAGTGATTAACGTTGGCATTTATGGATTTCTTATTAAATCGCGAAGTTAGTCTCGGCCACGACCTTAAAATTAGAGTCGCATTTGCTGCTGCACCATGCTTCTTTTTGAATTTTTGAGTTTCTATTTGCATTTACTGGCGCGTTTTTCTATTTTTTATCCCAATTTTTTCTTTCGAAAAAGGGAGGACGAAAATAGCACACAACTATTCCGGGCGCTTAGTAGCGGACATACTCAAGGAAAAGAAAGGACGAGTTAAACAAGCTCAATTACCATCCGGGTCGCCCGGCTGGGAGAATTTAGTCAGATGATTTGGCAAGATATTGAAGCCGGCGCCAAAGCAAACAAACCCGGCTTCAAAGTTGTTCGTAAGCTATTAACTGATAAGAGGTTGATCCATGAAAGATAATGTTTTCAACAAACTGCTGAGGTTCTTGGAAAAGATAGAGCAAATGGGTATGAGCTACACCCTTGCTCATCATCGCGAGGGCGCGGTGATGGTAATTATTGCGGTACCCGGAGAACGCTGGGAGGTGGAGTTTATGAACGATGGCTCTGTTGAAGTGGAGAGGTTTACGAGCAATGGGCAAATACACGATGAAAGCGCCCTCGAAGAGTTGTTTGAGAGATATGTAGAGCCAGCAGCGGAAACGGCCAATTCGCCTCAAGATGCCGAATTAGTTGCTGCAGAGCAATGAATGTTCTACGGCAATATTTTGATCAAAATATTCCTTTTCGTTAGCCATATCTTGTTGCAAGACAATCTAAATCCCATCATTCGTAGATGAAACCCCACTACGACATCATCGTGATTGGCAGTGGGCCTGGCGGCGAGGGCGCGGCCATGCAGGCGGCGAAAGCCGGCAAAAAAGTAGCGGTCGTTGATGCGCTGCCGGAAGTCGGCGGCTACTGCACCCATCGCACCACCATTCCCAGCAAGGCGCTGCGGCACGCGGTGCAGACGCTGGCGGAAAGCGGCTACGCTGGGGAGGCCAACTATCAAGCCCTGCTGAAATCCGCAGTGGCGGTGATCGAACAGCAAGTCAAATTGCGCCGCGGGTTTTATGAACGCAATCAGGTAGCCGTCATCGCTGGCCGCGCCGTTTTTGTCGATGAACACACCATCGAAGTGACGGCGCACAATTTTAAAGAAAAATTCTCAGCCGCGGCGTTCGTCATTGCCACCGGCTCCCATCCCTATCATCCGCCGGACGTCGATTTCTCGCATCCGCGCATCCTCGACAGCGACTCTGTTTTGAATCTCAAAGCGAATCCGCGTTCGCTGACCATTTACGGCGCCGGCGTCATCGGCTGTGAATACGCGTCGATTTTCCGCGCGCTGCGCATCAAAGTCAATTTAATCAATCCCCGCGACCGGCTGCTCTCGTTCCTCGACGATGAAATCATCGATGCCCTCAGCTACCACTTGCGCGAGCAGGGCGTGCTCATTCGCCACAACGAAGAGTACGAGAAAGTTGAAGCTAACGACGACGGCGTGACCATCTTTCTCAAATCTAACAAACAAATTCACAGCGATTATCTGCTGTGGGCGCAGGGCCGCACCGGCAATTCCAGCGCGATGGGTTTGGAGAAAATCGGCGTTACGACGGATGCGCGCGGGTCGATCATCGTCAATGAAAACTATCAAACTGAAAAGAAGCACATTTACGCCGTTGGCGATGTGGTGGGCTACCCCAGCCTCGCCAGCGCCGCGTACGATCAGGGGCGCTTTGCCGCGCTGCATCTGCTGTTCGGGGAGTCCGAGCACCGGCTGGTGGAAGATATTCCCACTGGCATTTACACCATTCCGGAGATCAGCTCCGTCGGTCTCACGGAGCGCGAGCTCACCGCCAGCAAAGTTCCCTACGAAGTCGGCCACGCGTTTTTCAAACACCTGGCGCGGGCGCAGATCACCGGCCGCACCACTGGCATGTTGAAAATTCTATTTCACCGCGAGACGCTGCAAATTCTTGGCATTCACTGTTTCGGCAATCAGGCGTCGGAGATTGTGCACATCGGGCAGGCAATCATGGCGCAACGGGGCGCGGCCAACACGCTGATGTATTTCATCAACACCACGTTCAATTATCCAACGATGGCCGAGGCCTACCGCGTGGCGGCGTTGAATGGCATCAACCGGATTAAATAGTCCGAATTAATCATTTAATTTTTGAAACGGAAAGCGACGCAATGAAACTTCTCTTCTCCGAGTACAAATCCGATTACAGCCACTACATTTTCCCCTACGCTATCTGGGCGATTCCGGAAAAAGGCGAAACCCCGGGGATGATCTTCAATCGCGGCTTTTTGCCGGCGTCGCGGGAATTCGCCCATTTCTATTTATGCCGGCAGGTGCGAGTCGATCTCTCGCAATTCAGCCCCTCCTCCGAAAACCGCCGCATCATGCGCAAGTGTGAAGATATCCGGTTCCGGCTGGTTCCGCGCCCCCAGTTTGATTACACTCCGGACTGGCGGGAATTCTGCAAGCACTACGCCGATATCAAATTCGGCAAAGACGTGATGAGCTACCAGCGCCTCGATTCCCTGTTCAACTCAAAAATCGTCACCCATCTTTTGTTGTTTACCGATGGCGCCAGCAAAGACGACGTCGGAATTGTGACGCTCTATCTCGAAAAGAAAACCATGGCTTACTATTATTATTCTTTTTATGATTTGAACTACTACGATCGCAACCTCGGCATGTTCATGATGACGTCCGCGGTGGATTTTTTCGCCAACGAAAAATTCGGCTACGTTTACCTGGGCTCCTGTTACTCCCGCAATGCCATGTATAAAACGCAATTTTCCGGCGCCGAATTTTTTAACGGCCGCCACTGGTCGCAGGATTTGAAGGAGTTGAAATATCTGATCCAGCGCGACCAAAATCCAGTGACCCAGCATTTGATCGAAACCGAGGAGTACCGCGAAAAATTTTACGAGGGCCAACTTGCGAACATTGCCGATGCCAGCGACTTCACGATTCGGTTGGAATAGTGGCGAAAGAGTGCGTGAACAGGTAGGGTTACCTAAAAGGTCAGGCTTCTTGTCATGCCCGAATGCTTTTATCGGGCATCCAGTACGAGACCGCAGAAGATTTCCGCCAAAAGCATGCGGGAATGACAGCCGCCCGAGGATTTTTTTTGACAGCCCCCTCTTTCTTGCATTCATCGTCGATCTAATTTTCGTTTCTCTCCTTTTTCCGCAATCCCAAAACTTGGCAGTCGATCACTGGGCCTACTCCTTTCTCGATCGCCTCGAGACGCGCGGACTGTTTGCCAGCGAAACCTTCAGCGCCCGCCCTTTTTCCCGCGAGGCGGTTGGGCAGATTCTCGTTCAAATTCATAAAAAGATTGAGAACGATCCGCGCTTGCTGTCTGAAGCCGAGCGCCGCCTGTTCGAGCAGCTCAAAGGCGAATTTTATGAAGAAGTGGAACGCGCCGATTCAACGATTGTGATTGCCAAAAAAGATCGCGAGCGCCATCTGTTCACCTGGCGCAGCCCGCTGGTCGATGTGCGCGGCGACGGCTTGCTGGGCAATCAAACGAAATTGGAATCGAAACGCGAGGTGGACAATACGGTCGCGAACTCAGTGAGCTACGTTGGATTATCTTTGCGGGTGGATATCAAAAAAAGTCTGGCCATTTTTGCCGAGGAACGCACCTTTTTTCTCAGCGAAACCGATAGTTTTTCAAATACGATTTTTAACCCGGGGTTGGGCCTGCCGGTGACGAGCGAGGCGCTGATTGATGTTGCGGTCACGGATAACATCTCAGCGTATGTGATTTTTCGAACACCGTGGCTGGATATTCAGGCGGGCCGCGATTTGATCGACTGGGGGCCGGGGTTTCGCGGCAATCTCCTGCTGTCCGGGAATTCCAACTACTATGATCTTTTCAAATTCATGTTTCGATTCAAGAAATTCAATTTCGAATCGTTCCACGGGTTTTTGAATTCCGACCGCGCCAAATATTTGGCCGGCCACCGGCTGGAAATTCGGCTGTCTCGCAGCTTCTATTTTGCGATCTCAGAAACCGTAGTTTATGGCGATCGCGACGTGGAGTTTCTCTACTTCAATCCCTTTGTCCCCATCATGTCAGCGGAGCGCCATCTCGGCAACCAGGACAACAACATGATCAGCTTTGACGCCACGCTGCTTCTCAAAAATCGCCTGCAGCTTTACGGCCAGATTTTGTTGGACGATTTCAGTTTCGCCAAAAATATTTTTCACAACTTCGTTAACAAGTGGGGGGTTTTGGCAGGCGGATTGTGGGTGGATCCGTTTGGAATGAAAAACGCCGAGTTCCGTTTCGAGCTGACGCGCATCCAGCCCTTCGTTTACACGCATTTCAAAGAGATCAACACTTACACCAATTATAACAACGTCATTGGCCATTGGCTTGGTCCGGATTCCGATGATTTATATTTTGAGTTGGCGAAACAGGCGCACAAAAATCTACGTTTGGCGGTTTCGTGGGAACAGCGGCGAAGAGGTGAAGGCAACGATTTGACAAATAACGAGCCGCCGCCGGACAACCGCATCGATTTTCTCAGCGGCGTGGTGGAACGCAACCGCTACTACGGGTTTTCGGCGCAGTGGCAATTCATTCGTGACGGCTTTTTGGGTGTGGGCTACCACTACATCCAATCAAAAAATCTGCAGCGCCGCCAAGACGTGAACCAGAACAATCACCGGCTGTTCATCAATTTTTCGCTGAATCATTGACAAGACTCTTTTACGGCTAACGCCGGCGCCGGCGGCTCTTTGTCGAGGTTATTGGAGAGTCTCACCTAAAGAGCATTTGACATCAAATTTAAAAATCATTATATTCCCCTCGCCCAAAAGCGCTAAGGAGGGCTAGTCCTAATTGGTAAGGCAGCGGTCTTGTCCGCGCAGCGGATCCGCTGAGGCGGAAAAACCGCGGGGAGTAATCCCGTGCCTCCAGGTGTTAGCGATCGCGCGTGTCCTTCAAATCCGCAAAAGCATTTGACATCAAATTTAAAAATCATTATATTCCCCTCGCCCAAAAGCGCTAA
>JBBIIG010000091.1:0-12363 GCA_037446635.1 bacterium
TCGACTATCTCGTGGCGCGCGCGGGCCAAATTGAAGCCGCACTCGCCCCGTTCAAATTGACACCGCTGCACGGCGATTTTCACCTCGGCCAAATTCATTTGAGCAACGGCCGCGTTTGGCTGATTGATTTCGATGCTCTGAGCTACGGCGACCCGGCTGCGGATCTGGGAAATTTATTGGTATTTCTAAAAGCCAAGGCCAGCAAAAATCCTGAAATCGACCGACTTATTCAAACTTTTTTAGACGAGTATTTTTCGATCATGAGCCACGACATCGCAGCTCGCATCCCGCTTTATGAAGCGTTAACTCATTTGCGCCGAGCGTGTAAATGTCTGCGTTTGCAAAAAGAAGAATGGCAGAAAAAAGCAACTCAAATGATAGAACAGGGAGTAGCAACTATTAACCAACTTGATGTGCATTGAAAGAGGAGATAAAATGGAAAAGATAATCGGTTTTGATGAGCTTAAGGTTGGACAGCGGGTGCGGGTGAAAGGGAAATTAGAGGGGGATGGAACCTTTCGCGCGCTGGAGATTACCATGCAGCCGCCAGAAGAGGCCGCCACCATAACCAGCGTGGTCCAGAACGTCAATTACGATAAACCCGCCATCAATTTGCTGGGGCGAGAGTTTCCGGTGCCCGCAAGCATAATCGTTAAAGATTTGGACCACAACCAGGTTAGCCTCAACGATCTCAAAGCCCAAACCCTCGTGACCGTGAAAGGAAAATATGCTCCGGAACGTGGATTCATGCCATTTCAGATTCGAATGAAAGAAACTCTGGGCGTCAACATGGACAAAATGAAGGGCACCATCGAAGCCATTGACCACGAAAAGAAAACCCTGCGTGTCCTCGGCTTTACGGTGACCGCTAGCTCCAAGACGATTGTCGAGATACTCTAATTGCAAATCAGAGACGAAAATTTCTCGATGGTAGCGGAGGCCGATGGCAAGTTGCCAGCCTTAAAATTGGCCCTAAACAATCAGGCCATGCAAACGCATTTGGCGCAAGCGCTGCCCACACTCTTCATCGATGCTCAGGAAGAGGCGGCGTTTCTTTCCCCTGAGTGGAGCCGGACCGTCCGTGTTCAGCATCGGGTCCTCAAATATAAACCCGGTAAGCACGGTGTCATCGAATATTTTTTGGAGATCGACCGCCGGCCGGCGCGCTGGCCGCGCGTTATCGGTAAAGTTTACCGCGCGGAACGCGGACGGCGCATCTTTGAAAATATGCAAAGTCTGTGGTCAGCCGCTCACAGCGGCGCCCGATCCTTTGGGATGCCGCAACCATTGGGGTATCTTACCGAGTTGGGGATGGTCATTCAGGAAGCCGTGCCTGGGCAGCCGCTGCGCAATTTGCTCGAGGACGGAGATTTAGCTGGCGTGATTCGTCTGACCGCGCGCAACTTAGCGGTGCTGCACAGCTTACCGCTGGGGGCGCTTGAAAAAAAAGGGATGCGGGATCATCTGAAAAAATATTGCCATCCCGGCCCCGAGCTTCTCATAGAAACATATCCTCAACTGGCCGCGCAAGTGGAGGCTATTTTAACCAAGTTATTGGAGGAGACGCGCCGCCCCCATTTTCCGCTTTCTCCGGTGCATGGAGACCTGGGGCTGGATCAAATTTTTTTCGCGGGCGATCAGGTGTATTTCATTGATTTTGACGGGCTGTGCCTCGCCCACCCTGCGCTCGATCTGGGTAACTTTTTGGTGGCCTTGCGATTCTATCTCGGCGCTCGCAGAGAAAAATTGGCGGAGATTTTTTTAGCCAGTTACCTGGAAGATCAAGATGCTGAGGGTGTGGAAGGGCTCGCCGTTTATCAGGCGTTTGCTTGTTTCCGTCGCGCGATGATCTGTTTTCGCAAAAATGAGGGAAAGGATGTTCTCGCAACCGTTAAGCACCTGCTTAAAGCAAGCTGCGCCTATTTAGGCTTGAGGAGTTCATGAAATTCATTGAAGACCTCTCCAAACTGAGAGAGTTTGGCAGAAAAAAAGAAAAAGATCGCGTTCCTCCAAAGACGCTGCTGAGGATTTATCGCGTCTTCGGACGGCATTACAAAAAATATTGGAAAATCCTCACCGTGGGGTATTTGGCGCTCTTCGCCACCATCGGGGTGACATTGCTCACGCCCTGGCCGCTGAAGCTCATTTTAGATTACATCATCATCAAAGAGCCGCTGCCGTCGTCTCTGGCATTTTTAACTCCGATGTTGCAAAGCCACCTCAAGTTGCTGATTGTGATATTAGGCCTGGCCATTGTACTGCTGGCGGTTTTGGAGGCCTTTTTTTCGTACATCAACAAATTTTGGATTTCCAGCACCGGCCAGCGCATGACCGCCGACATTCGCGAACGCATCTTTGCCCATTTGCAGCGGCTGTCGCTGTCGTTCCACGAATCGTCTCATTCCGGCGATCTGGTATATCTGATGACCAACGACATCAATGAAATGAAGAATATCCTGATCGATTTTTTGCAGGATATGTCCAAACAAGTTTTCACGTTTGTGGCCACTATCATTTTTATGCTGGCGCTGGATTGGCGCCTGGCCTTGATCGCCGTCAGCACCTCGCCGATTCTGTATTTTGTCACCCGCTACTTTGGCGCCGGCATGAAAAAGGCCATGCGAAAAAAACGGGGGAAAGAAGGAGAAATCTCGTCGATTATCTCGGAAAATGTCACCGCGATGGCGCTGGTGCAAGCCTACGGCCGCGAACACAGCGAGCGGGATCGCTTTTCCAAAGAGGTCAACGCCAGTTTAAAAGCACAATTGCAGGCGCTGCGGCTGCAAAAAACCTTCAGCCGTCTGAACGATTTCACCGTTACGTTGGGTACCGCAGGCGTGCTCTATTTTGGCGGCCTCTACGCACTGGGTGGAAGCATTCTGCCCGGCACGTTGGTGGTGTTTGTGGCGTACATGCGGGACATTTACGGGGCGATTGAAAAGTTTAATGGGCTTTTTTTGAATCTTGCTAAGTCGGCAGTTTCCAGCGAGCGCATTTTGGAATTGGTTGAAAACGATATGGTCATGAACGATGCGCCCACCGCCGTTGCCGCGCCCACGTTTAAGGGGCGCATCGAATTCAACAACGTGCGGTTTGCTTACAAAAAAGGAAAAGACGTTTTAAAGGATTTGAACTTTGTGATTGAAGCCGGCGAGAACGTGGCGTTGGTGGGGCACAGCGGCGCCGGCAAATCCACGTTGATTAGCTTGCTGCTGCGTTTTTACGATCCACAAGAGGGGCAGATTTTAATTGACGGCCAGGATATCCGTAACTTTACCCTGCGCTCGCTGCGGGAGCAAATCACCATTGTGCTGCAGGATGCGCCGCTGTTTCGTCAGACGGTGCGCGAGAACATCGCTTTTGGAAAGAACGGTGCCACCGAGGAAGAGATTGTTGCTGCGGCCAAGCAGGCGCAGGCCCATGAGTTTATTTTGCAAATGCCCCAGGGGTATGAAAGCATTGCGCTGGAAGGCGGTAACAATCTTTCCGGCGGTCAAAAGCAGCGCATCAATCTGGCACGGGCGATTATTCGCAACACCCCCATCGTAATTCTGGACGAGCCGCTGACCGGTTTGGACGCCCGGGCCGAAGCCCTGGTCGCCGCGGCCATCGACCGGCTGATAGACGGCAAAACCAGCATCATCGTCGCTCATAAACTTTCCAGCATCGTGAGGGCTGATAAAATCTTACTTTTAGAAGATGGGCAGTTGGCGCATTTCGGCAAACACGAGCAATTGCTGCGGGAGAGCACCGCCTACCGCGAGCTCTTCGAGCTGCGATTTGGCGGAGCGTCTATTTCGGACCAAAAAAACAATCGTGTCGATAGCAAATTAACCCAAGACGAAACAATGGCTTTGGTGCTTTCACAAAAAGTTAATTGAAGATGAAAAAGAGTAAACCGCCGCATAAAGCGTCAGTAAATTATAACACCCTGTTTCGGCTCTACCGCGTGTTTGGGCGCTATTACAAGAAACATTGGAAAATGGCGCTGCTGGCGTATTCCGGACTTTTGCTCACCATCGCCGTAGCGTTACTGCAACCCTGGCCGCTGAAACTCATCATCGACAACGTCATCCTGCGGCGGCCGCTACCGCAGAAAGCCGCCTTCATCACCCAATGGTTTGGCAGTGAAGCGCAAGGTTTACTGTTGGGTTTGGTGCTGGTCTTTGTGACGCTGCGTATGCTCGATAGCTTTTTCTCCTATATGCATAAAATTGGCATCCTCACCATTGGGGAGAAGATCATCGCCGACATCCGCCAGGACATCTTCGCACATTTGCAGCGGTTGTCGCTCTCCTTTCATTCTTCGGCGCGCTCGGGCGATCTGATTTACCGTTTGACCACCGACACCCATGAAATCAAAACCATCCTGATTAATGTGCCGATGTTTTTCACCTATCGCCTTTTCATTGTGGTTTCTCACGTTGGGTTGATGCTGTTTCTGGAATGGCGGTTGGCGCTGGTTGCATTCACGATCATTCCAATACTCTACTATTACCAGCGCCGAATGGGCGGCGACGTGCAAAGCGCCACCCGTGAGAAACGGAAAAAGGAGGGAGAGGTTAGCTCGCTGGTTTCTGAGAATATTACGGCCATGGCTTTAGTTCATGCCTACGGCCGTGAAGATTTGCACCAGGCGCGCTTTATTGCCGAAAACCGGCTCAGTCTCGAATCCGGCATCACCGCCCTGCAAATCAGCAAGCTCTTCAAACGCTTGAGCGATATCTTGATGGCCGTCGGCACTGCCGGGGTGGTTTGCTACGGCGCGATGCTCGCCTTGAATGGCGCCATCCTGCCGGGAACCCTGGTGCTGTTCGTTTCTTACTTGAAAAATCTTTATAAACCGATCGAGATGTTTGCGGAGATGTACCTCGACGTCGCTAAGTCGCAGGTCTCCGGCGAGCGACTTTTGGAGCTGGTTGATTGCGAGATGGTTATGGCGGACGACCCGCAGGCGGTGGCGGCGCCGCCATTCAAAGGAAAAATCGAGTTTCGGAATGTTTCTTTTGCTTATCACAAAGGCATCGACGTCATCAAACGGCTCACTTTGACCGTGCAGCCAGGGGAAACGGTCGCGTTGGTTGGCCACAGCGGCGCCGGCAAATCCACGCTGGTCAGTTTGCTGTTGCGCTTTTACGATCCGCAGGACGGTCAAATCCTGATCGATGGCCTCGACCTGCGCAAGTTTACCTTAAAATCTCTGCGTGCACAAATGACCGTGCTGCTGCAGGACGCCAAGTTATTTAATCTCACCGTTCGCGAAAATATTGCTTTCGGAAAGGCCGACGCCACGTTCGAGGAAATTGTGGAGGCAGCGAAATTAGCCCAGGCCCACGAGTTTATTATGGAAATGCCGGAGGAGTACGAGACCGTGATTCACGAGGGCGGCGACAACCTCTCCGGCGGACAAAAGCAGCGCATTAACATCGCCCGCGCTATCATTCGCAACACACCGATTTTGATTTTGGATGAACCCGTCACCGCCCTGGACGCCCGCACCGAAGCCAAAATTCAACAAGCTCTGCGCGCGCTCACGCGTGGAAAAACCACGTTCATCATCGCCCATAAATTTTCCACCGTGTCCCATGCGAATAAAATCCTGCTTTTGGAGCAGGGAGAGCTGGCGGCTTTTGGAACTCACGACGAGCTCATGCGAACCAGCTACGAATACCACGAGCTTTACAAATTGCAGTTCGACCCGCTGCTGGCTAATAGCGGCGGGCTGGGCGAAGAAGAGAAAAGGGGACTGCAGGAAATTCAAAATAGTTTGTAGGTTGGACACACTAAGATGGATTTTTCATTTCAAGAAGAGCAACTCGCGCTTAAAAAAGAGATCATCAAATTCGCGCAAAACGAATTGAACGCCGGTCTAATCCGGCGAGATAAAGAGGGCGCGTTTGCAAAAGAAAACTGGAAAAAATGTGCCGAGTTTGGAGTACACGGCCTGCCGTTTCCCAAGGAGTTTGGTGGCCAGGAGGCCGATATCATCACCACCATGCTGGCGATGGAAGGACTCGGCTACGGCTGTCGCGATAGCGGTCTGTTGTTCGGCATCAACGCCCAGATGTGGAGCGTACAAATGCCCATCTGGGAGTTTGGCAGCGACGAACAGAAACGGAAGTATCTGCCGGGCTTGATCAATGGCGAGCTGATTGGCGCCCACGGCATGTCCGAACCTGGCTCCGGCTCCGATGCCTTCAGCCTTACCACCCGCGCCGAACGCCGGGAAAACCAGTACATTTTGAACGGCTCGAAAACATTTGTGACCAACGGTCCGGTAGCTGATGTGTTTCTGGTGTTTGCGACCGTTGATAAATCCCAGGGGTTCATGGGCGTCACGGCGTTTCTGATTGATCGCGGGACGCCCGGATTGCGCGTCGGCCCCAACATGAGTAAAATGGGATTGCGGACTTCGACGATCAGTGAGCTATTTTTAGATGACTGCGCCATTCCGCTGACCTCCCGGCTGGGGCGCGAAGGTGCCGGCGCGACAATTTTCAATGCCTCGATGGAATGGGAACGCAGCGCGATTTTAGCTAATTATATCGGCGCGATGGAATATCAGTTGGAGCGCTGCCTGGCTTACGCGAAAGAACGCCGCCAGTTTGGAAAACCCATCGGCAAGTTTCAATCCGTGGCCAACCGCATTGTCGATATGAAGCTGCGGCTGGAAACCTCGCGGCTCTTGCTCTACAAAGTCGCCTGGATGAAGAAGACCCACGGCAAATGCCCGATGGAGGCGGCGCTGGCAAAGTTGCAGTTGAGCGAAGCCTGGGTGGCCTCCTGTTTGGATGCGGTTCGCATTCACGGCGGCTACGGCTTTATGACCGAATATGAGTTGGAGCGCGATGTGCGCGACTCGCTGGGCGGGGTACTCTATTCGGGTACATCCGAAATTCAGCGTAACATCATTGCAAAATATTTAGGATTGTAGGACGGATTCATAATTCGTCAGGGTTCTGAACCCTGACGGGGTTGGAGCTTTGACGGGGGTACACAAAATGGCTTACATCTTACCACAACTTCTCATCGCTACCGCCGAACGTTTCCCGGAAAAGGCCGCGCTGGTGTTTCAAAATCAACGCCTGTCTTACCTCGAACTCGACGAAGCCAGCAATCGTCTCGCCCACGCTTTAAAAAAGAACGGCGTTCGCCGCGGCGACCGCGTGGGCATTTTCATCAACAAATCGCTGCCAGCCTATGTGAGCGTTTTTGGCATTTTGAAAGCGGAGGCCGTTTACGTCCCCCTCGATCCCGGCGCGCCAGCCAAACGGTTGCGTTATATCATCAACAATTGTGGCATACACTGTCTGCTGAGCACAGCAAACAAAATTGAACCGCTGGAGCAGATTGGCGCGGAGGGGGCGCCATTGCAGCGCATAATATTCGTCGACAACCAACCCGGCCCTGAGCGCCTGGCCGGGGCCGCGGTGGTTCCGTGGCTGGAGGTGCTGCAAGAAAATTCTTGTTGCCCGGAATTGACCTCCATCGAAACGGATCTGGCTTACATTCTTTACACTTCAGGTTCGACCGGCGAGCCGAAAGGAGTGATGATTTCTCATCGCAACGCCCTGACGTTTATCGATTGGGCTTTTGATACCATTCGAATTCAGCCAGCGGATCGGGTATCGAATCACGCGCCGCTGCATTTTGATTTGTCGATTTTTGATATTTTCGCCGCCGTGAAGGGCGGCGCAACGATCTTTCCCGTGCCCGCAGAAACGGCCAAGTTTCCGGTCAAGCTCTCGGATTTTATTTCGCAAGCGAAAATCTCCGTGTGGTACTCGGTGCCGTCGGCGTGGGTGCACCTGTTGTCGCGCGGCCAGTTGGAGAAATTTGATTTTAGCGCTCTGCGCGCCATTATTTTTGCCGGCGAAGTTTTTCCAAGCAAACACCTGCGCGAGTTAATGCAGATGATTCCGCGCGCGGCGTATTACAATTGGTACGGCCCCACTGAAACCAACGTGATCACCAGTTATGAGGTCAAACAACCGCCGCCCACCGATGATCCCATCCCCATTGGCAAGCCCTGCTCCAACATGGAGGTGTTCGCATTGGATGAACAGGAAAAGCTGATTTCGGAGCCCGGCGCGGTGGGTGAGTTGTATGGCCGCGGACCGGGCGTGGCACAAGGGTATTGGAATGACCCGGCTAAAACCGACGCGCGGTTTGTGCGCAATCCCCTGCAGCCCCATTTTTGGGACCGAGCGTACAAAACCGGCGACCTGGTGAAATTGGATGCCGCCGGCAATTACCTCTATCTCGGCCGCCGCGATCACCAGGTGAAAGTGCAGGGGTACCGCATCGAACTGGGCGAGATTGAGACCGCGCTGCTCAGCCATCCCGAGGTGGAAGAAGCCGCGGTGGTGGCCATGGAAAATGAACAGCAGATAACCTATCTCAAAGCCTTTGTGGTGGGCCGCAGCAACCGCCGCCTTAATGAGGTGGAACTCAAGCGGCATTGTGCGCAGCACGTTCCGAAATATATGATTCCCGAAGCGATCGAATGGCGCGACGCGCTTCCCAAAACCTCTACCGGAAAAACCGATAAAAAACATTTACTAAACCTGTGAGGTTTAGTAAACGTGATTTCAGAAAAGGAGACAAGAATGAACCACATTCAAGAGCAAATCCAAAACTACATTGTGACCCAATTCGCGTTCGATCACACAGCGCTCGATCCAGCGGAAGATCTGTTGAACCAGGGGATCGTGGATTCCATCGGAATTTTGCAGTTGGTCACCTACATCGAAGAGACCTTTCACATTCAAATCAACGACGATGAAATTACGCCGGAAAATTTTCGTTCTCTGAACACCCTAACTAATTTAGTCATGCAAAAAGTCCAATAGAGACCCCTTTGCGGGTAGGAGGTAGCGAACATGAACATTCCCAAACGTTGCGACGTGGTGGTCATTGGCGGGGGGCCGGCCGGCAGCACGGTGAGCGCTCTCTTGAGCCAGAGGGGATACGAGGTGGTGCTATTCGACAAAGCCCGACATCCGCGCTACACGGTTGGAGAAAGCCTCATTCCTCATTTTTGGAAATATTGCGAATTGACCGGCGTCGATAAAAAAATTGCAGCTGATGGGTTTATCCAAAAGTCCGGCGGCACCGTGATTTGGAACGGCGTGATCCGCCAGATGCAGTTCAAGGACTTTGGCTACCCGCGTCCGGCGCTGCATGTGGAGCGCGACCGCTTCGATCACATTCTGCTGGAACACGCCCGCGAACAAGGGGTGCAAGTCTTTCAAGAAGTCGCCGCCGCCAGCATCGATCTGGATCACGGCGAACGGACAAGCGTGCTGTATCGTCCCAATGGCGAGAAAACTTCCGCTGAAATTGGGTGCCGTTTTATCGTCGATGCCAGCGGCCAGCACGCGCTGATCGCCCGGCAGCTCGGCATCCGCGTCATCGATGAGGGGTTTCGCTTCATGAGCATCTGGGGGTATTTCAACAATTCCAAATACATCGCGGCCGATGGCCGCGCCTACCCGTTCGCGAAGCTGCGCGACATTCCGCCCACCACGTTTGTGACCAACGTGGACGGTTGGGGATGGCTCTGGCACATCCCGCAGCGAGAGAGCACCAGCGTCGGCCTCGTGCTGCCGCAGGAACAGATGAAAGCCATCAAGGGATCGGATGAGGCGCTGGAGGGGTACTTTCTGCGCCGCTGCCGCGAAATCCCCTATCTCGATCGCCTGTTGGAAGGGGCCGAATATTGCGAGGGCAGCTTTCACGTGATTCGCGATTATTCCTACCGCCCGACGGAGCTTGCCGGGCCGGGCTATTTTCTCATCGGCGATGCTGCCGCTTTCACCGATCCGATTTTTTCCATCGGGGTGGTGCTGGCCATGTACTCGGCGTATCTCTCGGCCTGGGCCATCGATCGCTCCTTCAAGCAGCCGCAGCGCACCGCGGGCAACCAGGCGATTTTTGCCAAACAGTTCATGACCCGCCTGGAAGCCAGCCGCGCGCTGGCCCTGCCGCGTTACGGTTACGGCGGCGACGAAGGGGAGATGGTCAAAAAGTCGATTCAATTTGAAACTTCGCTTGAGCAGGAATTGATGTACGTGGTATCGACTCTAACCACGCGCTCGGAGAATTTTATTGAAATGTGCCGCAAGAAAGAAGGCGGTATGATCACCTCCAGCAAATATCGCAAGCTTGCGGAGATAGCTTTTTAATTTAGCCAGGAGATTAAGGAGGAAGTTATGTCCAAACGACTAAAAATTGTTCTCATAGTGTTGGGCGTGTTTGCAGGGCTTGGTCTTTTGCACCTCTGGCAAAACGTCGGCTTTGAAAACCTGGGCTTCGGCTCGAAGCAGGCGGCAGACGAGTCCAAATTTCGTGTGGGCTTTTTGCCAGTAACCTGACACCTCACGTGCCCCGTGACCGACTGGATCAACACCAACATGGTCGGTAAGGGGTTCTTTGAACCCGTGCGGTTCAGCGGCTGGCCGGAGTTGAAAGAAGCGCATCTCTCCGGCAATCTTCCCGGGACCTTTATTCTCGCGCCCATGGCTATGAAATTACGGCAACAAGGCGTGCCGATTAAAATTGTTTACTTGGGGCATCGCGATGGCACCGCCTTGATGGTGCACAAGGATTCCAACATTTACTCGTTTAAGGACTTGAAAGGAAAGCGCATCGCCATTCCCAATCGCTTCTCCAATCAGTATTTAATTATCTTCAAAGGCTTGCAGGATTACGGGATGACCGTTAACGATGTAACTCTTTTAGAAATGCCGCCGCCGGATATGCCCGCGGCTCTATACGCCAAAGCCGTAGATGCCGTTATCGCTGGCGAGCCATTGATGGCGCAAACCGAGCTCGATGGCTACGGCCGCGTGCTCTATCAAGCGAAGGAACTCTGGCCCAATTTCATTTCCTGTGTGCTGGCCGTTGAGGAACGCGCGATCAACGAGCATCCGGAGTGGGTGCAAAAATTGGTGGATGGTATCGCCAAAAGCGGCAAATGGCTCGAGGCCGGCATGGAGCATCGCATGGAGGCCGCCGACGCGGTAGCTCAGCGCTATTACAATCAAAATCCACGGCTGCTGCGTTTTGTTCTGAGCAAACCGCCCGATCGCGTGACCTATAACAATCTGCTCCTCGCGAAGAAAGATTTTGAGCAGATTGCAGATTTGGCGCTCAAAGCCGGTATCCTCGATGGCCCCATCGCGTTCGAAGAATATACCGACACCCGCTTTTCGGAAAAGACTCACGGCACCGTTCCCTACGATTGGGAGGAACCAAAATGAAATCTCGCATCGAAGCGGTTCTGTTGCCGTTAACCGTCGCGGCTCTGTTTGTATGCGGATGGCACTTCCTGGTAAAATCAACCGGCAGCGAAATCTTTCCCACTCCGCCGCAGGTGATAGCCGGGATGGTGGAGCTTATTCGGCACGGGGTGCTGGTTAAATATGTCATTGCCTCGCTGTTCCGCGTCTCCGCCGGTTTTTTGCTGGCGCTGGTGGTGGGCATTCCCTTCGGCCTGTTGCTGGGGTGGTTTGGCCGCGCATTTTTTGCGTTTAATCCGATCATCCAGTTGCTGCGTCCCATCTCGCCCATCGCTTGGATTCCGGTGGCGATTTTGTGGTTCGGCGTCAGCGATTTGGCGCCTATCTTTCTCATATTTCTGGCGAGCCTGTTTCCCATCACCACGGCGGCCATTGCCGCGGTGCAAAATATTCAACTGGTCTATTTGCGGGCGGCCAGCAACTTTGGCGTCAAGGGTTTGGCGTTATTCAAAAAGATTGTTTTTCCGGCCGCGCTGCCGCAGATCATCACCGGCGTGCGTTTGGCGCTGGGGGTTGCCTGGCTGGTGGTCGTGGCCGCGGAAATGATCGCGGTAAACTCTGGGCTCGGTTATCTCATCATCGATGCCCGCAATGCCGGTATGCGATATGATCTCGTGGTCGCCGGCATGGTGCTCATCGGAATAATCGGCTTAATTTTGGATTTGCTGGTCCGGCGTTTACAGAATCTCGACGAAGTACGATGGGGGTTCAGCCGATGAGAGATGCTGAGACATAACTAAAGAATAAATCGGATTATGATACGACAAAATAAAAGCGCGCAGTTTCTTGTCGCCAACGCCGCGATAATTTGGTTGTGGAGCGCGTGTCTTTTTGCCCAGCCGAAAGGCCCGGTTTACAGCAACGTGCGCTACGAAGACGATTACAGCTTTCTCAACCACGATGGCGTGCGCGGAAGCGATCCGTTCAACCGTCTCAAAAAAATTCCACTGGGTGGAAAGGTGGAGATGACGTTTGGCGGACACTACCGTTTTCGGTTTGAGAACGATTCCAACCGCCGCTTCGGAGCGTCCAATCCGCCCTCCCAGAGTTTCTTTTTGAA
>JBBIIG010000092.1:0-11918 GCA_037446635.1 bacterium
TCCAGAACCAAATTTTCGAAATCGAAAAGGGAGGTATTGCGAAAACGCGCTTCGTCAAACACCTCGTCGCGGAAGCTGTCGTGCCAGCCGCCGGTGAGTCCGCTGTGAAAAATCAGCGCCGGACTTTCCGGCAAATGTTCGGCGATTTGATAGATGCTGTTGTTGTATTCCTGCGCAATGCGGTTGCTCCAGCCAAGAATACCTCGATTCGGCTCGCCAATATTCCAGCCAATGCCCTGAGTGAAATCGTAGCGGAAGCCATCAACGCGGTAGATATCGATCCACATTTTGAGGGATTCGTGAACTATTTCCTGGGTTTCGTCCGTCCAGTGATCCAGGTCGCGGAAAAAGAAAAGCGCGTCTTCGTTGGGCCGCAGCAGACTTTGCGATTTGAAATAGGGATTGGGGCCTTCATCCGGCAGCATCTGCCACAGCGGCGCGGTTTCGTTCAAATGATTGAAGACGACATCGACGATCACCGCGATGCCGCGCGCGTGCGCCGAGTCCACCAGCGCTTTGAACTCGCGCGGTGTGCCGTAACTGGGTTCGAGCGCGAAATAGGAATTGAGATCGTATCCCCACGAGTGTCCGGAAGCGCCGACGTTGCCAAAGTCGTTGATGGGCATCAGCTCAATCGCGTTGACGCCGAGGGAATCCAAATAGGGCAGCAGGGTGGTCAGTTCGGCGAAGCCGGCTTGTCCGCCCGGCAGCCCGTAAAATCCGCCGCCAAATTCGCCCACGTTCAACTCGTAGATGATCAAGCGATTGAGCGGCGGGCGGACGTAATCGTTCGATTGCCACTGGTAATCATCGGCGGTCAATCCCTCCGGGCCAACAGTGAAGCGGCTGCCGTGCTCGCCATTCCAGCGGCCCCAGGGATCGTAAATCAACGCGCGGTCCGTTTGATAAAGATACTCGTACGTTCCCGGATCCAATTTCAGGTTAATCCACCAGTCGCTGCTGCTGAAATTTTTGTACATCAAAAAGGCGTCGCCGGTGGCGGGATTTTCCCCCAGCGGCGCGATGCGCAAAACCACGAAATTGGTTTGCGGCAAACGCAAACGAAAGGTGGTGGAATCGTTGGAAACGGCGCTGGGCAGGGTGACGCCGTGGCGGGCGTACGAGGGCAGCGCCCGCAATTGCACCTGCTGCGACTGCACCACGAAGCTCACGGTGTCGGCGTTGGCGCCGGCGCGCAGAATGGCGGTGTGGCCGCCGTCTTCCAAATCAAACGTGGTTGGAAAAACAAATTGCTGGGTGTCGAAATCATAATAGCTACCGAGGTGAGTGAGGGTGGTGTCGTCAATGGTGAGCGTGATGCTGGCGGTGTCAACCGCGGTTCCTACTTTCGGATACAAATACGCCGAAATCGTTGGGCGGCGGGTTTCCACAAAACCCGTGCGCTGGTTCGGGAGGAAGTGGTAAATCACCGGGTCTTTCAAATAGAGAAAGGAGTTGTCGTTGTCGCGCGGATTCACGTGATGATTGAGCGGGTCGTTGGGCCAGGTGGTAACGCCGGTGTACCAGAATTTGTACTGCCACGCGCCGGGCACGCCCACCGCGGGTGGATTGGGGTTGCCGCCGAGGCGCAGCCGTTCGGTGCGCGTCCATAGATCGCTGCCCTGATATTGCATCGGCGCCGCGGCCGGCGTCCAGTTGTTGAATTCGCCCGGCAGCGAGACGTTGCTTCGGCCGGCGATGCGATAACGGAACACCACATCGACGCTGTCCTGCGCTAGAACGGAGCCGCAGAACAGGATCAAAAAAAGGATGCTCGTAAATTTACTTTTTGGTTTCACGACAACTCTCCTACTTTGAATTTTCAATTTTGGCTTAGACATGGATTAATGGAATAGCGCAGATATTGGATCGATGAAACTCAATCCAATTATCCCGCAATTCAGCAAGCCATCGTAATTGTTCAAGCTAAAATAACGTATAGATGAACGGCGCAAGGGCCGAACCTTGAGTGAGGACGATCAGCAGACTCAGCATCAGCAGGATTACGATGATGGGCGTGAGCCACCACTTTTTGCGCACTTTCAAAAATTGCCAAAATTCAGCTAAGATGGATAACCGGCTCATTGCAGACTCCTTTTTGAAACGTTAAACTTAACGCAGGAAAGTAAAACCTTAAGACGGAAAATTCAATGAAGAACTTCAAAAACTCTCTTCAAATCGGCTTTTGATCACTGGCGTCGTTTTTTTTGGTAAGGGAAGGGAATGTCATTCAGGAGGAAACTTTTTAGCTACGTGATAAATCTACTCTTCTTCGCCATGTGTCATTTCGAGCTTGCCGCGCCAGATTTCTCACCTCGACGAAAAACGTCGAGGTTCGAAATGACAATTCAATGTTTGCAACTGTCATTTCGCGCAATAATTTCAAAATTCCACCTTCACATTCTGCTGCGCCCCCTCGTCCGCAAATTGGATGACGAGAATGCGTTTCGCAGCGTCGTAAAAAAATCCGGGGTTCGTTTGATTGGGTTTGATTTTGGAGAGCGTGGTTTTCCCCAGCGCGATTTTGCCTTTGGGTTCCGAAACCGTATGCAGCCGAATATGCAGCATCCGCGCCGGTGGTTGATAATTATCATGGCGGCGGGTTTTGGTGATCTCCCATTCATTCGTTTTCGGAGAAATCACAAAATCGGTCAGGCGATACTTGCCGGTGGTGTAGTCAAAGGTCGCGCCATCGTCTTCATAAAATGAAAAAGCGGCGCGCACCGCTGGGAAGACATCGAGAATGAGTTTGGCGGCCGGCTTTTCGCCGACGAACTGCATCGCTTCCTGCGAAGGCAGCACACCGCCGGCGCCCAAAAACATCGGCAGGCGATCCAGCGGGGCATCGACGACGATCGATTGACCGCCTTCGTAAACCGTTTCGGTATTGAGATCCAGCCACTGGCCGGCGGGAAGATACACTTTCTTCAAATTGTGACCGATTTTCGTGACCGGCGCCACCAACAAATTTTCGCCAACTAAAAACTGCTCTTGCCAGGCGCCGTCGTAAACCTGCGGATCGGTTTGATGATGCCAGAACAGCGGCCGCAAAATCGGCGCGCCGGTTTGATGGGCTTCCCAGAAAAGACTGTAAAGATAAGGCAGAATCTCATAGCGCAGGGTGATGAATTTCTTGGAAATTTCTTCGACGGTCTCGCCGAAGGACCACGGCTCCTGGTCGCTGCTGCCATAGTGCGTGTGCGCGCGGAAGAACGGCGCAAACACCGCCGATTGCAGCCAGCGCGCGAACAACTCCGGCGAGGGCGTGCCGCCAAAGCCGCCGACGTCTGTTCCCACGAACGGCACGCCGGAAATTCCCAGTCCCTGCAACATGCGGAGGCCCATTTCGAGGTGCTGCTCGGTGGCCTGGTTGTCGCCAGTCCACACGGAGGTGAAGCGCTGCTCGCCGGCAAACCCGGCGCGGGTGATCACAAATGGCCGCTCGTTGGGACGCAGTTTTTTCACGCCGTCGTAGCAGGCCTGCGCCATCAAGAAGCCGTAGAGGTTGTGCATTTTCTTCTGGCTGGAAATTCTTCCTTCATCGTGAAAAAGGACTTCTTCCGGAAACGCGCGGCCCCAAACCGCCGGCTCGTTCATGTCATTCCAAAATCCGGCCACGCCGGCGTCCAGCAAATCGCCAAACAAATTGCCCCACCAGTCGCGGGTTTCCTCGCGGCTGAAATCCGGAAAGTAGGACGGCCCCGGCCACACTTCGCCAACATAAATTTCGCCGTCGGGGTATTTCACAAAATGATCTTTCTCTAAACCTTCTTTAGCCACTTTGTACTCCGGATCAACTTTGACGCCAGGATCAATAATCACCACCACTTTAAATCCCATCTCCTCGAGTTGTTTGATGAGCCCGGCCGGATCCGGAAACCGCTCGGGGTGCCAGGTGAAGACGCGGTAGCCGTCCATGTAATGGATGTCTAAATAGATCACGTCGGCGGGGATTTGTTTTTCGCGGAAGGTTTGCGCGATGCGCAGAACTTCTTTGTCCGGGTAGTAACTCCAGCGGCACTGCTGGTAACCCAGCGCCCATTTCGGCGGCATGGGCGTGCGGCCGGTCAGTTCGGTGTAGGTTTCGACGACCCGGCTCACTTGCGGCCCGTAAATGAAAAAGTAATCGAGGGTGCCGGCGTCGGCGGCAAAAGAAAAGTAGCGCAAATTGCCGGCGCCGAAGTTGAATTTGCTGCGGTAGCTGTTGTTGAAGTAGATGCCGTAGGCCTGATAATTTCTCATGCCAATAAAAAATGGAATGGACTGATAAAGCGGGTCGCTGTTGTTGTCGTGATGGGGATTGTCGGTGTTCCACATCACCCACTCGCTGCCGCGCTTGTTGAGATTGCCGGTTTTTTCGCCGAGGCCGAAAAATTTTTCGTCGCGGCTGATGGTTTTCCAGCAGCGCACTTCGTCGGCATCCCAGCCCATGCCCATGCCGGGATCGTCCTGATTGATGACGTTGCCGGCTTTGTCTTTCACGGTCAGCCGGCAGGGGGATTTTTGTACAACGAGATTTATCTCGTCCGTCTTCAGCAGCAGTTGCGACTCCGTTTCCTCGAAATCAAATGGCACGGCCGGCCACTCGGTTTTGGCAAGGGGATAGTCCAGCAGTGGTTCAGCGAAGCCGGGACGAATCAGCGTCACTCGAAACATATTGGATTTCAGGAAGTCGATCTGCAGCCGATAATCATCTGCGCAAAACAGCTCGATTCCCGAATCGCGGCGCTCAAATTTTTCGACATCGCTCAAAAAGGAGTAGTTAGCCATGGCGTCTCCAAACCGACCGAATAAAATGAACAGGGAAAAAACGATTTGTAAGAAAAATTTGTTTTTCGGCATCAGTTTTACCTTTCTCGTTTCCACGCTCTTTCTCGTTCCCACGCTCTCAGAGTGTGTTAAAACTCAAAATCGCGATCATAAATATTGAGCTTAAGTTAAGAAAAATGTCCCAAAATCGACTTTTCACACACTCTGTCTGCGTGGGAACGAAAGCCCACACGTCGGACTGCAATCGATTTCAATTTATGAAGACACCATTTGCGCCGTCCGCAGTTGCTCGACGCTGAGCGTCCTGCACTAACGCTCCCACGCAGAGCGTGGGAGCGAGAAGGGATGGAGGGATGGCGTCTCCAAACGGGCTCAAAAAGAAACTCAGGCAGAATACATCAGCGCCAGAATGGTCATGTCATCGTTTTGCGGCGCGCCGGCCACGAATTTTTTGACCTCGTCCACCACGCCGGAAATCGTTTCTGCGAGCGTCAAACCGCTGCGTCGTCTCAGGCAATCTTCCAGGCGGCTTTCCGTGAACTCGTTGTTCTCGCTATCCATCGCTTCGGTGATGCCGTCGGTGTAGAGGAAAAGCCCGTCGCCGTTTCCCAGTGTGATTTGTTTAGCCTGATACGTTGCTTTGCCGAACACGCCCAACACTAACCCGCCGGTCATTTCGGTGGCCTCGACGCGGCCGTCGCGGCGCAAAATGTAAGGGGGATTGTGGCCGCCGTTGCAGTAGGCCACTTCGCCGGTGCGGGTGTTGAGAATTCCATAAAAAACGGTGACAAACATGTTGCTGACCCCTTCGGCTGCCAACATGCCATTGATTTGTTCGAGACACACCTGCGGCGGCAAACCTCGTAACGCGGTGGATTTGATTAACGTTCGGCACACCGCCATATACAGGGCGGCCGGTACGCCCTTGCCGGAAACGTCGCCAATCACGAAGCCCAGTTGTTCTTCATCGATCAAAAAGAAGTCGTAAAAATCGCCGCCGACCTCTTTGGCTGGCGTCATCGTGGCCAGGATTTCAAACTCGTCCCGTTGCGGGAAAGGCGGGAATTTGCGCGGCACCATCGATTTTTGAATTCGGCTGGCGACGTCCAATTCTTTGGTGAGAGACAGCAACTGCTCGCGATCTTTGGCGGCCTGCACGGTTTTTTCAAACAGCAAAGCGTTTTCCAGCGCGGTGGCGGTTTGCAGCGCCAGCGTGGTGAGCAGCTTCAAATCGCCGGCCGTGTAATTGACCGGCGTGGCGCTGACCAGCACAATCACCCCGTTCACCCGCTCATTGACTTTTAGCGGCGCGCAGGCCAAAGAAACGATGCCTTCGTATTCACTGACGTACTGCGAATGCGACGGCAGGTAGTTGATGATTTCGGCGTTGCCGCTAGCCGCGATGCCGCCAACGATGCCTTCGCCCAATTTGATTCCAGCCGCGGCCTTTAATGGCTGGCCAAAATCCGCGATGACGTTCAGCGTTTGCGTGGCGTCCTCGAGAAGCATCACGGAGCCGCCGCTGGCTTTGATGAGCTGGCTGGCCAGTTCGAGCGAGGTTTTTGCGACAGTGGTGAGATCGAGCAGCGCCGCCAGCTTCTCCGAAAAATTATAAATCAGGTTGACCTCGCGATAGAGATGGAGCACCTCATTGCCAAGGGTTTTTTTCTCCGCTTCTTTGGCGGCGAGGTGGGAGATTAACTCCGCCACCGCTTCCGCTGCTTTATTGCCGGAAACCCAGCCGATGGTTTCGCCTTCGTGCAGGATGGGGAATTTGGCGGCGGGATTTTCAACGGCGCTGCCGGACAGCACCTGCCCGTTTTCGCCTTCGATGCAAATGTTGGCGCCCAGCGCGTTGATGAGGTTAGCGATCATCAGTGCGGTGTCCTTTTTTCTACCAATCAGGTTTTGTAGAGTTACGTGTGTCATTTTCATACCTTCACTTTATAGAACACGGATTTAACGGATTACGGATTTTTGACGGATCCGTCCAAACTGTGTCCCTATTGATAGAACACGGATTGGACGGATTAGGCTGATTTTGACAGATTTTGATGACCTTGCTTAAGATGATTTTGAAAGATCTTTCGCTTGAATTCCGGTTCTTTGCCAAAATTTAAAAGAAGGCCAACTTCAATGGTAGTGGCTTTTAAATAGTTTGTGAGTTGTGCCTCATGTTCTTCACATATTGATTTAGCCGCCTTTAACTCAACGATAACAAGATTCTCAACAAACAAGTCGGCGTAATAATCCCCTACTTCTTCTAATTCGTAGAAAACCTTAATATTTTTTTGCTGGCTGACTTTAAGCCCAACTTTTTCTAGCTCGATGGCCATGGCATTTTCGTACACCTTTTCCAAAAAGCCATAGCCGAGAGTGTTGTAAACTTTATAAAATGACCCGATAATCTTTTCAGTAATTTGTTCGTGTAACATTCCCGTCCTCCCATTTAGATTTCTAACACAAAAATAGAAAAGACAAATCCGTTTCAATCAGTTCGATCCGTTTAATCCGTGTTCCATTTGCTGTTAGATTTGTAATACTTCTTTTGCTTTAGCCAGCAGCGCATCCGGGTCGAACGGCTTGGTGAGGTACAAATCTGCGCCCACCTCCTGGCCTTTTTGCTTATCGTATTCCTGCCCCTTGGCTGTTAAAAGGATGATGTAAACATCCTGCAAGCCATACACGTGCTTGACGGTGTTGCAAACATCAAAGCCATTTTTCTTGGGCATCATGACGTCAAGAAAAACCAGGTTTGGCTTTTCAGCTTGAATCATTTCCAGCGCCTCTTCGCCGTTGCTGGCGGTGAGGAGCTCGACGCCTTCGTCTTCCAACTCCTCCAACGCCTGCGAGATCAGCATGCGCAGGTGGGCTTCGTCGTCAACAATCAGAATTTTCGGATTCATTTGTTCTCCTTATCGTGATGATTTATTCTACTTTTACTGGACGCGGAGCGTCTCCAATTTCGCTCCCACGCTGAACGTGGGAGCGAGAAAATTTACCAAGTTATTTCACCGGCAGCGCGAACGAAAACGTGCTGCCTTTGCCGATTTCGCTCTCCACCCAAATCCGCCCGCCGTGATGCTCGACGATTTCTTTGCAAATCGTCAGGCCGAGGCCGGTGCCTTTGGGCTTGTCGGTCAGCGTGTCGCCCACCTGCTTGAATTTTTCGAACACCTTCGGGCGGTCTTCCGCGGCAATGCCGACGCCGGTATCGCTGACGCTGATTACGATCTCGTTGTCTTTTCGTTCGGCGCGGCAGGTCACCGAGCCTCTCTCCGTAAACTTGACCGCGTTGGAAATGAGATTGACCACCACTTGAATGAGCTTGTCGCGATCGCCAATGATCTGCGGCAGCTCGCCATCGAGGTCTTTGACAAACCTCAGCCCTGTCTTTTCGAAAAGCGACGTGGTCGCTGCCGCCGCGCCTTCGATGATTTCCGGCACAGCAACCGTAGTCATGCCCCACGCAACCTTGCCGGCTTCGATTTTGGCGAGATCGAGCACGTTGTCGATCAGCGCAGTCAGCCGCTCGCCTTCGGCGACGACGACGTTGAGATTTTCCTTCACCTGCTCGACGAGGCGCTGGGTTTTGGGGTCATCGTTGTGCAGCAGCGGAAACAACTTCTCCTCCAGCCGGTTCTTGATAATTTTGCTGAAACCGAGCACCGAAGTGAGCGGTGTGCGCAGCTCGTGACTGACATTGGAAAGAAAGTCGCTCTTGGCCTGACTGGCAGCTTCGGCGGCGGCGCGCGCCCGCTGCATCTCTTCGAACAAGCGCGCGTTTTCGAGCGCCACCGTCGTATAAGCCGCGAGATTTTGCAACAGGCTGAGATGATAGTCGGTGTAGGCGTTTTTCTTAAAACTCTGGATGGTGATGACGCCCAGGACTCGGTCCTGCGAGATCAGCGGTAGATAGATAATCGAAAGCGGCTCCTCTGGGAGCGTGCCATCTTCGAGTGCTGTACCGGCAACGTTGGCCGTCTTGAAGTGGCTGATATAGCGGCTGTATTCTTGCGTCACGTCATTGATAAAAACCGGCTGGCGGTGGTCGATGCACCACACCGGAAATTGATTTTTATCGTGGGTGTCGCGCGTGTAAGGCTCGTAGCGCTTGCCCTTTTCCATGGCGAATTTGTACTCGATCTGATTCTTTTCCGAATGGTAAATCCCGACGCCGAAGATTGTCGCATCGACCAGCGCGTTGATGTGTTCGTAGAGCCGGTGAAAGATCGTCTCGAAATCCAGCGAGGCGGTGATCTCCTTGCCGATGTCGCTCAACCGCTCGATGTTTTTGCGGCGCTCGTTCTCGGCGTCCGCACGCAGTTGTGCTTCCCGCAGGGTCGCCCGCTGCCGCTCGTGCCGGCGCACGCGGCCGCGCTGGACTCGATCCACCGCGAAAATCAAGCCTGCCAGCAAAATCCCATAAAGTACATACGCCCACCAACTCCGCCACCACGGCGGCGTGATGGTGATGCGCAACGCTGCGCCCTCCTCGTTCCAAACGCCGTCGTTGTTCGAGCCTTTGACGCGGAAAACATATTCTCCCGGATCGAGGTTGGTGTAGGTGGCAAACCGCCGGTCGCCGCAATAGGTCCAATCCGCGTCGAAGCCGTCCATTTTATAAGCAAAGCGATTTTTTTTGGGCGCCACATAGTCGAGCGCCGCGAATTTAAAGGAGAACACACTTTCTTTGTAGGAGAGCGTGAGGTGATCGAGCTCCATGACGTGGCGGGGTAGCGAAAATCGTTCTGCTGTTCTCGCGGTATCGATCTTCACCGCTTCGTTGAAGACGTGAAAATCGGTGATGACGATGGGCGGCGCGTGCGAATTTTCTTTGATGCTGTCCGGATGGAAAACGTTCAAGCCATTGATGCCGCCGAAATACATTTTGCCGTCCCGCCCCTTGTAGTACGCCCGATGGTTGAATTGCCGGCTCTGCAGGCCGTCATCGACGCTGTAGTTTTTGATCCCGCCCGAGCGGGATTTCGGGTCGAATCGGCACAAGCCGTTACTGGTGCTGATCCAGAGACGACCGTGGCCATCCTCGAGAATGCCGTGAATCTCATTGCTCGGCAGACCCTCTGATTCCCGATAGGCCGTGAAGGTTTCCGTCGCCGGATCGAATTTGTTGAGGCCGTTGTACGTGCCGACCCAGAGCTCGCCGTTCGAGGTTTCGTGGATGACGAGCCTCACATTGTTGGTCAGACTTTCAGAGTTATCCGGATGATGCGGATAAAGTTTGAGACGAAACACCCCCAGGCTTTCCACACTGAGCAATCGTTCTTCTTTACTTTGTTGGGACTGCGCAGGGATTGAATTCGCTGGCGCCGAATGCGGAACCGCGGCCAGCCGGTAGAGCCCCTCGCTATCGGTGCCGAACCACAACACGCCCGGCTGCCGCGGCGATTCAAAAAGTGATTCCACGGCCTCATGGCTGGGGTCATCGGGTTGCTTGCCATTGTGCGGAAGATAGATGAATTTTTTGGCTTTCCAATCAAAGCGATTGAGTCCGCCGCCGTCGGTGCCGACCCAGAGAATGCCCGGCTCGCTCAGGGATTCGTGCAGCGAGGTGATGCGGTTGTTGGTCAGGGTGCCGGGATGGTCGGGATCGTGTTGATAGCGCGTGAAGACGCCGGTTTTGCTGTCGAAACGATTGAGCCCGCCATTAAATGTGGCGATCCAAAACACGCCCGGCAGTTGCCGCGATTCGCGGATGACAGTCACATAATTATTGCTCAGGCTGTTGGGGTTCCTGGGGTTATTTTGAAAATGTCTAAAAACCGGCGCCCTGCCGCCGTCCCAGCTTATTTGCGTGATGCCGGCATCCTGCGTTCCCACCCAAACTCTGCCGAGATGATCCGCACAGACAGCCGTAACAAAATTGGCGATCAAGCTGTTCGGGTTATCCGGCTCGTGGCGATAATGCGCGAACTTGTCTTTGCGCAGCTTGCTCAAGCCGCCGCCAAACGTGCCTACCCACATCGTGCCGGCGTTGTCTTCGTAAATCTCTCGAATAATATTGTTGCTCAAGCTCAAGGGATCGCTGGGATTGTGGCGGTAATGCGTGAATGTTTGTGTTTCCCGATTGAAGCGATTGAGCCCGCCGCCGTAGGTGCCGATCCAGAGATCGCCGTCGCGATCTTCGTAAATCGGCCGCACCGAGTTATTGCTTAAGCTTTGTGGATCATCGGGATCGTACTGAAAATGTGTGAACGTTTCGGATTCGCGGTCGAAAAGATTGAGCCCACCTTCATCGGTGCCAACCCAGAATGCGCCGTCGCGATCTTCGAGGATCGACGTCACCACCCCGGCGCTCAGGCTTTTGGGATTCTGGGGATGATGCCGGTAAATCGTGAAGGCCATGGCCATTTGATTGCCAGCAGTACGCCTCTGCGCGCGATTCATGACCGCCAGGCCGCCATAAGTTCCAAGCCAAAGGTTGCCGGCCTCGTCCTCGTACATACACCAGATTTGATCATTCGGCAGGCTGTGGGAATCGTTGGCGTCATGCCGGTAATGAGTGAAACTTTCTGTTTTTGTGTCAAAGCGATTCAAGCCGCCGCCGTAAGTCGCAATCCAAAGAACGCCCGGCTCGTCGGAAAATTCATAAATCGCGCGCACGTGGTCGTCGCTCAGACTGTTCTGGTTTTGCGGATCGTGCCGGTAGTACATAAAAGTCTGCGTGGCGCGATCAAACTTGTTCAGCCCGCCGCCAAAGGTGCCGATCCACAATGTGCCGGCGCGGTCTTCATAGACCGCCCAAATATCATTGTGGCTCACGGTGCCCGGTCCCTGATGCCGAAAGTTCGTGAATTCATAGCCATCGTAGCGGCTCAGCCCGTCGCGCGTGGCAAACCAGAGGAACCCCCGGCTGTCTTGCAGAATGCGCCAGACGAAATTGCTGGCAAGCCCGTCCTCGATGGTCAGACGCTCAAATTTTAGTGGGCCGAGTTGGGCAGAGAGATGCCCCGGCCCCGGAATGGTGAGAAAAAGAATTAACTTTACTAAACTTCTAAAGTTTAGTAAAGTTATGGTAGTTGTCTTATTCACCGAACAGAAAATTTTTGAATATGAATAAAGGTTAAGAATCTCTCGTTCCCACGCTCTGCGTGGGAACGGATACCCTACGTGTGCGCTCTCTACTT
>JBBIIG010000093.1:0-11413 GCA_037446635.1 bacterium
ATACAAAATCAAATATCAGCAGATGGGGCCTACCAACGGCAAGTAATTCTGAAGAGGATTTCAGCGGCCCCGGCGCCATCACCGCCGTGATGACCCTCGAAACCCAAACCAAAAATTACTACGACCCAAAACCGGCGCGACCAGCATCAACATTATGACGCGGTTGCTCGGACTCATTTTGGCGGTGATGTCGGTACAGTTTGTCATCAACGGAATTCGTGATTCGTTTCCGGAAATATTTCAATAACGGCATCAGAAAATGCGACGATTTAAATTATGACCAACCGCGTTCGACACGAAAACATAAAGCCCAGGAAAAAGGACTTTCGTTTTTCGCCAGAAAGGAAAATATGGAGTTGATTCTCAAAGCCATTTTGATGGGGATTGTCGAAGGATTCACAGAATTTTTACCAATCAGCAGCACAGGACATTTGATTCTTGTCAATCACTTTCTGCATTTGCCGGCAGATTTTGCGGTTCTGTTTAATGTGTTCATTCAACTGGGTGCCATCCTCTCGGTGGTGATCTATTTTCGCAAGGAATTAATTCCGTGGGGAATTCACAGAAGTCCGGAGCAAAAAGAGCACGTCTGGGATATTTGGAAAAAAACGTTCATTGGCGTCGCGCCGGCTCTGGCGATTGGCGCGGCGGTTGGCGAGTTTGTGGAGAAGATTTTGTTTGTTCCGGAAGTGGTGGCGGCCGCTCTATTTTTGGGCGGAATTTTTCTGGTGCTGATCGAGCGCCGCAAGAATTCCAACAAAATCCAAACCCTGGCGGCGCTTAGCTATCGCACCGTCCTGATCATTGGATTGATACAATGCTTGGCGATGATCCCCGGTATCTCGCGTTCCGCCGCCACCATCATCGGCGCGATGCTTTTAGGCTGTTCTCGTACCATTGCCGCTGAATTTTCGTTCTTCCTCGCCATTCCAACTATGATGGCGGCCTCCTCCTATCAACTTTTCAAGAATTTTTCAACTATTAGCGCCGGCGAGTGGCAAGTTTTGTTCGTTGGGTTTGCGGTCTCGTTTTTCGCCGCGTGGGCAGCCATCGCCTTTTTGATGAATTATATCCGCAAAAACGACTTTACCTTCTTTGGCTATTACCGCATTGTGCTTGGCATCGTCGTTATTGCGTACTTCACATTTGCGGTTGCACCATGAAAATCTACGCCCACCGCGGCTCCTCGTGGCTCTGGCCGGAAAACACGCTGCTGGCTTTTAATCTCGCGCATCAGGCCGGGGCAACCGGGTTTGAAACCGACCTCCGTCTTTCAAGGGATGCTCAAATTGTTCTTTCGCACGACAACGACCTGCACCGCTTTGGAATGCCGGACAAGATCATCAGCGAATTGACGGCCGATGAAATCACAAAAATTGAAATCACTTCGCCGGCTGGTCAGTACAAAGACCGCCTGCTGACTCTCAAAAATTTGCTGACCGCTTTTCCCGACAAAGATTATATTTTCGATTGCAAAATCTCCCAGCGCACCCTATTCGAAACCTTAAAGCAGGAACTGCACGCGCTTAACTTCCACAACCGCATCTGGTTTCTCACCTGGGATCGGGCGGGCGATCAGTTGGTGCAAGAACTGTTTCCCGGTTATGCTCGTTTTCCAAGAATTCCGCGCAGTTACGTTTGGGGAATGGGCGCACTGCTCGGACTGAGCCGGCTGTTTGAGCCCCGTCATCCCATTCTTTCGCTGCCGGCCTACCACCTGGGTTTGCCGGTCATTCGCAAACATCAAATTGCTTCGCTGCAAAGAAGGGGCAAAATTTTTATGGGGTACCTGGTCAATTCAGAAAAAGATTGGCAGCGCTGCCAAGAGTGCGGAATCGATATCGTACTGACCGACCGCCCCGACCTGATTGGGAAATTGACTACAAGCGCCACGCACTTTTAAAATGCGTGGCGCTTTTTATAATCACTTGTTTAATCAATCATCCGCACATAATCGCGGTGCACCCACCCGCCGCCGCCGCGGTGCAATTTTATTTTCAGCCACTGGCCTTCTTCAGCAATCACTTCGAATTTCTCGCCATTTCGAATCTGCGCGATCCTGCGGTGCTTCGTGCCCGCTCCGGAACGAACGTTTAACAACGCCGCGGTCACGACCACGGCTTTTGGAGTGCGGCGGACAGTGTTAGTAGAGTTGCTCTTTGGAGACGGCGTTTCAAACTTCGGCCGAGCAGGAGGGCGGACTTCAGAGGTTTTGGCCCCTTTGTTTGAAGAATGGCGGCCAAACGAAAACACCAGCGAAATCTGGTGCACGCCGTCGTTAAAAATACGATCGTTGGTGTACGAGTAATTGAACTCCAGCGAGTGCGCGGAAAAAGGCGCCAAGAAGCCGGCGCCGCCGGAAACCTGGCCGTCATGGTAGCCGATGCGAAACGGCAGGAAAAAAACTGGCCGTATCTCGCCGCCAACATGAAGCCGGGGGGCGAGGTCGCCGCTTTTGTTGAGGTCGGCGGCCAGCACCACGCCTTCATAAACTTTGAGCGCGACGCCGGCGCGGTAGGTTGGCGGCACGCCTTCGGTCAAGCCGCTGTTCCAGCGGTAATCGGTGCCCATATCCTGCGCCATAAAGCCGAGGCCAATCTGCTCAATCGGGTGCAGCAGGATGCCGACGTCGAAACCCAGACCAGTGGCCGACTGTTCTGCTAAATTGTATTTGATGAATTTTACGTTTCCACCAATGGCGACGAACGGCGTCAGCGATTTGCCCAACGAGAGCGCAATCATATTTTGGCTGCTGCTGAACGTAAAATCCGGATCGCCGGTGTTGCCGCTTCTGCTTTCGATGCCGTTGACGCGAAAGCCAACCCAACTGATGCCCATCGTCATCACATTTTTAATCGGCAGCACGCCGCCAAAAAAATTGAGGGTGCGATCGAAGGGCAAATTGGTGTTCATGAACTCGAATTGAAAATTCTGAATGCGTCCCAGGCCGGAGGGATTCCAGTAGGCGGCGGATGGACCCTCGGCCAACCCGACGTACGTCCCGCCTAAACCCAACGGCCGTGCGCCCACTCCCATGCGCAAAAACACGCCGGCGGCGCCATCGCTTTCCTGGGCAAAACCATGAACGTCAATAAGGGAGACAACGAGATAAAAAAAACACGCTTGAATGATTCTGGCTGCTCGTGCTTGGTGCATGTCAAAGTCGTCCTTTACTTTTTATCTGATTACGGCTACTTTAAAAAAATATTGAAAATCGGCTGTGCGGATTCGGCAGAAATAAACGCCGTTGGCCACGAATTCTCCTTTGGCGTTGCGGCCGTCCCAGGCGTCCTGCAGGTTTTCACCCGCGCGTCGAAATGCATTGCGAACCAACGTGCGCACGATGCTGTTATCCATGTCCAAGATGTCGATGGTTACTTCCGCGTCTGCCGCCAGCTCGTAGCGAATGGTTGTGGTTTCGCTGCCGACCCGGAACGGGTTGGGAAAATTGTACGCTGCACTGATGGCCTCGATGTTGGGACTGGCCGGCGGATCATCTGCCGGGTCGCCCGTGGAGCGAGGAATTTCCACGCTGACTTCGTTGGAAAATCCGCTTTCGTTGCCGGAAAAATCCACCGCGGTGAGCGCGAAGAAATAGCGTCTCCCCTCCTCTAGTCCAGTGACGCGGTACGAAGTGGTGTTGCCCACCGAAATCTGCTTGCTGTAATCCGCCGACCGTGTCCCATAGTAGAGCCGATACCCGGATAAATCGCTTTCCGTGTTCGCGTCCCACGACACCGTGACCGAACCAGCGGCGAGAAAAACGGGCATCGCCATCACACAACCGGAGCAAAATAGTTGTCGAAAAAATTTCTTTATGTTGAAGCAAAGTAATTTTGCAGCGCCGCTCATTGCAGCATATCCTCTATTTTTTCCAGAATGGCGCTGGGCCGGCAGGGCTTTTTTAAAACTTGCAGGCCAGCGCCAGTTTTAACTTTCAAATTGTTGGTGTAAGCGGTAATAAAAATAATTTTCAAAGCTGGCAGCAGCTCGAGACATTTTTCTACCAGCACTCGCCCGTCCACATCCGGCAGCATGACATCGGTTAGCATCAGATCGAACTTTTCGTTTCGGCATTGACTGAGGGCGTCGCCGCCGCTCAATGCGACCGCGGTGCGGAATCCCTGCTCATCAAGAAACTCCTGCATCGCTAACGCGATTTCTTTTTTATCATCGACTATCAGAATTTTTTTGGCCATTCTTCATCGAAAAAAAAAGGGGAGATGAAATCGCATCTCAAACCGCGGAGAAGGCTTCATGTCCCCTTGGATACAAATTCATGACGCCTGATTCTCAGACGCTCTCCACCTCGTGTTTCTTGCGGCGATCTTGGTTGCGCGGCTCGTCGTCGTAGCCATCGAGATAAACACTGCGGCCGCTTTCAATATCTTCGATGGACTCCGATGTACGCCCATACACTTCTACTTCCTCACTTTTCCTTTTGCGGATATAAAAATAAATCGCCGCCGCCAGCACCAGGGTGAGACCGAGGACTCCCGCCAGCAACAGAACATTCAATTTGGATGGACGCTCCACTACCGCAAGTTCCTCTTCAAGCCTCGATGCGGCCGGCGCTTCCTCTTGTTCCGCTTCCAAAGATGAAGTTGGAGAAGAGACCGCGGCCGGCTCTTCCGGCTCGGGAGCCGTTCCCGGGTCAGCGCGTTTCAAGAGCGCCGTTCCGGTCATTAGATTTTGCTGCTGCTGAATCAACTCGTTGACTTTTGAAAGGCTGCGCGCGCGGCGAATTTCGCGTATGGGTTCTAAACAGGGGCCGATCCCTTTCTCCCCCGGGAAAATCTTATCGCCCCGGGGCGCGCGATTGATCAGCGCCAGTTCCTTCCAATAGGACGGATCGTTGTAATATTCTTTGGCGATTTTGCTCAACCAATCTCCGTCACGAATTTCGTGCTCAACGGGTTGTTCAAGCAACAGATATTTGCTGAGCAGCGTTTGCGCCGGTTCGAGAAACAACACCACCGCTATCGTGAGCAGCAAGGCAACCAGAATTTTTTTCATAATCATTTCTCCTACTTTCTTTATTAGCCCGAAAAATTACACAGCGCGACAAAGCCGCCTGTCTGCACCGGTAGAAAAAAATCAACCGCAGGGTTCGCTAAGCGGCCTTTGCGCCAGCCTTGCGTTCTTTGCGATTAAAAAAGCAAAGTGGATGCCAGAGAAGTTTAGATTAAAGATTAAAAAAAATGGCTGGAATAAGCGTAGGCAGATATAGGTGCTTAACGAAATAAGTAAGTGCGCGCACTCTGCAATGGAATCGAATGATAAAAGTGGGTTTTTCGTGTAGGCAGTGTAAAAGTTACAGAAGACCTGAACGTTGTGAGATTTGAATTTCAGAAAGATTCAGTCTATTTTCGGCGGGCTTCAGTGTTCAATCTCGATCTTCTTCCTCGGCAAAATAGCGGTTGAGTTTATTGTGCATCGTTTTTAAGCTGATGCCCAAAACTTCCGCGGCTTTGGTCTTGTTGTTGTTGCACTTTTTGAGCGTGCTCAGAATCACTTCTTTCTCGATTTCATAGAGCGGCTTGCCAACCTCGACTGTGTCCAATTTTTGAGGTTGGGAATCGTGCTGGCGGATTTGCGCCGGCAGGTGCCGCACCTGGATGTACTCCTCGTTGCACAGAATCACCGCGCGCTCCACCGAATTTTTCAGCTCGCGGATGTTGCCGGGCCAGAAGTAACTAGCCAGCAGCTCCAGCGCCGGCGGAGCAAAGCCTTTGATCGCTTTGTTGTTGCGCTGATTGAATACTTTCAAAAATTCCATTATCAGTGGATTCAAATCGCTCATGCGCTCCCGCAGCGGCGGCAACTCGATTTCCATCACGTTCAGACGGTAGTACAAATCGTCGCGCAGCCTGCCCTCAGCGATGGCCTCCTTGATTTTGCGGTTGGTGGCGGCGATCACCCGCACATCCACCACGATTTCTTTGGTGCCGCCCAATCTTCGAAAGCGCTGATCTTCCAACACCCGCAGCAATTTTGCCTGGGTGTCGGCGGGCATCTCGGCGATTTCGTCAAGAAAGAGCGTGCCGCCGTTCGCCATTTCAAAACAGCCGGGTTTTTCACTGAGCGCGCCAGTAAACGCTCCTTTCTCGTGGCCGAACAGTTCGTTTTCCAAAATGTCGCGGGGAAAGGCCGAGCAGTTGAGCGCCAAAAATGGACCTTTGGCGCGGCTGCTTTTTTTGTGAATGGCGCGCGCCACCAACTCTTTGCCGGTGCCGCTTTCGCCAGTGATCAAAACATTGGCCGTGGTATTGGCCACGGCGTCGATCAACGCATAGACCTGCTGCATCTTGTCGCTCTGGCCCACCATGTCGTCGTAGCGGCTCATGCTCTGGATGGTTTGCTCCAGGCGGCGGTTGGTGAGAACGAGGCTCTGACGCTCGAGGGCTTTGGCCACAATGATGCGAAGCCGATCGGGTTGCACCGGTTTGGTTAAATAATCATACGCCCCGGCTTTGATGGCTTCCACGGCAGTGGAAATGGTGCCCTTGCCGGTGATGATGATGACCTCCGTGCACAAATCGCGCTTTTTGATTTCTTGCAGCAGGTCTTGGCCAGTGAGCCCGGGCAGTATCAAATCCACTAACACTAAATTGAAGGACTCTTTTTCCAAGCGTCGCAGCGCCTCTGTTCCGTCGAAGGCCTCAACGGTATCGTATCCCTCCAATTGCAGCAATTCGGATAATCCCGCCGTGATGGAGGGCTCGTCATCGACAATCAAAATTTTGTAGGTGGTTCGCTTCGCCATCGTGAGCTACATTGCCGGGAACATAAACGTCACTGTGGTACCCTTGCCGACGCCGCTTTCCATGAACAGCTCGCCTTTGTTGGTTTCCACAATCCGCTTCGAGACCGGCAGTCCCAAGCCGGTGCCATTCTTTTTAGTTGTGTAGTACAGCTCGAAAATCTTTTTCATTTGCTCTTTGGAGACACCCTCGCCGGTGTCTTTAACCGATATCAAAACTTTGTTGCGCTTTTCCCACGAGCGGATGGCGATCTTGCCGCCCTGGCCGGTGGCGTGGATGGCATTGATCACGATGTTGTGCAGCGCCTGCTGCACTTGATTGCGGTCCACCACCACGTCGCGCAATTTTTTCCCCAGCCGCGTCTCGATTTGAATTTTGGATTTCTCGGCGTCAGCCGAGGCCATTTGGCAAACACTTTTGATGATCTCGTTGACAGAGGTGCGCTCTTTCTTCGGGATCCCCGGCCGAACATATCCAAAAAACCCCTCCACCACTTCCTGCAAATGAGCCAACTGGCCTTCGAGGGTTTCCACTTGTTTGAGCGCGGACTCTTTGGGCAGGCCTTTGTCAATTTTCGTTTTTAAGACATCAAGATTGATGCCCAAAGAATGCAGGGGATTTTTGATTTCATGAGCCATAAGATCCAGCAGGCGCGCCTGGTCGCGCAATTTTTTGAGCGCGCGCTCGCGCTCCCCCGCCGCCCTCCGCTGCGCCTGATCCAACTCTTCCATGCGCTCCAGCGCGGAATTGACTTTCTTGTAAAGCGCCGCAAAATCATCTTTCGGTTTCCAACTTAGCCGAAAACTATAACGCCGTTTTGCGATGGTATCCATTGCCCGGGTTATTTGATGCAGCGGCGCCCGCGAAACTCGGCTGCCCACCAGCGCCAGTAAAATCGCGCCCAGCACCCCGCCCAATCCAATTAAATAAAGCTTGAGATTGAAGTCGTACAAAACCGCCCGCAAGCCGCCGGCCTCCCCTTTGATGTGCAGCACGCCGTAGAGATTCGGCTCAACCAACCAAACGCATGTGTACTCGCCAACGGCCCTCATTTTTGTTGGTCGAATTTCTTTGGGGTTTTTGGCGGCTTTGTTAAAATCGATGCTTGGTACCAGGGCATTCTCTTTTAAAGAAAAGACAACTTTATTTTCTTTATTGATGAGAAACAAATTTTCCACGGTTTTGAAACTCGAGGCCGCCTGTTTGAGAGTGTGATAGAACTGCTTCTCGTTGCGGTTCGCGATGATCACTTCGTGAAAATGCGCCGCTAGCGCTTGCGCCGACTGTTCGGCGAGGGTGTGCAAGCTCTGAACGGCGAAGTAGGCCGCGAAGCCAAAAATCACTCCAATAAAGAGCAACGACAGGATGAGCTGTCGATAAAAAATCTTCATCGCATTCGGCGCCTACATTCGATTATGACGATGTGAGTTCGGAGACCACCAATTTTGGCTTCAAAATAACATGCACTTTATAAAATGTCAAGCGAAAAATCCCGGCGCGATTTCGCTTGCATTTATAAGCATCACATAGTATTCTTTACCGAACTTTTTCTACGGAGTTGTTATGAAATTGCGAATTACCAAAGTTTATACCCGCCAGGGCGACGGCGGCGAAACCCGCCTCGGCGGCGGACAAAAGGTGTCAAAAGACTCTGCGCGCATTAAAACCTACGGCACCGTCGATGAATTGAACTCGGTGATTGGAATTGCGCTGGCCTTTGAACCAACTCCTATTGTTAAAAAGACGCTCACAAACGTTCAACATCAGCTTTTTACGTTGGGCGGCGAGTTGAGCGTGTTGGAGGAAGACAAACAGAAATGGCAAATGAAGGTCATTGAATCCGCTCACGTGGAGGATTTGGAAAAGCTGATGGACACGCTGAACGAAGAACTGCAGCCCCTCGAAGATTTCATTCTGCCGGGCGGAACCAAAACCGCGGCGCTTTTGCACCAGGCACGCTGCGTGTGCCGGCGGGCGGAACGATTGGCGGTGGAATTATCCAAACAGGAAAAAATCGGAGAACAGGTCATCAAATATCTGAATCGGCTTTCGGATGCGTTGTTTGTGCTGGCGCGCTACGAGAATTTCAAAAGCGGCGTGAGCGACATTTACTGGCAAAAGTGAAGGCCGCGAACGGATGCAACTCTGGTTCTATTGGACAGCCTTTGCTCTGTACGCCGCCACGGTGATTTACATCGGCTGGCGCGGCTACCAAAAAAGCCAACGCGCCGAAGAGGCGCAAGTGGATTTTTGGGCGGCGGGCAAAAAATTAGGGGCGTGGTCGGTGGGGCTCTCCATTTCCGCCAGCTTCATGTCCATCAGTTGGTCGTGCGTGTATGACATCCAGCTTTTTTACTGGTACGGAGTGGGCGCCCTCTGGCTGCTGCCTATCCCCTGGCTGCTGACGATGCTTTTCTATTACATTCTCACGCCCTACTTCCGCAAACTTCCCGCCTTTTCACAACCAGAAATGATTGCCCGCCGCTTCGGCGAGCGCGCACGCGCCTATCTGGCGCTGCCGCTGGCGTTCGTATTTCTGGTGTGGGGCGGCGCCGAAATTTACGCCGCAGCCAACATCCTCTCGCCGCTGTTGGATATTTCTCTGAATGCAACACTAATTCTGATCACCCTCATTGTAGCGTGCTACTCGTTTATGGGTGGATTTTCCGCGGTGGTGAACACCGATAAACTGCAATACGCTCTGGTCGCGTTCTTCATTTTGTCGGTAACGGTCATTGCGGCCAAAGCATCTTTGAGCGGCGGCACGTTCGCGGAAGTGCTGGGCACGATTCCTTCCCCACCTAAAATTAACGGGACGGCGTTCACGATTTTTTCCGCCGGTCCGGCGTTGATCGCGATGACCCTGCTCACCTATCTTCCGGGCTGGGTGGTCGAAACCGATATCTGGCTGCGGCTGCAGGCGGCGCGCTCCAACGCCGACGCGCGCCGAGGAATTCTCATCGCCAGTTTGAATTCATTTTTCTTTATCGCATTTTTACCGATGATCATCGGGCTGGCGGCGCTTTACCTCTACCCACCCACCGGCGCCGAAATTCCAACCGAGCTGAACGACGGCGCGGCGATTTTGGCCGTGATAATTCGCGATCACGCGCCGCAAATTTTGGGGGCGCTGCTCATTGTTGGCCTCGCCGCGGCGGCCATGTCCACCATCGACACCTGCGGCAACGTGGTGGCGCTATCGCTCTCGTACGACATTCTCGAGCCGTACCTCCAGTCAAAATCTAAAAAGAAAATCAAGCTGCGTTTCGTCTCTCGTTTCATGTCCGGCGGCGCGGTGTTTCTGGCATACGTTTATGCCCTGTTTACGGAATCGCTGTGGGATATTTTTTATTTGTCGTCCGGAATTCTCACCACTACCATTTTCATTCCGATGGTCGCGCTGTTTCGCCCGGCCTCCACGAAACGGCAAGTTGAGGCTGCCGCGGTTGCGGGTTTTATCTCAACATTTGTGTTTTACTTTTTGGAGAAAAAAGGAATGCTGGCCGCTGTGGAACCGGATTGGCTGGCGGCGACGGGATTAGGGTATATCGTATTTGGACTGGCGGCGAGTTGTTTGGCGTATGGGATTGCTAAACTGTAACACAACATTAATGTTGTGTTACATCAAAGGAAGATTAAACTGCAGAGCCCGCTCGAAAAACCACACCAATCCAAAAATCAAGATAATTGAAGAAAGACCATACACCACCTGCCGCTGCCATTTGGTTTGATTGATCCACAGGATAATGGGAAAGGCAATGGCCACAATCACCACCTGGCCAATTTCCACGCCCACGTTAAACGACAATAGCGACGCCGCCAGCCCCCTGGCAGGCAGACCCAATTCGGTGAGCACGTTGGCGAAACCGAAGCCGTGCATCAAGCCGAAGATGAAGGTGATGAGCCAGCGCTGGTCGGTGTCGTTCACCAAAAAATTCTCAATGGCAATGTAAACGATGCTGAGCGCAATCACCGATTCCACCAGCCGCGCCGGCAGCAACACTACTTGTAGCGCCGCAAGAATCAAAGTGATGCTGTGCGCCAGGGTAAAGGAGGTCACAATTTTAATCAGGTTGCGGAAGCTGCCGCCCAGCACAATCAACCCCATTAGAAACAAAATGTGATCGTAGCCGATAAAAATGTGTTCCATCCCCAACCGGATGAATTGCCCAATCTGATTGAGCAGCGGAACATCGCGCCCTTCAAATGGGATGCTTTGCTGCGGATCATCGCTGGTGAAAATGGCTTGCACGGTTTCGCTGCCGGCAATCACTTTCACTAAATTTTTGTGACGCGGTCCGAAATCGTCAAAAATATCCAACCGCAGGGTTAGCTTCCAGACCGGCGAAGCCAGCTCCGCGCTAAACTGAAAATCAATGAAACGGTTGCCAGGCTCGTCGGCGAAGAGTTGGCCGCCGTTTTTGCTTAACGGCAGCTCGTCGCCCGCGACCATCAGCGCGATTCTCTCGTGAAAATGTTCCTGCATGACGTCGAGATTGAGCAGGAGCTCATCGTTGGCGATGGCGCCATCGCCGTCTTCATCGAGATCGAAAATCTTTTCGAGATCGGTTTGATCCACTCGCAGGCTGCAGGTGATCTTTTCAGGTTGAATTTCAATCAGGGTGTAGCTGGTGTTGATCTCGTGGGCG
>JBBIIG010000094.1:0-11122 GCA_037446635.1 bacterium
CCTCGCCCAAAAGCGCTAAGGAGGGCTAGTCCTAATTGGTAAGGCAGCGGTCTTGAAAACCGCCGGGAGTAATCCCTTGGGGGTTCGAGTCCCTCGCCCTCCGCTATGCATTACGTCTATGTATTGAAAAGTGAGAAGACGGGCCGTCTGTATAAGGGTTCGACGAGTGATTTGCCGGCTCGGGTAAAATCACATAATCAGGGAAAAGTAAGATCGACAAAGGCAGGGCGGCCGTGGGTTCTGGTTTATCATGAGGAGTACGCAGACAAAACCGCAGCGCGCAAGCGGGAGTTGTTTTTAAAGAGTGGTTCGGGGAGAAGATTTCTCCAGAGTGTTCTTTGAAGTGTGGAATTGGTAAGGCAGCGGTCTTGTCCGCGCAGCGGATCCGCTGAGGCGGAAAAACCGCCGGGCGCAATTTGCCTTAAGGTCGCTGTTCTTTTAAGCAAATTGTCGTCTATCGAATACTTAAGCGACTTAGACGCCCGGAGAGGTGGCCGAGTGGCTGAAGGCACAGGTTTGCTAAACCTGCGTAGGGGTAACTCTACCGTGGGTTCGAATCCCACCCTCTCCGCTTCTTATTGTTGGTTGGTGAAATGAATGTCCGAGTAAAAAACCCCTCGGTTTCCCCTTTCAAGCAGGGGGGAGAAAACGAGGTTCGCGTGCGGTTCGCGCCGAGTCCAACTGGGTTTTTGCACGTGGGCGGCGCGCGCACGGCGATTTTCAACTGGCTGTTTGCGCGCAAGCATCGCGGCCAGTTTTTTTTGCGGATCGAAGACACCGACGTCGCCCGCTCCGGCGAAGAAATGGTGCGCGCCATTTTCAACGGGTTGCAGTGGCTGGGGTTGGATTGGGATGGGGAGGTGGTTTTTCATTCTCAGCGGTTTGGAGTGTACAAAGTCCTGGCCGAGCAACTGGTTCAGCAAAAAAAAGCCTATCGCTGTTTTTGTTCGGCGGAGAAACTGCAAGCGGATCGCGAGCAAGCCGTTCAAGAAAAGCGGACCTATAAATACGATCGCGCCTGCCTGCGATTGAGTGAAGATGAGATTCGCGCGCGAGAAAGCGCTGGCCAGCCCTACGTGATTCGCCTCAAAGTTCGCGACGGCCAAACGGCATTTCGCGACGCGGTTTACGGCGACGTCAAGTTTGAAAATCAGCAGCTCGATGATTTTATTTTGCTGCGCAGCGACGGCCTGCCCACTTATCATTTGGCGGTGGTGGTGGACGACAAGCACATGCACATCACCCACGTGATCCGCGGCGACGATCATCTCTCCAACACGCCAAAACACATTTTGCTCTACGAGGCGTTTGGGTGGGCGCCGCCGGTGTTTGCGCACGTGCCGCTTATTTTGGGGCCGGACAAGCAACGGCTGAGCAAGCGCCACGGCGCAACTTCAATCGAGGAGTACGAAAAGGCTGGTTATCTTCCCGACGCTGTCTTTAATTTTTTGACGCTGCTGGGCTGGTCGCCCGGAGACGATCGCGAAATTTTTTCGCGAGCCGAACTAATTGAGGCGTTCGATCTCTCCGGCATTTCCAAAAAGAGCGCGGTGTTCGACGAGCGCAAATTGGAATGGATGAACGGCCAGTATTTGAACGCCATGAGCGTCGAGGAATTCGCCGTGCTGATGATAAAGAGATTGCAGGAAGCTGGCTTGCCTGATGTTGGAAAAAGTGAGGTATGCTCGAAAGTTGCGGCGCTGATTAAACCCCGCGTCCGCCGCCTCACGGAAATTCCGGGGATGACCAGCTACTTCTTCCACGACCCGGTCAGTTACGACGAAAAGGGCGCCGCCAAATACTGGCGGGATGCGGAGGTGGTTTCCGTGTTTGAGCAAATTAGCGATCGGCTTGCCGATTTAAACGTTTTCAACGCGGCAAATATTGAGCATGTGTTCCGGTCGCTGGCAGAAGAATTGGGCGTCCCTGCGGCCCAAATTATCCACCCGACGCGTTTGGCTTTGACCGGACAAACCAGCAGTCCGGGGCTGTTTGAGATCATTGAAATTTTAGGCAAAGACACGGTGGCGCGGCGGCTGCAAAAAGCAGTTGCTTTCTTGCAAATTCATACTCCAGCCATTCAAGCTGCCGCTGAAGTTTAGCCAAAACTGGGGAGTCGTCCAACGGCAGGACATACGGCTCTGGACCGTAGAATCGGGGTTCGAATCCCTGCTCCCCAGCCAACTCTTACTTGCCCAATTTGTTCGTAAGGCAAACACAGTGAAAGTCGAACGTTATGAATAGCAGGCAAGAGGAGTCATGGATGAATGGAGCGATGGATTGTAGTTCGTTTCACGTTTCATGTCTGACGTTTCACGATCATTACTCCCCGAACTGAATGGATCAAATCCAGCAGCACCACAAAGATTGCTACAACGCATTTTCTCAATTGACAAGCTTCCGCGCCCGTAGCTCAACTGGATAGAGCATCTGACTTCGGATCAGAGGGTTGAGGGTTCAAATCCTTCCGGGCGTACTTACCTTTCATAAATGCCACTCATCTCGCCAAGATGAGTGGCATTTATATTTACAAATAAAAATATTTTTCTTACCTTTAGCCGCAAAACCTGAGAGAGTGATCCGACTATGTTAAGAAAAATATTTCTGTGGTGCGGTTTTGTTTTGCTCGCGGCTGCCACTGATTCCGCGATGGCCAAGTCGTACCGACTCGACCGAGTCGTCATCATGGGTGAAGTCACCGCCCATGGCAGCTTAAAGATCGAGGAGTCGCGAACCTACTCTTTTCGCGGCCGTTTCAGTTGGGCCGACTATCGTCTGCCGCTCGACGAGTTGGGAACCGTGACAGATTTCTCCCTGCGCGAAGACTCGCAAGTATATCGCATGGTCGCCAACAAAGACCCCGGCACCTACCAAGTCGAGCAGAGCAATAGCGAATTTTACGTGAAGTGGTTTTACCGCGCGCGAAACGAAACCCGCACGTTCGTTCTGAATTACACCGTTACTCATGCGGTCACGAAATATGCGGACGTGGCGGAATTGTACTACAAGTTTATCGGAGAAGCCAATCCCAAAGCGATTGACTCAGTCCGCGTCAGCATCCGCTTGCCGCAGCCGGCAGACACCGCCTTTGTGAGAGCCTGGGCGCACGGACCGCTGTGGGGCGAGCTTCGTTTCGAAGGGGGTCAAATCGCCATGAACGCCTCTCCGTTACCGGCCCGACGTTACTGGGAGGCGCGAGTCGTTTTTCCCAACTCATGGTTGGACGACGCCCTACCCTCTAATAGCGAAGAAAGGCTGCCAGCTATTCTCGCCGACGAGCAGCGCTGGGCGCGCGAAGCCAACGAGCTGCGCCAGCGCGAATTGCAGGATTTGGCGGAGCGCCGCGAGAACGAGAGGAAAGCCTGGCCGATTGCCGCCGCGATCTCAGCCGCTGGACTTCTGGGAATTGCGTTGCTTTATCACAAGTTCGGCCGCGGCTACGACGTGCCCTATCGTCAAAAAATCGATTCCACGATTCCCGATGATATCCATCCCACGTTGGCCAGTTACCTCTATTATCAAAAACAGATGACCGGCAATGCGCTCATGGCCGCCCTGCTCCATCTCGCTAATCGAGGTTACCTCAAAATTGGAGAACAACCTGCGGCGACGGGCGGGAGGCGATTCGGTGCAAAGAAGCCGCGCTTCATGATTCAGCTCGAAAATCCAGATTGGCGGTTCGATTCCTCCCTCATGAACTTTGAAGCCAGCCTGCTGGAGTTTCTTTTCGATGAGCTCGCCAACAAAAGCGGCCAGCTTGATATCGATGATTTCTGAATGAATCATCGCTAAGTGCGCAAATGGTTTAACGAGTGGCAGAAGATGGTGAAAGGCCACGTTCACGGCCAGCCATTTTGGGACCGCGCGAGCATCAAAGGCACGCTCATGGCAATCGGGCTGGGAGCCGTGGTTGTTGGCGCCGGCATCGTCATCAATATCAAGCTTGGGCGTCCGGGAGGGCTGGCGATTGTGAGCGGATTGGTTTGCTGCGGTCTGGCTTTCACCATCTTGCGTTACACTCCGGAAATGAAGCTCCTGCGAAAAAGACTCCAGGCTTTACGGAGATATTTAAAAACCTACCATTCCCGCACCACACGAGGACAGAACATCCTGCAAAATATTCAGAACTATTTGGTCTTTGCCGTGGCGCTGGGCGTCGGCGCAAGCGTCATACAACGGCTTCTCGAAACCGTGCCCGCCTATCAACACCAGGTGTACTTTCCGTGGTATGCCGCGGGCGCCCACGCCGCGACCGAGAATTTTGCGGCGGCCGTGTCTTCATTTGTTTCGGTTGCCAACAGTTCCATGAGCTCGGCGGCGGGAGTGGGCGGCGGCGCGTCCGTTGGCGGCGGAGGCGGCGCTGGCGGGGCAGCGGGCGGCGCCGGATAAATCCTTTTCTGAAAAGTTCGGTCAACTTTTGTTATTTCGTTCAGCAAGAAACAATAACAACGGGCTTTGAGTGCGCTTCGATTTGGCAGGCCCGTTAAAGGTGAGTCTATGTCTTCACACCGTTCTCTGATAATCACTGCACGATGACATGACGATGGTGGTCCTGAAAGTTCAATAACCAAATTTCATAATCATGCCGGAAACCAATTTTCGCGCCGCCGCGCGGTTTCGCGAGTTCTGGACGCTGCTCAAATCTTCCAATTTCAAATCCGTTCCCACCTTCTATTTTCTCGGTTGGCTGATCACTCTGTTCATTATCCTGCTTTCCGAAAATTCGATTTTCACCTCCGTCGGCTTGATCCACGTTCTTTATCTTTGGTGCTGGTACAAGCTCACCACGGCGATCGATCAGAAATATCGCCCGCAGGCGGAGTTTCTGATTCTCATGTTCTTCGCGATTTTTTTATTGGACGCGAGCCTTCTGCGCTCCCTCCCAGCGGTCCCTGCGCCGACGCTGGTTTTTTTGAGCGGCCTGCAAGCGTTGTTGCTGGCGGCGCTCACTCTAATTTTCGGTTTGGTTCTCATTCACAACACTCAAACCAGTTTCTGGTTTTACCTGCTGACGTTTTTCCTCGCGATGATTTTGTTGAACCTGGTCGATAACGAGGGCGCCCTCTACCAGGTCATCGTTCAGCTTATTTTGTTGGTGTTTTTGTTGCGCCGCACCGCCTGGCTCGAGCTGCTCACCAAAACCGAGTGCTGGCTTTATCTCTTTTTGCTGCTGGCGGCGTTTTTCACTTTTTCTAAAATCGAGCCTTTCGCCGCCGTGCCTCACAACACCAGTATGCTCTGGTTCGGCCTGCCCAGGATTTTTTATTTTAGTTTTAAGATGTACCTGCTGGCGCTGCTGCTGAAAATTCCCGTGGTGCTGGTGTACAACTTTGCCAGCCTGTCGCGCAAGCTCAAAATCTCCAGCCTGTTTCAGGCGACGGTTCCGCAGTTTATTCAATTGTGCATGTTGCTGCTCGTCATCTTTTTCTTTCTCGCCGGTTGGCAGGCGGAGAAGCTGCGTCTGGCGCTGGTCACAAAGTTTGAGGAGATGGTTTCCGGGAAAAACGCCGCGCCCGCTCCGGTTTTTCAATTCCCGCTGAACTCCGATCGCAGCGTTCAGCTCGAAGGTTACCAGCCGCTGCAAGCAACCAGCAGGCTGCCGGACCAGGGCGTGATGGCGCTGGCGCGTTTGCCGTCGCCGGCGGACACCAGCGCCGGCGAAGATTACTTTATTTTTTTGGAATCCCATGATGACTCGAATCGCCGGCTGTTGAACTTTGTGAAACTGGACACGCTTTTTCTGAGCGCCGTTTCTGAAGAAGTTTCGATTTTCGCCGCCTCGCAATTGACGGCTTATCCCTACCAGCCGTCGCGCTGGGAGTCGTACATTTACGATTTTAGTTTTTTGAAGAGCGATCGCAAACTCTGGATTTTTCCCTTCGCGATCCTTCCGCCCAAGCCGGCGTGGAGCGTTTCCTGGCCGCTAACAAATGGCAACGCTGCTTCGCCCGAGTGGGTGAAAGTCATCGATCGCGAGCTGCTGCAGCGCGCGCCCGTCGCCGTCGGGCGGGTGGTGGCGCCGCTGGTGGACGCCTCCAGCCGCGCCGGCGGCTTCTTTGCGTTTGATATCATCCTCCTGCCGCAGCTTTCCGTTTTTACTCCTACTTTAATTGGCTACATTCTATTGCTGGCGCTGGTTTACCTGCTGGTGAACGCCGTGGTGGTGGGCCGCATGGTGAAATTCGGCGAGGAGATCAACCGCATGATCGTTCAAAAATTCAACCAGCTTAAAACCGGCATTCGGGAAATTTCCGCGGGCAATCTCGATTACAAAGTGCAAATTGAAGGCCGCGACGAATTTGTGGAGTTGGCCGAGCGCTTCAACGTCATGGGCGAAAAATTGCAGGAGTCGATGGCGAAGGAGCGGGAAAAAGAACGCCTCGAGCACGAGCTGGCCATTGCCCGCCAGGTGCAGCTCGCCCTGCTGCCGCGTACGCTGCCAAACATTCCCGGCTTTCAAGTGGCGGCCGCCCTCCAAACCGCCAACGAAGTCGGCGGCGATTTTTACGACCTGCTGCCCCTCGACAAGCAGAATTTTTTGTTCACCATCGGCGACGTTTCCGGCAAAGGCGCCTCCGCCGCGTTTTACATGGCGCAGTGCATCAGCTTGCTGCGGTTTTCACCGCAGTTCAGCCGCGACCCGCAGGAGATCGTCGTGCGGCTCAACAAATATTTTTCCGACCCCCTCATCGATCGCCAGGTGTTTGTGACCGCCGTGGTCGGGAGTTTGGATGCCAAAACCGCGCGCGTGCAACTGGTGCGCGCCGGCCACACTCCGCCGATTTTGATCCCGGGCAATTCTGCAAAATCCATCGCCGAGCTGCACTGCCAGGGGCTGGGCATTGGCATCGAGCGCCGCGGCGGCCTGTTCGAGAAAAACCTCAAATCGCTTTCACTGAAATTACAGCCCGGCGACACCCTGCTGTTCTACACCGACGGCCTGGTGGAAGCCGCCAGCCTGCCCGCCGGAGGACTTGGGCAGGCGGGCGCCGCCGAGAATGCCGCCGCGGCGTTTTACAGCGAAGAACGGCTGCGTTCGCTATTGCAAAAATCCCGCGGCGCCAACGCGGAGGAACTGCTGCGAATTTTGAAAGACGACATCACGCAGTTTTATGCTGGCCGGCCGCTGGTGGACGATTACACGCTGCTCATCATTCAAAAACGCCAATGAATTTGAGGAGGAAAAATGGACGCCGCAACTTTAGAGATCATTAAACTGATTCCATCGTTGTGCTGGTTTTTGCTGGTGGCCGGTTTGATCGTGAGCCACCGCCGCTGGATTCGCGACGAGCTGCTGCCGAACCTCAGCGGCCTCAAGGTTTTGGGCGTGGAAGTTTCGTTCATAAAAGCCTCGTTCGACGCCGCCGTCGAAATCGGCGAGAAATCGCCGCAGTGGAAAATCGAGGTTCCCGAAAAAGCGAAGCAAGCGGCGTTGCGGCGAGTGAAGCAGCGGCTGGATGTATTTCGCGGTGCTCGCATTCTGTGGGTGGACGATCATCCGGAAAACAACCGCAACGAGCGCCGCATGTTTCGCCAACTGCGCGCCGAAATGGATCTGGCAACCACCTCCGAAGAGGCGCTCAAAAAATTGCAATTGGATATTTACGATGTGGTGATCTCCGATATCGGCCGCGACAACCCAACCGATAAAAGCGGTCTGGCGTTTTTGCACGCCCTGCGAAGCGGAGATCAATCTCGAAAACCGGAGGCCAACACGCCGGTGGTTTTTTACGTCGGCAATTTTAACGCGAAGCTGGGGACGCCGGCCGGGGCCTTTGGCATCACCAATCGCCCGGACGAGCTGCTGCATTTCGTGTTGGATGTTTTGGAGCGACGCCCATAATTTTTTGACTGAATTCTAATTCGAGGGAGGCAGAAATGATGAAGAAGATTTTGATGGCAATTGCAATTGTGGCAGTTGGAATTCAGCTCGTACCCGTGCAGCGCAGCAACCCGCCGGTTACGAAAGACGTGGGCGCGGAGCCAGCCGCCGCTACCATTTTGCGCCGCGCCTGTTACGACTGCCATTCCAACGAAACCGCCTGGCCGTGGTATAGTTACGTGGCGCCGGTGTCGTGGCTGGTGAGCGATGACGTAAAAGAGGCGCGCTCGCATCTCAATTTTTCGGAATGGGATAAATACGATGAAAAGCGGCGCCGAAAAATTAAAGAAGAAATTGTTGAGGAAGTTGGTGAGAAACGCATGCCATTGAAAATTTATCTGCCGCTGCATCCCGAAGCCAGGATCAGCGAGACGGATTTTCAGACCATCAAAAGCTGGGCCGAGAGCTCGACAGAAAGGGCAAACGAAGGGGAAGAAGGTGATAGTAAATAAAATCAAAAAGGAGTTGGCGAAAATGGCTAAATCTAAAAACAATTTTTTTATGTCGTAGTCAAAGTAGAAAGTGGAATTCCTGTTCAGGTAAAAGCTCTGTCTGATCTGAGAAAAGCGCGGCGGGAAGAAAGACGACTACGACAGTCTATGCGTTCAGAGTGTGATGAAACCGGTCTTTTTCACGTTTCGATAATCAACCCTTAGTTAGTACTCCATTGCAAAAATGCTTGTAGGGATGCTCATTCCATGACTCGGCTGCAACAAATTCACGCTAAATCAGAGCGCCTGGTCCTCGGCCTCATGTCTGGCACTTCGGTGGATGGCGTCGATGCGGCGTTGATCAAAATAAAAAATAGCGGCGTGCAGACCCAACTGGAGGTGCTGCGATTCATCACCTTCCCCTATCCCCCCGGCTGCAAAGAGAAAATTTTGGAAGTCTCAGCGCCCGGCCGCGGCGCCGTCGATGACATTTGCCGCATGAATGTTGTAATCGGCGAAATCTTCGCGGAAGCAGCGTTAACGCTCATCCGCGAGGCGGGGCTTTCTCCGCCGCAAATTGATCTGATCGGCTCCCACGGCCAAACCATCCACCATCTTCCCAATGAAATCGAAATGTTCGGCTACAAAATTCGGGCGACCTTGCAATTAGGCGAACCGTCGGTGATCGCCAAACGCACCGGCATCGTCACCGTCGCCGATTTCCGTCCCGCCGATTTAGCCTTAGGGGGACAGGGTGCGCCGCTGGTTTCGTATTTTGATTTCATTTTATTTCGATCAACCGAAAAACATCGCGCGCTGCTCAATTTGGGCGGCATCGCCAACTTCACGATTTTGGAAAAGAACTGCCGCATCGAAGACGTGATCGCGTTCGACACCGGCCCCGCCAACATGCTCATCGATGCGTTGATGCAGCGAATGTTCAACGAGCCGTTTGATCGCGATGGCCGGGCCGCGCAAGCCGGCAGAGTGAGCGAAGAATTACTGGCGATCGCTTTGAGCCATCCTTATTTTAAAAAGCCGCCGCCCAAATCGACCGGCCGCGAAGAATTTGGCGCGGATGTTTGCAGCCAATTTTTACAAAACGCCCTGCGCATGAACGTTCCGCCAAACGATATGATCGCAACGGCGGCAGAGCTCACGGCCCGCACGGTCTGGCAAAATTATCGCGATTTTGTTGAGCCGAACATCACGGTGGATGAGGTGATCGTCAGCGGCGGCGGCGCAAAGAACGGCTTTATCATGAATTCGCTGCGGGAAAAATTTCACGGCGTGGAAGTAAAGCTGATCGACGATTTTGGCATCCCGTCCGACGCCAAAGAAGCGGTGTGTTTCGCGGTGCTGGCCAACGAGACCATCGCCGGCAACCCCAGCAACGTGCCCGCCGCTACCGGCGCGGGCCAACCAACGGTTTTGGGAAAGATTTGTTTATTATGAGGTTTCAAATCTCTTTACTAAACCTTAAAGGTTTAGTAAAGATTAAGTAAAGATGAATTCAAAGCAAGTTTATTATGAGCGACGACGTATTCAACGAAATCAAAGATCTGATCACCGAAGCGCGCAATCCCGCCTCCGAAGAGATCGACGTCAAAACTACGGAAGAAATTCTGCGCATCATCAATAATGAGGACAAAAAAGTCCCATTTGTTGTCGAGACCGAGATTCCTTACATCTCGCAGGCGGTGGAGATTCTGGTGGCGGCGTTCAAAAACGGCGGGCGGCTTTTTTATATCGGCGCCGGCACCAGCGGCCGGCTGGGCGTGCTGGACGCCGCCGAATGTCCTCCCACCTTTGGCACCCAACCCGAAATGATCCAGGGCATCATCGCCGGTGGAGCCGAAGCGCTGGTGCGGGCGCAGGAAGGCAGCGAGGATCGCGGCGAGGACGGCGTGCGCGATATTTTGGCGCGCGGCTTCAACGAAAAAGACGTTTTGTGCGGCATCGCGGCCAGCCGCCGCACCCCGTATGTGTTGGCAGCCCTGAAAAAGGCGCGGGAGTTGGGCGCCAAAACCATCTTTGTCACCTGCAATCCCCGCAGTGAATTGAATCTTGAAGTGGATGTGGCCATTTGTCCGGTGGTGGGCCCGGAAGTGGTGATGGGCTCCACGCGCATGAAAGCCGGCGCCGCCACCAAATTGGTGCTCAACATGCTCACCACCGCCGCGATGATCCGCCTCGGCAAAGTTTATGGCAACATGATGGTGGACTTGCAGATGAATTCCCGCAAATTGGAGGAGCGCTCCAAGCGCACGGTGATGATGGTGACCGGCGTGGATTATAAACACGCGGAAAATGTTTTGCGGAAAGCGCAGGGGCACGTCAAAGCCGCGCTGGTGATGATCCTCGCCGGCGTGGATGCCGACGAAGCTCGCCGGCGGCTGCAAGTCAGTGACGGCTTTGTGCGCCGGGCAATTGGGAAGTGACAGACGGTGTTTCCGCGAAAAGTTTGGCAGGGCAAATTGGGATTCGAGGGTCATGGTAGTTGATCAAGCAAGCTCCGCAAGCCTGCCTGCCTCCCACTCCTATTTGTGGCGCTAACAATATGGATCCTACACTGTTTGCAACAGTGTATTGGAACGTCGTTAAGACAAACACAGTTTCAAGCTGTGTTAGGAACCGTTTCAATAATACGTATCTGAATTTATGAAATCGTATACTTAGTCGCTCATTGCAGCGCCAGATCAAAGCGTTTTTCGCCGGTCATCCGATAGAATGCGATGGATGGGTTTTATACTTTGTCAGCGGGCGGTCAAAAGCGGCCACCTGTGGGCACTTTAAAAGCGGCCATTTT
>JBBIIG010000095.1:0-10508 GCA_037446635.1 bacterium
GGCTCTATTACCAGCCCATTTTCACCCGTTCCCTCAAACGGGCGGCGCGCGTCCTCACGCCCTCGGAGAGTGTCCGAAAACAGGTCATCGAGGCGTTCGGCGTCCCACCAGGGACGGTTGTCGCCACGCCGTTGGCAGCGGACGCGGCGTTTCTGAGCGCCCAATTCGATGCGAAATCTCAGCAGATCATTGCCAAATTTGGAGTTCGCCGGCCCTATTTGCTGGCGGTGAGTACCCTGGAGCCGCGAAAAAACCTGCTGCTGCTGTTGCAGGCATACGATTTGCTTAGAAAAGGCACAAATCTGCCCCCTCAATTGGTCATTATTGGGAAACCCGGCTGGCAAAACGTGCAGCAAACGGAATGGGCAAAACGCTGGCGGGAATCCAACGACATTATTTTTACGGGTTATGTCGAGCAGCACGATCTGCCGCATCTTTATGCCGGGGCAGAGGTGTTTCTGTTTCCCTCGCTGTACGAGGGCTTCGGCCTGCCGCTGATTGAAGCGATGGCGAGCGGCGCGCCGGTGATGGCCTCGGATATTCCGGTGCACCGCGAAGTTTGCGGGGACGCGGCGCTGTTTGCGCATCCTAAGAATCCTGCTGAGTGGAAGGCGGGCATCTTAAAGATTTTGGAAAATTTACCGATGAAAAGGGAAATGATCCAAAAAGGCAGGGAGAGGGTCAAGCAATTCTCGTGGAAAAAAACCGCGGAGTTAACTTTGAATGTCTATGGAATGGACCGCGTAAATGGGGAAAACTAAACTCATTCAATTGGGAAAATACTACTACCCGGAACCGGGTGGGATGGAGACCCACCTGTACGATCACTGCTGTGAGCTTCGGGACAAATTTGATATCGAGGTGCTGGTGGCCAACACCCGGCCGCGAACGGTCGTCGAGATGGTGGATGGGGTGCGGGTGACGCGCGCGGCCAACTGGGGCGAGCTGTTCTCCAGCCCGATCTGTCCTACCTTTCCCCGCCACTTGGCGCGCATCCGCAGCGACCGCGATTCCATCATTCAATTGCATTTGCCCAATCCGCTGGCGCACGTTTCGTATTTGCTGGCGAAGCCGCCGGGACGGCTGGTTTTGATCTGGCACAGCGACATTATCAAGCAGCGGTGGCTGTCGCGATTTTATAACCGTTATTTGTACCAGCTTTTGGAGCGCGCCGATTGCGTGGTGGCGACCTCGCCCAATTACGTCAAGTATTCGCCGTTTTTACGAAACTATGCCCACAAGACTGTGGTGGTGCCGCTGGGAATTCGGGCGGAGAAATTTGAGCCGTCGTGGCAAACCAAAATGCAGGCGCAGTGGATTCGCCAGAAGTACGGCGAGCCGATGGTGTTATTTGTGGGGCGGCTGACGTATTACAAAGGACTGGAGACGTTGATTCAAGCGGCGGAGAAGATGAACGGCAAAATTGCCATCATTGGCAACGGGCCGCTGAAACATCAACTTGAGCAAATGATTCGCGAGCGGGGATTGCAGGGGAAGGTGTTCATTTTTCAAAATGTTTCAAATGAGGATTTGACGGCGTTTTATCACGCCTGCGACGTGTTTGTTCTGCCTTCCAACAAACGCAGCGAAGCGTTTGGGGTGGTGCAGTTGGAAGCGATGGCTTGCGGCAAACCGGTGGTGAGCACCAATCTCAACACCGGCGTGCCGTGGGTGAATCAGAACGGCCGCACTGGTTTGGTGGTGCCGGTTAATCACCCCGAAAAGTTGGCGCAGGCGATTAACTATCTTTTGGAGAATCGCGAGGAGAGCCGGCGTTTAGGCCGCAACGGCCGGCAGCGGGTTTTGGAGAATTTCACGATCGAAAAAGTCACTGGGCGGATGGAGAGAATTTATGAACAGATTTTGAATGGTGGTCTGAGAAAGGAGCGGACCGCCGAGGTTACCTATGGATGAACAAATGAGAAAGGGAAGCTATGATACTTGCGCTTCTGCCCGTCATCGCAACGCTGATTATCGCGCTGATGGCGACGCCCGTGGCCAAAAAGATCGCCCTGCGGCTTAAAATTTACGCTACCACCAACGAGCGCACAGTTCACAACGGCAGCACGCCCAAGTTAGGCGGCCTGAGCATTTTCTTTGCCTTCACCGTTGGGCTGATTATTTTGACGCTCTTCAACAAAGAGGTGAAAATTCTGAGTGCGCTGCTGGTGGGCGGCAGCATCATGCTCATCGTTGGCCTGTTCGACGACCTCTACAATTTGAGCTGCTATCGCAAAATGGCGGGACAAACCCTGGCCGCCGTGGTGGCGGTGGCGTTTGGATTTGTGGTGGATACGATTTACCTGCCTTCGGGAACGACTCTGCACCTTGGGGTGTGGGCCGCTCCGCTCTCTATTTTCTGGATCGTCGCGCTCACCAACGCCATCAACCTGTTAGACGGCCTCGACGGCCTGGCTTCCGGATTTGTGATCGTGGCGGCGTTTTTTGTGTTTGCCGGCGCCATTATTTTTCACAATCTCAGCATTGCCGCCACCGCGCTGGTTTTGATTGCGGCTTCGTTGGGATTTTTGCGTTACAATTTTGCGCCCGCCAAAATTTTTATGGGGGATATGGGCAGCTTGTTTTTGGGTTTTGCGCTGGCGTGCATTTCGCTGAAAGCGTTCACGCTGCCGGAAACCGGTTCCCACGCCGCGGTGTTGGCCGTGCTGTTTCTGGTGCCGCTGGCCGATACCTTCATCGCGATTTTGCGCCGAGTGAGCGAAGGCCGGCATCCGTTTTCTGCGGACAAAAAGCACATTCATCACCGCCTGTTGGATTTGGGTTTGAGCCAGACCGCGGCGGTGCTGTTAATTTATATCGCGACTTTTCTCTGCGGCGCGGCCGCGCTGGTTTTGTTTGTGGCCGACCCCCGCATCGCGCTGACGCTGCTGGCGATCATCCTGCTGGTTTTCTTCGCAGCGTTTGCCCAGTTGGGCTGCTTTGATTTTGTGACGCGGCGGGAGTATTCGGCGGCTGAGCCCTGCCCGCCTGTCTGCACAGGCAGGCCAGAGGCCTTAAGCAGGGGGGCGATCCGCTTCGGCGGAAAGGAGGTGCGGTGAGAACCCTCAATTGTGAATTGATAATTGAGAATTGTTAATTCACAATTGGCAATTCACAATTCTTGCCCCCCTCCTGACCTCCCTCATTTTTAAAACGAAATAGGGGAGGGATTACAACCGCGCGCGATCAAAGCGCAACTTCATCTCCATTTTCTCCAGTTCTTCCGCTAACTTCTCCATTTCCCGTTCCAGGTCCCGGCCGAACTTTTCCATCTCCGCGCTAAAATTGTCTCCAAATTTTTTGAGTTCACTTTCGTGGGCGCGAATGTCGCCGAGGTTGCGCCGGAGTTCCCGTTCGAGGTTGCGGCGAATCTCATCGTCCAGATCGGGGCGGAGATTGTATTTCAGATCGTGCTGCAGCTGCCGCAGCTCGTCGCGCCAGTCATTTTTCCAGGCGCGCAGCTCATCGTAGTTGCCTGCCTGCTCAGGCAGGAAATCGAAATGATAGGAGTGGGGCGGGCGTTCCAGCGTGACTTTGACGGTTTGCTCCTCCCCGCGGCGCTTGATTTTGATTTCGATTTCATCGCCGCGGCGGAAGTCGGCGAGAATATCAAACACGTCTTCAACGCTGCTTACCGTCCGATTCGCGATTTCAAAAATGACGTCGCCGGCTTTGAGCTCGGCTTCTTCGGCGGGACTGTTTTTTTCCACTTCCAAAATTAAAACGCCGGAATTTTTTCCCACGGAAAAATAGTGCGCCAGGTCTTCGTTGAGGTCCGTCATGCGAATCCCTAACCAGGGCCGGTCGCGGAACACCATCACCCGGCGGTCGCGGCGGCGATCGTCGGCGCTGTAGCGGGAGCGGCGCTCGCCCACGGTGAGCTGCACGGTTTTCTTTTGTTTGTCGCGGATGATTTCCACTTCGACTTTTTTATCCGGCCGGGTGCGGCGGACGGCGCGGATCAGGTCGTCGGTGTCGCGGATGCGCTTGCCATCGAATTTGATGATGAGGTCTTCTTCTTGCAGGCCGGCGTCGTCAGCGGGGCCGCCGCTGACGCCGTCGTTGATAAACGCGCCGTAGCGCTCATCGAGATCCAGATAGCGCCGCAGCTCGCGATCGAGATCCTGCACATAAACGCCGATCCAGCCGTCGTTGTCGCGCGCCGACTGGTAGGCGCGCGGGCCGGGTGAACCGCAGCTTGTGAGGACAATCATTAGCGCCAGGGCAAACCAAATTTTAGGAGAGGCGAAAAGGCTTCGTGGTTTCATAGAACCTCCTTAACGATCAACGGAATGAGATGAATGAAAATTTATTATTTTGACGACGGCTCTTGCTAAATAGTTGCCTGCCTGCTGCAGGCAGGCAATCATTTTAGATTCACCACAGGAACCAAGCTCTGACTCGCCACGTATCATTTTTAACTTTTCACCTGCCGCGCCGCGCGGAATTTTGTGATGCAGTCAGGCGTTTGTAAAAATAAACCAACTGGATAAATCCCGTGAATATTGTTGCGCTGATTTTTAGCTCGCTCCTCGCCAGCGGAGTGAGCGCTTTTTCCGGCAATGAAAGCGAAAGCCTGCAAAAAGCCGCGGCGTTTTTAAGAGTCGGCGAGTATGAGAAGGCGCTTCCGCCAGAGCGGATCGGCCAAGCCGAGGCGCAATATGAGCCGGCAGCGCGTGAGAATTCGGTGGACGCGCAGTTGGGCAGGGCGCGGGTGCTGATTGAAAAAGGAGAGTACGTTCGCGCCGTGGAGACCTGCCGCCAAGCCCTCGCTGCCGAGCCGCAAAACGCCGACGCCCTCAATTTGTTCGGTGAGGTTTCAAAACGGCTGGGACAGTACGATTCGGCGCGGGCGAATTTTCAAAAGGCGCTGAGCATCAACCCCAACCACCTGGCGGCGCGATTGAATTTAGGCATTCTGCAGCGAGAGTGGGGTGAAAACGAGGCTTCCCGACAAACGCTGCAATTTTTCATCTCTTATTATCAGAGCCACACCAATTTGAGCGCGGAGGAATTGAGTCTCATCGCGCAGGCGTGTGTTTACCTCAACCGCTTCCGCGACGCCAATGATCTTTTCTACGAGGCCACTCAGCGAGACAAAACCTACTGGCAGGCATATATACCCTGGGGTAATATCTTTCTTTCGAAATACAACATTCCGGATGCCGTCAGTGTGTTTGAAGATGCGTTGAAAATCAATCCCAATGCTGCGGAAGCCCACCTCGGGCTGGCGCGCTGCTGGATGAGCAGCGATTTCGATCGCAGCCGGCAAGCCGCCGAAACCGCGCTCAGCAAAAATCCCAATTTGATTGAAGCGCTCAATTTGCTGGCGGAAATGGACATCGCCATCGGCGATTTCAAAACTGCGCTGGGAAAATTGGAAAAACCCCTGCAGGTGAATCCGAATGCGCTCACGACTCGCAGCTTGCGCGCCGTTTGTTTTTATTTTCTCAACGACGATCAAAATTTCAGAAACGAAGAAACGAAAATTCTGTCGGTCAATCCCCGCTACGGGGAGTTGTATTTTCAAATTGCCGAGCACCTTTCGCGGCGCTATCTTTTCAAGGAGTCAGTGGAGTTTTATCGAAAAGGGTTAACCCTCGATCCCGAAAACTGGAACGCGCGCGCCGGGCTGGGCACCAGCTTGAGCCGGGTGGGCGATGAAGCCGCGGCAAAAGCGGAATTAGAGAAAGCGTTTGCCAACGATCCATTCAACAAGTACGTCGGTAATCTGCTCACGCTGTTTGATGACTACCCAAAGTACAAAATTCATCGCACGCCGAACTTTGTTCTCCGCATCCACGAGCGGGACGATCCGGTGCTGGCGCGCTACGCCCTCGAGCTGGCGAAAGACAGCCACGCGAAGATCGACGCCCGTTATCCGGTCAAAGATGCGCCGCCGTTTACTCTCGAAATTTTCCCCGAACATGACGATTTCGCGGTGCGCTGCTTTGGGCTGCCGGGCGCGCAGGCGTTTTTGGGAATCTGTTTCGGCAACGTGGTGGCGATGGATTCTCCGCGCGCCCGCGCCAAAGGCGATTTCGTCTGGGGGGAAACCCTCTGGCACGAGCTGGTGCACGTGAGCCACCTGCGGCTCACCGGCAACCGCATCCCGCGCTGGCTGGCGGAGGGCATCGCGGTTTACGAAACCTCCACCGCCAATCCTTTCTGGCAAATGAATCTCGATGTGCCGCTCATTCAGGCGTACCTTGATAATCGCTTGCTGCCGCTCAAAGACCTCGATGCCGGCTTCAATCGTCCCAGCAATCCCGGACAGGTTTCACTCTCTTATTTTCAAGCCTCGCTGGTGGTGGAGTTTCTGGTAAAAAAATACGGCCGCGAATCGCTGCTGGCTACCTTTTCGCTTTTTAAATCGGGAATGGAAACCGAGCCGATTTTTAAGAACGTTTACGGCAAGGATTTGAATGTTTTGAATGATGAGTTTCAGGCTTATTTAAAAGAAAAGTACCGTTTCGGCGCGGTGGATTACATTTTAGATCACCACGAAAGCGGCTCTGAGGAGCTCGCCAAAAAACTTGCACAAAAACCCAACAATCCGTTCTTGAATTACCGTCTTGGCAAGTATTATAAAGAGAAAGGCGATTACGCCAAAGCCACACCGCTGCTGCAAAAGGCGCGGGAGCTGTTTCCGGATTATGTGATTCATGACAACCCGTATCAGGCGCTGGCAGAAATTTATATCAAGACCGGTCAGAAGCAACTGGCGATCAAAGAACTGAGCGAGTTGACGTCTCGCAACGGCAAGGAATTGGTGCCGCTGCAAATGCTGGCGGACTTGTGCATCGAAACCAAAAATTACCCGGGCGCTATTGAGGCTCTGAAAAAAGTTATTTATATTTCACCATTCGAACCCGAGGTGCACAAGAAATTAGCTTCGGTGTATTTGGCGCAAAAACAGTTTGACGTCGCGATTCTCGAACTGCAAACTCTGCTGCTCACCGAGCCGCCGGATCTGGCAGGCGCCCACTGCGACTTAGCGGACGCCTATTTGCAGGCCGGCAATAAGTCCGAGGCGAAGAAGTCGGCGCTGCAGGCGCTGGAAATCGCCCCCCAGTACGAACGCGCTCAGGAAATTCTGCTGGCGTGTGTGGAGTAGCCAAACGACTCAACCGCAAGGTTCGCTAAGAAAACGCAAAGAGCACAAGAGAAATTTATTCACCACGAACAACACAAAGTTTTTGAATTACTCGATAAATTAGAAACCTGATTTTTATTAGCGCTCGTTGTGCCAACTTTGCGATCCTGCGGTTAAGCAGAGTGGTCTCTTTGTCCCGAGTTTAGGATATGAAAGTAAAAACCATTCTTTTTCTATTATTGACCCTGTCATTTTCACCGGAAGCCGGTGCCCAGGTCGCCTCGGGCGACGAGTTCCAATTCGTGCGCATCCGGTTCACGGATCACGGCATCCGCTACGGCTACGGCTTTTCCACCGACGCCCCCACCTGGGCGCACGATTACCCGCAAGCCGAAGAAAATCTTTACACCGCGCTCAAGGCTGCGACCTCGTTTAAAATCGCGGCAGAGACGAAAGTCTTGACATTTTCTGACGATGAAATATTTAACTACCCGTTTATCTATGCGTGTGAAATCGGGTACCTGACGCTTGCAGAGGATGAAGTCAAAAACCTCAGGGAATATTTACTGCGCGGAGGTTTCTTAATGGTCGATGATTTTCGCGGCTATTTTGAATGGCAAAACTGGCTGCGGGAAATTCGCAAAGTCCTGCCCGAGTTCCCCATGCGGCAGATCAGCGTGAGCCACCCCATCTTCCACTGCTTTTTTGATCTCACCGAAATCTATAAACCGATTCCGTATTTGCCGAACGAGCCTCCGCAATACTGGGCAATATTTGATGACTCCGACCGCATGATGGTGCTCATCAATTTCAACAACGACGTTGGCGACGGTTGGGAACTACCGCACGAGACCCCGGACTTCTCCACCGATTCGTTTAAGCTCGGCATCAATTATCTGATTTATTCTTACACTCACTAACCTGAATAAGACACAAATCTTGAAGTCCAACAAATTTGTATGAAAATGAAATCAAAGTTGTTACAATGGGGAGTAATGGAGCGTTGGATTAATGGATCAATAAAAGATCAACAACATTAATCCAGTAATCCTTTGTGCGAAAGCGGATCGGCTTTGCCGACAATCCATACTTGAGCTAAGGAAAGCCTGTCGAGATATAGCAGTTTAGGAATAGATCAGGCTAAAAATTGGGTGTGAGAAAAAGGTTGTTTTTATGAAGTGGCGTTGGATTCTTTTAATTCTATTTTCGTTTTTTGGTCGAGATGTTTTTGCGCAGGGACTCAGCGGCGACGAGTTCACTTTTGTGCGGGTGAAATATACCTCCGGCGGCAACAACTACCGCTACCGCAACCCCTTCGGCACCAACTGGCCAAGCTGGACCGTGGACTACCCCAGCGCCGAGCAAAATTTTATGGAAGGGCTGCGCAAATGGACGGGGATGAATGTCACCGAGCCGGTGGCGCTCTCCGTGTTGGATGAAGAAATTTACCGCTATCCCTTTGCGTATGCCGTTGAAGTTGGATTCATGACGTTGACCCCTGAGGAGGCCAAAAACCTCGCCGAGTGGCTGCTGCGCGGCGGCTTTTTGATGGTGGACGATTTCCACGGCCCGTTTGAGTGGCAGCATTTTGTGGAACAGATGCGGATGGTTTTTCCCGACCGTCCCATCGTCGATATCCCCATCGAGCACCCGCTGTTTCACTGTTTCTATGATTTTGATGAATTGGTTCAGATTCCGGGACTCGGCACCATTCTGAACGGCATGACCTACGAAAAAGGCGGCGTGGAGCAGCACTGCCGCGGCATCTTCGACGACGAGGGCCGACTGATGGTGCTCATCATCCACAACATGGATATGGGCGACGCCTTCGAGCACGCCAAAGATCCACGCTACCCCCCGGTTTATTCCGCGGAGGCGTTTAAGTTGGGGATTAATTTTGTGATTTATGCGCTCACGCATTGACGTGAGACGGCAGACGGCAAAGGGCAGATGTGAAAAGTGAATAAAGACAGGACTATTGTAAAAATCTCTTAGAGAAGATGGCTTCTGTCAATGAGAGCAGACCGCTTGGAAATGAATTTCCAAGCTGATAGCTTAAGCTTAATAAATTAAGCTGCTGCTGTTTAGAGTCGATTTCAATCGACTTCAGCAATTAGCCTGATGATTCATCATCAGGCGATCTGAAGATTTTTACAATAGTCTAGTAAAGAGTCCGTTTTTAGCTGCCTGTCCGCAGCAGGCGGAAAAGCTGACCGCTGATAGCTGACAGCTTTGTTTCTCAATTAAAACCAATGGAGTTTACATGATCGAATACGCCAGCAAAACCGAATCAAAGGACGATTTAGTCTTAGTTGAAAAATTGCGGAACGCCCGCGCCGAAGTTTTAACCGAGCTGCGTAAAGTGGTGGTCGGGCAGGACGAGGTGGTGAATCAGGTGTTGATTGCGCTGTTCACCAATGGCCACTGTCTGATCACCGGTGTGCCCGGTCTGGCGAAAACGCTGCTCATCAAAACCATTTCGCAAATTCTTGATCTCGAATTCAAACGCATCCAGTTCACGCCCGACCTGATGCCGGCGGACATCATCGGCACCGATGTGATTGAGGAAGATCGCACCACTGGCAAACGCCTGTTGAGCTTCATCAAAGGCCCGATTTTCGCCAACATCATTTTGGCGGATGAAATCAACCGCACGCCGCCCAAAACTCAGGCCGCGCTGTTGGAGGCGATGCAGGAGCACCGCGTCACCGCCGGCGGCAAAACTTATATTTTGAAAGAACCTTTTTTCGTGCTGGCCACGCAGAATCCCATCGAGCTGGAAGGCACCTACCCGCTGCCCGAAGCCCAGCTCGATCGTTTCATGTTTAATATTGTGATGGATTACTTGCCGGAGGAACAGGAGGTGGAGGTGGTGACTTCCACCACTTCGGACTACACGCCGGATTTGAAGACCGTGATCAGCGGCCGTGAAATCATTGAGTTTCAAAAAGTGGTGCGCCGGGTGCCGCTCTCCAAACAAGTGGCGCAGTACGCCGTACGCCTGGCGAGCGCCAGCCGGCCCACAAATCAAAATTGTCCCGACTTTGTGAAGAACTGGGTGAGCTGGGGCGCCGGTTTGCGGGCCTCGCAATATTTGATTTTGGGCGCCAAAGCCCGCGCCATCATGGAAGGCCGTTACAATGTTTCCATCAAAGATATCCGGGCGCTGGCGCTGCCGGTGCTGCGCCATCGCATCTTGACTAACTTCTACGCCGAGTCCGAAAAGATCAGCTCGGTGGATATTATCAAGCGATTATTGGAATTGGTGCCGGAGCCGAAATCGGGCTTGTCGTAGGGGCGTATGGCCATACGCCCCTACGCAATACGAGTTGCTCTCGCTCCCACGCTCAGCGTGGGAGCGCACGGTGGAGACGCTCGGCGTCGAGTAAATGGCCACAGTTGTTCCCACGCA
>JBBIIG010000096.1:0-8709 GCA_037446635.1 bacterium
CGAAATTTCTGGGGCGGTCCTATGCAATCCCGTGCATACTTTTTGGACAGCCCCTACGGATTATCATCAGTTGTAATTTATGGAGTAAAATACATTGCAGGTGCAAACCCAACAAGATACATCGCAAAAACGAACTGCCGCTGATTCGGAAAACGGCAAAGTTAAATTGAAAGTCGCTTATACGATGTCGCGCTTTCCGAAGCTCACCGAAACGTTCATCCTCTATGAAATTCTCGCGCTGGAAAAGATGGGCGTGCAGGTGGAGCTGTTTCCGCTGATTCACGAAAAGCAATCGGTGAAACATCCCGAGGCCGAGCGCATGGAAAGGCGGGCGCATTTTCATCCGTTTATTTCTGCGAAAATTTTAGTGGCGAATTTTCATTACATGCTGCGCGCGCCGAAAAAATATTTTAGTGCGCTGGCCGAAGTTTTGATGGGCACGTTTGGCAGCTTGAATTTTTTCATCGGCGCCCTCGGCATTTTTCCAAAATGCGCGCGCATCGCTTATGAAATGGAACGGCTCGGCGTGCGGCACCTGCACGCGCACTTTGCGAACCACCCGGCCGCCGCAGCGCTAATTATTCACCGGCTCACCGGCATTCCCTACAGTTTCACGGCGCACGGCTCCGACCTGCACGTCGATCGCACGATGCTCGATAAAAAGATTTTGAATTCCGCGTTCACCGTTACCATCTCCAATTTCAACAAAAAAGTGATGATTGAGGAATGCGGCGAGCGCGTGCGCGACAAAATCCGCGTGGTGCACTGCGGCACCGACGTGAGTCAATTCAAACCGAATTATGAAAAGCAAACCCATCGCCCATTTCAGATTGTGTGTGTCGCTTCGTTTGAGGAAGTGAAGGGCCACCAGTACCTCGTCGAGGCTTGTAAACTTCTCCAAGATCGCGGTGTGGATTTTCAGTGCCATTTTGTGGGTTACGGACCGTTGCGCAAGCGGGTGATTCAACAAATTGAGCAAATGGAATTGAACCAACGGATCATCGTTCATCCGCCGCGGCCGCGGCATGAGATCGTCAAGATGCTGGCCGATGCCGATGTGAAAGTGCTGCCGAGCGTGCCCACCAAGCAGGGCAAGCGCGAGGGCATTCCGGTGGTGCTGATGGAAGCGATGGCCAGCGGACTGCCGGTGGTCTCAAGCCGGTTGTCGGGTATCCCGGAATTAGTGGAGGACGGCGTCGCTGGAATTTTAGTGGAGCCGCGCGACGTGAGTGGCTTGGCGGAGGCGTTGTTCAATTTGTCGCGAGATCCGGAATTGCGGCGGCAAATGGGAGAAGCAGGACGAGAGAAGGTTTTGCGCGAGTTCAATTTGGAGAAAAATGCGGAGGAACTGGCGCGGTTGTTCTTGGCGATAATTGACCATTGACAATTGATCGTTCACCGTTCACAATTTGTGGTTATCAGACTGTAATGGTGAATTGTGAATGGTCAATTGTGAATTGTGAATAGCCAATTGTGAATTGTGAACAGAGGGGCAGGGGAAATCGAAAAAAATCAAATTTAAATTTTGGAGAGGCGATGAAAAGAAATTCATTTTTATTGCTCGTGCTGTTCATCAGTCCGAGCGCATTTGCCCAAAATGATTCGCCGGATTCCTGCGGCGTCGCGCCGGGCGTGAAAGCCATCGACGCCTACACGCTGGTTGCCGATAAAAATTTTCTGAACGACATTGAACCGATAAACGCTGACGGTACCATCAACATGGTGGTGGAAATTCCCGCGGGCCGCATCGACAAATGGGAAGTGAAAAAAGACGGCTGGCTGCATTGGGATTTCAAAGACGAGAAGCCGCGCATCGTGCAGTACCTCGGCTATCCCTGCAATTACGGCATCGTGCCGCAGACCGTGCTGGCGAAGGAAGCCGGCGGCGACGGCGATCCGCTCGATTGTCTGATGTTGGGCGCCTCCGTGCCGCGCGGCTCAATTCACAAAGTGAAAGTGATCGGCGTCATCAAGCTTGTGGAGAAGGGCGAGCAGGACGACAAATTGCTGACGGTAAAATCCGACGACCCCCTTTTTGCCGCCAACAATTTGCAGGAATTGAACGAGAAATTTCCCGGCGTCACCGCGATCCTCGAAACCTGGTTCACCAACTACAAAGGCGCGGGCGCGCTGGTGTGCAAAGGCTTTGGCGACGTGGGGGAGGCGAGGCAGATTCTGGAAGCGGCCCTGAGATCGTTTATCAAATATTCTAAGGAGGAAGGCCAATGAAACGATGTCATCCTGACCCCCATTTTAAAAGCGAAAATGGGGGAGGAACTATCACATGATGGTTTTTGCCATTTTCCGACTGTGCTTCTAGCTTGAAAACCAAAGAACGAAAAATTGCCATGCCCCCACGTCAACATCAAAATAACGGCCGAAGGCGTCACCAATGAGCAGCGCCAGTAGCTCATCGCCGGCGCCACCAAACTAATCGTCGATATGCTCAACAAAGATCCGTAAACCATTTTGTGATCATCGACGAAATCAGCACCGACAACCAGGGATTTGCGGCGAGCAAGTAACCGCGAGCAGAAAAAAAATCAACCAAAAATTCAACGTCGAAAAACCCCGATTATCGCTGATTTGGCAAGCAAGGTCGGGAACGCATTTTATGCGTTCCCGACAGGACTTTTAATCTTGCGTTACTCTTCCCTAATTATTCCCACCACCCGCGGTGTGCTATTGTAGTTCGGATAGTAAAAATAAACCTCCACAAATTTGCTCAAGTCTTTCCCATTTCTTTGCGTTTGAATTTTGGCGGAGAAGATTTTGTCTTCTTCTTTTTTGATTTCGTTGTCCGCCAAAATCTCATCAAAGAATCCGTGGCCGCTGTTTGAAATGGGAATCGCCGGGTCTTTCACCACCGACTGCCGGTGCTGGCCTTTTTTGTTGTACGAGAGAGTATAAATGTACTGCGTGTCTTCGGCGTTCTCCAATTTACCGTCCACGGCGAGATCGTTGAACGCGAGCGTGATCTCGCCCGCGGGCGTTCTCTCGAACCGAAATTTGTCCAGCGGGTTCATGCGCTCGAACCAGTAGCGTCCGATTTTATCGCGGCGCTCGATCATGGTGCGGATCAAATATTCTTTGGCGCGCGGGTCGGACATTCGCGCCGTTTCAACGATGGCGCGAATCTCTTCATCGGTGAACGCGGTCACAAGCTTTGCGCCCCAATAAGCATCGCGAAACGTGCAATATTCGAAAGCCGGATTCGGATAGGTGGGGTACCACTCGCCCGGGTCGAAAATTTCGGATTCGTAGTATCCCACCGATGGAAACTCCGGATTGAGGTGCCGGGTGTCGAACTCCCACGGCTTCACATAAATTCCCAGCGTGATGTATTGCAGCCCGATGGTGCGCGGATCCACCAAATATTCGTTGCCGTATTTTGGCGCATGCGGGATGATGTTGTTGCTGCCGAGGGTCGAGCCCATGTCGATCAAATAATGTTTGATGTATTTGTTGCCGCTTTCTTGGTCGGTGTAATAAACCGCGAGGGTGTTGGCGGCGCGGCGATCTTCGTCGCTGAGCCACGAGGAGATGGTGCGCAGTCCGCGCAACTCGCGGCGGTGCTCGTGGTGCACGCGATCGTTGGGGTCGTCTTTGCGCACTCCTTTGTAATTCCACACGCCTACCGGTTTGCCATCGACGAATTTGCTGGCCAGCGCGCGGATTTTGCCATCCGCCCGCCGCGGAATTTCTGCGAGCATGGTTTCGACGTCCGCCAGCGTCATTTGCCGTTTCACGCCCCGTTCTTCAATTTTAGCAGTCTCGCCAATTTGCAGGGTCTTGGGATCAAAATAAACAATCGTGTTCTGCGGCACGTTGTAGCCGCAGGCGTGAAAAATTTTTGTGGAAATCACTTCCGCCGATGAACCCATTTCCTGAAATTGCGGCGCGTCAAATTTCATGATGTAGCGGTCGCCCCGTGCATCTTTGATGGTGAATCCCGGCGTGCCGCCTTCGAACTTGCCGCTGGTGATCGTCCACGGCGCGCTTTCATCCGGGCCGTCGGTGACGTTCGGTCCGCGCGCCAATTCTTCGAGCGACATACGATGGTGAAAATGACGATTGGTGTACCAACTTGAGTTCGGCACTTCATCCAGCGCATTGACGTTATCTGCCGGCCGGCCTTTGGCCACTTGCAAACCTTTGCCAACTTTACGCAGCGTCCAGTTCAGGTCGAACACTTTCTCGAACTGGTAGAAAAAAGTCATGTCGAGGATATCCCAGACCTGATTTTCTTCTTTCACCTTCGGTTCGGGGACGTTGGAATCATCCGGATCAAACGTTTTTACGGGCGCGAGGGTAAATTTCTTTCCGCCCGCGCAGCCAATGCTTGCCAAGCAGATGATAGAGAAAATAAGCAAGATGGGTTTCTTCATCATAATTCTTCCTATTTTTAAAGAAGTCATCAGTCATTGGGCAATCGTGCTTCGGAATGATCACTTAGAGCTAAAAATTCGGCGCAATCTGAAACAACGCCCGCACCATTTCGCCGCTGAAACCAATTTCAAATCGCATGGCAAAGCCGGTGGGCGACATGAATCGCAAGCCGGTGCCAGCGGCAAAATGGAAGCGTCCCAACTCGATGTCATTGATGTCGTCGTAAACCTGACCCTCATCCACGAAAATTACCGCGTCCCACGTGTCCCAAACCGGGTAGCGGTATTCGAGGTTGAACAGCAGCATGCCGCGGCCGCGAAAGCGATTTTGATCGAAGCCGCGCAGATTGGCGGCGTCGCCCAACAAGCTCAGCTCATAAAACGGAATTTGTTTGTCGTTGAGGCGGTCGAGTTTCTCGAACATCCCACGCAGCGCCAGCCGGCGATTGGTGGCCAAAAAAGGAATCGGGATGAATTGGTTCAACTCAATTGTGTAGCGGTTGTATTCGAACTGGCTGCCGTTCAGCTCGCGATTGTATTGATAGCCGAAGCGCAGCAGCGTGCCGGAGAGCGTGCGCGGCCAGCCGTTGCGAAAATCCAGCGTTAACGAGGAACCAATGGAAAACAAATTGTGGATGCCGGCGCCCGGGATTGCGTCCGGAAATTGGTCGCCGCCGCGGCCGGTGCCGCTGTTGACCTTTGCGCGCTTGATGCCGCCCACCATGCCCCAACCGACGCGCCGGCTCAGGGCGTAGCCGGTGGTGATGAGAAAGCCGCCCTGTTTGGTTTTGTAGCTGGTTTCGTCGGCGTCCACGTCGGTGTCGTTGCCGCCGATGGAGGAATCCAACAATTGTTCGGGTGGGATGTCCGCGCGGATGAACAGGTTTTCGTCGGAATCGCTGAAATATTCTCCTAACAAATTGAAAAAGAGCCGCGTGCCGAACAGCGACGAATCGGAGTAGGCAAGATTGGCGGTGTTGTTGTCTTCGCTGCTAAATAAAAATGAGAAATTGATCCGTTTGCGCTGGTTGAATAAATTGTTATGAAAGACGGTGAGTCCCGCGCCGGCGCCGGTGTTGCCGCCGAAACTGACGAGCGGGAAAAATCCGCCAGTGCGGTCATCGTTCAAAAAGAAGTTGAGCGCTTTTTCCTGAATGCGATTCTGCTCCACCCAGATGATCGTCGCGCCTAACGGCGTCCACACGAGTCGCCAGACTTTGGCCGGGATGGAAAAGAAATGCACCAGCGCGCTTTTGCGGGTGCGGTAGGGGATCAAATTCGGATCGGGGTAGTCGGTTTCCTGCGCTCCTACCGAAGATTTGGAAATTTCTTCGGTCGTCGGGGCTGCGCTCGCAGTTGGTTCTTCGGTTGGCGGCGCGGAGTTATCCTGCGGCCGCGCCGGCGCGGAGTAGATCAGAAATAAAATCAAGGCGAAAATAAAACAGGGCCGAGTCATATTGATCTCCCAAAAAATTTAAAGACACATCGCAGGCTGAAGCCTGCGGCTACCAATCCTTTTGAAATTGTCATTCCCAAGCCGGCGCTTTTTTTCGGCTGAGGAATCTGGTGACGCACAGATTCATATTTTGTACCAATTAGTTGGGAGCGTTTTCCAGGATCTGTTCTCCGCCAGATTTCCTCACTGCGCTGCGCTCCGTTCGGAATGACATTTTATATGCGCCGGCTCGTTCCCAAGTTTTACTTGGGAACGCAAATGTAACGCGAAGCTCTGCTTCGCATTAGTACACAACATGAATGTTGTGTTACGTCATCAATTCTCTCTCTCCAGCGCCACGATCTGCGGCGAAGTCTCCGCGCCCGGCGAATAATAAAAAAACACCTTCACATATTTTCCCCACGAGCGCCCGACGTTGCGACTGGTTTGAATTTTTAGATTAAAGACTTTTTCGTCTTCTTTTAAATTGGAGTTTTTTTCCAAAAAGCTTTCGAGACTGGCGATGAGGTTCGAATCAAAATGAATCGCCGCTTGATTTTTGGCGATGAAATTTTCGCCGAGGTTTTTTCCGCGAAACTGAAGTAGGCCACGATACCAGGTGTTTTCTTTTGATTCGAAATCAGCATTCACGGAGAGATCATCGAATTGCAGAGTTAGCCCGCGGTCGTCGGCGTTGGTGAAACGGAAGCGGTCGAGTGGGTTCACTTTTCCGAACCAGTGGCGCCCGATTTTGTCCCGCCGCTCGATCAACGTTTTGATGAGATACTCTTCATCTTCTTTGTTGGCAAGCTCACCGGTTTCGACGATGGCGCGGACGTCGTCATCGCTGAACGACATCACCAACTTCGCGCCCCAGAAGCCGTCCACTTCCGTCATGCGCTGAAACGCCGGGTTGGGAATGATGAAGTCGTAATCACCGGGATCAAAGAGCCGTGACTCGAAATAACCGACCGAGGGGCTAATCATTCGCGGCTCCTTTTCCCACGCTTCCACATACAATCCGAGGGTGAAAATTTTCAAGAGCATGTTTCCGAAATCCAAGCCGCCCACGTGGCCGCGGTTGCGCGCCGCCACGCCGTAACCGCCGCTGCCCAGCGAGGTGCCGAAATCGAGAATGTAGTGTTTCACAAAACTGCGGCCGTTTTCGGTGACGTACATATCCAGCGTGTTGCTGGCTTTGCTGTCGTAATTGTTGAGCCAGGCCGCCAGCACGCTGTAACCCCGCAGCTCGCGGCGATGATGATGGCGCACGCGGTCGTTCGGATCGTCTTTGCGGCGGTTGCCGTAAAGGAACGGTCCGAGGGGCTTGCCCGGCAACGCTTTGCTGGCGACGATGCGGTAAGTACCATCCGGATTAGGATGGGCCTTTGCAAGCAGTTTGTGGACGAAATCCATCGTCATGGGCACTTCGCGGCCCCAACGGTTTTTCACGGTCACCCCGTGGGCGATTTTAAGATTTTTGGGATCGATTACGCCAAGATAGTTCTCTGGGGTATTGTATCCCGCCGCCCAGGTAAATTTGGTGGAGATGACTTCCGCGGAGGTGGCGAGCTGCGGCCAGCCTTTAATGTCGAACTTCACGAAATAGACGTCGCCCTTTTGATCGCGGATGCGGCAGCCGGGGGACACGCCTTCAACTTTTGCGGCGATGATGGTGAGCGGGCCGCTCAAATCCGGGCCGCCGCCCTGGTTTGGCCCGCGCTGCAATTCTTCGCGGCTCAGGCGCTTTTGGGCGTGGCGGTTGGTGAACCAGGTGGAGTTGGGAACTTCGTCGAGGGCGTTGGTATTTCTGGCTTGCTTGTGATGATTGGTCAGCCGCCGACCGTGCCACGAAAGGTTGGCGTATTCATCGATCTCCCGGCCGAAAATGTTTTCGATGGCGTCTTCGTATAAGCTGAGTTTTTTGGGCTTGGGCATCGGGACGTGTCGGCTGTCGTGCTCCTCGGTGATGACGGGCCGCAGCAGGTAGTGCTTCTGCCCAGCGCAGCCGCAAAAGATCATGAACAGGCAATAGACTAACCCTGACAGGGTTTGGAGGCAACCTACGTTTACTAAACCTTTAAGGTTTAGTAAACGTTTATTTTCTTCCACTCTAAAATCTCCTCAAGCCTTTGTTCAACGAAAAATTCAAACGCAGTTGTTCGTCAGATTTGGCGAGTTCGATGACGGCCACCAAATTGCCATCAAATTTCCGGAAACGCAGTCCGCCGCCCAGCGAGCGTTTGAATCCTTTCAAAGCGAACTGATCGAAAATGTCGCCGAACACCCGGCCTTCTTCAACAAAGAAGACCACGTCGATCATGCCGTGGATGGGGAAGCGATACTCGGCGCCGGCCATCACTAAATCTTTGTCGCGGAAGCGAGTGGGGCGGTAGCCGCGAAAGATCTCCGTCCCGCCGAGTCCCCCCAGCCGGTAAAAGGGAATCGCGCGCGCGCCGATGTTGTCGGTGATTTCCGTGCGCAGCCGCAGCGCCAGCACCCGGCGATAAAACAGCTCCAGGTAGCCGCGCCAGTCCAAAGTGAATTTGCTGTAGCCGAAGACGCTGCCGTTCAAATCGCGGGCGTATTCATAGGAGAAATACGTTTCGCTGCCGCGGTTGGGATTGCCGGTAACATTGCGGGTGTCGCGATATATTCGCAAGAAAAGCGTTCCCATGCGCGCGCCAAAACTTCCCGGAATGGAATCGGGGGAGAAGACTTCCAGCAGGGTAGGGTGATTGGGATCGCGGCCGTTTTTGACGTTGACATCGCTGTACGACCAGCCCAGCGCGAGGATGACGCGGCGCAAAGGCGAGGCCAAAAGCTCACTCTCGAAATAAGTTTCCTCGTGCAGATAATTGGTTTCGTCGTCGCGACGGGAATTGT
>JBBIIG010000097.1:0-8349 GCA_037446635.1 bacterium
AGACGTGACATAAGAAACGGCAACAGTCGGACCCTAAATTTGTTTACATCTATCCATCGAACCATCAATCCATTGATCCATCAATGCGGAACATGAGGAAACTCACACTTCTTTTCTTGCTTGCTTTTTGCATGAGTTGTAACTCGCCCCGGCCGTCGGCGCTGGTGCTGCAAACCGATTTTGGCGTCAAAGATGGCGCGGTGGCGGCGATGAGAGGGGTGGCCGCTGGGGTCTCATCCGATTTGCATATCTTCGATCTCACGCACGAAATTCCGCCCTTCAACATTTGGGAAGCCGCGTACCGTTTGCATCAGACGGCGGCGTATTGGCCGGCGGGAACGGTGTTTGTTTCCGTGGTCGATCCGGGCGTGGGCACGGCGCGGAAATCGGTGGTGTTGAAAACGAAATCCGGACATTACTTCGTGAGCCCCGATAACGGCACGCTGACGCTGGTGGCGGAGAATTTGGGAATCGCCGCGGTACGGGAAATTGACGAAGCCGTGAACCGCCGCGCTGACTCTGAAATGAATTACACTTTCCACGGCCGCGACGTCTATGCCTTCACCGGCGCGCGGCTGGCGGCGGGCGTCATCACCTTTGAACAAGTGGGACCAGAATTGCCGCCGCAAGTGGTGAGCATTCCCTATCAGAAACCGCGATTTGAAAATGGCGCGGTGTACGGCACGATTCCAGTCCTCGATCCGCAGTATGGCAACATCTGGACGAACATCGATCGTGAGGTCTTTAACCAACTCGGCCTGCAAAAAGGCGAAGAAGTGGCGGTGAAAATCACCCGCGGCGGGCAGGTGGTGTTTGAGGGCAGAATGCCGTTCGTCAACACGTTTGGCGAGGTGACGGAGGGAAAAACTTTGCTTTATTTAAACAGCCTGAACACGGTATCGTTTGCCATCAACATGGGGAATTTTGCGGAGGTGTATGCGATTGGCTCGGGGCCGGAGTGGGGAGTAGAGATTGGCAGGTAGCAAGCTATGGAATATAGATTCGACCTGTGCCCAGATAGTTTTCTATATCAAGTACGATTTCAGCAATTCGAGTAGCACATTTAATTCGATATTCTTTTTCATCAATTCTGCTGACATCGCCTATCGTCAGAACGGGCAGTGACGATGCAGTATTTTCCGCACGGATAATCTCCTCGAGTGAATTTTCACCCTCCATGTTACGATTATCGGTAATCAAAATGATTTGTTCACATTTTGTTGATCAAAATAACTAACTACAAGACTATTGTAAAAATCACTAAAGCACGTATTCAACCACGAAGTACACGAAGTTTAAAAATCCAATTTACAAAGGTCCATGTAGGGAACGCATACTATGCGTTCCCTGCGTATCTAACAATTTTACAATAGTCTTGTAACTAATAAATTTGGGCAAGTCAAGACAGCTAAATAAAAAGGTGCTACGCACTTCCAAAGTGCGTAGCACTTGATTTTAATTTCAGAAACTCACCGCCAACCTCCCAAAGAACGACGCGCCGTTGAAGCCGTGCTGCACCGGCGCGTATTTGAACACGCCGAAGAAACTGTTCTCGAACGCCTGCAAGTCCGGAAAGACATCAAAAATGTTGTTACCGCCCACCGTTAGATTCAGCTGAGGAGTGAGTTGGTATGAGACGCTCACGTCCGTCACTATTTTGGGATCGTGCTTCTGTTCGATCCCAAACGGGAAGCCGTTGCGCGTCACTTCGCCAAAGTAAACGTTGCGCAGCATCGCGGAAATTTTCTTGATGCGATAATCGATGGTGAAGTTGATCTTCGCATCCGGGTTGTTGGTCTCAATCAGGCTTTTCTCCTGCGGTCCGAAATAAACGTCTTCCTGGCCGGCCAGCAGCGGGGGGATGTTTAACTTGTCGTCCACTTTGTTGTCGTTGAAATTGGCGGCGAGGGTGAAATTGAGATCGCTGGCGCCGGCGTTCAAACTGTAGGTCACGATCACATCCAATCCTTTGGTTTTGGTATCGACGGCGTTGGTGAAGAAGCGGCCGCTGTTGGCGCCGGCCTGGCGGAACAGCTCCATCAATTCTGGAATCGGGTCGCCAAAGGGGTCGCGCCCGAAGGTGCCGGTGAGCACAATGCGATCGTCGACGTTAATCAAATAACCGTCGATCGAGATGCTCAAATTGTCTGTTGGATTCGCAGTGAATCCGGCGCTGACGCTGACCGAGGTTTCCTCCTTCAATTTGGGGATGCCGATAAATTGCGCAAAGCGGCTATCGTTAGTGAAGATGCCGGTTTCCTCCAGCACACCGCCCTCCACCAGGTCAACAGTGACGGTGTTGAAGAAGCGTTGGTGCAGGGAGGGCGCGCGGAAGCCGGTGCTGACTGCGCCGCGCAGCGCAAAACGGTCGTGCGCTTTGATGCGAGTTGCCAGTTTGCCGTTGAGCGTGCTGCCGAAGTCGCTGTAATTTTCAAAACGGCCGGCACCAGCGAGCAGGAATTTGTCGGTGAGGTCTAATTCGATATCCGCATAGCCGGCGATGCTGTTGCGAAATTGATCCACCTCATTTTCCGGGCGGAAGCCGGGGAACGACTGCGCGCCGCCGCTCACGCCCAACGTGTCCACCAGTATCACATTGCCGTTCACCACCTGCTCCACAAATCCGTAGTTGCGGTACGAAGCTTCTTCGCCGGCGTGAATTTGATAATGATCCACCCGGAATTCTCCGCCCACCGCAACGTTGATACCCTTCACCGCGCCGTTGAACGGCTCGCGGAAATAGCGGGTGAAATCGAGGTTGGTGACGTTTTGGCTGAACTCGTGGCCGCCAGCCTCGAAGCTGGTGGGGCTGGCCGAACCCAGCGAGGCGTTGACGGTGTTGTTGACTTTGAAATCGAAACGGTTGCTGCCGAACGTATTGCTTAAGTCCACGTTCCAGTTGCGCAGCCGGCCGCGCAGACCCACGGCGATCGACTTGTCCGTGATGTTCGATTCCGTTTCCGGTTGAAAGCCGTTGGGGAAAATTTCTGGAACGTTGTTTTCAAGCTCGCTGGGCAAGCGGCGGAAGCCACTGCCCTTGCCGTTGCGATAGGTCAGGCCGCCGAACGCATAAAACTCGGCGTCATCGTTGATGGGGACAACCGAGTTCACGAAGAAGCCGGCGTTTTCGATCTGAGCATCGCCAATCCGAAAATTAAAATCGTCGCGGGTTAACCCGCGACGCGCCAACTCGGCGTCGTCAAAAGCACGAGAGGCCGCAGGATCGTCGGTGAACGGATAAGCAAAGAAATTGCCCAACGCCGATTGATCGAAAATGATCAATTCGTGATTCTGCGTACGATTGGTTCGCATTCTTTTGAGGTATTCGCCGGTGATGTTGAAAAATCCGGTTTGGCCGATTTTGAACCCATAGTTGGCATTGTACTGCACGAACTCGCCGTCGCCTTCGGTGGTGGCGCCGGAAGTCATGGTGCTGTTGATTTCATCAGTGGTGGATTTCAAAATGATGTTGATGACCCCGGCGATGGCATCGGAGCCGTACTGCGAGGCCGCGCCGTCGCGCAGCACTTCGATGCGCTCGATGGCGAAAGTCGGGATGGCGTTGAGGTCGGTGCCCACCGAGCCGTTGCCGACGGTTTGCTGATTGTTGACCAGCGAGGTGTTGTGCCGACGCTTGCCGTTGATGAGCACCAGCACCTGATCCGGACCCAGCCCGCGCAACGATGCCGGATCGATGTGTTCAGTGCCGTCCGCAGAGGACTGGCGGTTGGAGTTGAACGACGGCGCCACGTAAGTGAGAATTTGGTTGACATCCACCTGCGGCACGCTTTTAGCGAGTTCTCGCACGTCGAGGATGTCAACCGGCGCCGGGGTATCCAAAGCCGTGCGCTGCAAATTACGCGTGCCCACGACGGTGACCATGCCCAGCGCCGTCGCGCTTTCGACTAACGCCACGTTGACGACAGTTTGATCGGTCACCGTGATTTCCTGCGTGGCGTATCCAATATAAGAGATCACCAGCGTAGCGCCTGCGGCCGGAATGGTGAGCCGGAAATTTCCATCCGCATCCGAGGCCGTGCCGCGCGTCGTGCCTTTGATCAAGATATTGGTGTTCGGCAGCGGCTCATTGGTGGTTTTGGATGTGATTTTACCGGTGATTTCCCGCTCCTGGCTGATAGCATTAACTGCATAAATAGTTAAGCTTAATAATAGAAAAAAGGTTGTTATTAGTTTGTACATGAATCCCTCCGTTATTGAATGAATATGAAATGAATTGAGCTCAAAACCAAAAACAAAAAACCCACGTTTGGAACGTCAAACGTGGGCTAATCCTTCCCGGAAGAGTTATCCGGCGGCATTCATAACCCACGTATGTTTTGGCAACACGTCAACATAAAGTGCATTAGACACCGGCTGGAATTGTAAAGAAAAATTCTTGCCTTTGGATTAATCAGAGCAAATCAGAGACAGCTGATTCTTCAAAATGGCGATGCTTTTTTAATTTTTTCCGGTCATGGCCGCATCGGCGGGCTTTTCAAACATCTCACGGGAGAAGCCGTTGTTGAATTTGATGTTCTCTGAAATTTCTTCCGCCCAAACGTCTTGCTTGATGTTGCCCTCCCAGTCGGCGGGAGCGTATTTCCTTTTGGTTGGGAGTTTTAATCCGGCAACCTCTTCATATTCAACCTTCATTAGAAACGGCTCGCTCACGCCGAAATCCAGCACCGTGAACAAAAACTGATCGACCAAATGCGTTTTTGGATTAATGTAGAGTAGGTAGGTATCCTGCACGTCGCCGACGCCGGGCTCAAAAGTGATTTCCACGAGATCGTATTCGATGCCGTTGACGCTGCGGGTTCCTTTGTAAGTGTAAACGATTCCGGGATCCAGCAGTTTGAACATCATCGCGAACCAGTAGTAACTGGTTTTGCGAGTGAAATCGATCAGCTTGTATGATTGCGGATCGGTGGCCATCAATTGGCCATTGACGGTCGCCCAACTTTCTTTGCCATTGTAGCCGCTGATAATTTCTCCTTCGAGTTGGGGAAAGGCGTACTTTTCGCGCACCAGATATTTGCACCACGAGAGTTCGCCGTCAAAAACATAGCGCTCGATGGAGACATCCCTTTTGCCATCCGAGTGATCGAGAAAGGTGTATTGATACTCGACATCTTTGAGAGCGTAGAATTTGTCTTTGCCGCCGACGGCTTTTACAAGCGCTTCGATCAAAGCCCGCGGGTTCTCGCTTTTCGATGGTTTCTGTGCGCATCCAAAAATTAAAAAAAGCGACAAAATTATGACTACGAATTTTAAGGTTCTCATCCGCCTCTCCTTTTTAGTTTGAATTTTTATTACAGTACCAAAACATCCAGCCGTTGGAATTTCTTCCGGCATTTTTAAAGGGCTACTTCGCGGCCTCTGACTGGTTTGGCGTTTTGATCACTCAATTTAGCAGAATATTCAAGAATATCAATACGAAAAATTTTTAGAAAGACAGCTTGATTTTTTATATTTGCCTCTGTATCTTGCACCACTTGAATTCAAAAATGATGAAAAAAGACAAAACACCAATCGCGTTGGAGCAAAGAGCCCGCAAGTTCGTCGCCGGTTTTTTGATTTTAGCTTTTGCCTGCGCTGGATTCTCCGCCCAGTACGCTCACCAACATCACACGGGCGGCGGCCAATTGGCGTTCGCTGCCAATGAGTCCGCTGAAGCTAATCTTAATTCCGGCAAACACGGCTTCACTTGTCAGGCCTGCCAGTTCAACTTGACGCACATCGCGCCCTCATTGTCGTTTTTTATCATCAAACCTATCAAAGAATCGTTTCGACTCTGTTTTCAGGAGTCCTCTTTCTATTTTGTTTTTCTTCCCACCCATTACTACCTGCGCGCTCCGCCAGCCTTTTCCCTTTCATAATTTTCAAATCACAATTTCAGCCGAACGAAAGTTCGCAACGAGCTTTCGGGTTTCTAATTTTATAATTGTGGAGAGGGAAAATGTCTGTCAAGATTTATATAAAATCGATCGGTCTTTTTTTAGCGATTTTGATTTTCACTAATTGGCTGCCGGCGCAGGAAAGCCAACCAAACCCAGAAGAGGAATTGCAGCGACTCAAACAACGCGTGGCCGAGTTGGAAAAACGGTTAGAGCAGTTACAAACCTCTGCGGTGTCTGATACTTCGCGATCCGGGAAAACGGCCGCCGAGCAGGAATTGGAACAGGAGTTAGCCAGGGAATTGGGAGCAACTCAGGCCACTGTCACAACGGTAACTCCGACCGCGCCGCAAACGGGCGGGCGCGGCGGCGTTCTGCAAAATCTGAATCCCAACATTGGGGTGATCGGTAATTTCATCGCTAGCAAAGTTTTTGAACGCGAAGAAGAGGGAGATGGCTTTACATTTGACGAAGCGGAATTTTCGTTTCAAATGGTGATCGACCCCTTCGCCAAAGCCGACGTATTTGTGGCGGTGGTGCCGCCGGAAGAAGCGGTGGAGCTGGAAGAAGGGTACATCACGCTGCTGGCTTTGCCGGCTTCACTGCAAGCGCGGCTGGGGTTGTTTCGCCCGCCGTTTGGCAAATTGAATTTGACCCATCCACCGGAGACAGCCTTTGCCGATCAGATTCCACGAGTGCTGAACAATTTTTTTGGCGAAGAGGGTCTGGCCGAAACCGGTGTGCTGGTGAGCGCGCTCGTTCCCAATCCGTGGCGGCAATATCTCGAACTCAGCCTCGGCGCATTTGATGGCGATAACGCGGAGAGTTTTAATGGCGGCGCCACCAGCGACCTGTTGTACTTCGGACACCTCAAAAGCTTTTTCGACCTCTCCGAAAGCTCGTCAATCGAATTGGGCTTTTCGGGCATGACGGCCCACAATGATTCCGCCGGCGATTTTCGTACCAACATCCTTGGCGCGGATTTTATTTACCGTTGGAAACCGCCGCGGTTGAATCGCTACAAATCGTTCACATTGCAATCGGAGTTTTTGTACAGTCGGCGCAAAGAAGCGGCGGGCGACATCAAAAGCTGGGGGATGTTTGCGTTTGCCCAACAGCAGCTCAGCAAACGGTTCTTTTTAGGCGGGCGGTTCGATTATTCCGAATTTCCAACTTCCAGCAGCGATCGCGAAATCGCCTATTCGGCCATCCTCACCTTCTGGCCCAGCGAGTTTCAAACCATTCGCCTGCAGTACCGTCATCTCAATCGCAATTTCGCCGATGATGATAATGCGATTTTCTTGCAATGGGTATTTATCACCGGCGCTCACGGCGCCCATCAGTTTTAGTTTTCAACGGAGAGGGTTCGACTATGAAAACATTAAATAAAATTTCCGCAGGTTTCGTTAATCTGCTGGCCATCATTTGCTTCGTCAGCGTTACTATGGCCAATAACAAAATCAACATCGTGACTACGCTGCCTGTTTTCAAAGATATCGCCGAGCGCATTGGCGGCGATAAAGTGCAGGTGGAGGCGCTGGCCAAGGGTTATCAGGATCCGCACTTCGTGGATGCCAAGCCAAGTTTCATCATCAAAATGAATCAGGCCGATCTCTTCATTTGGGCCGGCCTCGATTTGGAAGTGGGCTGGGCGCCGCCGCTGGTGGAGGGCGCCCGCAATGCCAAAATTTTGTGGGGCGCGGCCGGCAATTTGGATGTGTCGAAAGGCATCCCGCTGCTGGAAATTCCGCAGGTGGCGGCGGCGCAGTTACGGGCTGGCGGAGACTTGCATGTTTACGGTAATCCCCATTATTGGCTTGATCCGGAGCGCGGCAAAATCATCGCTCAAAATATCTATGAGCGACTGGCGCAGCTTTCGCCGGCAAATCAAGCTTATTTCAAAGCAAATCTTGATCGCTTCAAAAGCGAGTTGGATAAAAAAATCGCGGAGTGGCTGAAGAAACTCGAGCCGTATCGCGGCAAAAAGATCGTCGCTTATCACAACAGTTGGCCCTATTTTGAAGAACGCTTCGGACTGGAGATCGTGGATTTCATCGAGCCCAAGCCGGGCATCCCGCCAAGTCCGGCGCATTTGGTTTCCGTCATTCAAACCATGAAACAGCTAAACATCAAAGTCATCATTATTGAGCCCTACTATGATGACAAGTCGGCGCAGTCGGTGGCCAGCCGAACGGACGCGGTGGTCGTGCCCATCGCCACCTCCGTGGACGCATACAAGGACATTCAGAGTTACTTCGACCTTTTCGATTACAATATCAACGCGCTAGTGGCGGCGTTCAGGCAAAAGGGGGAGTGATGCGGTGAGGAGTGTTGGAGTTTTGGGGCACGGGAACGCCTGCGCAGGCAGGCGATTACAGTACTCCAAAACTCCAGTACTCCATTTTCGACCACGTACTAAACAAAAAAAAATTTACCTGAGAAAGAGCGACCA
>JBBIIG010000098.1:0-7106 GCA_037446635.1 bacterium
AACTCTTTCTTTTTGAGATCGTAGCCGGTACCAGTTACGACGATTTCGTCCGCTTTTAATATACTCACTCGCAAATTAAAATTAACCACCGCCTCTTCGTTCACCACCACCTGCACCGTCTGCTCCAGGGTGTAGTAACCAATGTAGGCCGCCAACAGGGTATAGCTGCCGGGCGGGACATTGGTTATTTTATATTTACCATCCGCGTCCGAGGCCGCGCCCATCGATGTGCCTTTAATGAAGATGTTAGCGCCGGGCAGCGGCTGGTTTGACTTCTCATCCACCACCACGCCGGAAATGCTGCCGGTCTGTGCCATCAAAACCACCGGAAAAATCAAAATCGCAGCCAGCACGACAGCGTTTTGAAGTTTTAAGTTTTTAAAAGACGCAAACATAATGACCTCCTTAAATTGTGAGGATTTTACTTGCGAAGCTTAGCAGGAGTCGTTGGTGGAGAATTGAAAGCTCGATGGAAAACTGGTGGTGCCCTATCGCTCGTCGCCAGAATATTCATCTGTCTCCTCCCGAAGTTTGTTGATTAAAAGAAGTTTATCAGAAAAGGTTCACCTAAGTGAGGTCAAAATTTGTGCCACAGCTTTTGACCACAAAATTAAGTGCAATATTATCCGAACTCTAAACCATTTTTTGATGAGTTTTTGGGTAGATATTTGTGCAAATATTTGCATTAGTTATTGGCACAATATTGCATAATTTACAATTACGCAATTCCCGATAAAAGCAGGCGGCAATGACAGCCACGAAACCCCTTTTGGACAGCCCGCTATATCAGTTGAAAGAGAGTGATTTTGGAGGAGGATTTGAGGAAAGTAGAAGCTGAGCGACATTTAAAAGCGCAAAGTGCGCCACGGTGTCCTTTCCCCAGTTTACTTTTTGAAAATGGGGATGCCTATCCTGAATAATTCATGAATTGTATTGCCAAGAATCTTATTGACACACAAAACCAATTTGATGAGTTTGAACGTAAATTTTTTACCACGAAGAGCACGATGGAATTCGGTCAAAAATTTTTTCTTCGTGCTCTTCGTGAACTTCGGGGTTTATTAATTTTTGAATCATTCAGCTTAGGTATGTATTGATCCGGCAATACCTCGTAATTAGAGGCTGCACAACGGCGCCGACGTCGCCTTCGGCACGGTGTGCACAAAACTGCCGTAGCGCATCGGCTCTTCCATGCGGCACGACCACACCAGCTTGCCGTCCAGCACCGTCATGTCCGGGCAGCCATCGCACATGTTCTGCACGCCATCTTCGAGAATATCCGGCGGCTGGATGATCATGATCGATTGAAAGTGCAGCCGCTGGAACAGCCGCAGCGGATTGGTGAGCAGCGAGCGCAAATAGCGGCCCGCGATGGCGCGCATTTTTCGATCGATGGGCGAGAGCAGCAGCATGGCCTTGCCGCGGCGATGCACTTTGGGCTCCGAGTACGCCAGATAGCGGCCGTGGCGGAGATGGTGGAACACCTGCGCCGCTTCGATGAATTTGGGGCCCACATAGCCGTAAATTTTATTGCGGGCGCCAATGCGGCCGCTGAGCAGCCATTTGAAGGAGTCCGGCTTGTTGTTGCCGTTGAGGTACGCCGCGCTGTCAAAATCCGGGAAGCGGCTTTTGATGTGCTCATAAATTTCCGTGGACAGGATATCGATGCGGCGGCCGCCGCTGGTGGTGTATGGAATTTCACCGAGATCGACTTTCTGCGCGCCGGCATAATAATCGAAGCGGCCGTCCAGCACCGCCGCGCGATAGGCGATGAACACCATCACGTGCACTTTGTCGATGTGCCGCTGCGCCCACTCCACCAGCTCCGGCACGTACTGCAGCGTGTCCTCATACACGGTGGAATTGAAGGCGCAGGAAAGTCCGCCCACCTCGTGCAGCATCTCGGCGAATTGTTCGCGCAGCGCGCACAGCTCCAACTCGTTTTTGTTTTTCCAGTGCGGCCGTCCCTGTTTGCTGTCCACATGAAACGTGAAGCCTTTGGCGCCGGCGGCCTTCAATTCTTTTAACAACTCTTTGGTGAGCGCCACGCCGTTGGTGTTGAGAACGGGCTTAAGGCCGTCGGCGGCGATCATGCGCACGATCTCAACAATGTCGGGATGGATGAGCGGGTCGCCGCCGGCAATCGAGACGCCGTCGGTTTTGCGGAATTTTTTGAACACCGCTAACTCCTCCCGCACTTGTTCCAGCGGTTTGTGGCCGCGTGGGTCGTTGATGCGGTAACACCCCTCGCAGTAGATGTTGCATTTCCAGGTGGGTTCCAGCCAGGAGATGGCGTTGTCGGTCAAACTCCAGGGCAGGCGGTAGTAGTTTTGTGGATCAAGATAAGTTGCCATCACTCCCTCCTCTAAAAGTTAGGCATCAGTCAACTGTAATGGATCAATGGATTATTGGATCAATGGAGTACTGGAGTACTGATCCATTGATCCAATACTCCAATACTCCAAAAGCTTCTTTACCTCATCGCTTCAACCCTCGTTCATTGGGATCGCTTGCTTTCGAGATACTCCTTCAAAGCCGCTGCGTTGTTTCTTTCCACCTCTTTGGTGCTGAACAAAAGGGTGATGTCGCTTTCCCGATCCGCCGCCAAAAGTTCTTTTAAGCCAATTGGATTTTTATCTAACTCCGCAAAATAGCGCCGCTGGAATTCCTCCCACCTTTTGGGATCGTGGCCGTACCACTTGCGCAAGCCGTTGCTGGGCGCGACTTCTTTCCACCAGGCTTCGATTTGCAGCGCCTCTTTTTTGACCCCGCGCGGCCAGAGGCGATCCACCAGAAAACGCTTGCCATCTTTTGGATCGGCGGGTTCGTACACGCGTTTCACTCGGATCATTTTCTCGCTCATTTTAATTCAAAGATAGTAAGGCGGTTCTTCTATTGCAAGCGCTGAGTTTGTTTTTTTTCAGGAAATGGCTAAATCGAATGGACGACGGCGACTGGCACTGTCCAGGAGATTCTTCTCCCGACGCGTCGGGACAAGAATGACATGAACCACCTTTTGGACAGCCTCGAGCCGGTATTTCTATGAGATCACTTCGGCCATCAAAACACAAGACTCATACAAATCCGCACACTGCCGGCAAACCGGTTGGTCGGGCTGCCAGCCGGGAATTTCTTTTTGAATTTGATCACATGTGAATTGGCTCAGATCCGTTTTGGGATTCACGAATTGAAATGCCGGGAAATGGCAGATTGAGCACAATCCTTTGGAGGGCCGCGCTGCCGCGGAATTCACAAACCAGCTTTCGGGACGCTGGGCAAATGAAACCAGATCGGCGTGAGCCGGACGCCGGTTGTTGAAAAAGAAAGAAAAAATAGTTTCGAGATCGGATGGCGGCCCGCTGAAGGTGCGCTGGAAATTCAGCCAATGTCGATTTTTTATATTTGATTCCAGCCATCCTTTTTGCGCCAGCCGGCCGTCGATGGTGATGTCCCACAGAATGCGATAGCGATCGCGCAGCAGCCGATCATACGTCGGGCCGGCCGTCGATTGCGGCCTGCCGGCGCAGGCAGGCAGCTCCGGCTCGTAACCAAAATTGGGATCGAGCATATCGACGATGTGCATCAACTCGTGACGAAGAAAAGCGAGCAGGGTATGCGGGTCTGTCAGCAGTTCTGCTGTGAGTCGAATCACGATCGCGCGCTGTTGGCGATCGGTTTCGGATGGCGTCTGCGCCACAAACAAATCCGCGCCCATTTCTTTCTGAGATTGCGCTTTCGTTACCACGCATTTATCGGTTTCATTTTTCAGAATGGGCCAGCACGCGAGCGCTTCTTCTAACGGCGCGGCCAGCCGCAAACGCGCGAACCATTGCTGGTGCAATTTCTCAAACGCCTCCTCACGTTCGTCGGGGTCCGGCAGCCCATAAACGCGATCGCGCTCTTTTCGGAAAAGTCGTTCATCCGCGTGTCCGCCGATGGCTCGGAGGACGGCTTCTTCAATCAGTCGCGGTTGGTATTCGATGTGATACACTTTTTGTCATTTAGTGCTTAAGTTGATCAGTTTGTCAGCACCGCCTGCAATTTCACAGGCCGGCGCTGCATCGCACAAATCTTGGATGATCTCCTCGCCGCCGCCGCAGGTGAAACAATCATCCGCCACTTCGGTGGGGCGCAGGCGCAGATGTTCCGGACCTGCCGGCACACCGAAGCGCGCACATTCCTGCAAAACAAATTCGCGGCACAGCATTCCCAGCGTGCCATAAAAGCCGCCGCCATTTTCGCGCAGCAGCAAGTTGGCAAACGCCGGCGCGAAGCGTCCGAGGTGATCGCGCAGAAACAGCTTTTGCGCGCGGCAGACTTCGCTGAGCATATCAGTGTCGTTTTGTTCCAACGCGTAGGCTTCTTTTCTCGTTACGAATGCCATAAATTCGCATTCGCAACTGATGTGATCTACCCGTTCATGCTCGTTGGTATTCACACTTAATCCGAAAGCTTGATAAAAGCCGGTGAGGTCCGCTAGCTGCTGCGGCTGCTGAAAGAGGGTTTCGGCACCGTACTCGGTTTCATACGGCGGCGCCTGCGCGTGGGCGGTGTGACCGAACAGGCGACGATACGCGCTTTCCAAATTCGCCAAGTTTCCTTCGGCGCCATTTTCAGCTAATTTGTGCACGAGGCCTTTTAGGGATTCGATGCTGGAAGAGCGAGGATACTCAGCAATCGCTGCCAACTCTGCGAGCGCGTGGTTGTTTTCAGCCTTCAGCAACCGTGTCGTCATCTCTGCGCCCGGGGGTTGGAATCCCAAGGCCAACGCTTCATAAATCGCGCTGCGGCAGAGTGCCACTTCCATTTGAGTAATCATGTTTGATTTCCTTTTGCAAAAGTGGATTGCTGGATCAATGGATCAATGAACTGTCTAAAACCCGAGGGAAATCTTGAAATTTGATTTCTGCCTGCCTGCGCAGGCAGGCAATTTTCATTTTGCATTTCTCTTAACTCCATCGATCCATTAATCCAATGATCCAGTACTTCCAGTTCTCCACTACTCCACTACTCCAAATTCGGTCAGATCGAGTTGGCATGCACCGCCGGCCGCTCGAACACCGGCTCCTCAATTTTAGTACGGAACAGTTCCTCGCCCTTTTGTCCGTAAGCGATGATGGTGTCGTTGTAAATTGTCACAGGCTTGCCGCGGAGCATGCCTTCGTAAACTTTCGGGCCTTCTTCAAATTTGTATTTAAAGATGATCAAGTTTGAGCGCCGGAACAGCTGCAGCACCGCCAGCAGCTCGCGGTCGGGATTGGTGTAGCGCTCGATGGCCTCGTCCACGCCGGGGCCGAACATCTGTTTGAGATAATCGCGCGGCACCCAGCGCGGCGGAATGTAAAAGCCATTGGGCGCAGTGCCCAATTGTGGGTAGAGCGGCAGCGCCACTTTGGCCACGTGCACGAGGTAATAAATGGGATTGTACCGATCCTCAGCCCAGGTGCCATCTTTGTTCATCTTGACAAGTCCTTGCAAACGAATCTGCCCGATGCACGATGCCATGCAGCGGGTCTCCATGGGCTGGCCGTGCGACTCCGGGTCGCTGCCCTCGACGCGCGGATAACACGCAATACACTTTTCGCTGATGCGGGTGTTGCCGCGATACATCGACTTTTTGTACGGACACGCCTCGACGCATTTGCGGTAGCCGCGACACTCGCTCTGATCGATCAGCACGATGCCGTCTTCCGGGCGTTTGTAAATGGCGTTGCGCGGACAGGCGGCGAGACACGCCGGGTAGGTGCAGTGGTTGCAGATGCGCGCGAGATAAAAGAACCATGTCTTGTGCACCGGCAGCTCCACGCCTTCTTTGTCCAACTCATACTGCCGGCCGTTTTTCCCTCTGGGATTGTCTTCGTAAATGTTGGGCGAATTCCATTCGTGATCTTCCGGCAGATAGCCCAGCACGCGCGAGCTGTCCGGCGTGAGCTTCTTTTTCGCCGCTTCGAAAATGGTTTGCCCGTTGAACTGGTAGCTGCCGTTTTTCTTCGCCCAGGTCTGGCCGCCGGGATTGGCCTCCTCCAGCAGCTTGAGAATTTTCATATCCCAGAACTGCGGGTAGCCGCCGTAGGGCTTGGTTTCCACGTTGGCCCACCACATGTGCTCCTGACCTTTGCTGAACGTCCACGTGGATTTGCAGGCCATGGTGCAGGTTTGACAGGCGATGCAGCGGTTGATGTTGAACACAAACGCAAACTGCCGTTTCGGATACGCCGCGGGATGCGGATAACTCATATCGCGGTTAAGCTGCCAATTGTACACGTCAGGCATGTTGGGTTCTCCTATTCTTGTCTTTGCGGACAGCCGAGTTCTGCTGATTTTCGAAGCGGAGTAATGGAGTACTGGATTAATGAATCAATGAGAAGCAAAGAACATCGATCCATTGATCCATTGATCCATTAATCCATTAATCCATTAATCCATTAATCCATTAATCCATTAATCCATTAATCCATCAATCCTCTTTCTCTGTGTAACGCTTTACGCTCTACGCTCTTCGCTCCACGTGTTTCCAGATCGCCAAACATTCATCGACAATCGCGTCGATGCGCGGCGCTCCCAATTCCAGCCACGCCCGATGCGCGCCGGCATAAAAGGGGGTTCGGAACACACGCAGGATTTTTTCTCTATCGAATCCGATGCGGGCAAATTCCTCGGCGAAGACGTACGCCATGTCTTCCACCGTGTCCGCGCTGGATTCTAATTCCACTCCCACCAGCATGTTGGGATCGGTGGGATCGGGGTCGTTGTACGGCATTTCATTCTCCTTTCAAACGTGAGACGGCAGCAGACGCCAGACGTGAAACGTGAAATGTGAGACGTAATTTTGCAATTTGCACTTTTCATTTTTCAGTCTTGATTACATTGATCCAACACCGTTTATAACGGTGTTTCTTTGCGATTTCAGATATTCCAAAACACAGTTACAAACTGTGTTGGATCAAGCCTCCCATCAAATCCATTAATCCATCACTCCATTAATCCATCACTCCATCACTCCAATTCTTCATCCTTTCACCGAGACCAATTCCCCTGCGATGTATTTCTGCATAAAATCGCTTTCATTATCCGGCGTAAATCCGGTGGTCGCCGGGAACCAGACT
>JBBIIG010000099.1:0-6834 GCA_037446635.1 bacterium
GCTAACGTTTGCTTCACTGGACGCAAGGGCTGCGGTTGACTGGGTGGCTTCGGTGTTGTCTCGAAGTTGTGTTCTGATTCGCGGCGAAGGTGCTGTTCAACCCTTGCGCCAGTGAGCATTGCGTTAGACGGCTAATTCCGCATAGGATGAACTTATCAGGTGAGATGCAGACAGGTTAAAAACTTGTTGAAGGCGTTCGACTTTTTGACGAACGGCGTTGGTTTGCTGAGCCTCCTCCACGATGCCCTCGAATTCGATGAAGTCACCCAACCCTTCGACGCGATCGAGGTGGATGCGTACGTTTTCAAACCAGAATAGCCGGCGCGTTTTTTTTATTACCTTCCAAATCCCCAGCGCGTGAGTCAGAAGCTCTTTCAGCTTGTCGAGATCGCTGACGGGATAAATTTGATAATGGCTTTGGCGCGCGCTCGGTTCATTCGGGCGCTCGTAAAAGATAAGCTGAGCTTCCCGGCCAGGCACTTGCACCGGCTCCGGCGCATCTCCTCGATCCCACGCTCTGCGTGGGATCGAGAGAGGATCGAGAACGATCTCTGGGTCGCCGCTGCTCATCTCGCGCAGCTTCAAGCGGCCGCGATGGACTTTGAAATAAGTATCGATTTGGCGCAATTCGCCCCCGAACTTCGCGCCCATCTCCAGCGCGATCTTTTCCGCCCGTCCTAAATCCGGGTAGCGCGCTTTAAGCTCGATGTTCTGCAAGATCAAACAAACTCCAATTAGGGATCCTTAAGAAGGTCTGGAAAAGATGGCCTCAAATACGGCGCTGGTTCTAAATGGTGTCGTTCTCTTAACACTTGATAGGCGCAAGAAGTCAAAAATTGAGCCTGCTCACGGCCGGCTTCCAGTCAGCCTCGAGAATTTCATTCAATGTTTCGGCTTTCGGCGGCAGTCCAAAATTTCAGGCCGCGCACACCCGAACCAAAAAATCGATTTTACTGGCGAGCGTGGTGATTGCCACCGGAACGTCTTCCTCCGGGTAAAGGCTGCCATCAATCCAGCTCTGGGAGTTCTTTGGTAAAGACATGACAGGTTCCCTCATTTTTTCTTCTCTCCGGCAAAAACCCTCAACGCCGCGGTGCAAGTATTAAAATGAATTTGCACCGTGTCTTCAGTATGAAACGCGTAGCCGCCGCCGAGAGTCGCGGCCACGGGAATTCCGCGCTGTTTGCACTCGGAGAAAATATACTCGTCGCGGCGCTCAAGCCCGGCAATCGTCAAGCGCAGACTGCCGAGCTGATCGTCTTGATAGGGATCGGCCCCGGCTTGATACAGCACAAAATCGGGCTGAAACTCGTTGAAAATTTTTGGAATGGCAAATTCGAGATGGCTCATGTACTCTTCGTCCGAGACGCCGACCGGCAAATGGATGTCGAGATCGCTTTCTTCCTTTATAGGATACAAATCCCGCTGGTGGATGGAAAACGTGAAAACGCTCTCGTTGTTTTGAAAGATCACCGCCGTGCCGTTGCCCTGGTGGAGGTCGCAATCGATGATAGCGATTTTTTTCGCCAGTTCCTCTTTTTGCAGCACTTTCGCGGCGACGGCCAGATCGTTGAGGTAACAGAATCCCTCCGCCTTATCGGCAAAGGCGTGATGAAAGCCGCCGCTGAGATGAACCGCCCAACCCGAGAATGCCGCGGTGCGCGCCGCCAAAATAGTTCCGCCGGTGGCCAGCTTGAACATTTGCACGATCTCTTTTGAAATGGGCAGCTCAGAGGCCGCCGTGCGAGGCGTCCAGGCGCAGGTTTCAAGATCGTACAGATATTGTGGGGTGTGCACCAGCAGCAATTCTTCGCTGGCCGCCGGCTGCGGCGTCAAAAATTCGCTGGCATCTAATTTCAGCTCGCGCAGCAGCCTTTCATAAACCTTGCGGTATTTGATGATCGGAAATACGTGAATACCAATGTCGGCGTAATAGTCGGGTGAATAAATGAATGGCATCTCGCTCTTTTGCTTCTATTCAACGGATTCGCTGACTTGTGGTTGGTTTGAAGGGAGTAATGGAGCATTGGTGTTGGAAAACCCATTGATCCAACAATCCAGTAATCCAGAACTCCAGTACTCCAACACCCCAGCTTGTTAGACCCCTTTCGTCTCCGGCGACCAGATAATTTTGTGAAGCTGGATTTGGTAGCGCACGTTGAGCCGGTTTTCTCCGCGAAGCGGATCGTCTGCCTGCGCAGGCAGGGTATCCGACAAAATCCAGCGCGCCAGCTCCGCCAACTCCAGCTCGCCCCACACCGGCGAGAACAGAACCGTCAGCCGTTGATCGAGCCGATATTTTTTGACCACCTCCGCGGCCCATTCATAATCCCTGCGATTTTTGATAACGAATTTTACTTCATCGCGCGGGGTCAGAAATTCGAGATTCTCCCAACGATTTTTTTCGCACTCGCCGCTGCCGGGACATTTGAGATCCATAATTTTGATCACCCGCGGGTCGAGCACAGAAACATCGCGTTCGCCGGAGGTTTCCATCAAAACCGTGTAGCCTTTTTCCAAAAGCCGGTGCGCCAGCTCCGGCGTCTCCTTTTGCAGCAGCGGCTCGCCGCCGGTGATCTCCACTAATTTGCAATTGTGCGCTTCGACTTCTTGAATGACTTCTTCCACCGACATTTTCCGCCCACCAAAAAACGCGTACTGGGTATCGCACCAAACGCAGCGCAGGTTGCATCCGGTGGTGCGCACGAACACGCACGGCAGTCCGGTAAAAGTCGATTCGCCCTGAATGGATTTATAAATTTCGGTGATTTGCATAAAAAAGATCGACCACGAATTTCACCAATTGACACGAAGCAATTTAGAAATTCAGCGCCCGGGAAACAAGGATAATTTTTGTCAGTTGTTTGTTGTCAGTCGTCAGTTGAAAAATTTTTGCTGCCCTTACTGCGCGTGGTTGCGTCAGTCTAAGCCAGCGTCTCTATGCCAACCACTCCGCGGGTGGCGTCGCGCAGCTCGGCAGCCAAGGCCTCGGCATCGATGGCTTTGATTTGAATTACATATTGGGTGGGCTCCCCAAAGTGGCTTTCCAAAATTTGTCCCCGAAATTTATTGAGCAACTGATGGACGGCGTTTGTGAACTTAAACGAGAAACGGATCTGTAGTTTAATTTGAAGAAAATACGGTACGACTGGAGCTTGATTCAGAGCCGCCAGCGCCGCGGCTTGATAAGCCCGCGCCAATCCGCCGGTTCCCAACTTGGCGCCGCCAAAATAACGGGCGACCACAACCGCCACGTTGGTTAGCTTCTTGATTTCGATGGCTTGCAAAATGGGGCGGCCCGCCGTGCCGGAGGGTTCGCCGGCGTCGCTGCAGCGAAAGATCGCCGCATCGCCGACGCCAATTTTATACGCGAAGCAATTGTGAGTGGCGTCGCGGTATTGCTCGGAAATTTTGGCGACGAAATTTTCCGCGCTTTCTTTATCGACGATCGCTTCGGCGTGGGCGATAAACTTCGAGCCTTTGACCAGGGTTTGCGCCGACGCTGGTTTGGTGATTGTAAAATGCTCGTTGTCCTGTGACATTAGAAAACGGAAGTCGGTTCGGCTTAAAATAAAAAAGCCTTGCCGCCATGTCAAAGCCTTTCACCAACTCGCAATTTGCCGATCATTTTTTTCTCATTCGCTACTTACAAATCCGCAAATTCTTAAAAAGCGCTTCTGCTTGATTTTTTTTGGCGCCGAGTAATTACAATTACGAATTTCGGTCTTGTAATCCGCTGCGGCCAAAAAATGGTGGAGGTGTTAAGTCCTAAAACGCCCCTGTCGATAATAAGCTCAAATGGTTTTTAACGAATCAAAGGAATAAGATGCGACGCTTATTTTACATTAATCCCAAAATCCAATTCGCCTTCAGCGGTTTCATGGCCGGTTTGTTTGCGGTGGAATTGATGGTCGCCGAATTTTTGATTGTATTGGTGGAAAAATATCTGTCGTCCTTGCCGGGCGACTATCAATTTTACTTACGCTTTGGCGCTCTGTTTATCCTGCTGCTGATCTCCACGGCCGTCAATCTTTTTTTGGGTGCGCGCATCTCGCACCGCATTGCCGGTCCGCTGGTGCAAATTCAGAGAACGTTGGAAAAGGCCCGGCGCGGCGATTATAGCGCACGGGTGCAGACGCGAACAACTGATTATTTGCAGGAAGTCAGCGCTGAAATCAACGCGCTGTTGCAGAGATTTGAAATCCTACAAAATTCCTCTCACAACTCGCCAACCGCCGAAGTCCAGGTAATTTCAAATCTTCATCACAAGTCGTTAGCGGAAACGCAAAAATAATTTTTATCTCTTTAGAAGAAGGAAGTACACAAAGAAGTTAAACAGGAGGTCTTGTTTCCATGAGTAGATCATTCAAAACCAAAAGTTTTTCAATCCTAGAGATGCTGCCGGTTCTATTAGCGATCTTGTCAGCTTGGCAAGTCTCGCCCTTGGCGGCCGGCGAAGTCAATCGTTTCGTGTTTAGCGATAACATCGGCGATCCCAAACCCTGGCGTCCCGGCGAAGTGCGAGTGGGCGAGGAGATACCCGATGTGGTCATCACCGCAGTTGACGCCAACGGCGAAAAAGTGACCAATTTTAACGGCACCGTTTACCTGAGTGAACAAACCGATTATGGCATCGGGCGCATTTCTCCCGAAACCGTCCATTTTGTTGACGGAGAATGGAAGGGCACTCTGCGCGTGTTCCGGGCGGGGACGAAAAGATCCACGGCCGGCGTGGTGGGCGACGTCTGGATTCGGGCTTCCGATGGCGATTCCAACCCGCATTTTGGCGACAGCCCGCACTTTTGCGTTCGCCCCGGTTCATTCAATCGTCTCCTTATATTAGTACCCGGCGAAGAACTTTTGCCAGGCAGCATCACTGGCAAAATTGGCCAGCCCCATCGCCAGCACCCTGGCGCCGATTTTAATGTGGATATTTATTCCATGGATGAATACTGGAATAAAATCAAACCCGAAAGAACGCAAAAACTTTTCATTTCCTCCGATGATTCAGAAGCCGTCTTTCCCAGTTATGTCGATCTCTTAGAGGGTACGAACTCGGTGAGCATCACCGTGCAAATGAATACCACCGGCAAGACCATTACGGCCCAGGATATCACCGACAATACCATACTGGCTTACACGACTGCGCCGATCTCTCTGACCAATGAGACGATGGATCATTTTGAGATCAGCCGCATTGAGGGCCCGGTGACGGCCGGACAACCCATAACCATCACCGTGTCGGCGCGCTCGGTCAGCAACGTTTTGATACCCGAGTTCAGCGGTTTTGTTTATCTCGCGGCGTCGACGGGTGAAGGAACAGTTCGTCCGAAAGTAGTGGGGCCGCTGGTGAGCGGTGAGTGGAGCGGCGAGGTCACGTTGACGCAGGCGCAAACGGCGGTGGTGTTAAGCGTCGCCAACGATCTGACTCCGGATTACACCGGCGTCAGCAATGCTTTTGACGTGGTCCCTGGCGAGTTCAGCCGTTTACAGATTTTGCTGCCGGGGCAGGAAGCGACTCCGGGCATCGCGCCGGGAAAACTCGGCGCCGCCAACACGCAATTTGTCGATCATGCATTTTCGCTGCAGGTTCGCGCCACCGACGCCTGGTGGAATCTGGTGCAGCCCAATAACCTCGAGCTGCATTTCACCGCCAGCAAACCGGAGGCGATCATGCCAACGGAGGCGATTCAGAACACGGCGCAAGCTTCATACGATGCCACCTTTACCACGGAGGGCCAAAGTTTTATCATCGTGAATGCCGTGAACCAAAGCGTGGCCGGGGACACCTCCAGCCATTTTTACGTGGACCTCGGGTTGGTCAGCCGGTTTGATTTTTCGCTCATCGCCAGCCCGCAAGTCGCCGGGCGGCCGTTTACCGTGCAAATTACCGCCATGAATAGCAGCGATACTCCCGTCACCAATTTCAACGGCGACATTATCTTATCCGCCTCGACGGGCAATGGCACCATTTCCACTACCGGTGTGACATTGACGAATGGCGTTTGGGAAGGCGAGCTGTTTGTGACAGCGGCCAGCGGCTCGGTGACGTTGTACGCCTCCGATTATGTCGCCCCGCCCAATAATCATTCTGGAACCAGCTCTGCATTTGCAGTGATGCCCGACACCCTCGCCGGTTTGCAAATCGTGCTGCCGGGTCAGCTTATTACCCCTGGCGTGGCGCCGGGCTGGAAGAACGAAGCTTTACCGCAAGTCGCCGGCGAGGAGGTCAACGTCCTCATTCGCGCCGTGGATCGATTCTGGAATGTGATTCCTGGCTTTAGCGATTCCGTTTACATAAGCTCGACCGACCATTTTCTGATGGGGGCCAAAGCCGCGAAACTGCAAAACGGAGAAACACAAACGACCGTCAGATTTCGCACCGCGGCCGAGCAGCGACTTTTTGCTAACTTTGCTTCGGCGGCTGGGTTGCCGACGGCGCAAAGCGAAGTGGTTGCCGTTTCCCCGAATGTGTTTGCTCGACTGCTGTTGTTATTGCCCGGTGAAAATCATTTGCCCGGCGACGATGAGTCCGATCTGCAGCGCAGCCCGGGCCGCAGCGGCGCCGCCGTCACTCAAACGGCCGGCTTGCAGTTTGTCGCGCAGGTTCTGGCCGTCGATGACTATTGGAATCTGGCGGAAAACGTGCCCGCCGATCAAGTGCGCTTGTTTATCACCGATAACCAGGCGCTGGTTTTGCCGGCCACCGCCACCCTGGCCGCCGGCCGCGGCGAATTCGGCGTGGGGTTAACCAAGGGCGGCGGCCAGGTGCTGCGCGCGCTCGGGGCCGGGAACCCGAGCGTGCAGCACTCGCCGGACGCGGGGGTGAGTGCG
>JBBIIG010000100.1:0-6126 GCA_037446635.1 bacterium
GTCATGGCTGGCCGCGAAATGATTCTGCGCCGCGCCCGCGGCTCCGCGCCGCTGCCCATTGAAATCAGAAAGGCTTCATCCCTCGACTCCGCTCGGGATGAAAGCCATCCTCTTCATGGTGAGCGAAGTCGAACCGTGAAGAGTCCGGCGGTGCTCGCGGTGGGTGCGCATTTAAAAAATACCATCGCCCTTTCCAATGGCAAAGACGTGTTTATCAGCCAGCATATCGGCGATCTGGAGACCCACGAAGCTTATGGCGCGTTTTGCCGGGTTATCTGCGACTTTGAGCGGCTTTATGAATGCAAACCCGAACGCATCGCCTGCGATTTGCATCCCGATTATCTCTCAACTCACTATGCCCACGAATCGAATTTACCGCGCGTTGCGGTGCAACATCATTATGCCCATGTGCTTTCCTGCATGGCCGAAAACGAACTGGCACCGCCGCTGCTGGGCATTTCCTGGGACGGCACCGGCTACGGTCCGGACGGCACCATCTGGGGCGGAGAGTTTTTGCGGCTCACGGAGAACGGATTTGAGCGAGTCGCCCACCTGCGCACGTTTCGTCTGCCGGGCGGTGAAGTCGCGGTGAAGGAACCGCGGCGCAGCGCGTTGGGACTCGTTTATGAAATTTTCGGCGAAAAACTTTTCCAGATGTCGGATCTGCCGCCGCTGTGTGCCTTCACGGCGCCAGAACTCGAGATTTTGAAAAGCATGTTGCAAAAAAATCTCAACTCGCCGCGCACCTCCAGCGCCGGCCGTCTCTTCGACGCCGTGGCGGCGATCATCGGCATTCGACAGATCACCAAATTCGAAGGCCAGGCCGCCATGCTGCTGGAATTTGCACTGGACGGATTGATCACTGACGAATCCTACCCGTTCAAGTTAGATGAACGCAAAATGGCCAACGACCGATCTTCTATCTTCGATCCTCTATCTTCGATCCTCCATTCTCGCTCTTCTTTCCTCATCGACTGGGAGCCAATGATTGTAGAAATTATGGAAGACATGAAGCGCGGCGTCCCGACTGGCCAGATCTCCGCCAAATTTCACAACACCCTGGTGGAGGCGATGATCGCCGTCGCCCGGCAAGTTGGCGAAGAACGAGTGGTGCTCACCGGCGGCTGCTTCCAAAACAAATATTTAACGGAGCGCGCGGTGCGGCGGCTGCGGGATGCCGGCTTTCGCCTCTATTGGCACCAGCGGGTGCCGCCCAACGACGGCGGAATCGCGCTCGGGCAGGTGTTAGCGGCTGCGCGGGAATTCAGTAATGTGAAAAAATCCCAACTTCTTTCGCAGGAGAAAGAGATATGTGTTTAGCCATTCCCGGGAAAATTGTCAGTGTTGAAAATGAAGAATCCATCTTTCGCACCGGCCGGGTCAGCTTTGGCGGCATCCTCAAAGAAGTGAACCTCGCTTATGTGCCGGAAGCCAAAGTGGGCGACTACGTGATCGTGCACGTGGGGTTTGCCATCAGCAAAATTGATGAAGCCGAGGCGGTGCGGGTATTCGAGTATTTACAACAAATGGACGAACTGGCGGGCGAAGGGGTAACATGAAGTTCATCGACGAATACCGCGACGCCGCGGCCGCGCAACGGCTGGCCCGCCAGATCAAAAAACTAACCACCCGGCCCTGGACGATCATGGAAATCTGCGGCGGGCAGACTCATGCCATCATCAAGTTTGGCATCGATACCCTGTTGCCACGGTTGATAACCCTGGTACACGGACCCGGCTGTCCGGTGTGCGTCACCCCGGTGGAATTGATTGACAAAGCCATTGCGATAGCCGCCCGACCCGAGGTCATTTTTTGTTCCTTTGGCGACATGCTGCGCGTACCGGGAACGCAGGGTGATCTGTTTTCAGTAAAGGCCTCCGGCGGCGACCTGCGCATCGTGTACTCGCCATTGGACGCGCTGCAAATCGCAAAAACGCATCCGCATCGCGAGGTGGTATTTTTTGCGGTGGGCTTTGAGACCACCGCGCCGGCCAATGCCATGGCGGTTTACCAGGCTAAGCAGTTACGTTTGAAAAATTTTTCGATGCTGGTTTCTCATGTGCTCGTCCCTCCAGCGATGGAAGCAATTTTAAGTTCGCCCAATAATCGCGTGCAGGGATTTTTAGCCGCGGGCCATGTGTGTACCGTGATGGGGTATCATGAATACGAACCGCTGGTTAAAAAATATCGGGTGCCCATTGTGGTCACGGGTTTTGAACCGGTAGATATTCTGCAGGGTGTGTATCTGTGCGTCAGGCAGCTTGAGGAGGGACGAGCGGAGGTGGAAAATCAATATGCCCGTTCAGTGCGTCGCGAAGGCAACCAACCGGCGCAGCGTCTGATCCACGAAGTGTTTCGGGTGATACCACGAAAATGGCGCGGGGTGGGTGAAATTCCCCAAAGCGGTTTGAGTTTGACTGACGAGTACCGCGAATTTGACGCGGAAAAAAAGTTTGATGTGGCGAATATGCGGGCGGAAGAATCCACCGAATGCATCAGCGGACTCATTCTGCAAGGACTGAAAAAACCGCACGAGTGTCCGGCCTTTGGTAGCCGCTGCACGCCGGAATTTCCCCTCGGCGCGACCATGGTTTCCTCCGAAGGTGCCTGCGCAGCGTACTTCCGCTATCGCAGCCGTTGAGAGACCAATGGGATGATTGCAATTTTAATCACTTAATATAGGGAAGTGGATTATTGGAGTAATGGAGTAATGGAACAAAAGTTTGTGGGTATGGAGTCATCATCACTCATTAATCCAATAATCCAATAATCCATTAATCCAACACTCCAAACTCCTGAATCGAGGTCAAAATATGGCAAACTTCGCCCTCTCCTGCCCCATCCCGATTGACCGCTACCCGAACGTCACATTAGCCCACGGGGGCGGCGGAAAATTGATGCACCAGCTTATCGAAGAAATGTTCGTCTCGTCGTTCAAAAATGCGGCGCTGGCAGCTCGCCACGACGGGGCGGTGATGAATTTCAACGGGGCACGCATTGCGTTTACGACCGACTCCTATGTAGTGCAGCCATTGTTTTTTCCCGGCGGCGACATCGGCAGTCTGGCGGTGTTCGGCACGGTCAACGATCTCGCCATGTGCGGCGCGCGGCCGCTCTATCTCAGCACAGGCCTGATTCTCGAAGAAGGACTCCCCATGGCAACCCTGTGGCGGGTGGTGCAATCGATGAAACAGGCCGCGGATGCCGCCGGTGTGCAACTGGTCACGGGTGATACCAAAGTAGTGGATAAAGGCAAGGGCGATGGCATTTTTATTAACACGGCCGGAATCGGCATCATCGAACATGACCTGGTGATTTCACCGCAGAGTGTGCGACCCGGAGATGTCGTGCTGCTGAACGGCGACCTCGGCCGGCATGGCATCGCCATCATGGCGGAACGGGAAGGACTGGCCTTCGAAAGCGCGATTGAAAGTGATTCGGCACCGCTATCGGATCTGGTGCAGCAGCTTCTCGCGGGCGGTATCCAAATTCATTGCCTGCGCGATTTGACCCGCGGCGGTCTGGCCAGTTCGCTGGTTGAAATCGCCGAAGCCGCGAAGCTGCACATTCATCTTGAAGAAAGCGTGATACCGGTGCTGGAGTCGGTGCAGGGCGCCTGTGAAATGCTGGGGCTGGATCCGCTGTATGTCGCCAACGAAGGACGGTTTGTGGCGTTTGTCCCAGCCGCGGAAGCCCCACTCGCTTTAAAAATTTTGCGCGGTCATCCGTTGGGCCGCGAAGCTCGGCAGATTGGTCGGGTCACCGAAGATGCGTCGGCGCAGGTAACCATGAAAACCCGCATTGGCGCAAACCGCATTATTGATATGCTGAGCGGCGAGCAGTTGCCGCGGATCTGTTAAAGGCACCCCGCAACATTTTTTGAATCCTGAGAATTTTATTTGACAAAAAGCGCCGACTTTGCGATTTTCATCAGGATGGATAGTAAGAAAGATGATCGTTCTGAAATAGTGCCAAATGACCCACTTGGGGGTTATGCCTTGTTTAATCATCTGTTTTAAGCCTGAGAATTTCTCGCCGTTCATTTTCCTATTGTTGAGAATTTCTTCACATCATACTTTGTATCAGCTAGTTTAATTATTTAGAACTTAAGCACCCTTACTTTTGTGGCATAATACTTGAAAAATGTGGTGGGCATTAACATGCAACTGAGAGTACATAGGAGAACCGTATGAAAAAAAATTTTTTTAAAACACTCGATGGCAACGAAGCCGTCGCGCATGTGGCGTACCGCATTAACGAAGTCATCGCTATTTATCCCATCACGCCTTCATCCCCTATGGGCGAGTGGTCGGACCAGTGGATGGCCGAGCGCGTGCCTAACATCTGGGGCACGGTGCCAACCGTGATTGAAATGCAAAGCGAAGGCGGCGCCGCGGGCGCGGTGCACGGGGCGCTGCAAGCTGGCTCGCTTTGTACCACGTTCACATCTTCGCAGGGTTTGCTGCTGATGATTCCCAATATGTATAAAATCGCCGGCGAACTCACGCCCACCGTGTTTCACATCGCGGCGCGCACGCTGGCCACACACGCGCTGTCCATTTTTGGCGATCATAGCGACGTCATGGCGGCGCGTCAAACCGGCTGGGCGCTGCTGTCGTCCAACTCGGTTCAGGAAGCACACGATTTCGCCCTCATCGCGCAGGCCGCCAGCCTCGAAGCGCGCATCCCGTTTCTGCATTTCTTTGACGGCTTCCGCACCTCGCACGAAGTCTCCAAAATCGCCATGCTGAGTGAAGACGATATGCGCGCGATGATCGACGACCGACTCGTGCTGGCGCACCGATCGCGCAAGCTCACGCCGGACAATCCCGTACTGCGCGGCACCGCGCAAAACCCGGATGTGTTCTTCCAAGCGCGAGAAACCATCAACCCGTTTTATGCCGCGTGCCCGGAGATCGTCCAAAAAGCCATGGACAAATTTGCGAAACTCACCGGCCGCGCTTATCACCTGTTCGATTACTACGGCGACCCGAATGCCGAGCGCGTGATCGTGCTCATGGGCTCCGGCGCCGAAACCGTCTCCGAAACTGTCGATTATTTGAATCAAACTGGCGAAAAAGTCGGCGTCCTGAAAGTACGGCTCTATCGGCCGTTTAACGTGAAGGGCTTTATGGAAGCTCTGCCCGCGACCGTGAAATCCATCGCCGTGCTCGATCGCACCAAAGAGCCGGGCGCCTCCGGCGAGCCGCTCTATCTCGACGTCATCACCGCGCTGCACGAAGGCATGAACGGCCACATAAAATCGATGCCGCGCGTCATCGGCGGACGCTACGGACTTTCTTCCAAAGAATTCACGCCCGCGATGGTGAAAGGCATTTACGATCACCTCAACGGGGCGCAGCTCAAAAATCATTTTACCATCGGCATTCAAGATGATATCAGCCACACCAGCCTCGACTACGATCCGGAATTCTCCACCGAGCCAAGTACCGTGGTGCGCGCGCTGTTCTACGGACTCGGCGCGGACGGCACCGTGGGCGCCAACAAAAACTCCATCAAAATTATTGGCGAAAACACCGACAACTACGCGCAGGGCTATTTCGTGTATGACTCTAAAAAGTCCGGCGCCGTCACCGTTTCCCACCTGCGTTTCGGTCCGCAGCCAATTCGCTCGACCTATCTCGTGTCGAAAGCCAACTTCGTGGCGTGTCATCAGCCGGTGTTCCTCGAACGCTACAACATGCTGAAAGAGCTCATCCCCGGCGGTATCTTTTTGCTCAACACCACTTTCGGCCCAGATGAAATTTGGGATCATCTTCCCGTCGAATTTCAGGAAGAGATCATCAAAAAGAAAATCAAAATGTACGTCATTGACGCCACCAGCGTGGCGCGCGCCAGCGGCATGGGCGGCCGCATCAACACCGTGATGCAGGTTTGCTTCTTCGCCATCTCCGGTGTGCTGCCGAAAGACGAAGCCATCGCCGCCATCAAAGATTCCATCCGCGAAACCTATGGCAAAAAGGGCGAAGAGATTGTGCAGATGAACCTCAGAGCCGTGGACAACACGCTGGCGCATCTCCACGAAGTAAACATCCCCGGCAAAATCACCAGCAAAATTACCATGCCGCCAGCCATGTCGGACTAAGCGCCGGAGTTTGTGCGTAA
>JBBIIG010000101.1:0-5848 GCA_037446635.1 bacterium
GGGTGTTCATCGGCATCGAGTCGCCCGACGAGGAAAGTTTGAAAGAAACCAAAAAAATGCAGAACACCCGGCAGAACATTCTGTCGTCGGTGCGAAAAATTTATTCGTACGGCATCGAAATTCTGGCCGGCTTCATCGTCGGGTTTGACAACGACACCCACGACACCTTCGAGAAGCAATTTCAATTCATCACCAAATCCGGCATTCAGGCGGCGATGGTGGGACTCCTGACCGCCGCGCCCAAAACGCCGCTCTACGAACGGCTGCAAAAAGAGGGACGGTTGATTGCCAACGCCAACCATTCCGACAACACCAAACTCTTCACCAACGTCATTCCCAAACGCTTGACTTACGAGGAGCTAGTGAACGGTTACCGCAAGCTCTATTACCGGCTGCTGGAAAATCGCAACATCGCGGCGCGCATCAAAAATAAAATCCGTTTTCTCCGGCATCCTAACTATCAGGCGGAATATTCAACTCGCGACCTGATGAAACTTTTGGGCAAATTCTTTTTGAAAGGCTTGCTGCCGGGCGGTTTTTCGCGAGTATTTCATTTTGTGCGATCGCTGCCGCTGTTGACGCCGCGCTTGATTCCGCTGGTGGTGCAGGATTGGGTTGTCGGGCTCTCCATGCGCGATTACGTCGATCGTCATTTTGTGCAGGAGTTCGAAAAGGTCAACCAGTTAGCGCACAATTATCTGCAAATCATCGAAGCCGCGTTTCATCGCTATCTTCATCACGGTTCTCTGGAAGTTTCGCTGAATCAAGTGAAGCACGCCGCCGCCAATTTGTCGATTTCGCTCAAAGGCTGGGTGGACCGCGACTTCTTCATTCGCATCCGCCATCATTTGGAGAAAGTTTTGGAAGACACCACAACTTCGATTACGCTGCACATCGACGAGCTGCATGAAGCGCAGTTGAAGCATTTGCATAAACTACTGCGCCGGCTGGAACAGTACGGCGACCGCATCAACATCGCCGTGGATGAAAAACTGCGCGACCTTGTGGCGATCGATTCGTCGGTGTTTAATCTGGTGCTGGCGTAGGAACATTTTAATGGAGTTCGCAGGGGCGATTCATGAATCGCCCCTACGGATTGGAGGAAACCAATGAATACCCCCGTCATTGCCATTGGTGGATTTCTCGTCATCCTCGCGCTGCTGGTGGCGCTGCGCAGCAAAACCGGCAACAAGCTCGATATCAAAAATTCCGATATCGTGCTGGCGCTGATTCCCATCGGACTGTGGCTCTTTCTCTCCGGCAAAGTTCAGGAGTTCGCCTTCGGGGATTTTAAAATTGTGGCCGCGATTAAAGAGGCCTCCGCCACGGCGGTAGCAGCGCAGGTCACGGAATTGCCGGTGGTCCCGCTGCAGATGGATGCTAAAGCCGGCGTCGATCAAATTCCCAACTTAATCATCAAAAAGACCGAAGCCCTGAGCTTTCGGTTGGGGCACGGCGGCTACTACGGCCCGGCCATCAGCGATTATTTGAATCGACTCACTCAGAACGGTTTTCTGCGCTACGTCATCATCAGTGATGCCGACGGCAGCTTCTTTGGCCTCGCCGACGCCCGGCAATTGGCTGCTTTGCTGCAGGGGTCCTACAGTTTCGACGATGATTTCGCACGCTGGCTCAACTCTGGAGACAAATCTCAACTGTCGCAACTGCCGGGCTTCATTTCCGTCGAGCAGGCGATGATGAAAAAATCAAACCGCCGGCGAGCGCTGCAGCTCATGGATTCGCTGGATGTGCAAACCCTGCCGGTCATCGACGACAACCGCAAGTTCATCGGCATGGTGGATCGCTCCAAGCTCACCGCCAGCATGCTCATCGACATCGCCGATAAAGTGGAAGCGCCGCAATAAAACGTTAGTCGATCACAAACAATTTTTCCGGGAGGGAATTAACTGCTTTCTTGATTTCTTTTTCAGTTTGGGGTTATTTTCCTTCTTGAATTTTTCGTGGATGTGAAAATCCACTCGACTGGTGAGAGGGATGAGACTCCCCAGTGTCTCTTTCATGTGTTTGTAATATTTTGGCTCATTGTCGATTAGAAGAAACCGTCTTTCCAATTTATAAGCGACTCGTCCGACTGTTCCTGTTCCAGCAAAGGGATCGACTACCAAATCGCCTTTAAAGGAATAGTATCGAATCACCTTCTCCGCTAGTTCGTCGGGAAACACGGCTGGGTGGATTTTTGAATGACCGGGATGTATTCTCCAAACGTTTGTTACGTCATACTCACCTAAAATTCTTGATTGCTCCACTAATCTTTGATCGTGATGTTTTCTAAGATTCCAGTCTATCAGCTTATTCGTCCGCTTTCTGTAAACCAAAATATATTCAGTGACGGGCACAGGTTATATTGCAGTGGCTGTCGGTCTGCTTTAAATCTTCTTCCTCTACCCAAATTCCAGCCGGCCCCCTCGGGTTTCAGCCAAACGATATCATCCACAAAATCAAAGCCAACGCTGTCAAAAATTCTGTGTAAATCAAAGGGAATGGGCAAGCGTCTGCTGGGGGTGGCTCTCGAGGTGCGGCGAATTAAAACAGGCGACACGTTGATCACAAAAAATCGTCCCTCCGATAGAATCGAATGGACTCTGACAAAAACTTTGCGCATAAAATCAAGGTACTCTTGATAGTCACACTCTTGATAGTCACCTCTCAGCTAAAATTATCTTGATTTTCCGCCGATACTTGTTTAAATTACAGCCCCTTTTTTAAACGCTTAGCTCAATTTCTAACTTATTTTAGAGGAGGTATCCGCTGCATGCCAAGTGTTAAAATTCGACAGGGGGAAAGTTTTGAAAAGGCCTTGAGACGGTTTACCAAAGCCTGCGAAAAGGCCGGCATTTTTTCCGAGTACCGCCGTCACCAGCATTTTGAAAAACCCAGTGAAATCAAAAAACGCAAAATGGCCGCTGCCCGCCGCAAACAGCGCCGCATGATGTTTTTACAAGAGTAAATCGCGATGACCCTGCAGGAACAATTGCTGGAAGACCTCAAATCCGCCATGAAGGCCAAAGATGCGGTGCGCACCAACACCATCCGCATGATTCGCGGCCAGATGAAGGATTTCCAAATTGCCAAAGGCGCGCCGCTCACCGCGGAAGACGAAATCGCGGTGTTGAACAACGCCGCCAAAAAACGCAAAGAGGCCATCGCGATTTATGAAAAAAGCGCCCGCGCGGATTTGTTAGCCAAAGAGAAAGCCGAGCTGGAGATCATCGCCAGCTATTTGCCGAAGCCGCTTTCGGCCGCGGAAGTGGAGGAGATTGTGACGCGCGTCATCCAGGAGATCGGCGCAACCACCGCCAAAGATTTGGGCAAAGTGATGCAGGCGGCGATGGCGCAGTTGAAAGGCAAAGCCGACGGCAAAGTGGTGCAGGAGATCGCGCGCAAAAAATTGAGTTCGTAACTCAGAGCACTGCTTTGATCTCCAGTTGGTACAAAGTAACTCAAAGCTCCGCTTTGAGAACTTTCTCCCGCCACAAAAACTTAAAAGCAAACCAGAGGTTTGCTTTACTTGTTTGATTAAAATGCTTGCGTATTGAGCAGGCATTTTCTATTTTGCCCCTGACATGAATTACGTGGACTACTTCATCCTCGCCGTGATCGCTTACTTTTTGATCCGCGGTTTGCTGCGGGGATTTTTTTCGGAGGTGCTGGGTTTCATCGGTGTGATTGCTGCCCTGATTTGCGCCACCAAATACATGAGCAACCTCGCAGTCTGGATCGATCGTCTGCTCGATATTCCCTCCGTCGTCGTTACCGTGTTGAGTTTTGTGATCATTTTTTTTGCGGTGGTGTTTGCGTTTCAATTTCTTGCCCACCTGCTCGAGCGCTTTTTTAAGCGCGCGAATTTAGGGTGGCTGGAAAAATTAGGCGGCGCCGGCTTCGGCTTTCTCAAAGGGGCCACGATTGTCAGCCTGCTACTGCTGTTCATCTCGGTGGTGCCGTTCGGAACCCGGTTGATTAAAGGGCTGCCGCAGAGCAAGCTCAACGAGCCGTTCCGCGGTTTCGCCCCCAAATTGTTCAACTTGATGATGGAGATCGTCCCGCAATCAAAATCGTTTTACATGGAATGCAAGGAGAGCCTGGAAAAACTTTCAGAGACGGAATTGGCGAAAGACACCCAGAGTTTACTCAAAGTGCTGCAGAACCATGAAGCCCCCGGCGACATCCAACCCGCCCGCGACTCATCTCGCTGAATTGTATCAGCTTCTGGAATTTGACAAGATTCTCGCCCACCTCAAGCAGCTTGCCATTTCCGCAATCGCCAGCGAGCGGTTTGATGATTTGCAACTCATTTCCGATCGCCCGGCGATTGCACGGGCGCTGACGGAAACCAGCGAGCTGCGCGCCATTTTGGATCACGATTCTCCGTTTCCTTTGCAGCAGCTTTGGGATATTCGCGGCGATCTGCAATCGGCGGCCATCCAAGGAAACTACCTGCAGCCCGAGGCGCTGCTGCGCGTCGCTGAAAATTTGCGCACCAGTTGGCAAGTGCGATCGTTTCTACACCAGCGCCTCGCTTCCTATCCGAATTTGTGGCGGCGCGCCGAAACGATTACCAACTTCAAACACCTCGAAACGGAAATTTACGCCCGGATCGATCCGCAGTCGCGCGAAGTGAGAGATTCCGCCAGCCCAAAGCTGCAGCAGATTCGTAAAGAAATCGCGCGCCACGAAGAACAGGTGCGGCGGGTTTTGGAAAGCCAGTTCAAGGCCTACTCCCAGCGCGGATTTTTGCAGGACGACGTGGTCACATTTCGCGAAGGGCGATTGGTTTTGCCGGTGAAGATCGAAAACCGCGAGCGCGTGAAAGGGCTGGTGCACGGCCACTCGGCCAGCGGCTCGACGCTGTTCATCGAGCCGTTTGAAGCGGTGGAAATCAACAACGAGATTCACCGCCTGCGCGGCGAAGAGGCGCTGGAGATCGAACGCATTCTGCGCGCGCTAACCGCTGCAATTCGGGCCGAGCTGCCCGCCATCCAGCAGAATTTAGACGCCCTCGTTCACCTCGATTTCGTGCAGGCCAAAGCACGCTTCTCCCAAAAATTGAAGTGCAGCCAGCCGGCGCTGAATGATCAAAATCTCATCGACATCTCCAGCGGCCGCCACCCCCTGTTGCTGCTGCGCAAAGGCGAAGATGCCGTCGTGCCCCTGGATTTGAAAATGGGCGGCGAGGTCAACACGCTGGTCATCACCGGGCCCAACGCCGGCGGCAAAACCGTCACTCTCAAAACCATCGGCCTGTTCGCGGTGATGACCCAGTGCGGCATTCCCATCCCGGCGCACCCCGATTCGCGCATGCCGATCTTCGATGAGATTTTTGCGGACATCGGCGACTTCCAGTCCATCGAGCAGGATTTATCCACCTTCAGCTCGCATCTGCAAAAACTTCAGACGATTTTGGAACGCGCCGACTCGCGCAGCCTGGTGCTGGTGGATGAAATCGGCGTCGGCACCGATCCGGAAGAAGGCTCGGCGCTGGCGGTGGCGGTGCTGGAAGAACTCACCCGCCGCGGCTGCCTGACGATGGTTACCACTCATCACGGCGCGCTGAAGGAATTTGCGTTCAACACCGCCGGCGTGGAAAACGGCTCGATGGAATTCGATCAGGAAACGCTGCGGCCGGTTTACCGCTTGCGCTTGGGTGTGCCGGGATCGAGTTACGCGCTGGAAATAGCGAAACGGCTGGGAATCGCCGAAGCGGTGCTGAACCGCGCCCGCGAGCTGATTGGCGCCGAAAAAGGCAACGTTGAGCGTTTGATCATGGATTTAGAACAAAAGGCGCAGGAGGCGCAGAAATTGGCCGACACCCTGAGCCTCGAAAAAAATC
>JBBIIG010000102.1:0-5659 GCA_037446635.1 bacterium
TCGCCATTGAAAACGCCCGCAGCTACAATGAGATTGAAAACCTGAACACCAACCTCGAAGGACTGGTGGCGCAGCGCACCCAGGAGTTAGAGCAAAAGCACCGCGAGTTAAACCAGGCCTACCAGGAACTCAAAGACGCCCAGGTGCAACTCATACGCTCGGAAAAAATGGCGTCGCTGGGCATGTTGGTGGCGGGAGTCGCCCACGAAATCAACACGCCGATGGGCGCCATCAGCAGCAACAACGATATGTTCATTCGCAGCTTTGAAAAAATCAGGAAAGTTTTTGACTCCAAATCAGCTAATGACGAAGACAAAAAAACCTATGAGGTTTTAGATGGCCTCTTGAAAGTGAACAAAACCGCCTGCGAACGCATCACCAACATTATAAAAGCGTTGAAGAATTTCGCCCGCTTAGACGAAGAACAACTCAAACAGGTGGATTTGCACGAGGGCATCGACAGCACGCTGTCGCTCATCGGCCATTTGAGCCGCGACCGCATTGAAATCGTGAGAGAGTATGGCAAAATTCCCAGGCTGCGCTGCCGCGCCAATCAGTTGAACCAGGTATTCATGAATATCCTCGTGAACGCCTGCCAGGCCATTCCCGACAAAGGAAAAATCACCATTAAAACTTTTTTGAAGGATAACGAGATTCACATTCAATTCATCGACACCGGTATGGGCATTCCTCCGGAAAACCTCCCAAAGATTTTCGATCCCGGATTCACCACCAAAGGCGTTGGCGTGGGCACGGGCCTGGGCCTTTCGATTTCCTACCGCATTGTGGAAGATCACGGCGGCAAAATCGACGTGGAAAGCGAAGTGGGAAAAGGCTCGACGTTTACGGTGCGCTTGCCGGTGAAGTAATTTTTTGTATAACGAATTAAAGCTTGTTTTTCTCAGGTTATTTTTGTATGTTGCCAGCAACGTATCCAGGAACGGGCTGCACCTGATCGGCTTTACGATCATTGCTGCGGCGGCATTGACTGATACGGAGGTGGCGACACATCGGATTAAATCAACCGCATTCGCTCCCACCTGACATTAAATAGTGGCTTTGCCGTAATATTCTTCTCATTCATCTCTTCTTGCAAATACAGTTACTTTAAGTCGAGAGCAAATCTGAAGACAAAGAGAAACCCCGGGCCACCGCAAGTTTTTCAATTCGGAAGACGGTGACCTCTTTGCGCAATCTCTCCGAGGAATTTTTAGGGAGTTTTATGTCGTTTCAACAATTCGATTTGCATTTCGATCTACTCAAAGCTATTCATCAGTTGGGTTATCAAAAGCCCACGCCAATTCAGCAGCAGGCGATTCCGCTGCTGTTAGCAGGCCGCGATCTTATCGGCTGCGCCCAAACCGGCACCGGCAAAACCGCTGCCTTTGCGCTGCCGATCTTGAATAAACTGCATGAAAAAAAGCCTGGCAGGACCCGTGCGCTGATTCTCACGCCCACCCGCGAGTTGGCCGCCCAGATCAATGATGTCATTCAATCTCTCACCACTTATATGAAACTGAACAGCGCCGCCATTTACGGCGGCGTCGGCATGCAGCCGCAGGAACAAGCGCTGCGGCGCGGCGCAAATATCATCGTGGCCACGCCGGGACGGCTGCTGGATCACATGAGCCAGGGCCGCGGCCGTTTCGACGCGCTGGAATTCCTGGTGCTGGATGAAGCCGACCGCATGTTGGATATGGGTTTTCTGCCCGACGTCAAGCGCATCATCGCGCGCCTACCGCAACATCGGCAAACTATGCTCTTCTCGGCCACCATGCCCAAAGAAATTCTCCAGCTCAGCCAACAAATTTTGCGCAACCCCGCCAACATTCAAGTTGGCCGGCAGGCGGCGCCGGTGATGGGAGTGAGCCAATCTGTTTATCCGGTGGCGCAGCATCTCAAAACCGCTTTGCTGCTCTGGTTGTTGGAAAAAATGGAGATGGAGTCGGTGCTGATTTTTGCGCGCACTAAAAATCGCACCGACCGCCTCGCCCGCAACTTGAATCATGGCGGCTTTCACGCCACCGCGATTCACGGCGATCGCACGCAGCGGCAGCGGCAGGCAGCGCTGGAAGGTTTTCGCAGCCGGCGCTATCGCATTTTGGTGGCCACGGATATTGCGGCGCGCGGTCTCGACGTCGATGGCATTTCGCACGTCATCAACTTCGACGTTCCCCTCACGCCGGCAGATTACGTTCATCGCATTGGACGCACCGCGCGCAATGAAGCGTTGGGCGCCGCGTTGACGTTGGTGTCGCCGGCGGAGGAAGCCTTCCTCGCCGCCATTCAGCAATTGACCAAAACCAACATTCCGCGTCAAACGGTGGCCGGCTTTGATTACGAACGAAATCTACAAATTCAAGCCTCCAGCAGCGGATACCGCAAAGCGAATGGCTGGCGAAAACGTTCACCGAGATCGACCCCGACCCAACGCGGTCGAAACACGCGCTAATTCAATGTCTACACTTTTAATCAACTAATTAATCTTATCTCATCATTAATGCAGGATGGTTCACATGAAGATTTTTGTGGGTAACCTCGCCCGCACCGTCTCTCAGGACGCGTTGCGACAGTTGTTTGAAACCTACGGGCAAGTCGCCAGCGCTGATGTCATCAAAGACAAGTTCAGCGGCGAATCAAAAGGCTTTGGCTTTGTGGAGATGCCCACCAAAGCGGAAGCCGAGGCCGCCATGGCCGGGCTGAACGGCCACGAGCTGGAAGGCAAGGCGTTGACCGTCAACGAAGCGCGTCCTCGCACGGACGACCGGCGCGGCGGAGGCGGCGGTGGCTATGGCCGGCGAAGCGGCGGCAGTGGTGGCTATGGCTCCCGTGGCAGTGGCGGTGGCGGCCGGCGCGGAGGCGGCAGCAGCGGCGGCCGGCGCTGGTAGCATCGAATTTTGGGCTTGATGGATTATTGGGCCGCAACGGACTCATTCCAATAATCCATCAACCCCATCTAAAAGGGCGGATGACCCCGAATGTTGCTTTGATTTCGCTTTTTTCTATTCAAGGTCATCACATCATTTGAATTTGGAATCATGGGACGTTGAATGAAAAAAGTCACCTTTCCCGCACGCGTCGGCTTCTACGAACAAGTCAAAAAACGCGTCCACCACTATTTTGAAGCAAACCACATTTCTAAACACGCCGACTGGCGCATGGTTCTGAAAACCATGGCGATCTTAGCCTGGCTCGCGGCAGGCTATGTCATTCTGCTTTACGCCGCCTCTTCTTTAGTGATGGCGATTATCAGTGCGGTGGCCGTGGCCCAGGGCTTCGTGCTGGTGGGCTTCAACATCATGCACGACGGCCCACGGCAGCTACTGGAAAAACAAATGGAATTTGGGGGAGGAGAATTAGTTGTTGGCACTTGTTAGTCCCTTCGGGCCCAGTTCGCAACCGGGTCGATCCATTCTGCCATCGGCCGAAAAATAATCCCATGGCCGAGGCCCGTACGCAGTTCCATTTCTTCATGCTTGTTAAGCCCGCTTGCTCGCTCAAAAAACTTCTGACAGCTTTGCCCGTACTCATCAGCTGCATCATAGATGGACAACACGTTCCCATGTAGGTCAAGGTCATAATTTTCGAGGATGTAATCGTTACAATTGCACATCAGCACGAAATTGACATTCCGATTTTTGAGGAGAGTCGAAGCGAGCATCGCTATCACCGCTCCCTTTGAAGCGCCAACCACCGTGATTTTATTTGGTGGCACGTTTGCTTCGAGCAGTCGCGTGATTTGCTCGACAACCTTCGCGGCATATTGGTTTCCATCGGTATCTTTGGCTCGCGCCTCACTGATGACGATAAATCCTCTGCTCCTAAAAGCGTCGAGTATTTGTTGGTACTCGTAAACGCCATACCGGTCGGAGGTCGGCCGCACTCCCTGCTCCTCGATTATTCTGCCGTGCAAGTAGAACAGGTACTCTGCATCGACGTCGATATTTTCCGGTACATTCTTCCATAAATCGCCTGATGTGTTGGCGGGGGCGCTGGCGGCTTGCGTTTTTGTCTTTGAGTCGGAGGTTTGCTTGCAACAGGCTCCAGCCACAATGAGCAAAAGCAAGGCATTGAATATTGCAGTACCTGGTGTCTTGTTGGGTGAATTGCGGGCTCGCTGCCCGCGATTGCGAGCCCAAGAAAATAATCTAAACAAAGCGGTCAATTTTGTGTTACCCTCCTTCCGCGCTGTGCTGTGTCGTTGCAGTTAATGAAGCTGATGAAAGATAGAAAAGGGCGGGTATGAATCAAGAAGTTTTTGGAGATGGGGAGGGTATTGAGAGATGTAATATTTGAATTTTCCACCGCACCGCAGTCCATCCCGGACCGGAACAAATGCGCAGCCGGGAATTCTCGCGTTTTATTTTCGTGACCCCAATAACCACAATCTCAAAATCATTTACTTCCCGCCCGGTTCGTTATAAAATTTACGCAAACCCCAATTTAGTTTTGTAATCTACGAATTACAAAACTCGAATCTGATTTCGAGCCGATTACTAAAAGTGGACGCGGTGGTTCGTGTTATGAATCCTTCCAAAAGCATCCCCAAAAAAACCTCTCGTCAGGTAAATTTCATCGCATTTTTTAAAGTGGTAATGAGTTGTTAATAAGAAAAGGAGCTTGCTTCAATGAGCGTGATGAAACCAAATGAAATAACCATACTCGGAAAAATCACCCCAGAATACCATGAAGTACTCACCCCCAACGCCCGCGATTTTGTCGCGAAACTCCAGCGCAACTTTGACAAGACTCGTCGAGAGTTGTTAGAAAAGCGGACGGTTCGGCAAGCTGAAATCGACGATGGCAACTTTCCGGATTTTCTTTCTGAAACGGAAAATATTCGCCGCGACTGCAAGTGGCAAGTTGCCCCCATTCCTGCGGACTTGCAGGATCGCCGGGTGGAAATCACCGGCCCGGTGGAACGCAAAATGATGATTAACGCCCTCAACTCCGGCGCCAACGTGTTCATGGCGGATTTTGAAGACGCCAACTCGCCGACGTGGGACAACGTGATTCAAGGACAAATCAATTTGCGCGACGCCATCGATCGCACCATCTCCTTCACCAATCCCGATGGCAAAGATTATAAATTAAAGGAAAAGACCGCCGTGCTGATGGTGCGCCCGCGCGGCTGGCATCTCCTCGAAAAAAATGTGCTGGTCGATGGCCAGCCCATCTCCGCTTCGTTATTTGATTTCGGACTCTACTTTTTTCACAACGCCAAAAAACTTTTGAAAAACGGCACTGGCCCCTATTTTTATCTTCCAAAATTGGAAAGTCATTTAGAAGCGCGTCTGTGGAACGACGTGTTTAATTTTGCGCAAGACGAACTCGGTTTGCCGCGCGGGACCATCAAAGTCACCGTGCTCATCGAAACGATTTTGGCGGCGTTCGAGATGGAAGAAATTCTCTACGAGCTGCGCGATCACATCGCCGGGCTCAACGCCGGGCGCTGGGATTACATTTTCAGCGTCATCAAAAAATTTCGCAACTACTCGCCGTTCGTGCTGCCCGATCGCGCGCAGGTCACCATGACCGTCCCCTTCATGAGGGCGTACACCGAGCTGCTGGTGAAAACCTGCCACGGCCGCGGCGCGCACGCCATCGGCGGCATGGCGGCGTTCATCCCCAGCCGCAAAGATGCCGAAGTCAATCGCGT
>JBBIIG010000103.1:0-5328 GCA_037446635.1 bacterium
GCTCTCCATGGCGGTGTTTATTATTATTTTCAATCTGCCAACCCCCGCCGGGCTGACCGTTGAGGGCCAACGGGCGATGGCGATTTTTTTTGTCGCCATTCTGCTTTGGATCACCAATGCCCTGCCGCTGATGATCACCAGCTTGATGGTGGTGATCCTGCTGCCGCTTAGCAACGTGCTTTCCTCCCGGGAGTCGTACTCGCTGTTCGGCAACGAGGCGATTTTTTTCATTTTGGGCGCGTTCATTCTCGCCTCCGGAATAATGCGCTCCGGTTTGAGCACCCGCCTCGCGCTGATGGCGCTGCGCGGCTTTGGCCGATCGTCCAATTCGCTGCTGGCGGGAGTTTTATGCCTGCCGGCGTTTCTCTCGTTCTGGATGTCGGAGCACGCCGTCGCCGCCATGATGTTTCCGATTGTTTTGGAAGTCGTGGACGCCCTCAAGCTCACCCCGATGCAAAGCCGCTACGGCAAAGCATTGTTTCTGGCTATGGCCTGGGGCTGCATCATTGGCGGCATTGCCACGTTTTTAGGCGGTGCGCGCGCGCCGCTGGCGGTTGGTATCTTACAAAAGGCAACCGGCCTCGCCATCGGATTTTTGCCGTGGATGATGGCGGCCCTTCCCACCGTCACGCTGATGCTGCTTCTCGCGTACTTCATTTTGACAAAATTTTTTAAGCCGGAAAAACAGGATATTCAGGCTGCGCTTGCTGCACTCAAAAAAAAACAGTTGCGATTGAAGCACATCACCCTGCGCGAGCTGGGGCTGGGGCTGCTGATGTTTCTCACCATTTTTTGCTGGATATTTTATGGCGATAAATTGGGGCTGGCCAACATCGCCATCGCTGCGGTGGTGGTTGCTTTTGCATTTAAATTGCTCGACTGGAAGGAGGTGGAGCAGGACGTCAACTGGGGGATTTTTTTGATGTACGGCGGCGCCATTTGTTTGGGATTTGCGATGGAGATCAGCGGCGCCGCGCCGTGGCTGGCCGATCGCACCCTCGGCCTGCTGGTGCACTCCAAGTGGGCGCTCATCGCCACAGTCTCGTTCGTCTCGCTGTTTTTGACCGAAGCCATCAGCAACGCCGCGGTGGTGGCCCTGCTGATGCCGCTCGCGCTCGGTTTTGCCGAAACCATGAACATCGATCCGCGGGTGGTCACCCTGGCGCTGACCATCCCCTCCGGGCTGGCGTTCATTTTGCCCACCGGCACACCCGCCACCGCGATCGCTTATTCCTCCGGCTTTCTGCGCTTGGGCGACACCGTCATCAGCGGCTTGATTCTGAACCTGGCCGGCTGGGTGCTGTTCATGCTTTCGATTTATTTTTATTGGCCGCTAATTGGATTCAAATTGTAAAAGGGAGTAATGAAAAAAATTCTTTTGATCTTGTCGTTTTTGAGAAGCTCGCCGAAAACCGTGGCAGAGGCGCTGCAAATTGCCCGCGACAACCACGCCGAGCTGCTGGTCTTTTTTGTGCTGGACGTGGAATACGCCGATAACATCGCGCGCAAATTGACGGACGAGGGTTGGTTGGGCGAGAAGCCCTCGCAGCAGCTTTATGACTCGCTGCTGCACGAGTACCAGTCGCAGGCGGAAAAAAAGATTGCCGAAGTCCGCCAGCGCGCCGAAAAATTGCAGGTGCCGATGCGCGCGATCATCAAAAGCGGCGCCGTGTTGGAAGAAACTCTGCGGCTCGCCAGCCTTGAAGATCCCGATCTCATCGTCATCACCCGGCGCAAGCGCTCCAGCCTGTCGCGGCTCATTTTTGGCTCGATGGTCAACACCCTCAAAAAACAGGTGCGCTGCCAGGTGAAGATCATCGACGCCGAATTTTAGCTTGAACCCGACTCGATAATACAGTATATTTCGGGCATTGAGTAGAACGCGTTTTTCATTTCATACAATCGACAAGGAGGACAATATGGCCGTTGAACGAACCGGCGTCGTCACCGGACGCGGCAAACCCTTGACCCTGATCGGCCCCGGCCTGAAGCCGGGCGATAAAGCGCCCAATTTCAAAGTGCTCGCCAACGACTTATCCGAGATCACGCTGGATACCGACAAAGGCAAAGTGCGGCTCTATCTTTCGGTGCCCTCGCTGGACACGGCCGTGTGCGACGCCGAAACTCGCCGCTTCAACCAGGAAGCCGCCAATTTTCCCAGCGGCGTCGCGGTTTATGCCATTAGCTGCGATCTGCCATTTGCGCAAAAACGCTGGTGCGGCGTCTCCAACGTCAGCAACCTCAAAACCGCCTCCGACCACCGCGACCTGAGTTTTGGCACGGCCTACGGCACGCTGATTAAAGAGACGCGCTGGCTCTGCCGCGCGGTTTTTCTGGTGGACAAAGACGGCGTACTGAAGTACGTCGAGTATGTGCCGGAGGTGAGTAGTGAGCCGAATTACGAGGCCGCGCTAAAAGCTGTGAAGGCCGTCGTTTCCTAAGAACGTACAGACAACCCAAAACCTTTCAAACTTTTTGCCGGACTGACCGAAGACCTCTCCCAAACGAGGAGAAGGGCACATAGTCCCCTCCCCTTTTACCTGCCTGCCGCAGGCAGGGGGGGAAAGTTAGAATGGGGTCTGCTTTTGGAGAGCACAGTCGAAGGGTGAGAAGATGTTTTCGTGGCCGTTTCCTGGTTCGAAAATTTCGATGCAATTGACTGAAGAAATCGTTACTACCATTTAAGCAAATGGTTACTACCGTTTCATCAAATGGTTAGTACCCTTTCATCAAATGCTTACTACCATTTTTGTATCTTGATAAAAAAGTTCGGTTTTATTCAATAAAATTTCTTGATTCAGACATTTAGTTTTATATCTTTAGGATAGTTATCCCAAACGGTCATTTCTCTTCCCTTCTTAATACGCGCCATTAACCTGAAGCCACATCCTCTTTCGGAAGGATAACCTGAAGTTGACATTCACCGCTCCCAATTTGCCGGGGATTTGTATGTGCTATCCTGCTGCAACCAAGCAACCGCCTTCTAAAACCAAATTACGGATCAGGTGCGCCAGGCCATTCGGACGAAACACGATGGTTACGCGTATGTGGCAAAAAAGGTGGACCGGGTGTACGAAGTCCGGCGGACCGGCTGTGAGTGCCTCCGGTGTTATTCTTAGGCTCGATAAGGGTGTTATGAAACTATCATAAGCAATAGCAGGAGGACAAAATGAAATACCACTGGGCTCTAGTTCTTTGGGTTGGTTTTAGCATTTTCTAAGCTTTTGTTTGTTAATAAAGTTAGGTGCCGCCACTGAGCCACTTGTTGGGCCGTCGAGACTGAATTATCAACTCTTCTGGTGATGACAGAGCGATGTGCAGCAATCAGACAAACACCCTCATGAAGACAAAGTGAGTCAAAGGCCAGTGATGCACGTCCGTGAATTCAAAGCCGAGGTGTGGTTGCCGGTACCGCCGGAGGAGGTATTTCCTTTCTTTGCCGATGCCGGGAATCTCGATGTCATCACGCCGCCCTGGTTGCACTTTCGCATTGTGACACCTCAGCCTCTCCAGATGCAGGCCGGCACGATCATCGATTACAAGCTGCGCTTGCACGGGATGCCGTTGCGTTGGCGGACGCTCATCAAGGAGTGGCAGCCCCCGCATCGCTTTGTGGATGAACAGGTGCGTGGGCCGTATCAGCAGTGGATTCACGAGCATACGTTCGAGCCGCGCGATGGCGGGACGCTGGCGCGTGACGTGGTGCAGTATGCGGTACCGTTGGATGTTGTCCTGCATCCGCTATTCGTGCGCCGCGATCTCAAGAGAATCTTTGCTTTCCGGCAGGAAGTGTTGCGCGCAAAGTTTGGAGCCAAGAGATGAACACGACGCATAGGCAGGCCGTGTCGCTGCGACTGCGGTGGCTGGCGTTGCTTGGTTGGCTGACGGTGAGCTTCAGCGCGGCCTTCGTGGGGACGCTCTTTGGGCCGGACCAATGGTACGAAGCGTTGAACAAACCGTCGTGGACGCCGCCCAACTGGGTGTTCGGGCCGGTTTGGACCACGCTCTACGTGATGATGGCCGTGGCTGCCTGGCTGGTGTGGCAACAGGGCGGCTTCGTGCGCCAGCGGCGGGCGCTGACATGGTATTTCACCCAACTCGCTTTGAATGCCGCGTGGACGCCGCTCTTTTTTGGGCTGCAGCGTCCGGGCATCGCCTTCGTAGAAATCGTCCTGCTCTGGGTCGCCATTTCAATGACCGCGCTGGCGTTCCATCGGGTGAGTCGTGTAGCAGCATGGTTGCTGGCGCCTTATCTGGCATGGGTGAGCTTTGCCGCGCTGCTGAACTTTTTCCTTTGGAGGTTGAATGCTTGAGAGAAACACGCCACCAAGGCGAGCGCTGAGCGAGCGTGTCATGTCCCTGGCTTGCCAACGTGGAAGTCGAAGCGGAGGCCCAAGAACCCGCGGCAGCCAGTTGGCTGGCGAACTTTCGGCAGGAGAGCTGACCTGATGTCGAAGTCGGAGCGAATTCTGATCACCGGGGCGACCGGTTATGTGGGCGGGCGGCTTTGGCGCCGGCTCGAAGCGAAAGGGTACGCGGTGCGCTGCCTCGCCCGACAGCCGGAGAGGCTGGCGACGCGGGTCGGGGCGACTTGCCTTTGGATATTTTGTGGTTGGGAGAAATTCTCAAAGCGGAGCTTTGAGTTACGTTTCAGCTCAATTTTTTGCGCGCGATCTCCTGCACCAATTTGCCGTCGGCCTGGCCTTTCAACTGCGCCATCGCCGCCTGCATCACTTTGCCCAAATCTTTGGCGGTGGTTGCGCCGATCTCCTGGATGACGCGCGTCACAATCTCCTCCACTTCCGCGGCCGAAAGTCAATTCCAGCGGCACTCCATGAGAACTCACTCCTAAAATTTGATGGCCAAGTATCGAGGTCATCCTCATTATAGAAAATTTGGACTGGCATAATTTTGCAGTTCCAGTCCACCCCGGCTACTCCCTTTCCGTTGTTAGTTTCTGCTGCTATAATTCCAGAACAAGCCGTGCCATGGGCGTTGAACGGTTGCGGTTGCGGACTATTATCCCCCTGATCAGTTTTATCAGTGCCGATAATGTTTCCGCCTCCATCGCGATAAAATCGATTCACCAAATCTTCATGCTGTAAGTCTACACCCTCGTCTATTACCGCTGCAACAACCGAGGAACTCCCTTTAGTGATGTCCCAGGCATCGGGAGCTCTAATTTTGTTGAGGTGCCATTGATTTACAAAAAAAGGATCATTTGGTGTGATAGCCAAGAGGCCGGAAAACAATATCAAGTCTGGCTCTGCATATTTGTGTAGTGTGATGGTAATTACCTGACAGTTTGCGAAAATTTTAGTAGTCATA
>JBBIIG010000104.1:0-4829 GCA_037446635.1 bacterium
TTCCCCGCCTCACACTTATTCTTGAATTACGAGCACGTGCTTTCTACAGCTAACACGTGTTTACACGCCTCGCGAAACTGTTCTTGACTTTTGGTTCAAACTTCAATATATTTCCCCACGTTTTACCACGTCACGTCAGATAGACCATCGATACTTCTTAATTCTTCGAGATTTTAATTTCCAGGCTCAATTAGTTCAGGGGGAAATGTTTTTATCTGTTCCCATTAGTTCATTTCTTATTTAATCAATGGAGGATGCATCTATGGCACGGTTTCAGAGTGTAGTAGCGTTGTTGTTGATGGCAGGGCTAACGATTTTCAGTTGCAGTAAAATGGAGAATCCGGTGGCGGCGCCAGGTTCGCACCAGAGCGGCAAGATTGCGCGCTCCAGTCAGATTAATAATGATTTCGGGTATATTATTTCCGGCACGGTTTTCGTCGATGCCGATGAAGATACCGTACTCGATAACAACGAATCGGGCGTTGCCGGCGTCAGCGTTATCTTAGAAACTTACAGCGAAGGCGCTCAGGTTGACACGGTTAGCACCGACGCTTCTGGGAACTATAGCTTCACGGTGGATTTCACCGATACCTTTGTTGTGCGAGTGGAGTTGAACGGAGTTCTGCCCAATGATTTCAATGAAAAGTTAGATGATTTCTTCGAGCCTACTACCAGCCTCCAATTGTCGCTGATTATCTCGGAAGAAGAGGAAAGCGGCGCCGAGTTCCCGGATAATAATTTTGGTTTCACCCCGGACACCGATCAAATCATTGAAGACCTTGAAAGTAATCAGCTTGAGACCAATGGCCGCGATTTCAAATTCTGGCGCAAACAATTGTTATTTGCCTGGAATCGCGGCAAAGGCAGTCCAGAGATTCCTACTGAAACCATCCTGCAATATTTGGATGGCATTGAAGAACTGTTGTTGCACGAGCCCTATCAATTCAAAGACTCCAATGAGGCGCGCGACGCCTGGGAAATTGTCCAAAAAAATCCCAAAAAACTCATCGACAAATTGAAGAAAGAGCTGCTAATTGCCGAGTTGAACTACTTCGATCAGCGCGGACTGGTCAACAACCTCGACTTGCAACTTTCTATCATGGCCTGGGGCGAGTCGCTGGTGGCAGAAGTAACGTCGAGCGCCCCAAACCAAATGATGGGGAAGCCCGCTTCTGCTGAGATCGCAGCCGTTTCCAATACCACGCTCACCACCGCGGTGAAGATTTTCACCTCGTTTAATAGCAGCGGCGGCGGTGGTGGAGTTGGCGACTGATCTCGACGAGCGTGGAGCGAAGAGCGAATTTTACGCTCCTCGCTCCACGCTCTTTCGAGAGATGGGGTCAGGGAAACTTGACCCCTTTATTTTTATACTAACCTAATCACCGCTGCCCCGTGAATCGTTTCTATTGGCTTCTTATCATCGCCCTCCAACTGCACTTCCCGGCTTTTGTTAATGGTCAGGAATGGCCGTTTTCCCACTACACTCCGGAAAACGAAATCAACCCGCTGCCGTCGGCTGAGGTTCACAAAGTTTATCAGGATCGGCAGGGGTTTATCTGGCTGGCGGTGTTTTCTTCGGGACTGGTTCGCTACGACGGCCACGCCATGGAGCTGTACACCACCCACGACGGGCTGCGCGATCTCGGCGTTTGGGAAAGTTTGGAGGATAATCGCGGGCATCTTTGGGTTGGCTCCAACGCCGGGTTAGTGGTCTCCGCGAAACCGCTTTCCGAGTATCTCAATGGTGAGCGCATCAAGTTCGTCGCAAATCTCGGCGCGCTTAATTTGCATCAGGGGACGATTTTGCAGAATCGGCTGGCAGTGGATGGCCGCGGCTGGCTGTGGGCCGGCACGGCCGCCGACGGCATGATCCGCTATCGTTTTCAAAATGGCGGCGAAGCGCTGGCCGACACCATCGCTACGGACATCCGCGGCGAGGAGAAAAATTTGTCCGTTCGTTCGATCGTGGTTCGCAAAGATGGCTCGGTTTGGGCCGGCGTTGGCCGCGGCATGATCATGGTGTTTCCAAATGATTCGCCGCAGTATGAAATTCTCACCACCAAAGACGGCCTGCCCGATCAAAACATCAACGCGCTTTATGAAACGCCGGCCGGCGAACTCTGGGGCGGAGGCCGAAACGGGATGCTCTGGAAACTCGCGGATGATGGGAGAATTGCCGTCATCAATACCCAACTCCAGTCCAACGTCCCGTGCATTTTAGCCGCCTCCGAGAGTGAATTGTGGGTTGCCAGCGAGGGTTCGGGTCTGCTGAAGTTGAATGTATCGCATCCCGAAAAAGGGAAAATTTACGGACGCCGAAACCGGCTGCTGAGCGACAACCTTCATCACATCATGAACGATCGCGAAGGCAATTTTTGGTTTGCCCAGTCCGGCGGCGTTTCAAAACTGCGTTATGACTACGAGGCGTTCGTCAACTACACCGCTAATTCCTACACTGGGGAACAGCCAGTGCTGCCGTCGGCGTCGGTGAACGCGGTGCTGCCGGAGCACAGACGCCCGACCATGTCGGGTTTGTGGGCTGGCACTTCGGAGGGCGGATTGGTGTGCATCCGCGAAGATGGCCGAGTTGAAACAATACAGGCCGAACACGGGCTGCGCAACAACTGGGTGAACGGCCTGGTGTTCGATCAGAAGAGCCGTCTTTGGATGGCCACCGCCGCCGGCATCAATTGTCTGGCGCCGGATCCAACCACGCGGCTGCCGGTTGCACGCGAGACCGCCGTGGCGCCGTTTTTTGGCGAAAAGCGCCGGCTGGCCGGCTACCGCAGCACCTCGATTTTTTCGTGCAAGTCGCTACTAATGATTTCCGGTGAAACCAACGGCGAGGTGATCGAAAGCCTGTGGTTTCCGGCTTATCAAAATCTCTACTGTTTGATTAATGAAGAGTGGTTTATTTTCAAAGAGTTATCTGGGTTGCCAATCACTCTTTTTCACGCGGTGGCGAGCGACGAAAATGGCCGGTTCTGGGTGGGAACGAGGGATCAAGGACTGTACCGCAGCCGCGAGCCCATCACGCTTTCAAAACTTCAGAAGTTAGAAAAACGGAACGTGGAGTTTCAACTGGGCGGTGGCGGCGGCAAATTCGGCAGCGAGATCGTTTCGCCAATATTTGAAAGAGTCTGGTCGCGGACGGACGGCGCGCCCACCAATCAAATTGAAACGCTCATTTTTTTGGACGGCGCGTTGTGGGTGGGCACGCCCGAGGGTCTGGTTGCGCTGGAAGACGATCCGCCCAAAATGACCGCTCACTTAACTCAACTCGATGGCCTGCCCGCAAACAACGCGACCAGCATCGCTTTTTCTCCGGCGACAAAAACGTTGTGGGTTGGCACCAATGGCGGTCTCGCCGAGATTGATCCGATGAGCAGAAAAGTCGTTCGCACGGTGACCAAACAGGACGGCCTGGTGGACAACGAAGTCTGGTACTACGGCTCGGTTGCGGTGGATGAGCAGGGCGCGGTTTACTTTGGCGCCGCAAAGGGACTGGCGGTTTATCGCCCAAGTTTGGACGCAACGAACGAAATTCTGCCGGAGCTAAAAATCCGGCAAGTGAATTTCAAAGAAGACCGCAACGGCAACAACGACATCACCATCGAATACGCTGCGCTCAGTTTTGCGAATGAAAAACGGGTGCGCTTCCGGACCCGGCTGCTGGGCTACGACCGCTCGTGGTCGGAGGAAACCGAGGAGTTCAAGATTCGCTACACCAATCTCTCGGCGCTGCTTTTCCCGCGCGAATACCGCTTTGAAGTGATGGCGTGCAACGATGCCGGCTTGTGGACGCCAACTCCGGTTTCCTATTCGTTTTCGGTACAGCCGGCGTGGTGGCTGCGCTGGTGGGCGCTGCCGTTTTATCTGGCGATTTTCGTGGTTTCGATTCTGACATTTAACCGCTACCGCACGCGCCAGATTCAGCAGCGCAGCCGGGAGCTGGAGGAGACGGTTGCCAAACGCACCGAGGAGATTCGCCAGCAAGCGCAAACGTTAGAAGAAAAAAACGCCGAGCTGATTCGAACGCAGGAGCAATTGGTGGTGCAGGAAAAATTGGCGTCGCTGGGCGCCCTGACCGCCGGCATTGCCCACGAGATCAAAAATCCCCTCAACTTCGTCAACAACTTTGCGGAGCTGTCGGTTGATTTAGTGCAGGAGCTTCGCGAAGAAGTTCTGAAGGTTGTCAATTCTGATTCAATGGACGAAGTTGAAATGATTTTAAAGGATTTGGAACAGAACGCGTTGAAAATTAATGAACACGGCAAACGCGCCGATCGCATCGTGCGCGGCATGTTGATGCACTCGCGCGGGCAAAAGGGCGAGCGCCAGCCAACCGACCTCAACGCGCTGTTGGAAGAAGATGTGAATTTAGCTTACCACGGCTTGCGCGCGCAGGATTCTTCTTTCAACATTACCATCGAGCGGGATTACGATCCGGCGATTGGGAACATCTCGGTGGTGCCGCAGGATATCAGCCGGGTTTTTCTCAACATCATCAACAACGCCTGCTACGCCGCCCATCAAAAAAAGAAAGAGCTGCCGAAAGCGCAGAGCGATGGTTTCATACCCACGTTAAAAGTGGCCAGCAAACGTTTAGACGACAAAGTGGCGATTCGCATCCGCGACAACGGCGTGGGCATCCCCCAAAATGTTCTCGATAAAATCTTCAATCCGTTTTTCACCACCAAGCCAACCGGGCAGGGCACGGGACTGGGGCTTTCAATTAGTTATGATATTATTGTGCAGCAGCATGGCGGTGAAATTCGCGTGGACACGAAGGAGGGAGAATTTACGGAGTTTATTGTTGTTTTGCCGCG
>JBBIIG010000105.1:0-4615 GCA_037446635.1 bacterium
CTTGCATGTGTTAAGCACGCCGCCAGCGTTCGTCCTGAGCCAGGATCAAACTCTTCGTTGTTTGATTTATCTTTGCTCATTGTTTTTTGAATACACAACGGACGACTAGAGCCATGCACACTCTTTTGTCAAAGAACTTTTGCCCATATCCTTTGGAAGGGGCAAACGCAAATATATAGCAACAAGGGCTAAAAGTCAAGCTGTTTTTCTTTATTTTAATCTTTTTTTAACGTCAGCCAATAAAAAGCAGTCCGAATTTAGAAAAAACTAAAATGAAAAACAACCAAAATTTGAATTCTAATCAAAACGGATCCGATGATACCGCTTTTTCCCCGCCCGGATAGTCACAAAATTGTTTTCGAGATCCGATTCTGTAATGGCGGCCTCAATATCAACAACTTTTTTTTGATTTACATACGCCCCGCCCTGTTCAATCAAGCGGCGCGCTTCGCTTTTTGACGCCGTCAAACCCACCTCGGACAACAAATCTACCATCAAAATACCTTCTTTCAAACGTTCCCGAGAGAGCCTGGACGTCGGGACCGATTCAAAATCTGCGCCCACCCCGTTAAACAGGCTCGCGGTGGATGTTTGGGCTCTTTTCGCCTCTTCCTCCCCGTGAGTGATCTTTGTGGTCTCAAATGCCAAAACTTTTTTGGCCAACCGAATATCCGACTTGGGGTGAGTCAGCTCAGCGATCTCGGGCATCGACAAAAACGTAAAATACGCCAAACAACTCTTAACATCCCGATCATCCACATTGATCCAGTATTGGTAAAATTCGTACGGCGAAACCTTCGCGGCGTCTAGCCAAATTGCGCCCGAAGCGGTCTTCCCCATCTTGTGACCGCTGGCTGTGGTCAACAGCGGCCAGGTCAAGCCTTCCACTTCGGCGGCTTCGACGCGCCGAATCAAATCCACGCCGGCGAGAATATTGCCCCACTGATCGTCGCCGCCCAATTGCAGCACGCAGTTGTACTTGCGAAACAACATCAAAAAATCATACGCCTGCAGAATCTGGTAATTGAATTCAATAAAGGACAGCCCTGTTTCCATTCGCGCGCGATAAGCCTCCGCGGCCAACATGCGATTGACACTAAAATGGCGGCCGATGTCGCGCAGCAAATCGATGTAATTCAAATTCAGCAGCCAATCGGCGTTGTGAACCGCCAAGCCGGCCTCGCCATCAATTTTGAAATATCGTCCAATCTGCGCTTTGATTTTCTGAGCATTCTCTGCAATTGTTTTTTTCGTGAGCAGCTTCCGCATTTCGGTTTTGCCGCTGGGGTCGCCAATCATGCCGGTGCCGTCGCCAATCACCGCAATGGGTCGGTGGCCCGCGCGCTGGAGATGTGCGAGCGCCATCAAGCCCATCAAATTTCCAACGTGCAGGCTGTCGGCGGTGGGATCGAATCCCACGTACGCCGTTACTCGGCCTTTCGCAAGCAGCTCCCGCACCGCGGTTTCGTTCGTAACTTGTTTTACAAAGCCGCGCTCTTTGAGAATATCATAAACGTTTTTGCTCACAGAATCCTCTATTAAAACCGTTGCTTGTGTTTTCGGATGCCCATCCGCTTCGCGGATAAGTGGCGTTGGATTTCCCGCTCCGATTCCCGCTTATCGATATCGCGGCGCTTGTCGTACATTTTTTTGCCGCGCACAATCGCCAGCTCGACTTTGACTTTGCCGTTTTTAAAATACAGCTTCAGCGGCACCATCGTCAACCCCTTCTCCTGAACTTTGCCGATCAGCTTGCGAATTTCTTTTTTATGAAGCAAAAGTTTGCGCTGGCGCAGCGGTTCGTGATTGTTGTAGCTGCCCTCCGAGTATGGGCTGATGTGCGTGTTGTACAAATACACTTCTTCGTTTTGAACGCGCGCGTAGCTGTCTTTTAAATTCGCTTTGCCTTCGCGCAACGATTTCACTTCGGTGCCGGTGAGGACGATGCCGGTTTCCATCGTGTCGATCACGTGATAATCGTGGCGCGCTTTGCGGTTGCTGGCGATGATTTTTTCTTTGTTTTCACTCATGAATTTAACACCAATTCAGTAAACAAATGCGATCTTGAATCTTTTAATTCGATATCTTATTTTTCATGCGAATTATTCTATCTAAAACCTCAATGGCCGACGACAAAACAATCCGCCTCGATAAATGGCTGAAGATCAGCCGGATTTACAAAACCCGCGCGCAGGCCATTCGCGCCTGCGACGAGGGCAAGGTGAAGGTCAACGATCAAAAAGCCAAGCCCGCGCGCCTCATCGCAGTGGGCGATAAAATCACCATCAAAAGCCGAAGCCAGTACCGCACGTTCGACGTGGTTGACATCGTTCAGAAAAACCTGTCGAACAAAGATGCAAAATTACTTTACCATGAACATCAGCCGCAGCTCTCCGAAGACGCGCGTGAACTCTACCAAATTCTTCAGGAGATCGATAAACAGGGCCGGCGCAAGTACAAAGGCCGCCCCACCAAAAAAGAGCGGCGGCAAATGGACAAACTCAAAGGAAGCTGACCCGCGACTTCAATTGGCGAGCCGCGCGATGCGATCGCAAACATAATCGCCAACTTCTTTCGTTCCTAAATTTCCACCCAAGTCTTTCGTGGTGTTGTCGGATTTGATGGCGTTCACCACCGCCTTTTCGATCACCGCGTTCATTTCCGAAAACCCCAGATGCTGCAACATCAGCCCCACCGTTAAAATCGCCGCCAGCGGATTGGCCAAATTCTTACCCGCGTATTTTGGCGCCGAGCCGTGCACCGGCTCGAACATCGAGACACCGCTGGGGTTGATGTTCCCCGACGCCGCCAGCCCCATTCCGCCCTGAAGCTGCGCCCCCAAATCGGTGACAATGTCGCCGAACATGTTGCAGGTCACAATCACCTCAAACTGCTCCGGCCGCTTCACCATTTGCATGGTCAGCGCATCGATGTAAATGTGCTCTTTTTCAATGTCCGAATATTCGGCGCCGACTTCTTGAAAGGTGCGCAGCCACAAATCGTGGCCGAAGCGCAGGGCGTTGCTTTTGTCCGCCATCGTCACTTTTTTGCGGCCCTGCGACCGCGCGAATTCAAAGGCGTGGCGGATGATGCGCTCCACCCCTTTGCGGGTGTTCACGTCTTCCTGAGTCGCGATTTCGTCGGGCGTGCCTTTCTTAAAAATACCGCCCATGCCAACGTACAGCCCTTCGGTGTTTTCACGAAACACCACGAAATCGATATCCTCCTCGGTTTTATTTTTCAACGGGCACAGTCGTTCATCGAGCAATTTGATGGGGCGATAATTGACGTAGAGATCGAGCTTAAAACGCAGGCCCAGCAAAATGTCGCGGGCGTGCGTCATGTCTGGCACGCGCGGATCGCCCAGCGCGCCGATAAAAATGGCGTCGAAATTTTTGCGGAAATCTTCCACCTGCTGCGGCGGCATGGTTGTGCCATCTCGCAAGTAGCGTTCGGCGCCGTAATCGAAGCGCTGCACGTCCAGCGGCAACTTGTGAAGCCGCTGCACCGTTTCGAGAACTTTCATCGCCTCACTGGTCACATCGATGCCAATACCGTCGCCGGGGATCACGGCTATTCTTTTCGTGGAAGGCATAAAATTTCATCTCCGCTTGAAATTTTTAAGGGGCTAAATTTATAAAAGACTTTTTTGAAATGCAAGTCCGCACATTTTTTTGATTGTTTAAAAAAATGCTTTTCGTTAAACTGCTCGTAACGCAAAGCTCAGCCTTGCAAATTCTCAAAGCGGAGCTTTGAGTTACATTTCTTCCGGTACTGCACTGGTACTTCTTAAAAAAAGGAGGCTCATGAAACTCGCCGCAATCAAAGTCATCTTCTTCGATCTCGATAACACCCTCTTCGATCACACCCGCGCCGAACGCGACGCCATTCTTGCTTTGGTGAATGCCAATCCCAAAATTTTTCACTCGGCGGCTCCGGAAGCGTTTTTGAAAGTTTACCACGAAGTTAATAAAACTCTGTGGAAAAAGATGGCGAACGGTGAGATTGCAGCGTCCGAGCTGAAACGGCTGCGCTTCGAAATTTCGTTGAACGAGTTTGCAGCGGACCCGCGCCACGCCGAGGCGCTTTCGCAACAATTTTTCGATTTCTACTCGCGGCAAACTCACGCCCTGCCCAACGCCCACAAGATACTCAATTATCTAAAACCGAAATATGAGTTGGGAATTTTATCCAACGGCTTTCCGGAAATTCAGGAAACCAAATTGCGCAACCTCGGCGTGGCGGCTTATTTCAAATTCAAAGTCTATTCCGGTGAAGTGGGGGCGATGAAGCCGTCGCCGCAAATTTTTCAGACCGCCCAGCAGCGCTGCGGGGCCAGCGCAAATGAGATTGTTTTCATCGGGGATTCATTTGAAGATGATATCAAAGGCGCGAAGGCCGCGGGCTGGCACGCCATCCACTTCAACCCCAGCGGTGAAACGGACGGCGAGCTGGCCGCTCTCGAAATCCGCGACTTACTGGATTTGCAGAATTTCTTTTAATCTTGGTAGGTAATTTATAAATTACCCCTACGAGCTATCTCAAGCCGCGACGGCCTCTTCGGTTTTCGGCGCCTCTAGAATCAGCCGCACTTTGGCGATGCGCTGGCGGTCGA
>JBBIIG010000106.1:0-1082 GCA_037446635.1 bacterium
CATCAGCTACAAAAAGAACAGCCGGCTCACTCCCAAATAAATGTCGACACAAAACAGCCCGACCAGCCCAGACAGCCCGCTGTCGGAAAGATAAAAACGGGCGATGAAGCGGTCCGAAAAAATCAACGCCAGCAGCAGGAGCGCGTTGGCGCCGAGTAGAAAGAGCCAGCTCGTGGAGATGATTTTTTTTTCGGCGCCGGCTTTTTGCTCAACATGAAAAAAGCGCCACAGCGCCGTGATCATCCCCATGGGCGCGACGTAATTGTAAAGGACTTCGAGCACCTCCAACAAAACCACGATGCCCACCTCGTAAGTGGACAGGTGGTGGGTGTAAAGCGGGATAAGCAAAAACGAGACGGCTTTGGAGAGAACATTGCCGGCGCTGTAAATCAGGGTGTTTTTGCCGACGCGAGTGAGCTCGTCGCTCGCAGTGGTGACGATTTCGTGGTTCATCGATCCGTTCGAGTTGCGCCCGGTTTGATGGCGTTTATTTTGCGGATGAAATCATCGGCGTCGGGTTGGCCGTCTTCGGAGTAAATCGCGGGAATGCGATTGAGCGCGCATTCCAACAGAATGCGCGGCGCGCCGTCGTGGCGGCTGGGACGAATGTACAAATCAACGATGGGATAAATAGTCCGCAAGTTCTGCTTTCCATCTATCTTGATCCAATTTACATTTATAATGCTTTTTTTGATTTTCTCAATGATATCGATCCCATATTTCCAACGTTCGTACTCACCGCCACCGGGATCATAATAAAGTATATTAAATCCAGAGTGCGAAATTTTGTGAACATTCTCCTGGTATTTCGCAGGATGAATAGCAACGGCCAGCTTGTTAAGATCGAGTTTGCTCTTTTGCAAATCGGCGATCAAGCGCGGGTGAACCACCCAGTGTTGGAAGATAAAAAAATCGAGGAGGCGCATTTTGATTCTGTGAAAAACCGTCATCAAAATATTTTTTCCCGGCGGCGTGAGCCACATGGTGAGGGCGTCGGTGCCCATCCACCATTTGATTGGGGCGAGTCCTTTCACGCGTGCGGCGATAACTTTCCAAAACGGGATCGTTCCCACAAAAATCAT
>JBBIIG010000106.1:1182-4598 GCA_037446635.1 bacterium
GGAAACAGCGAGAACCAAAACTTTCGAATGTACGATAAAAACACCGAGCGCTTTTTACCGCTGATAAATGAATAAAACAAATTTTCTTTCACTTCATATCCGTGAAATTCCAGCAACTGCTTGAGAGTTTGCGTCGAGTAGTAGGCCGTATGATCGTGGCGGGTGCGCTCGCGGCGAATCAGCGCGTCCGTGAAACGGATGAAGCCGAACGCGTTGGGGGTAGTAAGCACCAGCTCGGTTTTGGGCGACATGAATTTGCGGATGCTGCGCAGAAACAATCCGGGGTTAGGGAGATGCTCGATGAGCTCGCCGGCGATGATCAAATCAAACTCTTCGTTCAGCTCCAATTGATCTAAATTCTCGACGTCGCCGTAGCGGATGTCGTAGCCCTGCGCCGTCAATTCCGCGATGGCCTCTTTGAGAAAATCGATGCCGACGATGCGCCGGGCGTTTTTTTGAAGCGAGGCGAACAGCCATTTTCCTTTTTTGATATTCTCGCGATACAGATCGTGCTCGACGCTTCCCAGGTCGAGCACGGTTTTATCTTTGACGTATTCTTCCAAAAATCGCTGACGAAAAACCACGCGCACGGATCATCCTTTCATTTTAGATTGAGTTCAAACATTTCCGAAAACAACTCCACGATACGGTGGGCGGTTTGGCCATCCCAATTGGGAATGCGCGCGGGCGGCGGCTTCCTCTGCGCCAAAGCCGTTTGCGCGGCGCGCACAATTTCATCTTCAATTGGACGAACCAGGCGATTCGTGCCGTGGCGCAGCGTGATTTGCCACTCCGTGGTGTCCCGCAGGGTGAGGCACGGAATGCCGAGATAACTGGTTTCCACCTGCACGCCGCCGGAATCGGTGAGCACGATTTTGGCCTGAGTTTGCAGGTGAAGAAAATCCAAATAGCCGAGAGGTTCGGTGATCAAAACGTGGCTGGCGGACAATTGCTGTTGAAAATCATCACCGAGTTGCGCCAGCAGTTTGCGGGTGCGCGGGTGCACCGGAAAGACCACCGGCAGATTTTCGCCGATTCGAATTAGCGCCGAAAGAATGGCGGCGAGCGTCTCTGGAACATCCACGTTGCCGGGGCGGTGCAGCGTCGTCAGCGCAAACTTGCCGGCCGAAATTTCCGGCAGGTGTTTGGGCCGCGTGTGATTCAATTTTTCTAAAATGGGGGAACGGGAGGCCTTCGCCAGAAAATGCTGGAGCGAATCGATCATGATGTTGCCGACGCAAAAAACCGTCCGCGGGTCGATGCCTTCCGCCAGCAAATGGTCGTCGCTGTCGCGGCTGGCGGTGAACAGCAGATGGGAAAGCACGTCGGTGGTCACGCGGTTGATTTCCTCCGGCATACTGAAGTCGAAGCTGCGCTCCCCCGCTTCCACGTGAGCTAAAATCGGCGCCTCGTGCGAACGTACTCGCTGTCTTGTTTCCGTTTGCCCCCTGCCGTCTGCCGTTTGCCGACTTGCGATGAACCGATCATATTTCTCCCAAACCGCGTGCAGCCGTTCCGACGGCATTTGCATTTTTACGGTCGTGAGCGCGCAAGCAAGCGTGGAGTTCACATCGCCCACTACGACCACCACCTGCGGCTGGTGCTGCTCGATCTGCTGCTCGAAGCGCTTCATGATTTCAGCGGTTTGCTGCGCGTGGCTCGCGGAGCCGACTCCCAAATAAATATCCGGCCGCGGCAGATCGAGATCATCGAAAAACACTTTGGACATGTTCTCGTCGTAGTGCTGGCCAGTGTGCACGATGATCGGCTCGAACTGCGCCGGATGCTTTTTCATTTCAAAATAGAGCGGGGCGATTTTCATAAAATTCGGCCGCGCCCCGGCGACCAAGAATATCTTTAGTTTAATCTTCACCTTTTTAAAGTCATGAAAAGTAAAAAGAAACTGGAGGCCGTTGGAGTGTTGGAGCAATGGAGTGTTGGATCATTGATCCATTACTCCATTACTCCGAGCTCCTGTACCCTCTTTCGTTATAATTTTAACTGCACTCAATTCGTCTAAAATCCTCGCCAACTCCCCCGTCTGCTGGCGCCGCTCGAATTTGATGCGCGCCGCAGGGGCAACTCGCGGCGCGGACTCCCGTTTTCTGCCGGGGTTCAGAATTTCTTGTAAAATCTCCAAAATTGCCGCAGCGTCTTTGGGCGGCGCCACCCAGCCAAGTTGGTGGCTGTGAATCAACTCCGCAGCCTCGCCGTCCGGGGCCAGCGCCAATATCGGCTTGCCCGCGCCGATGTACTCGTAAAGCTTGCCGGTGAGAATGCCGCTGCTGGCCGGGGCGTCGTCGATAATCAGCAGCAAAACGTCGCTGCCTAAAAGATAGGCTAAACTATCGCGATGAGGGACGTACGGGATCATCTCAAAAATAGGATGCACGGATGACGATCGAATGCGCGCTGCAATCGGTTCGCCGACTCGTCCAACGATTCGCACGCGCAATTTTTCGAGCATCCGCGGCTGCGTTTTTTGCAGCGATTCCAGCGCGCGCAGCAAATATTCCGGATCGCGCGCGCCGTACATCGAGCCAACGTAAGTGATGGTGATTTTATCATCTTTCGGCGCCGGCGCGATGCCTGCAAAATCAGCGGCGTCAAAACCGTTGGATAAAAGTTGCCAGCGGCCATCGCGCTGCTCGGGGTGGCGGCTTAACAAATCTTCCTGCACGCCGCGTGAGACCGTCAAAATTTTGTTGGCTTCGTTCAGCACCGCGCGCTCCATCCGCCATTCCAGCGCCCGCGAGGGTTTGGGCCGCCACTGGGGCGCGGACACCCAGCCAATCCACGAATCGCGGAAATCCGCCAGCCACGGTCGGCCGGTGGTGCGGTGCAGTTTCAACCCAATCAAGTGTGTGGTGTACGGCGGCGCCGATGACAAAATCACGTCAATCTTTTCTTTCTCCACAATTTTTTTTCCCAGTCGCGCGGCAAACGCGTACCAGCCGATGCGGGCGTCGGGAACGAAAAGCGCGGCGCGCAGCCACTCGGAAAACCGCTCGCTGAATTTGCGCCGGCGGGCGCGGTCCAAACTCAGCGTGGCGATGTCGGTGGATTCCCCGGCGCGGCGGCCGGTCAATTTGCGATACAATCCGTACGGCTCTAAAATGCGCGACCGATACACCTTCACGCCCTCGGGAATCTCCGCTTCAAGGCTGGGGTCGTAGGCCGGGTAGTCGGCGTTACGGGCGGTGAGCACCACCGGCTCCCAGCCAAAGTCGCGCAGGTATTTTACGAATTTCAAGGTGCGCTGCACGCCGGCGCCGCCGGCCGGCGGGAAATAGTAGGTGATGATGAGAACTTTTTTCCTGGAATCGATCGTCCGTCTTCCGTGTTTTTGCGATACTGTTGCGGGTAATTCTAATGAACAAAGGGGAAAGAAGCAAGAGTATTTACTTGACTTTGTG
>JBBIIG010000107.1:0-4126 GCA_037446635.1 bacterium
ATGGAGGATAGCACAGCGCGCATCCTGCTGGAGCGAGAGCTTCGCAATGCCCGTGAATTTGCCGAGAGCATTATCGATACCGTCCGCGATCCGTTACTGGTTTTAGACAGGGAGTTTCGGGTTATTTCTGCAAATCGCAGGTTCTATCAATTCTTCCAAGTCAAACCCGAAGAGACGTTGGGTAAGCTTCTCTACGCTTTGGGAAATCAGCAATGGGATATTCCGCGCCTTCGTGAGCTTTTGGAAACAGTTTTACCCCAGAATACCAAATTCGAGGATTTCGAGGTCGAGCACGAATTCCCGGGCATCGGCCGAAAGGTCTTATTGCTGAACGCGCGAAGATTGTACCGCGAAAAAAATAAAACGCAGAAGATCCTGCTTGCCATGGAAGATATTACGGAACTAAAAAGGAGTACCACTGAGCTGAAGGATAAGGAACAACAGTTATACCAGTTGCAGAAATTGGAGTCGATTGGCCTGTTGGCTGGCGGCATTGCTCATGATTTTAATAACTTGCTGACCGCGATCAACGGGCATGCCGAATTGGCTGCTCAAAGTTTAGAGAACAGCCATCCATTATATGACGACATTGACGCGATTCTTCAGGCCGGAAGGAAAGCCGAGAAACTAACCCAGCAACTGCTGGCTTTCAGCAGAAAGCAGATTTACAATCCCAAAACGATAGATATCAACGAAGTCATCACCAGCGCCAATAAAATGCTTCGGCGTCTGATCGGGGAGGACATCAAAATTGAGACCTTTCTTCAGAGTGATATCCCAGCAATCAAGGCGGACCCGATTCAGATTGAGCAGATTCTGATAAACCTGGTTGTCAATGCCAGAGACGCGGTGAACGCCAGGACTGAACGCGCTCTGGAAAAAAGCATCATCATTGAGACCGAGCAAACTTATTTAGATGAATCATATACCGCCAAACATCTTGGCAGCCAATCCGGGCTACACGTGTTGTTTTCCGTGAGCGACAACGGCATCGGAATGAATGAAGAAACAAAGCAGAGAATCTTCGAACCCTTTTTTACCACTAAGGAGATCGGTAAAGGCACGGGAATGGGGTTATCGACGGTGTACGGCATTGTCAAACAGAACCACGGCGCTATTTACGTTTATAGCGAACCCGGCAAGGGAACCACGGTCAAAATTTACTGGCCGGCAGCCCCAGGACAGGCGATCGCTGACACGGAGCAGTCGGCTGCAGCGGATACTACGGTTGGAACGGAAAGCATTCTTCTGGTGGAAGATGACGAGGCGGTGCTAAACTTCTCAGCCAACCTCTTGACCAGGTTGGGATACACCGTTCATAAAGCTCGAAACGGCAAGGCCGCAATAGGGATCGTGAAAAGCCAGAACCTACGCATCGATCTGCTCATTACCGATGTGATCATGCCTGAGATGAATGGCAAACAACTGGCAGAAAAACTCCAGGAAATATGCCCACAGGTCAAAACTCTCTACACATCTGGTTACAGCAACAATCATATCGTACATAGCGGCGTTTTGGAAGAAGGGATCAATTTTATTCATAAGCCTTATACCGTGCATACTTTTGCGCAATCGGTTCGGGAAGTGCTCGACAAAACTTGAATCACAAGCAGGCTGAGAGCAGATTAGGGATTTGAAAATTTGTTTCGCCGCGATAGTATGCGCTCCGGGTAGCCTCAAATTTCCAGCCCAGGAGCTTTGCCATGGCTTATAACGAAACTCTGGCGCAACGAGTGCGAGCGGCGCTCGCGGCCCAGCCCACTGTGGAAGAAAAGAAGATGATGGGGGGGTTGACCTTCATGGTAAACGGCAAGATGTGCGTCGGCATTTTGAAGGACGACCTGATGGCGCGCATCGATCCGGAAGTTTATGAAGTGGCGTTAACGAGAGCGGGATGCCGGAAAATGGATTTCACCGGCAAGCCGATGAAAGGCTTCGTGTTTATCGGTCCGGAAGGCACAACCCGAAAGGCGGATTTGGATTATTGGATTGGGCTGGCGCTGGATTTTAACAAAGTGGCAAAAGCCTCGAAGAAGAGCAAGAAAAAATAATCCACGCCAGTTCAGAGACGCCGCCCGAAAATCCATTTGCAATTTTAGAACAAATCCCCTACTTTTTCTCACCGAACGCGGATCTATCTGCGCAGGCAGGCGAGCCGGCCCTAAATCAAAAACTACCGGAGGAAAATGAAGCGCGCCCAACTCCTCTTCTGTCTTTTTATTTTTGCGCAAAACCTCACCAGCCAAACCATTAAGTCGCCCGCAGAAACTTTCGGATTTCGGATGGGCGCCGATCGCCAACTTATTAATTGGCAGCAGATTGCCTCGTATTTCGCCACCCTCGACGAAGCCTCTTCGCGCGTGAAAGTTGTTGAGCTGGGTAAAACCACGCTCGGCCGCCCGATGATCATGGCCATCATCAGCCGCGAAGAGACCATTCAAAATTTGGAAAAACACCAAAAGCTGCAAGAGCAAATCGCCCGGCCCTTTGATCTCGACGAAGCCGAAGCAGCAGAAGCGATCCGCGAGGGCAAACTGGTGTTTCTCATCACACTAAATATTCACTCCAACGAGATTGCTTCCAGCCAGGAATCGGTAGAACTGGCGTATGAGCTAGCGACTTCAAATGACGAACGCACGCGAAAAATTCTCGACAACGTGATCGTGCTGCTGGTGCCTTCGCTCAATCCTGATGGCCAGGATATGATCACCAACTGGTATTTGAAGGACGTCGGCGCCGAATATGAAGGCAGCCGCATGCCGATGAAATATCACCACTACGCCGACCACGACAACAACCGCGACTGGTTCTTTTTTAACCTCGTCGAAAGCCGCCACGTGGCGAAGGTACTTTATCACGACTGGTATCCGGAGATTGTGTACGACCAGCATCAAATGGGCTCCACCAGCGCGCGGCTGTTTCTTCCCCCCTATTCCGATCCAGTCAATCCCAACGTGCCGCCGGCGCTGATGGCCAGCGTCAACATGTTAGGCAAACACGTGGTCGCCGATTTGCATCACCTCGGGTTCACTGGAGTCGTGACCGGAACCATCTTCAACGCGTTCTTCGAGGGCACGATGTCGAAGACGCCGCTCTGGCACAATCGCATCGGAATTTTGAGCGAGGCCGCCAGCGTGCGCATCGCCACGCCGGTTTTCTTTCCCAAAAGCAGTTTGCGCGGCATGGGCATCGATTTGCCGGACTACAGCCAGCAAACCAATTTCCTCGATCCCTGGCCCGGCGGCTGGTGGCGGCTGCGGGACATCATCGAATACGAAAAGGCCGCCACCTACTCGATGCTCGATTTGGCGGCCAACTACAAAGAAAAATTCAAACGGGATTTTTACCGGCTGAATGTCGAAGCAATTTCAACCGGCAAAGCCGGAGCGCCATTTGCGTACGTCGTTCCACAGAACCAGCACGACCCCAACAGCGCCGTGGAGCTGCTGAAACGCCTGCGCATCGCCAACGTCGATATCTATCAAGCACAAGCCGATTTTTTAACCAGCCGCGGCGATTTCAAAAAAGGAGATTTTGTGATTCCGCTGGCGCAGCCGGCGCGCGCTTACATCAAAGATTTGATGGAAATTCAGCACTATCCCAATTTGCGCGAATACCCCGGCGGACCGCCGCGCCAACCCTACGACGTCACCGCCTGGACTTTGCCGCTGCAAATGGGCGTGACCGCGGTTCAAATCGATGAACCGTTTTCAGCGGAACTCACTTTGGCCGCCGAACCCGGGTTAACCATTCCAACTCTAAACCTGACACCCGGCTGGGTTGCCGTTGAGCGGCGGTTTATTCACAGTTACAAATTGGTGAACGAGCTTTTGAAATCCGGACACGACGTCTTCCAACTTGAAGAGCCATCCGAGCAGCTCCCAACCGGCGCGTTTCTTATTCCGGTTTTGAATCAACAAATTGAAACGTTCAAAAAAAATCTCGCCGCGTTAGAAATTCCGGCGTTCGCATTTTCAAAATCAGAAAATGTGAAAATGAAAAAGCTGAACCCCGCGCGTATCGCCATTTACCAGCCGTGGATTCCCTCGGTTTATGACGAAGGCTGGCTGCGGCTCATCCTCGACCAGTTCGGCTTCGACTACACAATCGTTCACAACGCCGATTT
>JBBIIG010000108.1:0-3888 GCA_037446635.1 bacterium
TGAGCGCCTCGGGCAGCCGGGGCCAAATGCGGCGCACCGGACCGCTGCCGCGCTCAAGAATGGGCGTGAGGTTTTTTTTAAACTTCATTTTCAAGCGACAACCTCCTCTTCTGTGCGCGCCGTCGCCGAAAGCATCGCCTCGCTGCGCACGGCGTAGCAATATTTGCTGATGGCCTGATTTTGCAGATCGTATTTGCCGATCAACGTGTGCAGCCAGAACGGCATCGTGCCATCGACCTTGATTTCGAAAATACAGCGATTGTAATTCTGCAGCCGGCGGCCGGCTTGCAGCGGGCCGAGCAGATCAAAATGGCGCGACGCCATCAACTCATCATCAAAATTCACGCGCACGCGGTTGAGCTCCGTGCGTTCGTAGGCCTCGCGCCGGTACTGCACCAGAATTTTCGGAAACATGTTGAGCTGCTTTTGCAGCCGAAAGAATTCCTTCGATACGCTTTTGTCTGCCATCAAATGCGGCGGCGGCAGCGCGTGATTGAAGATCACCGGCTTGACGTTTTCATATTCGGAAATCGGCAAATCCACCGTGATTTTGTGAATGAACGCGGTGTAGCGCGATTTGACTTCGAAGCGGATGAAAGTCGCGGAGTCCGGATAAACCCGCACCCGCAGTTTGTGGCGCTCCGCCGCGCCGGCCATTTTATCGTGATAGGCGCGAAAATCGAACGTGTCGAAATAGAGGCTGCGCACCAGATAGCTGCCGTGGCGATCGGTGTGGGCGTCCGGGCGCATCAGCGCACGCAAATCCCGCGTGATGGCGGTGCGCGTCCGGCGATCGATCATGTATTTGATCTCCATTCGCTGAAACAAAATCATGCGGCTGGAGGTGGGCGCGCCCGCCTGCCTAAGGCCATTGGCGGGCAGGCCCGCTGTTTGCACGTTAGATCTCAAGATGATTCTCCGGCGTGATGATGGTAACGTTGCGAACCACGCCGTTGCTCATGGCGCTGACAACGTGCTCCGGCGAGGCTTTGGGCGCCAAGCGAATGCTGTAAGTGTACTCGAAATCTTTGCCCTGATTGAGATCCGTGGCGCCGCGCAATTGCTTCCACGAAATCAACGAATGCGCTTCCGGCTTAATCTTTTCCCAGGGGTCTTTATGCTCCGAGCGGAAAATCATGATGTAATCCGCCGAGCCGGCTTTACTGCCGCCAATTTTGGAAATCACGATGGTGATCGCCGAAATCAGCGCGGTGCCGATGATCGCCACAATCCAGGCGTTGGCGCCGCAGCACAATCCGATACCGATTCCTAAAAACAGGAACGTCATGTCTTTGGTATCTTTGATGACGGTGCGGAAACGGATGATGGAGAGCGCGCCCACCAAACCCAGCGACAACGCCACGTTGCTGCCAATGGCCATCATCACCATGGCGACGATGGGCGAAATCAGCAGCAGGGTCAGATAAAAGGAGCGCGTGTAAGCAATCCCGCTGTGGGTTTTGCGATACACCGTGGCCCAAATGAACGCCAGTGCAAATGCCAGCAGATAGCTCAGAATAATTTGCACGGGCGTGAGGTCAACTTTCATGATATTGGTCATATCCATTTTCAAATCTCTCCTCGAAAATAATAGCAGTGTTATACCTATTTCGTTTCGGCTAATTGGTTTTGGTAAAAGCCGTTCTGGCTCTGGTACCATTTGAAGGTGATGGCCAGGCCCTCGGCGACCGAGAACTTGGGAGCGAATCCCAAAATGTCTTTTGCTTTGGCGATGTCTGCCAGCGAATCGCGCACGTCGCCGGCGCGCGGCGCGGTGTAATCGGGACGAATGGTTTTTCCCGATACTTCCTGCAAGAGCTGGAGCAATTGATTGAGCGACGTCCGGCGCTCGCAGGCCACGTTCAAAATTTCGCCCGCGGCGCGTTGGGCGTGGCAGGCAGCGTAGATGCCAGCCACTAAATCGTCCACATAAGTAAAATCGCGGGTCTGCTCGCCGTCGCCGTAAACCGTGGGCTGTTTATCGTGCAGCACCGCTTCGATGAAACGCGGGATCACCGCGGCGTACTGGGAGTTGGGATCTTGGCGCGGGCCGAAAACATTGAAAAAGCGCAGCGCGGTGGTTTCCAATCCATGCAGCTTATAAAAACATTGCAGGTAAAATTCGCCGGCCAACTTAGAGACGGCATAGGGCGACAGCGGCTGCGGCGGCAGGGACTCGCGGCGCGGAAACACCGGCGAGTCGCCGTAAACAGAAGACGAAGAGGCGAAGACCACTCGTTTCACGTTATTTTTAACCGACGCCTGCAGCAAGTTCACGGTGCCGGTGACGTTGATTGCTGTGGTTAAAGCGGGATCGTTAACCGAGCGCGGCACCGAGGGCAGCGCGCCCAGGTGGATGACGTAATCGATATGTTGGGTTGCGTTGAGAACCGTCGCCGGGTCGCGCAGATCGCCTTCCATCAGCTCGATGCGATCGGCAACCTCCGTCAGGTTGTTGCGATTACCGGTGAGAAAGTTATCCAGAACGCGCACGCGGGCGTTTTCATTCAAAAGATACCGCACCATGTGCGAACCGATAAACCCACCGCCGCCGGTAACCAGATAAAAGCTCATATTTATGATACCTCCGTTTGGTTCAAAACCTCCTGCAAGCTTGCGAATTTAAAATCACTCAGCGCCTGCTGCAGTTTTTTTTCTGTACTGTCAATGTTGATTTTATGGCGAATTCGTTTGAGCGCCCCAACTTTCGGAATGGGATGATTGGGATACAATTCCCAGGGATGAAAGGCAACCACCGCCGGTTTCTTCTCTACGGTGTTGAGATGTTGAATGCCGTATTTGGTGAGCGCGTAGGGCATGAATCGCAGATAGCCGCCGGCAATGATCGGCAGGTTGGCGGCGCCGACGCGCACCGTAGAAAGGGGAAACTCGATGAGCGCGCCCCGCTCGCGGTAAATTTTATGGGGGAAGCGCTGGGCGTCGTGGTTGCCGTAGCGGCGGTGGCGAATCGGGAACACGCTGGAGTCGATCTTGAATCCTTCCTCAATCAAAACATCCCACGCCCACTGCGACGATTTGACGATCGAATAAGTGGGCGCGCGGAAGGCGGTGACCGGCTTGCCAGCGGCGTCTTCCAGCACCGCTTTGCAGCGGCGAATGTCCTGCTGAAATTCTTCCGGCGTCAAATCCGAAACCCGCCGGTGCCAGTAGCTGTGGCTGGCGATCTCATGGCCTTCGTCGGCAATCTCGCGAATCAAGTCGGGGTATTTTTCGGCAACCCAGCCCACCGTGAAAAACGTGGCCTTGCAACCGTATTGCGCCAGCAGTTCCAAAATGCGGATGGTGTTGCTGCGCACCCGCGACGGCATGTGATCCCAGTTTTCGCGCGGGATCACGCCCTCGAATTTTGATACGTGAAAATATTCTTCTAAATCAATTGTAAACGCGTTAAGCATTGATACTCTCCACGACTCGCTCACGGGGCTGGTGGCGATGGGGCTGCCATCGCGAAATCTGACGCCCACGAATGATATTGATCACGGCGATAATCGCCGCGATGTTGGCCAAGCAATAAAAAAATGGGATATATAACAATCGCCATCGCCCAATTGGATGCTGGCGAAAAAGGTACCCCACGCCCGCGAGCAGATAAAATATAATTTGCCCAACGGCAAAGGCCAAATAAAACAGCCCACTCGATGCGAGAAACAAGCTGCTGATGAAAAGCGAAACGAGCGCCAACGAAACCAATCGCCGCAGCAGCTTATGTGTAAACAATACCAGCGAATAGAAACCATGGCGGAGAGGATTGAGCAATTTTTTCCGCAGCATCACCGCGCGCAGCCCTCTGGTCATCATGCGCACTTTGCGGCCGAATTCGCGCTCGGTGGCGGGAATGGCCACCTCATAAGCGCGGGCATCTTTCTC
>JBBIIG010000109.1:0-3397 GCA_037446635.1 bacterium
AGGTTTATTAAGCGCACGGTGGAGACGCTCGGCGTCGAGTAAATGGCCACAGTTGTTCCCACGCAGAGCGTGGGAACAAGATAAGATAAAAGATAATGTAGGGGCGTATTGCCATACGCCCCTACGCAATAACCAGGTTTATTAAGCGCACGGTGGAGACGCTCGGCGTCGAGTAAATGGCCACAGTTGTTCCCACGCAGAGCGTGGGAACAAGATAAGATAAAAGATAATGTAGGGGCGTATTGCCATACGCCCCTACGCAATAACCAGGTTTATTATGTCAAACCAACTGCGATTCATCGATCCGAACATCCTGTCGAAAATCTCCGGCATGGAGCTGCGCGCCCGCACCGTGGTGGAAGGCTTCATCTCCGGACTCCATCGCAGCCCGTACCGCGGCTTCAGCGTGGAGTTTGCCGAGTACCGCGAGTACACCCCCGGCGACGACACCCGCTTCATCGACTGGAAAGTCTTTGCCCGCTCCGATCGCTACTACTTGAAGCAGTTCGAAGAAGAAACCAACTTGAGCTGTCACATTTTGCTGGACGCCAGCGCCTCCATGAATTACGGCAGCGGCGGACTCACCAAGCTGCAGTACGCCTCGTACCTCGCGGCGTCGCTGGGCTATTTAATTTTTCAGCAGCGCGACGCCGTTGGGCTGCTGACCTTCGATCACGAGATCAATCATTTCGTCCCTTCGCGGCACAAAAAGGGGCATCTGCTGTCGGTGCTGCGCCACCTCGAAAAGGTCGCCGCCGCCAAGCGCACCGACATTGCCATTCCGCTGCACCAATTGGCGGAGACCTTGAACAAAAAAGGACTCACGATTTTGATTTCTGATCTGCTCGACGAGCCGGCCGCGATCGTCAAAGGCCTGAAGCACTTTCGTTTCAAAGGCCACGACGTTATCGTCTTCCATGTGATGGACGACACGGAACTGAACTTCCCGTTCACCAACGCCACCAAGTTTATCGACCTGGAAGGCCCGGCGCAGGTTCTCACCATCCCGACGCTGGTGCGGGAAACTTATCTCAAAAATTTGCAGCGCCATCTCGAGTTCCTTAAAAAGGAATGCAGCCTGCTGAAAATCGATTATCAAATTTTGAATACGTCGCAGCCGCTGGATTTCGCGCTCTTTACCTATCTTTCCAATCGCAGCGGCAAAGGTTGAGAGAATGTTTGGTTTATCGTTTTTAAATTCGCTTTTTCTCTGGGGACTCGCGGCGGCAGCGATTCCCCTGATTATTCATTTGCTCAAACGCAGCCGCGCCGTCAAATTGCCGTTTGCGGCCATGCGTTTTCTGGCGCTCGATCCCAACCAGCGCATCCGTTCGCAGACATTGAAACAGCTTCTGCTGCTGCTCATGCGCATCGCGGCGGTGGCGCTGCTGGCGCTGGCGTTTGCGCGCCCCTTCTTCAAAAACGCCCAGTCGAAAACCCTGTGGGGCGCCGGCCCCAAAGCCGCGGTGATTTTGGTGGACAATTCGTTCAGTATGGGCTACGAAAATCGTTTCGGCGCCGCGGTGGCCAAAGCCAAAGAAGTGCTCGCAACCTTCAAAGCCGGCGATCAAGCGACGGTGATGTTGTTTTCAGAAAAAGTGGAAACAATCGCCGAAAGCGACAAAGATTTCGGCAGCCTCGCCAGCCAACTGGAACGGAGCGCGCAGCTTTCCAAGCGCGGCACCAATTATCTGCGCGCCATTCAAGCGGCGGAAACCCGGCTGCTGGAATCGCCGCAAGAATCGAAAACCATTTATTTGATTTCGGATTTGCAGGCGGCGGGGCTGGATCAACTTCACCTCAATTGGAAAATTCAACCGGGCATACGGCTGGAGCTGCTGCCGGTGCAAAGTGGTGAGTTTTCCAACGTGGCGGTGCAGGAGGTGCGAGTCTCATCCAAAACCAAAGGGGCAAGATCCAGCGACGTGCTGGCGCGGCTGCGCAACTTCGGCGGCGAGCGGCAGCGCTGCGAGGTGGCGCTAACTGTGAACGGCCGCAGCGTCTCGCAAAAAACGCTCACCCTCGAGCCCGCAGAAACCCGGGTTGTGCCATTCAACAATGTCGCGCTCCCCGAAGGCGCGGTTTCCGGGTTCGTCGAAGCGCGCTGCGAAGACCTGCCTGCGCAGGCAGGTGAAAACTTGGCGCTGGATAATCGCTATTTCTTCGTTTTGGAAAACGCCGCGCGATCGAAAATTTTAGCGGTGAACGGCGAGCCTAATCGGCGCGACCCGACACAGGACGAATTGTTTTTTGTGGGGCGCGCCCTCGAACTCGGCGAGTTGGCGAAATACACGCTGATTCAGACGACGCCGAACGGCCGCGAGATTAACGAAATCGATTTCAATGAATTTCAGGTCATTTTGCTGGCAAACGTGAAAGAGCTGAGCCGCAGCGTGGTGGAGCGGTTGACGTATTTTGTGCGCAACGGCGGCGGCTTGCTTTTCGCTCTCGGCGATCAAATTAACCCCACCATTTTCAATCAGCTCTTTCGCGAGTTGTCGCCGGCAATTTTAGGCGAGCGCGCTTTTAGCTCGATCAACCGCGAGAGCAGCGTCATTCTCACCGACGTCGATTACCAGCACACGATCTTTCGCATGTTCTCCGAGGCCGGCCACGGCGATCCCAGCAGCGCGCAGTTTTATCAATATTTCACCACGACCCCGCTGGCCCCCGAGGCCGTGCTGGCGCGTTTCGACGACGGCGGCCCGGCGCTGCTGGAGCGCAAAGTCGGCGGCGGCAAGGTGGTTCTGCTCACCTCCAGCATCGACAGCGAGTGGAACAATCTGCCGGTGAAGGCGATTTTTCTGCCACTGCTTTATCAGACTCTGCAGTACGCAGCGGCGGAAAATAAGGGACAGAAATCGTATTTAGTTGGCGAGCCGGTGGCGCTGCAAAATTTTTCGGAGGCCGAAATTAAAACCGGCAAGTTGTCGGCGCGGACGCCGGCGGGCAAGGAGATCACAATCACCAGCCGGATTTTTGACGGCGCTGACGAGCCGGGGATTTATCAAATTCAGGCAGGTGGGAAGCGCGGCCGCGAAATGTTTGCGGTCAACGTTGATGCCCGCGAGTCCGATTTGACGGCGCTGACGCTGGAAGATTTTCAGGCGCGATTTGTAGTTGATGAACGGGGCGGGGCGCCGGGCGCGAGCATCGCGGCGGGCGGCGCCGAGCAAGAGGAAGCGCGCCAGCAGTTGTGGCGCTTAGCCATTTTGGGAGTCGTCGTGTTGTTGATCGGAGAGACGTGGCTCGCCAACCGCACGTATCGCTAAAATTAAATTGGAGCAGCGGAGAATTTTTATGAGCCGACAAAATAAAATTTTGCACGATCGCATTCAGGCAGTAATCCGCCGCTGGCGCAATTTGATTCTGCTGCGCGGCGTTGCCATTGTGGTCA
>JBBIIG010000110.1:0-2380 GCA_037446635.1 bacterium
CCAACAAAAATCTCGCCGCCGAGGTGGAGAAAGGCCTGTTTCGAGAAGACCTCTATTACCGGCTCAACGTCATCGGCATCAACATTCCGCCGCTCAAAGAGCGCAAAGAAGACATCCCCGAGTTGGTCAACTACTTTATTAAAGTCCACAACGCCCAACTCAACAAACACATCCGCGGCATCGACCCCAGCGTCATGAATATGCTGATTGATTACGAGTGGAAAGGCAACGTGCGCGAATTGGAAAACGCCATTGAGCGCGCCATCATTCTGTGCGACAGTCAAACCCTCACCCTCGACCATTTCCCCCACCTCAGCCCGGAAGGCTATGCCTCGCAAAAGCAAAACGCCGACTTGAAATCCTCGGTGCGCCGCTTCGAAGAAAACACCATTCTGCGGGCGCTGGAGGCTGCTGGCCAGGACAAAAGCAAAGCCGCGAAAATGTTGGGACTCAGCCTTTCCTCGCTCTATCGCAAGCTGGCGGAGCTGGGGATCAAGATTAAAGATTGATGTCCTGCCACTCTCGCTCCTCACGCTCTGCGTGGGAGCGAACAGGAGACGCTCTGCCTCCCCGTTCGATTAATCGCCATTCTCATAATTAAGAATGCCCTCCCGGGCTTTTGGCATTTCTAAGAATAAACCCAAACCAACACCCTGCAAAACCCCGCCGGATTTAACCCAACTAAGCATCTGTTAAATAATCCACTTGTACCACCGTGTTTGTTTAGCATGTCTGGCGTCAAACCCCTGGCATAATTTTTTCATTATTTATGAAAGCGTTTTGAATGTGGAGGATACGCGCGGTGAATAATCGAATTCTGGTTGTGGAAGATGATTCGGAGCTCCGGCGCTCACTGACCAAGATTTTGCAGAAAGCGGGGTACGAAGTCAGTTCCGTTCCCGAAGGCCAGCAAGCCAGCGAAAGCATCGGCCATGAGTTTTATCCGGTCATATTATTGGACGTGCATTTGCCCGGTAAATCCGGCATTGAGGTTTTGAAAGATATCAAACTTAAATCGCCGAAATCGCGCGTCATCATCCTCTCGGTGAATGGCGATCTGGAGTTGCACCGGCAGATAGAACGCCTGGGCGTCTTTGCCTACTTACACAAGCCGGTAAAAAGAAAAGAGATTTTGAACTTTGCTCAGCTGGCGTTTGCATAATCTTTACTCACCAAAAATGGGAGAAGATGAAATGGAAAAAACCGTGCTGATCATCGATGCTGAGCCCACCTGGCGCGATCGCTTTTGCGCCGAACTCGAAGCCGAGGGTTTTCACGTGCTCACCGCTGCCGATAGCGGCGAAGCCTTCTCGCATCTCGAAAACATCGCGTTCGATCTGGTCATTTCGGAGGTGGGCAGCCCGTTAGGACGCGACCTGGAAAATCTGAACGAGTATCTCAAAAGAAGAGAGGAAGCTAAACTGGTCATTACCTCCGAGCACCCGGAGTTAAAAAATGACTTTCGCATCTGGATCGCCGACGCCTTCGTGATCAAGTCGGACGACCTTTCTGAGTTGAAAGCCACCGTAAAAAGTTTGCTGATCGACGAAAACAAAATCAACCAAAGTCTGAATTAAAAAGGGACAAGCGCATGGTCAAACAAAAAATGTATTCCCGCTTAGCTCACCATGAACAAGCCGTGTTGCTGCCATCCTTAACCAGTTTTGAATCCGAGGTCACCGTGAAACCAGAAGTAGCTGAAGCGATCAAAGAAACCCGCAGCGCAGAAAAATCGCGCGGCCGGGTAGAAATTGAAGCTGATTTGTGCAAAGGCTGCCTGCTCTGCATCGAGGCCTGCCCGCCGGAAGTTCTGCGCGAATCCGACAGTTTGAACAAAATGGGATATCATCCGGCCTACTACGTGGGGAACGGCTGTACCGGCTGCGGGATTTGTTTTTACGTGTGTCCGGAGCCAGGCACCATTCGGGTGTACAAACGCGTGAAGGGAAACTGAGGCCAGTCGGCAGTAAGCAGTTGGCAGTTGGCAATTCAAAATTGGCACTGTGCCTGCTGGCTACTGCGTACTGCCTACTGGATACTGCCAACTGCCTACTTCTCGGTTGATCAAAAGCACTTCGTACATAAAACAATCTTCGCAGGAGCAGCAAATGTCCAGAATCTTCATCAAAGGCAACGAAGCCGTTGTCAAAGGCGCTATTCTCGCGGGCTGCCGGGCGTTTTACGGCTATCCCATCACCCCGGCCAGCGAAATCGCCGAAGCTGCAGCTTATTACTTTCCTAAAATTGGCGGAACCTTTTTGCAGGCCGAGAGCGAAGTGGCGTCTATTAACATGTTGTATGGCGCCGCCGCCACCGGCATTCGCGCCATGACCGCCTCCTCCAGCCCGGGCATCAGCTTGAAACAGGAAGGCATCTCGTA